>NZ_JBALVJ010000090.1:0-11261 GCF_036961165.1 Sulfitobacter sp. | reverse complement strand
CGTTCGGGTTGGATACATCTTAGCACGCTGTCCAATTTTGCCGGACCACTTCATAAGAAGTTCACCTTAGCCACCGATATTGACGTCTATTTGTGCGAACCTCACAGCCCGTGGCAACGCGGTTCAAACGAAAACACCAACCGCCTGCTGCGACAGTACTTTCCAAAGGGCACAGATTTGTCGATACATAGTCAAGCAAAGCTGAGCGCCGTTGCAAGACAGCTCAACGAGCGACCACGTATGACGCTAGGATACGAAACTCCCGCAGAGCGTTTCAATGCATGTGTTGCGTCGATCAGTTGAGACCGCCCCGCAAAGCGGACATTGACTTTGGGAGGGTCGGCCCAAACCAAACATTTGCAGCTTTATTCGGCATTGTCGGTGCAGCGGCCCCAACCAGACGTCCCAAGCGGGATCGTGAGATGTAAACGTGAGCCCATGCCAGACCCAGTGCCGCCTGTACAATGAAACCGAAAGCAAATAGCATTTTGTGATTACCGTATTGCTATCGATCTGACTTTTGCATTTCAACTGTAGCAGAGAGCGCACCACGTGGTTTCAGATATTCCCTCGACCGACAAAGCGACCAAACAGAAGCTCCAAGCACTTGAAGCGGAATTGGTGGAGCAGCGCGCGCAGGCCACCGCGTCGGCTGAAATTCTGCGTGCGATCAATGGCATAAAAGACGATATCCAACCGGTGTTCGACATCATATTGGAACACGCGGCCACCCTGTGTGGTGCGCCGATGGCCAGCCTCAACATCATTCAGAACGACCGTAAAACGGCACTGATGGTCGCCCATTGGGGAGAAAAACTGCGCCATTTGGCGGTGGGCGAGACGGTCTGGCACCTCGATTCCGCGCTTGCCACAAACACTTCCATGCGCGAAGGCAGGATTGTGCATTTCGATGACCTTGCTGCAACAACGCTTTATGACGCGGGTGATGCGATACGCACCAGCGTTGTAGATGTGGAAGGCGTGCGCACATTTCTGGCCGTACCGCTGATGAAAGGTGACCTTTGCCTTGGTAACATCGCCCTCTACCGGCGAGAGGTGAAACCCTTCACGGATGATCAGATCGCTATGGTCGAGACCTTTGCCGCTCAAGCGGTCATCGCCATCGAAAACCTGCGCCAGTTCAAAGAGCTTCGGGACTCGCTGGAAAAGCAGGAAGCAACATCCGACATCCTGAGGGTCATCAGTCAAAGCCGCGAAGACGAGACAGAGGTCTTTGACATGATTTTGGAAAAAGCCGTCATCTTGTGCTGTGCGGATCAGGGTGGGCTCCAGCTTGTCAATGACAGCCGCACACATGTCCGCCTTATGTCTGACTGGGGGCATGACCGCACGGCGTGGCAGCCGGGCCTTGAATTCTCTCTTGATCTGCCCCTTTCAGTTGTTACGACGATCCGATCAGCCAAGGTCGTTCACATCGCGGATTATGCCCAGACAGATGCCTACAAGAGCCGCGATCCGATTGCTGTCGATCTGGTGGAAACCGAAGGGGTTCGGACACGGCTGATTGTGCCGCTTTTGCAGGACGGCATTGCCATTGGCTGCATTTCGCTAAGCCGTCGGGCTGTTCGATCCTTTTCACCGTTGGAAATTCAGCTTGTCGAAACCTTTGCAGCCCAGGCCGTCATAGCCATTGAAAACGTGCGCCAGTTCCGTGAATTGCAGACCCGCCTGGAGCGGGAAGCGGCGACAAGCGATATATTGAGCGTGATCAGCCAGAGCCGTGAAGATGAGAGGCAAGTCTTTGACATCATTTTGGAAAAGGCAGCGACGCTGTGCAGTGCGGATCAATCCGCCCTCATACTGACCAATGAGAAACGCACGTCTTTTCAGTTGGCGGCAAACTGGGGGCACAACCGCACCACGCTCAATGTCGGCGCGAGTTGGCCATTTGATTCGATGCTCACAGCAGGTGTGGCAATACGGGCCGCCAAGGTCCTGCATGTTCACGACTGCGCAGAAACTGAAGCCTACAAGAGCGGCGCCCCGGCCGCGCTCCAAATGGTCGACGTCGAAGGCATTCGCACCCGGTTAGTCGTCCCTTTGATGCGCGACGATCTTGCCGTTGGTGCCATCGCAATGAGCCGCCGCGAGGTGCGCCCGTTCCAAGCCTCCGAAATCAAGCTGGTCGAGACCTTTGCCGCCCAAGCCGTGATTGCCATTGAGAACGTGCGCCAGTTCCGCGAAATCCAGAACCGGCTCAAGCGTGAGGCGGCGACATCTGACGTGCTCAAGGTCATCAGCCAGACCCAAGACGATGAAGCGCCGGTGTTTCGGGCGATTCTTGAAAAGGCGCAGGCGCTTTGCAGTGCACCCATGGCCGCTCTGATCCTCGCAACAGCGCAGGATGAAGTGCAAAAGCTCGCGGCCCATATCAACGTCCCCTCCAGTGTGGTTCAGATGTATGATGACGGCCAGATGAAGGTTGATCCCAGCCTGTCTTACGCCGCCAGATGTGTTGTTCAGGGCAGGTTAATCGCCTTTGATGATATGGGACAAAGCGACCTTTATGCTTCGGGAAGCCCTGTGGTCCAGTCCATGGTGGAGACCAGCGGTCTTCGTAGCGTCCTGTTTGTGCCGTTGATCAAGGATGATGCCGCAATTGGTCTGATCACACTTTTTCGCCTTGAGGTGACGCCCTTCACCGAGAACGAGATCGCACTAGTCGAGACCTTTGCCGCCCAAGCTGTCATCGCCATCGAGAACGTGCGCCAGTTTCGCGAGGTGCAGACCCGTCTGGAGCACGAGGCTGCGACCAAGGAAATCCTGTCGGTCATCAGCCAGAGCCGCGATGATGAAACGCCCGTCTTTCGCGCCATTCTGGACCGGGCAGAGCGGCTGTGCCATGCGCAGGGCAGTGGTTTGCAACTGGTCAACGAGGCCCGTACGCATCTGCTGATGATGGGGTCAAAGGGAGAGGATCAAGGGTCTTTCCCAATTGGGTTCACCTTCGATCTAAGCGAACCCTTGGGCATGTGCATCGCCGTCAATGAAGCCCGCGTCGTCCATACGGAGGATTTGAAGGACACCGACCTTTACCGCGCGGGGCATCCAGGGCGGGTCTCACTGGTCGATGTGGAGGGGTCGCGCACCCATCTCAACGTGCCTTTGGTGAGGAACGGCGTAGCGTTTGGCAACATCACCCTGAGCCGCAAAGAGGTGAAGCCCTTCTCGGCAGATGAAATTGCGCTGGTGGAATCCTTTGCCGATCAGGCCGTCATCGCCATCGAAAACGCACAGCAGTTCAAGGAGACCCAGGATGCTCTGGCCCGCCAGACGGCGACCTCGGAAATCCTGCGGGTGATCAACAGTTCTGGCACAGACCTGCAACCGGTCTTTGATCTGGTGAACCAGAAGGCCGCAGAGCTTTGCGGTGCGAAAATCAGCGTCATGTGGCACTATGATGGACAATTGACCCGTTTCATATCCCATCATGGCTTTACGCCAGAGGAAATGGAGCAGTTCAGCGCAGCCAATCCCCCCACACCTCCAGTAGAAGGCAGCCTGAGCGCTCAGGCGATACGTACTGGGCAAACCGCACATATTGAGGATGCCCAAAACCCTGATTATCCCAATCACGCAATTGCACGTTTGAAGGGTTTCCGCCACATGATGGGCGTCCCGATCCATGTCGGCGCCAAGGTTTGGGGCATTATCGTCCTTGCCTTTCCGGATGGCCAGAAACCAAGCGCGTCAGATGTGGACCTTGTCGAAACATTCGCAGGACAGGCCGGCATCGGGATCGCAAACGCGTCCCTTTTTGCTGAAACTCAAGAGGCGCTGGAGTATCAGACTGCCACGTCCGAGGTGCTGGGCGTCATCTCCCGCTCTCCCAATGAATTACAGCCTGTGCTGGACGTCATTCTTGAGGTGGCAGCACGGCTGTGTGACCCGCAATATGCCTATGTCGCTCTTCTGAACCCCGATGATGGCCTGTACCACGTCATTTCGATGCACCATGTCGATGACGAGTTTAAGGAATTTCTGCGTGCGAACCCCATTCGGCAAAATCACGGCAGCAGCTCCGGGCGTGCGGCGATGTTGTGCGAAACCGTTTATATCGAAGACACCCAAGCCGACGACAGCTACAAATGGAAAGAGGCGGCGCAGCGCGGTGGATATCTGACCACACTGGCGGTGCCTTTCGTCAAGGACGGGGTGGCGCTGGGGGTCATTGCCTTGGCTGACGAGAAGCGCTCGGCCTACTCGCCCAAGCAGATCGCATTGCTGGAAATGTTTGCCTCACAGGCCGTAATCGCCATCGGCAACGCGCGGTTGTTTGACGAGGTGCAGCAGCGTACGGCGGAGGTGACTGAGGCATTGGTGCGCGAAAAGGCAAGCGCCGAAATCCTGCAAGTCATCAACGAATCCACGTCTGATCTGCAACCGATGTTCAATCTGATCGTGCAGAAATCTGCTGAGCTTTGTGGCGCAAGTTTTTGTGCGCTCGACCGGTTCGATGGGGAACTCTATCATTTCTGTGCCCAGTCCGGATTTCCGTCGGATACGATTGATGATCTTTTGGCGGATTATCCGTTCAAGGGCACCAGTGGCCACCTCTCGCCGCGGGTCGTCACAAGCGGCACCACCGTACATATCGACGATGTTCTGACGGATGACTATTTCTCGCCGGAGCTGGCAGCAAAAGTTGGTTTCCAACGATTGATGGGCGTTCCGATCAAGGCCGATGGCCGGGTCTGGGGGGTGATCAATCTGGCATGGCCAGACACGACGCCGCCTGCGCCCGCAAACGTCGAATTGGTCCAAAGCTTTGCCAATCAGGCCAGCATCGCCATTGAGAATGCGCGGCTGTTGCGTGAAACGCAGGAACGCACGGCAGAGGTGACCGAGGCACTCAAGCGTCAAACAATTACCACCGACATTCTGCGCGCCATCAGTCAATCCCCGACGGACGTGCAACCAGTGATCGACACGATCGTCAGCAGTGCGGCCCAGATGATTGATTGCGATATGGCGATCTTTCACCTGCTGAAGGGAGACCACTACGGGCCGGCGGCGGCGGCGCGGCGCGGCGGTGCGCTGATCACCGACAAAACCCAGGAAGGCGCGCGCAAACTGGCCACCCGCTTTACCCCGGACGGAATGCCTCTACAGCCTCTGGACCCGGACATGAATTTCCCGTCGCGTGCCATGGTGACCCGCGAAACGCAGCATATCATCGACTGGGTGAATTACGATCTGCCCCCGCATGAGGTGGAGCGCGGCAAGCAGTTGGGACTGACAGGCGCAATTTACATGCCACTCGTTCAGGGCGACGAATGTCTCGGCTCGCTGGTCCTTGGCACGACAACGCGGACGGCCTTCTCGACGCAGGATATCGCGCTGGCGCAATCATTCTGCGATCAGGCGATCATTGCGCTGCGCAACACGCAGCTTTTCATCGAAACGCAAGAAGCGCTGGAGTATCAGAAAGCATCGTCGAATGTATTGACGGTGATTTCCAAATCGCCAAACGAATTGGATCCGGTTCTGGGCGAAATCCTGGATGTCGCCACGCGAATTTGTAAGCCGCAATACGCCGCAATGGCGTTTCTCGATCCAGATGATGGACTGTTTCACATCAAATCGACACATCAAATCGAAGATGATTTCATTCGGTACCTGCGTGCAAATCCGATTACGCCTGGCCCAGGCAGTTGCATCGGAGAGACTGCCTCACTGGCCAAGACAGTGTATTATGAAGACACAGAGTCCGATGACTACAAATGGAAAGAAGCGGCACGGATCGGGAAGTACCGGGCCATTCTTGGTGTGCCTCTGATTCAGAACAATGTTGTCGTTGGCGTGCTTATTCTTGCTGATTCCAAAGTATCGCCGTTTTCATCCAGACAAGTCGCCCTGATGGAAACATTTGCGGCACAGGCGGTGATCGCAATCAACAACACACAGGTTTTTGGTGCGTTGCAGGAACGCACGGAGGAAGTGACCGAAGCGCTGGAGCAGCAAAGAGCCTCTGCCGAAATCCTCAGCGTGATCAGTCAATCGGTCGAGGACACGCAGCCTGTCTTCGAGAAGATTTTGGAAAGCTGCCAGCATCTCTTTGGCGGTGAGGAACTGGATGTGCTCCTGATCGACGATCAAGGTTTGTTGCAGGTCGCCGCATATCTGGGAAACTACCGCGACGAACTTCTCAAAACCTTCCCGGCCCCTTGGGAAATTACCCCGGCGGGCGAGGCCATACGCACGCGGCAGGTTGCAAACTATGCTGATTGCACTACCAACCCAGACACCCCGCCGGTTCTGCAAAAGATGGCGCGGATTGCGTCCTATCACTCGGTCGCCTTCGCCCCGATGATCTGGGAGGGCAAGGGCATCGGCGTGGTCGGCGTGGCGCGCTCGGAACGGGCCTTCAACGACAAGGAACTGCGCATCATGCAGGGCTTTGCCGATCAGGCAGTCATCGCCATCCAGAACGCGCGGCTATTCAAGGAAACCCAGACCGCCCTTGTGCGCCAGACCGCCAGTGCAGACATCCTGCGCGTCATCAGCGGCGCGCAGCAAGATGCAAAGCCGGTGTTTTACGCGATTGCCGAAGCTGGCGTTCACTTGCTCAAGAGTGACAGCGTGTCAGTTTTGGTCCGCGACGGCGATCATTTTTCTCCGGTGGCAGGGTTCACACCCGAGGGTAGGCTGGACTCGTTGCGCAGCGATCCGGTCAAGATTGACCCGACCCAGAACATGCCCTCAAAGGCCATGGTGTCGAAATCACTGGTACACCTGACGGATGTCGCAGATGCCGATTTGCAGCCGCAGGACGTGGATGTGTTGCGAAAATATGATACAAGAACCATCCTATTTCTTCCGCTATTGCGCGACGACGAATGCGTCGGCGTCTTGACGTTTTCGCGCAACAAAACACCCCGCGCTTTTACTGCTGAAGAAATCGAGTTGGCCCAAACTTTCTGCGATCAGGCGGTTATCGCGATCCAGAACACGCGGTTGTTCAAGGAAACCAGCGAAGCCCTTGAACGGCAGACCGCGACCGCAGAGGTGCTGGAGGTCATCAGCAATTCGGTTGAGGATGCCCAACCTGTCTTTGACAAAATTCTGGAAAGTTGCCAGCGCCTGATCCCCAGTTCGGACCTGTCGCTTGTGACGTTGGATGACAACGGTCTGGTGCATCTTGAGGCTATCTTTGGAGCCAATGCAAAACTCACGACTGAAACCTACCGCCCGATGCCCGTTGAGCAGACGATCATCGCACAGGCAGTCCTGAGCGGCGAAGTGATGCATTATCCGGATGCTTTGAACGGGTCTGATGTGCCTGACGGGCTGTTCCGGATTGCGAAAAAATTCTCCAACCTCTCCAGTCTTGTCGCGCCGATGATGTGGCAGGGCAAACCCGTGGGCGGGCTTTTTCTGACACGTATTCTGGGTGCTTCTGACTGGGCACCGTTCACAAAGCGGGACATGGACCTGTTGGAAAGTTTTGCTGATCAGGCGATCATTGCGATCCAGAACGCGCGGCTGTTCAATGAAACGCAGACGGCCCTTGTGCGGCAAACTGCAATTGCTGATATCCTGCGGGTTATCAGCGGAGCACAGGAGGACGCAAAGCTGGTCTTCATGGCCATCGCCGAAGCGGGCACCCGCCTGATGCGGTGCGATAGTGGCGCAGTTCTTTTACGCGATGGCGACACCTTTGTGCCCGTCGCCGGGTATGCAAAAGATACTGGGCAATTGGCCCGCCTTGATCCGCGACCTGTGAAGATCAGGCCGGAAATGAACTTCCCCTCGCAAGTCATAACGACGGGCAAGATGATCCACATCCCTGATTTCTCAATAACCGATTTGCCACCACACGAGATTAAAGCCGCAAAGAAGTTCGACCTGAAGTCAAGTATTTATCTGCCTTTGATCAAAAGCAAGGACTGTGTCGGCGTACTGATCTTTTCTAGGACAGAAACCGCATCTGCCTTCACCGACGACGAAATCGAATTGGCGCATTCCTTCTGTGATCAGGCTGTGATCGCCATCGAAAACGTCCGTCTCTTCCGCGACGCTCAAGACGCCCGCGCCGCTGCCGAGAAAGCCAATGAGGCCAAGAGCGCCTTCCTTGCCACCATGAGCCACGAAATCCGCACGCCGATGAATGCGGTGATCGGGATGAGCGGCCTATTAATGGATACGGAGCTGAACCCGGAACAGCTGGATTATGCCGAGACCATCCGCACCAGTGGCGATGCCTTGCTGGGGATCATCAACGAAATCCTCGATTTCTCCAAGATAGAAGCCGGGCAGATGGACATCGAAACCGCGCCCGTCGATCTGCGTGACTGTATCGAAACCGCGCTTGATCTGGTTAGCAGCCGTGCTGCTGAAAAGCAGTTGGATATGGCTTACGTCTATGACGACAGCGTGCCTCAAGCGGTCAGCACCGATCTCACGCGGCTCAGACAAATTCTTCTGAACCTATTGTCAAACGCTGTCAAATTCACCGAAGAAGGCGAGGTGGTTCTGTCGGTGAAAGCAACTCCACTGAAAGGCGACCTGATGGAGTTGACCTTTACCGTCCGCGACACCGGGATCGGCCTTTCACCGGAAGGGATGAAACGCATGTTTCAGTCTTTCAGTCAGGCTGATAGTTCGACGACACGCAAATATGGCGGGACGGGCCTTGGCCTCGCGATCTCCAAACGGCTAGCCGAATTGATGGGTGGCACGATGACCGCCGCCAGCGCCGGGTTGGGTATGGGCTCAACCTTCAGCTTTACCATTCAGACCCGCGCCGCTGACCTGCCTCAGGCCCATGCCCGTGATCTGGTGGGAGAGCAAAACGAATTGCGTGGTAAACGGGTTCTGATCGTGGATGACAATGCCACCAATCGGAAAATCCTGACCTTGCAGACCGACAAATGGGGGATGCAGGCACGCGGCACCGAAACACCGAAAGAGGCGCTGGATTGGGTGATGGAGGGCGCGGCATTCGACATTGCCATTCTCGACATGCACATGCCTAAAATGGACGGCCGTGCATTGGCCCATGAAATCCGCAAGATCAACGCGTCGTTGCCTCTGATCCTGTTCAGCTCACTGGGCATTCGGGAGTCTGAGACGCAAAGTGATCTCTTTGACGCCTATCTGGCCAAACCCCTGCGCCAATCGCAGCTCTTTGACACGTTGGTGACGGTCTTTGCCCCCAAAGTAGGTGGTAAATCTGCGACTGCCAAACCGGACAGCCCCAAAACGCAACCCGAACTGGCCAAAGCCCATCCCTTGCGGATCCTTCTGGCGGAGGACAATCGGGTGAACCAAAAGCTCGCCCTGCGTCTGCTTGAGCAGATGGGGTACCGCGCGGACCTTGCCAGCAACGGGCTTGAAGCGGTCGAGAGCGTCGCGCGGCAAACCTATGACGTGGTCCTGATGGACGTGCAAATGCCCGAAATGGACGGGCTGGAGGCATCTCGCCGCATCACTCGTGACAAGACACCGGATCAGCGCCCCCGGATCATCGCCATGACCGCAAATGCCATGCAAGGGGATCGCGAAATGTGTCTTGCCGCCGGTATGGACGACTATATCGCTAAACCCATTCGCGTGCCGAAACTGATCGAAGCGCTCAAACTGGTGTCTGTTCGAAGGGGAACAAAATGACAAGCGATGTAATCGACAGCGCCGTCTATGACGAACTGAAAGAGGCTGCAGGGGCCGAATTTGTGGTGGAGCTTGTCACGGCATTTCTTGAGGAAGCGCCGATCATGTTCGATGAATTGCGCACTGCCCTTGATATGAGAGATGCAGACGGTTTCCGGCGGGCAGCCCACTCGATCAAATCCAACGCAGAGGTTTTTGGCGCGCATGCTCTGGTCACCCCTGCGCGCGCGCTTGAACTGATGGAGGTGTCGGATGTTACGCCTGAGGTGCAGGCAAGCGTCACCGAATTGGAAGCGGAATTCACCCGTGCCGCTGACGCCTTAAAGGAATTGCAGCATGTTTGATCCCGGCGCACGCCTGCTTATCGTCGATGACAACCGCGTCAATCGGCTGCTGCTATCGCGCAGCGTTGAACTGCTGGGATATATCGCAACAGTCGCCGAAAACGGACGGGCGGCCATGGACATGCTGCGGACGGGGACATTCGATCTGATGTTGCTCGACATCGAAATGCCAGAGATGGACGGGTTTGAGGTGCTGGAAGCCATCAAACTTGAGCCGTCACTTCAGGACATACCCGTGATCGTCACCTCCTCGGTCGAGGGGGTGGACAACATCGTGCGCTGCATTGATCTGGGCGCGGACGATTACCTGCCAAAACCTATCAATCCGGTACTCTTACGCGCACGCCTGTCCTCCAGCCTTGAGAAAAAGCGCCTGCGGGACGAACAAGAGACCCTGCTGCGCCGCTTTGCCACCAGCGAAGTTGTGAAGGACCTGCAAGAGACCGGTTTCAAATTGGGCGGGCGGCGCGTGCATGCCTCGATCCTGTTCTGTGACATTCGGGGGTTTACAACAATCTCGGAAAGCCAGTCTCCCGAGGACACGATTGAGTTGCTCAACATCTACTACACCCTGATGTTCGAAGCGATTGATCAGCACGGTGGCATTGTCACATTGATGATCGGCGACGGGTTGATGGTTCTGTTCGGGGCACCACAACCCTTGAAAAACCCCGCCGCAAGCGCGGTGGCTGCGGCACAGGACATGCAGGCGATTATTGCGCAATTCAATCTCGAACAGGCAGCGGAGCAAAAGCCCAAAATCAGGCTGGGCATCGGCATCGCAACGGGCGAGGTTGTGGCGGGCTTTGCCGGCACCAAACAGCGGGCTACCTACACTTGCATAGGCGACAAGGTGAACCTCGCCTCACGGCTTGAGGGACATACCAAAAAGGCGTCCTGCCCGATTTTGATTGACGACGCGACGCGGGCTGGCTTGGGTGAGAACCGATCATGCAGGCCAATCGGTGACGTAACATTTAGTGGCTTTTCTACTCCTGTTGCGGTCTTTTCAGTTGATCCGCAGTAAAGTGCTCATGGCGTTAGACCTACCAACTAATGATGCTGTATTTCGTTCGAAGAGCAAAATTGCTCAAACAGTCGAGGTCTCCCGTAAACACCTGCATTGGTGAATGCAAAAATCAGTTTTGAGCGTCGGCTTTTGGTTGTCCCGGTCAGAAACGTAATATCTCAGCGATGCTACGGTAATCCCCCCCGAAACTAAGGGGATACGGAAGTAGCATTTTCTCGGCAAGATATCTGAGGAGATTTTGATGAAGATGACGA
>NZ_JBALVJ010000089.1:0-11639 GCF_036961165.1 Sulfitobacter sp. | reverse complement strand
TTGCCATGAAGAATGCAGACCGCCGAGGATCTATGTGGTCGTCCGGGATGGAACACCTAACCACTATGTTTTGACCACGCTACAAGGCGCGCCGCCCTGATGAGAAGGAGCAGGACATAGCGCGGGCCCTCAAATCTTGTCAGCTTTGCGGGCCAAGCCGCAGTTGCGCGTCCGAATGATAGCAGGCAACGCTACGCACATCGGACACTGCCGTTGTGGGCGGGGCTGCGTTAGAACACTGCGGCGAGGCGAGTGGGCAGCGGGGATGGTAATAGCAGCCGGAGGGCGGTGAAAGGGGGGACGGCACTTCGCCCTCGATCGTGTCGAAATGGACCAGCTCATCCGCGTCAAGCACCAGTTTCGGTACACTTCCGAACAGAGCAGCGGTGTAGGGATGCGCCGGTCGGCCAAAGACCTGCGCCACCGGCCCCAGTTCCACGATGCGGCCCAGATACATCACGGCGACGCGGTCACTGACGTGTTGCACAACGGACAGATCGTGGCTGATGAATACACAGGTCAGGTCCAGCTTTTTGGTCAGGGTTAGAAACAGGTTGATGATTTGCGCCTGTATCGAGACATCGAGCGAGGCGACAGGTTCGTCACAGATAAGGACATCGGGCTGCATTGCGAGGGCACGTGCGATGGCGATCCGCTGGCGCTGGCCGCCCGAGAACTGGTGCGGATAGCGGTCGGTCCAGACCGGATCGAGGCCCACACGCTCAAACCACTCGGACACGTATGTTTTGGAGTGCGCGCGCGTGGTCAGGCCATGTGCGATAGGGCCTTCGGCCACCGTTTCGCCTACCTTCATGCGCGGATCAAGGCTGGCAAAGGGGTCCTGGAACACGGTTTGAACACGGATGGTCACCTTTTTGCGGCCCACCATAACCGGTGCGCCATCAATTGTGACGGTGCCGCTGGTGGGGGGCAGGATGCCGGCAATCAGGCGGCCTAGGGTGGATTTGCCACAGCCCGATTCACCCACTAGCCCCAGCGTCTCGCCCTTGCGCACCGACAGGGTCACGGCGGACACGGCCCGGACCGAGCGCGTCTCGACCTTTGCGCCCAGTTTGGCCGCGATTTTCTCGCCAGTGCTGAGCTTTGGGCCAAACAGGCGGCTTGCGTTGTCGATGCTTAGAAAGGCGCTCATACCAATGCTCCTGCGTTGTGTCCGACCGGATGGAAACAGCGCCAGCCTCGCGCGCCCTCCATTGTCAACTGCGGCTTTTCCAGACAGGTCTCTGTCTGCCGGTCACAGCGCGGCGCAAAAGGGCAGCCCGCAGGGAGCGACAACAGCGAGGGCGTGGTACCGCGGATCTGGGTCAGCGGGGTGCCGGGTTTGGCCATCGCGGGCAGCGAGGCAATCAGACCCGCAGTATAGGGATGGCGCGGGTCGCGCAGCAGCGTGGCTGTCGGCCCCTGCTCGACAATCTTGCCCGCATACATCACGGCGAGTTTGGTAGCCAAGCTGGACACAACGGCAAGGTCATGGCTGATCCATATCATCGCGGTGCCCGTCTCTGCTGCCAGTTTGCGCATTTGCAGTAGGATTTGCGCCTGTATCGAGACATCGAGCGCGGTTGTCGGTTCGTCCGCGACCAGAACGGCGGGGCGGTGGAGCAGGGCAATGGCAATGGCCACGCGTTGCCGCATGCCGCCGGAAAATTCATGCGGGTAGGCACGTAGCCGTGCCTCGGCCGAGGGGATGCCAACCTGGGTCAACAACTCGGCACAGCGGGCGGTGGCGGCACCTTTGCCCAGCCGCTCATGCGCGCTGATCGCCATGTGCATCTGCTGTCCGATGGTCAGCAGCGGATTGAGCGTAGCAATCGGATCCTGAAAAATCATCGAGATTTCCCGACCCCGCCGCGAGCGAAGTGCGGCACCCGAAAGGGTGGTTAGCTCCGTCCCGTTCAGCTTGACCGAGCCTTCGACGATGCGGCCCGGAGGATCGACCAGCCCCAGCAGGGAGAAGCCCGTGACCGTCTTGCCCGATCCACTTTCGCCGACCAGTCCCATGATCTCGCCGCGCGCCAGATCAAACGAGACATCATCCACCGCCTTGATCACACCAGCGCGAGTGAAAAAGTGTGTTTTCAGATTTTGAATGCTCAGGACGGGATCGGTCATCGGCGCAGCCTCGGGTTGAACTGGTCGCGCACCTGATCGCCGACAATATTGATCGCCACGATCAGGATGATCAGAGCCACACCGGGATAGACGGAAATCCAGTAGCGTCCGCTCATCATATATGGAAATCCATTGGCAATCAGCATTCCCAGCGATGGCTCGGTTACCGGCAGGCCCAGCCCCAGAAAGCTGAGCGTGGCCTCCAGCGAGATAGAATTGGCGATTTGCACGGTCGCCACGACGATCAGCGGCGGAGTGCAATTGGGCAGCATGTGACGCCACAGCACCAACCGCGCGCTGAGCGGGGTAGCAAGGGCGGCCTCGATATAATCCTTGCCGCGCTCGGCCTTTGCGGCGCCGTAAGCGGTGCGCGCGAAATAGGCATATTGGGCCGCTACCAATGCGCCGATCAGCTGCGCCTTGCCCTGTCCCAGCAGCGCCACGATCACGAGTGCCAGCAGAATCGCGGGAAACGACAGCTGTAGATCAACCAGCCGCATGATCAGCGTCTCGACCCGCCCGCCGACATAGGCCGCAAGGATACCCAGCGTCGTCCCAATGGTGAGGGAGACAAACCCCGCCGCCAGCCCGATCTGGATCGAGATGCGCAGACCGTAGAAGATGGCCGACAACAGATCGCGCCCCTGCGGATCAGTGCCGAGGATATGGGTATAGCCGCCCGTGCCAACAAAACCGGGCGGTCTGCGGCTGTCGCGCAGGGACAGATTGGCCAGATCATAAGGGTTCTGCGGCGAGATCAGCGCCGCGAAAAGCGCCAGCAGTATCATCACCACAACGACGATCAAGGCGAGCACGGCGATCTTGTTCTGGCGGTACTCGGCCCAGAAAAGCGACAGCCGACTTGGGTCTGCGCTCATGCCGAGGCACCGTGGCGCACGCGCGGGTCGATCAGCGCGAACACCAGATCAATCACAAAGTTGATAGTGACAAACAGGAAGGCCACGAGGATCAGATAGGCCACCATCACGGGCCGGTCGAGCACGGCAATGCTGTCGATGATCAGCTTGCCCACGCCGGGCCATGAGAAAATAGTCTCGGTTACCACGGCAAAGGCGAGGGTCGAGCCCAGCTCGAGTCCAAAGACGGTGATGATGGGGATCGAGATGAGCTTGAGAAGATGCCGGCGCAGGATCGTCGCCTCCGACAGACCTGCGGCGCGGGCGAATTTGATCGTATCGGTGAGCATGATTTCGCGGGTGCCTGCGCGCGCGAGACGGATCATCATGGCGAGTTTGAAGAGCGCCAGATTGATTGCGGGCAGTGCGATGTGCGATAGCCCATTGAGGGTGGGAAACGACCATGCGACGCCCCAGATCATCACCGTTTCCCCGCGCCCGCCCGCAGGCAGCCAGCCCAGATGTACGGCGAAGAAGAGGATCAGGATCAGCCCGACCCAGAACGACGGGACCGAAAAGCCAAGCACGGATACAGCCATGATTGTTTTCGATATCCAGCTGTCGGGACGGTAGCCCGCATATATCCCAAGGCCGACGCCCAGCACCGTGGCGGAAATTACAGAAATCAGCACCAGCTCCAGCGTCGCGGGTAACCGCCCGCCGATCAGCTCAAGCACCGGCATGTTGTAGGCAAATGAGCGCCCCAGATCGCCCTGAAGCAGGTTGGCGAGAAACGTGAAATATTGCTCGTAGAGCGGCCGGTCGAGACCCAGCCTGCGGATCGCTTCCAAACGGATTTCCTGTGTGGCGTCGGGCGGGATCACGATGTCGATGGGATTGCCGATGGCATAGACGCCAAAAAACACAATCACCGACATCACGGCCATGACGCCGACAGCCTGGATGAAGCGCTGGATAATGAAGCCGAGCATCTGCTCTCCCTCCCGGAGAATAAGACAGGCCGGGCGGTATGATCACCGCCCGGCCCAAGGTTAGGTTAGTAGATCAGGACGCAGGCGTGATGAAGAACGCCAGCGTGTCCTCGTCAAAGCGTGGCTCGAACGTGAGAGTTCCTGCTTTGGTGCCCCAAACGGTCTGAAGCTGTACCATCGGGATATAGGCCTTGTCCGCCATCACCTTTGCCATTGCCTCCTCGTAGGCGGCGCGACGTGCGGCCTCGTCCATCATTGTCGCACCCGTTTGCAGCAGCATGTCGACCTCGTCGTTTTTGTATTCGATGCGGTTGAATGCGCCCAGCTTCACGTCGGGGTTGTTGGAGTGCGCAAGGCTGCCCAGCGTATAGGATGCCTCACCCGTCAGGGTGCCCCAGCCGTTCATGAACATCGAATATTCCAGTCGCGCCTGTGCGGGGAAATAGACGGTTTTCGAGATGGCGTTCACGTTTGTCGTGATCCCTGCCTGCGTGAGCATCTGGCCCAGACCCTGACAGATCGCCCCGTCGCCCGGCAAACGATCGCTGGTGCAATAAAGGTCCACCTGAAAGCCGTCAGGATAGCCCGCATCGGCCAGTAGTTCGCGGGCTTTTGCCGGGTCGTATTCCGGCATCGGGATATCGACGTTCGAGCCGAAGAAATCGACCGGCATCATCTGGTTGGCGGGTTTACCCAGACCCTCGAGAACGATCTCGACCATGGTTTCGCGGTCGATGGCGTAATCGATCGCCTGACGGACCTTGAGATCACGGAACGGGTTTTCGGCCAGTTTGGAGCCGTCGTTGGCCCGCACCAGCGGCGTGTCCTTGCGCTGGTCAAGTTGCAGGTTCATGATATAGACGCTGTCGCCGATGACCGCGTCAATTTCCGTATCCCGCTGAAGCGCAAGATAGTCGACAGACGAGACATAGTTGATCACATCTACCTGACCGGCCTTGAGGGCGGCCAGTCGCGAGCTGTCGTTGGGGATCTCCTTGCGGATCACCTGCTCCCATGCGCCCATGCCGCGCCAGTAGTCATCGAACCGATTAAGCACCAGATCGCCGTTCGGCTCCCAGCTGACGTATTTATAGGGGCCCGTACCGATGGCCGCCGCACCTGAGTTAAAGCCTTCTGCGGCTGTCTCAGGCGTGGAATAGTCGGCCGCCGCATCGGACGAGACGATGAACAGGCGAATGAAGTCATTGGGCAGGGTTGCCGCCTGACCGTCGGTGTTGATGTGCACGGTATAGGGGTCGATGATATCCACACTCGCAACACGGCGCACATAAATCGCTGTTGTCGTTGGGCCGGTCACGACCGGAATACGCTCGATCGAGAATTTGACATCCTCGGCGCCGAAATCGGAGCCGTCGTGGAATTTCACGCCTTCGCGCAGCTTGAACTCCCAAGTGTCGTCGTCGATCGCGGTCCAGCTGGTCGCGAGGCCCGGCTCGATCTGTAGATCGGTGCCAGACCAGACCAGTGTGTCGAAAATATGCTTGGCCGCTTCGGCATGAGAGCCAAGGGCGGAGAAGTGCGGATCCATTGATTCAGGTCCGCCGCGCACCCCCATCGTCAGCGTCTGGGCCGATGCGGCACCCGCCGCCGTCAGACCCAGCGCGAACGCCAGAGGGGCAAGGAATTTCTGGTAGTACATGACTTTCCCTTCCTGTTGTAGCAGGGCAAAAGGCCCCGTCCTGTTGGTACGTTTCTATTATTTAGTGTCCCATTTGGAACTTGCTTTCTCACGATGTGCATGAATAATGTCTTAGTCAAGTTCATTTTGGAACTCGTTTGGTTTTCACAAGGTAGAGCAGCGATATGGCAGGTCCGCAGACGGCATATGGTCAGGATTTCAGCAAACAAGAGCCCGGAGACAGCGCCGACATGCTGGAGGCAAAGCTGTGGACGAATCCGTGCCCCTTTACCTTCCGGATCAATTATCTGGCACTCCTGTACAACACGCCGCTGTACAGTTGGATACAGGATACCTACGGGCTCAAGCGACCTGAATATGTAGTGCTGTACTCGCTGGCGCTGGCCGACGGGGGTAGTGCGCGGGATGTGTCGGACACCTCCGGTTTTCCGAAAAATACCCTCAGTCGCGCGATCAAGCGGCTTGAACTGATGGGCCTGATCGAGGCGCGGGGAAAAGCGCCGGGCGGCAGGCGGGCGCAGGCGCTGTTTTTGTCGGAAAAGGGCTGGGACGTGGTCAACGCGACGCGCCCGATCTTCGCGGCGCAGGAACAGCGGATGCTGAAAACACTCACAGAAGGAGAGCGGCAGATGTTGTTTGAGCTGATGTCGAAAGTGGTGCGCGATGCCCAAGATTGGGCGGGCGATCTGCCAGAGTTGGCCCGTACCAGAGACGTGGATGAAGAGAAAGGAACGCCGCAATGACCGTTGCGAATATGAACTGGCGCGATGTCGAGGCAGCAGCGGCCCGCGATCCGCGTTGCATCCTGCCCATCGGCTCTACCGAGCAGCACGCGCAACTGTCGCTTTGCGTCGATATGATTCTTGCCGAAAAAGTCGCGACCGATGCGGCGGCGCCTTTGGGCATACCCGTCTTTCCCGTGATGCCTTACGGCCTTGCGCCCTATTTCAACGAATTCCCCGGTACGATCTGTCTGCGGGTCGAGACCTTGATGGCGGTGATCCGCGACATCATCGCGTCGCTCCGGCGCGCGGGGTTCAGGAAGATCCTGATCGTGAACGGCCACGGGGGCAACAACCCCGTGGGTGCCTTGGCCCAGGAGCTGATGGCTGAATATGGTGACATCTCGATCAAGTTTCACAACTGGTGGAACGCGCCAGAGACATGGGCGAAGATCCAGTCAATTGATCCTACAGGGTCGCATGCCAACTGGATGGAGAATTTTCCCTGGACGCGTCTGGCCCATGCGCCCGCGCCTGAAGGCGAAAAGCCGACCGTGGATATGGCCCTGATGAAAGCCTGTCCGCCGACACAGGTGCGCGAAATGCTCAAAGATGGGTCGTTCGGCGGGCCATGGCAGCGGCCCGACGCCGAAATGCAGGCGGTCTGGGACACTGGAGTAGCCGAGACACGCGCCGCCCTTGAAGGGCCTTGGGCGGATCTAAGCCATGGATGACCCCCTCCTGATCTGGGGGGCGGGGGCCATTGGTGGCATCCTTGGTGCCTACCTTGCCCGTGCGGGCGTGCCGGTTTTGATGGTCGATATCGTGGAGGAGCATGCAAGCGCCTGCTCCTCCACGGGCCTGATAATCAAAGGCCCGGTCGAGGAATTCAGGCAGGTGGTCCCCTGTGTCACGCCGGACCAACTCACCGGGACCTATTCGCGCATTATCCTTGCCGTGAAAGCACAGGCAACCGAAGGCGCACTGGCGCAGCTGCTGCCGCATCTGGCGGCAGAGGGTTATGTCCTGTCTGCACAAAACGGTCTGAACGAGCATGTGATCGCTCAGCATGTGGGCGCCGCACGCACCATTGGCGCCTTCGTGAATTACGGGGCCGACTGGACCGGACCGGGCCGCATCCTGTTTGGCAACCGCGGTGCCGTGGTCGTGGGCGAGATTGACGGAGCCATCCGCCCGCGCACGCGCGAGCTGCACAAGCTGTTGCAGATATTCGAGCCCGAGGCGGTGCTGACCGATGATATCTGGGCCTATCTCTGGGGCAAACTGGGATATGGTGCGATGCTGTTTGCCACCGCCCTCAGCATGGACAGCATGACCGTGAATTTCGCGGACCCTGCGCGCGGGCCTGCCCTGATGGGTCTGGCGTGCGAGGTGATGCGCACTGCGGTGGCCGAAGGGGTTGGTCCCAAACCCTTCAATGGGTTCGAGCCTGCCGCCTTCATGCCCGGAGCAAGCGACGCCGCCGCGCGTAAAAGCCTTGCCGATCTGGCGGAGTTCAATTCCAAGACCTCCAAGACCCATACCGGCATCTACCGTGATCTGGCTGTGCGCAAACGCAAGACCGAGGTAGACCCGCAGGTCGGCACAGTGGCACAAATCGCGGCGGGCCACGGCATCGACACGCCCCTGTTGCGCCGTCTGGTCGAGCTGATCCACGACATCGAGGAAGGCCGCCGCGAGATGTCGCCCGACACCTTCCATGAGCTGACAAAGGTGCTGACATGACCGCGCGCACCGCAGTGGTGACCGGCGTTGTGGGCGGCATCGGAGCAGCCATTGCAACGCGGTTGGCCAAAGACGGCGCGCAGGTGATCGTGACTGATCTGCCTGGCGAGGCGCTGGAGGAGGCCGCCGCGCGGTTGGGTCTGCCCGCCATCGGCGCCGATCTGGTCGACCCTGCTCCGGTCAAGGAAATGCGCGACCGGATCGTGGCCAATCACGGCGCGCCGGACATTCTGGTCAATGCCGCCGGCGGCGTGCGCAATCAGGTCGGTACCCCGTTGGAGGATGTCGATCCCGCCGCGTGGCACAGCATTTTCGCAATCAACGTCGACGCCACGCTTTATCTGGCCCAAGCACTGGTGCCCGCGATGAAGGCGGCGGGCTGGGGCCGGATCGTCACCATTAGCTCTGGCGCGGGGCTGCGCCCCAGTCTGACAGGCATCCACGCTTATACGGCCGCCAAACATGCGCTGGTGGGCCTCACCAAACAGCTCAGCCTTGAGCTGGGCCAACATGGCATCACCGTCAATTCCATCGCCCCTGGCTTTGTGCTGTCCAATCCTGCGACGCAGCGGCAGTGGGAGGCTTACGGGGCAGAGGGCCAAGCCCAACTGATCAGCCGCATCCACACCCGCAGGCTGGGCACCCCTGACGACATCGCCGCCGCTGTCGCTTTCCTCATCGGGCCGGAGGCTGGCTGGATCAGCGGCCAGATCCTGAGCGTGGATGGCGGGATCACCTGAAAGGACATGCCATGACCGACCCCGTACTGACCTATGCCCACGCGCATGAGCCGCAGCTGATCACGGATCTCAAGACGCTGGTGTCCTATCCTTCCGTTGGTGCCGATCCCGCGATGGCGCAGGGCATGGAGGACGCGCGGCAATTTATCGAAGCACGGATTAAGGCGATGGGGTTTGCCAATGCGCAACGCCTCACACCACCAGACGGGAGCGGGCAGGCCGCCCTCTATGCCGACCGGTTGGACGCGCCAGGCAAGCCCACGATACTGGTTTATGCCCATTATGATGTGCAGCCCGCCGACCCGCTGGACAAATGGCACAGCCCCCCCTTCGAGGCGGTGGAGCGCGACGGCAAGCTATTCGGACGCGGTATATCGGATGACAAGGCCCCGATGATGATCGCGCTCGATACGTTGGCGGCCTTTATCGCGGTCGAGGGGCGATTGCTGGTCAACGTCAAACTGCTGATTGAAGGGGAGGAGGAGACTGGCTCCCCCTCGCTGCCCAGCATACTGAAGACGCACCGCGGGCTGCTGGCAGCGGATGCGGTGCTCTCAGCGGACGGGGCGCGCTGGCGGCCCGATCTGGTGGCACTGAACGTCGGCTCGCGCGGCAATACCGGCTTTGAAATGCGGGTGCAGACAGCCGCACAAGACCTGCATTCGGGGCGCTATGGCGGTATCGTGGCCAATCCACTGCATGTAATGTCGGGTCTGATTGCGGGCCTGCATGATGCGCAGGGGCGGATCACAGCCGCCGGGTTCTACGACGGTGTGGCGGAGCCGACGGTGGAGGAGCGCGCCGAGATCACCGCGATCCCTTACGATGAGGCGACAGCCTTTGACGCGATCAAGGCGCATCCCAGAGGCGAGGCGGGGTATTCCACGCTGGAGCGGCTCTGGATGCGGCCCACGTTGGACGTCAACGGGATGTGGGGCGGCTATATCGGGGCGGGGTCCAAAACCGTAATCCCAAACGAGGCATTCGCAAAACTGACCATGCGCCTTGTGCCCGGTCAGGACCCCCAGCGCGCCAAACAGGCAGTGATTGATCACTTGCACGCACATCTGCCGCCCTTTGCCACGCTGGAGATTTACGCGGACCGTGGGCAGGGGGGTGCCTATGCCGTGCCGCCGGATCATCCGCTGCTGAGTGCCGCCGTGGCCGCACTTGAGCAGACCTCTGGTCAGGTTCCGCTCAAGGTGCGCATCGGCGCGTCCCTGCCGCTGACCGAGATCGTGCACCGCATTCTGGGCATCGACACGGTCATGTTTTCTTTTGCCCTAGCGGATGAGAATTTCCACGCCCCGAACGAGTTTTTCCGCCTGTCATCCATAACTGACGGGTTGGCCGCGTGGGTCCAGATCATCCGGCAGATTGCACGTATATCGCCCGACGCCTTTGCGCCTTACCGCCGCGGGTGACGACAGCGGCGGACATCAACAACCCTTACGGCGCTGTCCTTCTGATCGCCGCCGCCTGCGTGTTTACCGCCGATGTTACGGTGTTGCGGTATCTCAGCCCGGAGGTGCCCTTCGCCCTCATTATCTTTGCCCGCTCGCTGAGCCAGCTTGTCATCGTCGCCCTGTGGATCGCGGTGCAAAACCCAGTGCTCTACCGATCGGCGCGCTGGGCAAGGCTCGTGTTGCGCGGGGTGACCAGCCTTGTGTGCTGGTGGCTCTATTACGCCAGCTTCCAGACGCTTGAGCTGGGCCTTGCCTCTACCCTTACGTTTACCTCATCGCTGTTTGTGGTTGCGATGGCGCCTTTTGTCCTTGGCGAACGTATCGATGCAAAGCGAGCGGTTACCACGATCGTAGGCTTTGCCGGAGTTCTGATCGCCAGCGGCGTGAGCGGGTTCACGGTCGAGGCAGGGGTGCTGCTGGGCCTCGGCTCTGCCTTTGCCGCAGCCCTTTTGATCTTTCAAAACAGGGTTCTGGCTCGGTCCGAGCATACAGCGACGATTATGTTCTGGATCGGCCTGGTCGCCACATTCGGCACCCTGCCCGGTGCGGTGACGGGGTGGACCACCCTCACGCTGCACGATGCGCTGTTGCTGCTGGTGGCGGGCACGTTGGGGACGGTCGGCATGCTTTTCACCGTCGAGGCCTACCGCTTTGGCGAGGTATCCGCGCTGGCCACTTTTCCTTATGTCCGCATCCTGTTTGCGCTGGCGGTGGGGTATTTCCTATTCGATGAGATCGCGTCATGGCGCGAAATCCTCGGCGTTGTCGTAATTGTGGTCTGCGGCTTTGCTGCCCATGAATACCAGCGCGGACCCAAGCGGTTCGGCAGGAAATCGCTGTAAATTCAGCACGAACCGACACTCGCAGGTTGTCGAAATTCCAATACCGTTGCTGCATAAAGCAGTGCGTATTTCTGGGTCTGTTGCATTAATCTTCAGATGAGCGGATATTTGAAAGTATCTGAGCTTTTGGAGGTTCGTCATGCAACGCAATCCGTTCAAGCACCATCGGTTTCCGCCAGATATCATTTTTTTTGTGCGGTTCGTTGATATTGCCGCTACGCTCTATCGTGTCGAGACGTGCGAGATCTGTTAGCAGAGCATGGAATTGAAGTTGATGCCTCCACAATCCACAGATGGGTGCGCAAGTTTGGCCCCGAGATCGCGAAACGTTCGTTCAAACACCGATCATGGCATGGCCTGAACCGGCATGTGGATGAGGCCTATTAGGCTGCTGCCGGTTTCGTGGACACCGAGATAAGGTGTTTATGAGTGAAGTGGTCCTGCTTTTTAGGACAGTTTTGCGGCTTGGCTAAGATGCATC
>NZ_JBALVJ010000008.1:0-103584 GCF_036961165.1 Sulfitobacter sp. | reverse complement strand
CTCCATCTTTGGCTAAAGACTAAAGTGTTGCGTCGACCCGTTGAAATCGCCGGACAAACCCGACATTGCCGTCCGCGTGGTCAACGGCCGCTTTTCAAATATTGCACCGGCAGTGAAAAGGACCTTGAGCGGGAAACGGATCTTCGCTGCGCAATGTACAAAGATCCGCCCTGCACAAAAACTGAATCTATGTCGTGGAGGGGGGGTCTTGTTTCGATGAGGCAAACAATTTCACGCCCCTTTTTACGCGGAAAAACGAAGCCACATCTGCAGGGAGTGTCGATGCCTCAGCGGCTTTTGGTTACAACCTTTTACCCAAGAATTAGTGGGCCTATCAACGGAAGGAAACTCAATGTGAGGCAGCACCTTTGGCGATGGCGATGTGGTGGGCGCGGTGATGATCTCCGGTCGCCATCAAGCCGAAAAAGCCGAGGGCTTTGATTTGTTGCGCCTGCGCTTCGGTCAGTGAGGTCACAGTCCAACTGATGAACGCATCGCTGGTACTGACCTGCGAGATCCAGCCAGTCTCGGCTTCGAGCACGGGTCCATGGGCGGGGACCATCCGCGATGCGGCTTCGCCTGCGCGCCCGCTGCGGGAAACCTGCATCTCGACTCCGTTCTCGATCAGGTCAGTTTTTACAATCGCATTGCTGGTTAACATGCTCATGTCAACAAGATGTGTCCGCAAAGCATCGATATTGACGCGGCTCCAATCGGTCTCGGGGTCTTGGCTGAGTATCTGCACAATCTCGGCAATCGCCGCAAAATTTGCATCGCCGCGCTCGGCCGGGAATGCGGCCTGCGAATGATTGGTGGCATGGCCCGTGTGGCCTGCATGCTGGGCAAGGGCCGCGCTGGTCATGCCGAGTGTGATTAGCAGGGCGGCGCAGGCAAAGGGTGCGATTCTCATGGGTGTTCCTTTTGGATTACTATCCTCAGGATAGCATCCGGCGCAGACCTTCCCTATGATCGTGATCATGTCATCTGCCGATTTCTTTATGGAGCTACAGGCCCGTTGCGCGGCTACCATCGCAAAACAGGCGGTGTTGCAAGCGGGCCAAGCACTGTTTCACCAAGGGGACGCGCCCCTTGGATTGATCCTTGTTGTCAGCGGGGAGCTTGAGCTTGTCCGCTGGACGCAAGGTGGGGAGTGGGGTGCGCATCCATACGGCAAAACAGAGCCAGACCTTTGCCGAAGCGTCACTCTTTGCAGAAACTTGCCACTGCGACGCTGTCGCGCGGGTTGCTTCCGAAGTCTGTATTTTACCAAGAACAGAAGTCTTGGCGGCGTTTACTCTGGACCCAGGGCTCTCAAACCGCTTCTCTGCTGATCTGGCGCAATCGTTGATGAGGACGCGGCGTATCCTCGAATTGCGCGCTATAGGGCCGCTGGGCGAAGGGGTGCTGGCACGGTTGGCGGAGGTGGTGGACGCTGACGGAACACTGCAAAAAGAGGTGGCGCTGCTGTCTTTGGCCGATGATCTGGGCGTGACGGGACCAGCACTCTACCGCGCGCTGGCGCAGCTTGAAAAAGACGGTCGTATTGTCCGGCCCGCACGCGGGCGCGTTCGGCTGGTGAGGTAGCAATGAGTCGTCTCTGAACAGACCTCACGAATTTCTGACTTGAAATAGACGATGATAGGTATCATGTCATCAAGATGAGCAACATCAATGACCTCGCGCAAATCAAAACGGCCCTTCGGCCGCTGAGCTTTATGCTGCTGATTTGCGTTATGGTAGTGCAATTCGTTGCTCCGGCCCTTGCAGTACCCTCTGCTGCATCGGTGGATGAACACCACATGGTAATGGATCACAGCGGTATGGGGCATTCCGACGTCGCAGGAATGGACCACGACATGGCTGAAATGGATGCTCACCACCAAGGCGCTGCGTATTGCATGGCCTTCATGTGCTGCTTTCAAGAGACCTCTACGCCTTTCAAACTGGTCGCTTCAGACGTTTTGCTGCCCAATGGCAAGGGCATTGAACAGGGGATGACCCTACCATCGCATCTGCGGATTTCAAAAGACCGCCCTCCACAACACATCTGATCGATTGCCGCTGCGCGCCCAGACTTCGGGCTGCGTAATTGTTATTGATTGGAAACGGCTTCCATCACGGGGAAGCCGGGGTCGAGGTGACCATGCGTGGACGATATTCAGCCCTGAGTGTACTAGCACTGTGCGCGGGCGTTGGTGGTGGTGTTTTTCTGGAGCGGTTGTATCTTAACCCTTCGGATATGGGCGTAAATGAAGGACCTCAAATCCTCTATTGGGTAGCTCCAATGGATGCTAATTTCCGTCAGCCCGGTCCGGGGAAATCTCCCATGGGAATGGACCTGATTCCTGTCATGGCGGGCCAAGAACCTTCCGGTGATCCTTCCGAAGTCATGCTTTCCGCCGCGGAAATCAACGCTATTGGCGTGCGCACCGCGATTGCTCAAACCTCCGAGATATCCGGCCGGATCGAGACGGTAGGGTTTGTTGGCTATGACGAGCATCTCACAAGTCATGTCCACACCCGCGTAGATGGCTGGATCGAAGCCCTGAACGTGCGCGCAGTTGGTGATCCCGTGCGCAAGGGCGATGTCCTGTTTGAGATGTTCTCGCAGATTATTGGATCATCCTCGGGTGATCTGCTGCGGGCGATTGAGGCGGGGGATCAAAGGATCATCGATGCCGCGCGTGGCAAACTGCACAGTCACGGCATGTCCGACGCACAGATTGCCCGCATAGAGGAAAGAGGTGAGATCGCCCGCAATATCGAAATCATCGCCCCACAGGACGGCGTTGTCACAGGCCTTGAAGCGGCAGACGGCATGTTTCTCCAGCCAGGAGTGCGGGCCGTATCGCTGACCGATCTCAGCGCTGTCTGGCTCATCGTTGATGTGTTCGAGCGTGATATTGCGCGCATGACCAATGATATGCGCGCGGTCGCGCGGTTCGAGCATCTGAACGGGCGAACCTTTGCGGGTGTCATCGACTACGTCTATCCCGCACTGGATGCGCAGACCCGAACGCTGCCTGTGCGCTTGCGGTTCGACAACAGCGAGGGGCTGCTGCGCCCCAATATGTTTGGCAACGTAAGCCTGATCCCGAATGAGACACGCATGGCGTTGACTGTGCCCACCGAAGCCATCATTCGCACCGGTTCGGAGGAGCGGGTTATTCTCAAGACCGGTGAAGGCACCTTCAAACCGCGCCTGATCACCACGGGCCTGCGGGACACCTTTGGCGGTGGCGGGCGCACCGAGGTTGTTCAGGGCTTGGCTCCAGGCGAGGAAGTTGTGGCCTCCGCTCAATTCCTGATCGACAGTGAAAGCGCGCTCAGTGCTGGCCTGATGCGGATGGCACCGACGGATCAGGCTCCGGCACGCGGGACAGGTGAACTGGTGGCGCTCGATCCGGAAACGCGCATGGCGACGATCCGGAATGCGGCGTTTGAAACGCTGGACTGGCCTGCGATGACCTCGCGCTTTGCGCTGCGCAGCGATATCGCGCTGGAACGGCTGGAAATTGGTCAGCAGGTCGCGTTTCGTGCCGCGCGCGGTGCAGACGGTCTTCTGAGCCTGATTGAGCTTGGCTCTGACGACGGTATTGCCGCAACTGGGAAAGGCAAGGTTCTGGCAGTCACTGCCGATGGTAAGCTCACGATGGAGCATGATCCGATCCCCGAACTGGGCTGGCCTGCGATGCAGATGGATATGGATGTGGCCGGTATCGACGTAGGCGATGTCGCATTGGACCAACCCGTCGAGTTTGACCTGACCAAGGGGGAGGATGGGCTGTTTACCATCGTTGCTCTTCGCGGTGATGTGATGGCGATCAAGGCAGAGACGCCTATGGTCGAGCCTGTGGCGCAAAAACCTGACGCCACCATCCCTCCGGTCATCGTGTCTGGCACGATTGACGCGATAGACCCTGCGACAGGCATGGCCACGATCACCCATGGTCCGATGATGGAAATCGGCATGCCCGGTATGACGATGGGCTTTGCGCTGGATGACATTCTGGACCCCGCAACACTTGTCATGGGTAAAGAGATGACGCTTACCTTTGCGCGCCCCGATGGGATGACGATGCTGCTTGCAGCGGCCGAGCCTGTGGTCCCTCCAATGGAGGTGTCAGGCACAATCAATACCGTAGACCCTGCAACAGGTATGGCCAACATTACCCACGGCCCGATGATGGAGATCGGGATGCCGGGGATGACCATGGAGTTCATGGTGGATCCTGCTGTAGGTTCGGAATCGTTGCCTGTTGGTAAGGAGATTTTACTTCAACTGCACCGCACTCCTGACTTCTCAATGACCCTCGTAGGGATCGCAACAGCGGCGGAGGTGGGGCAATGATCGCCGCCATCATTCGCGGCTCGATTGTGAACCGCATTATCATCCTTGCACTGGCGATGATGATGGCCGTGACAGGCATCTGGGCGATCCGCACCACGCCCGTGGATGCAATCCCCGATCTGTCGGACGTGCAGGTGATCGTGCGCACGCCCTATGCAGGCCAAGCGCCGCAGGTGGTTGAGGATCAGGTCACCTATCCCATCGCCACCGCCATGCTTGCCGTGCCCGGGGCCAGTGATGTGCGCGGGTTTTCCTTCTTCGGGGATAGTTTTGTATACGTTGTTTTCGAGGATGGCACCGATCTCTATTGGGCGCGCACGCGGGTGCTGGAATACCTCGGTCAGATCACCGCGAATCTGCCGGAGGGTGTCTCGCCCCAGCTGGGGCCGGATGCCACGGGTGTGGGATGGATTTACCAATATGCCCTGATCGACCGCACGGGCGGGCATGATCTGGCACAGTTGCGCACGATACAGGACTGGTTTCTCAAATACGAATTGCAGACTGTCGATGGCGTGTCCGAGGTCGCCACCATCGGGGGCATGGTCAAACAATATCAGGTTGTGGTCGATCCAAATAAACTGCGCGCCTATAACATCACGCTGGCGCAAATTCAGGCCGCCATTCAGGGTGCCAACCGTGAGACAGGCGGCAGCGTGATCGAGATGGGCGAGGCCGAATTTATGGTTCGCTCGACTGGTTATGTTGATGAGATCGCCGATCTGGCGAAAGCGCCGCTGATGGTGAATGCGCGCGGTGCGGCGATTACGTTGGGCGATGTGGCCGACATCCGGCTGGGGCCGGAAATGCGCCGTGGTGTTGGCGAGCTTGATGGTGAGGGTGATGCCGTCGGAGGCGTTGTGATCCTGCGCTGGGGCGGCAACGCACTCTCGACGATCAAAGCGGTGGAGACGCGGATCGACGAGCTGCGGCAAAGCCTGCCCGAGGGCGTTGAGATCGTAACAACCTATAACCGTGCTGGCGTGATCGAGCGGGCCATCGAGAACCTGCAAAAGAAGCTGACCGAGGAATTCATCGTTGTCATTCTGGTCTGCGCGGCCTTTCTGCTGCACGTCCGCTCCTCGCTGGTGATCCTGCTGTCGCTGCCGCTGGGCATCTTTGCGGCGTTTATCATCATGAAACTGCAGGGCGTGAACGCCAACATCATGTCGCTGGGGGGCATCGCCATTGCCATTGGCGCGATGGTGGACGCGGCGATTGTGATGATCGAAGCGATGCACCGACGGCTGGAGAAGGAAGCCCTCACCAACAAGAACCGCTGGCGGATTGTCACGGAATGCTGCGAGGAGGTGGGGCCTGCGCTGTTCTTCTCACTTGCCATTATCGCGGTGAGTTTCCTGCCTGTGTTCGTGTTGGAAAGTCAGGAGGGGCGGTTGTTCAAACCGCTGGCCTTCACCAAGACCTACGCCATGGCCGCCGCCGCGATTTTGTCGATCACGCTGGTGCCCGTGCTCATGGGGTATTTCGTGCGCGGCCGGATTGTGCCGGAGCATCGCAACCCGCTCAACCGTTTGGTGATCTTTGTCTACCGTCCGTTCTTGGACGCTGCTGTCGCTTGGCCTTGGGCCACGACAATGCTCGCAGGTCTGCTGGTTGCCTCCATGTGGTGGCCGCTGCAACGCATCGGGAGCGAGTTCATGCCAGAGCTGAACGAGGGTGATTTCCTCTACATGCCGTCGCTCTATCCTGGCGTGTCCATCGGCAAGGCGCGTGAGGTGCTGCAACAGACCGACCGCCTGATCGCCACAGTGCCCGAAGTGCTGACAGTACATGGCAAACTGGGGCGTGCCGATACGGCGACAGACCCCGCGCCGCTCACGATGATCGAGACGACGATCCAGCTGAAACCCGAGGCCGACTGGCGCGAGGGGATCACCATGGAGGGAATCCGTGCAGAGCTGGACCGTGTGGTGCAAATCCCCGGTGTGACGAATGTCTGGATTCAACCGATCAAGAACCGCATCGACATGCTGGCCACGGGCATCAAAACGCCTGTGGGGGTCAAAATATCCGGTGCCGACCTGCGCGTAATCGAACAGATCGGGATCGAAGTCGAACGGATTTCAGGCCAGATCGAGGGCACGACTTCGACCTATGCCGAGCGGCCCATTGGTGGGCGGTTCATCGAGATCAACCCCGACCGCGAGGCCGCCGCGCGCTACATGATGAGCGTGCGCGACATTCAGGATGTGGTGCAGACAGCCATCGGCGGCATGCAAGTGTCGGAATCCGTCGAAGGGCTGGAACGCTTCCCGATCAACTTGCGCTACCCCCAGGACTGGCGCAACTCCCCCGAGCGGTTGCGCGATCTGCCTGTGGTCACGCCTTCGGGTGCGCATATCCCGCTGGGCACGCTGGCCGAGATCAAAGTGGTCGATGGGCCGGGCATGATCCGCTCTGAAAACGCGCGGCGCACAGGGTTTGTGTTCATCGACATCTCGGGCCGCGATCTGGGCGGCTATGTAGAGGAAGTGCGGGCGGCTGTGGCCGAACACGTGGTTCTGCCTGCGGGCTATTCGATCACATGGTCGGGCCAATATGAGTATATTGAGCGGATGCAGGAGCGGCTCAAGCTGGTGGCCCCTGCGACGCTACTGATCATTACGCTCATGCTGTTCATGGCCTTCAACCGCGTGATTGAGGTGGGGATTATCCTCGCCGCGCTGCCTGTCGCACTGGCGGGGGGCGTGTGGTTCTTGTGGTATCTCAGCTTTGACATATCCGTGGCTGTGCTGGTGGGGTTCATCGCCCTTGCTGGTGTGGCGGTGGAAACGGCGATTGTGATGCTGCTCTATCTCAACCTTGCATGGGACAAGCGGCGCAAACAGGCCGCTGCCGAGCGGCGGGAGATGACTCCGCTGGATGTGGAGGAGGTCGTGTTTGAAGGCGCTCTGCTGCGCGTACGGCCCAAGGTAATGACCGTCGCCACCATTTTTGCGGGCCTCATTCCCATCATGTACGGCACCGGCACAGGATCCGAGATCATGCAACGGATCGCCGCCCCGATGGTGGGGGGCATGGCCACTGCGACTCTACTTACACTTTTTGTCATTCCATCGATCTTTGTGATCTGGAAGCGGCTCGCCCTGAAACGGGTGAACCGCGCCATACTGCATCCCGAGGAGGGGGACGTAGCACCTCTGCCTGCCGAATAATCAACCCAACCTGAAAGGACGACCTATGAAAACTCTCTGCCTTGCGCTTTGTGTTCTGGTTCTCAACGCCCCGCTCGCCATTGCACAGACGACCCACTCATCCGCGAACCATTCCACGATGGACCATTCAAACATGACGATGAGCCACGAGAAGATGGAAGGTGCTTTGCATACTAAGGCTATCGTCAACAGCTTTGGCGATGGCACGGTAAACGTCAGCCATGAACCGATCCCTGATATCGGCTGGCCTGCGATGACGATGGACCTGACCTTGCTGCCGGACGCCCAGATGATGGGCGATGTCGCGGCAGGGGATGCCGTCACCTTCATGCTGATTAAGGGCGAAGACGGCATGTATGCCATTGGCGCTATCATGCCAGGATAAGCGGCTAAATGAGCCAGAGGCGGTGCTTTTGGCCCAGACTTAACCCGACAGCACACAAGGAGAAATTGCGATGCGCCTAATAATATCTCTCGGGGGCGATAAGCCTGTTGATCGTCGGCGGTTGGTGGATGTTCCTGAAGCCTCCAGAGATGGCGGAGCAGCCGAGCAATACGGAAGGTGCCGCGATGGTCGAGGTGATTCTGCCCGCCAGTTTCACCATGCAGCAGCAGATGGGCGAAACAGCCTTCAACGCAAATTGCGCGGCGTGTCACGGTGATAATGGCGCAGGTCGTGACGGCATCGCGCCGCCCTTGATCCACAAAATCTACGAGCCAAGCCATCACGGCGACATGTCGTTCCAACTGGCCGCGTCGAACGGAGTTCAAGCGCATCACTGGCCGTTCGGGAATATGCCTGCCGTCGCGGGGGGCGCCCCCTCTGACATCACAGACATCACGGCCTACGTTCGCGCGATCCAGCGCACCAACGGCATCAATTAAGGGGTATAGGACATGAACGGGAAAATAATCTGGGTTGCACTGTTTGCACTGGCGATGGGAATTGGCCAAGCAGGGGCGCATTCGAAAAAGGAGGCATCAGTGCCAGCAAACGGTGCCGTCCTTGAGGCATCGCCTGACATGATTGCGATGACATTCGATATGCCGCTGCAGGTGACGCTGATTACGCTAACGGACCAAGATAGTGTGGCCCATGAGCTGATCCGTACCGATAATATGCAACCCGTCACTGAGTTCAACGCGGCCGTTCCGAATTTGCCAGCAGGCCTGTATTCGGTCGCATGGCGTGGTTTGGCGGATGACGGACACCCGATGCAAGGAGCGTTCAGCTTTGAAGTGTCCGAGTAACCCGTCATGCTGAACGAGGTAGCCTCTGCCGATGCCCTCACGTGGGTTTCCATCTGCGTCAAGGCGCTGGTCTATGCGACCTCCCTGACCGCAGCGGGGAGCGTCTTGTGTATTATCTTCCTACGCACTCTCCCTGCATCCGAGGTGGATGTGCTCAAACGGTTCGCGGTATGGCTGGCACTTACCGCTGCGGTCTTGTCGCTCCTGCGGATACCCTTGCGGGCGAGTTTTCTGATGGGCGGCACATGGCAGGGTGGAACAGATCCAATGATCCTCAGCATGGTGGCGCAGAGCCCTCTGGGAATAAGTATCGCAGTTCGGCTGATCGGTCTTGCGTTGATCCTCACCGTGTTGATCCCCGCCCGCTGGGGCAAGATCGCAGCGGGCTTTGGCGCGTTCTTTGTTGCTGCATCATTTGTGCTGCGAGGACACGCATTGGAAGAACCACGGCTTCTGCTGGGCGCTCTGATCACCGTGCATTTTCTTGGGCTGGCCTTCTGGGTCGGGGCGTTTGTGCCCTTATACCGCGTAGCTGGAATAGATCATAGAAATAGCGCGGCGCAACTTGCCCATGAGTTCGGGCACAAAGCGGTTTATGTAGTCACCAGTCTTACCGTCGCAGGCGGCATCACTCTTTGGCTCTTAACTGGCAATCCTGTCGCTGCAGCCTTCACGCCTTACGGGCAGTTTTTCCTGCTCAAGCTGGGTCTGTTTCTGGCTGTTATCAGTCTTGCCGCATGGAACAAAATGCAGATCACCCCTGCGTTGCTACGCGGCGATCCAATTGCCAGCGGCAGATTGCGAAGGTCAATTCGATGGGAGGCATACCTCGTGTTCTTGGTTCTTTTCACAACAGCTACGCTGACCACGTTAAGCGCGCCTGTTTTTCTCTAAAATCCTCTCTGTACGTCATTGAGATCTAATACAATTTTGAAAATTGTGAGTAACATTTCCGGCTGATATTTTGGTAAAGATCGAATGATCACTTTTCCATTCAGAGGTCTCCGGAACATCTGCCCCAACTGGGGCTAGCCCGCTACCTTTTGCTATTTATGTTCAAGCATTTTCATCAGATTGGTTGGGTAGCATAAGAGTTGAATTGCAGCAAGAAGTGCAATGAGGAAGTCGACTTTGAGCTGATTGCTACTGCAGTAATATGCTGGTCGTATTCACGCGTCGTGGGCTCATCGAACATCAGGCGCACACAGGAAATTGTGTTTGAACAAATGGCTCGTTTCAGGAAGCTGTACCGCAGCAGAGTTTGTATTTACCAATGTCCGCTACGGACCGTGTTTCCGGCGAGTGATTGTCTGGTTCCCCGAAAGCTGACTTTAGCTGCGGCACAGAAAATCGGCAAAGCGGGCTCTAAGCCGACTTTCACTGTGTTCAAAAAAAGGGGCCACCCGCAAAAGCGGGCAGCCCTCAATGTCACTCCGCTGCTGCGCGTTTTGGCAGGACCCAATCAGGGCGGGGGAAGTGGCAGGTGTAGCCGTTGGGCGTGCGTTCGAGGTAGTCCTGATGCTCTGGTTCCGCTTCCCAGAAATCTGATACAGGCTCTACTTCAGTCACGACTTTGCCGGGCCAAAGGCCGGACGCTTCTACGTCGGCAATCGTATCCAGCGCGACGGCCTTTTGATCCTCGTCTACGTAGTAGATCGCTGAGCGGTAGCTCACGCCCAGATCATTGCCCTGCCGGTTGGCGGTGGTGGGGTCGTGAATCTGGAAAAACAGCTCCAGTATCTCACGATAGCTAAGCTGACCGGGGTTAAAGACGACTTCAATCGCTTCGGCGTGGGTGCCGTGGTTGCGGTAAGTCGCATTCGGCACATCGCCGCCAGAGTATCCGACGCGTGTGCTAATTACGCCTTTTCGTTTGCGGATCAGGTCCTGCATGCCCCAGAAACATCCGCCTGCCAGTACTACGCGTTCGTTGCTCATGCTACGTCCTCCACTTGGTTAATGTATTGACCATATCCTTCGGCCTCCATGTCGTCTCGGTGGATAAACCGCAGTGACGCCGAGTTGATGCAATAACGCAGGCCGCCGCGGTCCTGTGGACCATCGGGAAAGACGTGGCCAAGATGGCTGTCCCCGTGTTTGCTGCGCACTTCGGTGCGGACCATGCCAAGGGTGGAATCGGTCAATTCCTGCACATGGGCCGGTTCGATCGGCTTGGTAAAGCTCGGCCAACCGCAGCCGCTCTCGTATTTGTCACCGGAGGCAAACAGCGGCTCTCCCGAGACGATATCAACGTAGATGCCCGGTTCTTTGTTGCTGAGCAGCTTGCCGGCGCCGGGACGCTCTGTCCCGCTTCGTTGGGTTACATAGAATTGTTCTTCCGACAGGGTCGCGACGACGTCGGGATTTTTGGTGTACTCTGGCACGGGATGCTCCTTGCGCTGTTGTTGCTGTATTAGATGGTGCTTTTATGGAAAAATCAAAGGGCTGCGCGCATCTCGTGCAACTCATTGTGATCTTCTTGCGTGTGTGAAGCGTATAATTCTGAGGAGGACGTGAAATGCGGCTGATTTCGGGGCTTATTTTATCCATCTGGGCAAACATTGTCGCCGCGGCTCCGCTGGATGCGGTCTTTCCTTCCATTGATGGCGGTGACATCGCGTTGAGCGATTTGGCAGGTCGGCCCGTGCTTGTGGTCAATACAGCGTCACAATGCGGATTTACCTACCAATATGACGGGCTTCAGGCGCTTTATGACCGTTACCGGGATCGCGGATTAGTAGTGCTGGCTGTCCCCTCGGATGATTTCAATCAAGAACTGGACAGCGCCGAAGAGGTCAAAGAGTTCTGCGAGATCAACTTTAACCTTACCCTGCCGATGACGGACATGACAAATGTGCGGGGCACGCGGGCGCATTCGTTCTACAAAGACGTAAAAGCGCAGACGGGCTTCATCCCGCGCTGGAATTTCAACAAGGTATTGATCGGTCTGGACGGTCAGGTGGTCGAAACATGGGGATCGAATGCGAAACCTGACAGCGGTGCGATCCCTCGAGCTATCGAGGCCTTGCTGAATTAAGTTTTCGCGGATTTGTCCGACCAAAGCACTTTGCCGTCGCTTGCCTCCAGCCCCGGCGGAATACCGTAGTTCGCGCGGTAGCTTTTCGAGAAGTGCGACAGAGATTTGAAGCCACAGGCCACGCACACATCCGTGACGGACAGATCAGTTTGGCGCAACAGGTTGCGACCTTTTTCAAGCCGGATGCGCAGGTAGTTTCGCTTGGGTGATATGCTGAGATATTTTGCAAACAACCGTTCTAGTTGGCGGGTGGAAAGGCCGACCACGTCGGCGATCTCATCCGGTGTGAGCGGATCTTCGATGTTGTTCTCCATCACTCGCATCGCCATCAGTAGTTTGGGATTACGCACTTCGGGGCGAGATTGGAGTGAGGCGCGCTGGGCGTCGGAATGAAGACGTGGCACGGTATAGACCATCTGGTCGGCTACCCATGTGGCCAGATCGGGGCCATAGTCATCACGCAATCGGTGTAACATCATATCCAATGAGGCTGCTCCGCCGGCAGAGGTAAAGATGCGTCCGTCTACGGAAAATATCGTGTCTTCCATAATGACGTCCGGCAGCATCTCAGCCAGCGCTATTTTGTACTCCCAATGGGTTGTTACGCGTTTGCCGGCGATCAATCCCGCCAGCGCTAATATATATGTTCCTGACGATAGTGCGCCCAGATCACCGCCGCGCCGCGCTTCGCGTCGCAGCCAACTCAGGACCGTCTTCGAGCTGGATTGGCCCGCGTTCTCGCCTGCGCAGATGATCAACGTCTCACCCCGCTCCAGTGGGGTAAGAGCGCTGTCCGCAGCGACTTTGACGCCATTATATGCTTCCACTGGCGCGCCTGTTTCAGACAGTAGCCGCCAGCGGTAGAACTTGCGCCTTGAAGGGTGATGATTGGCAAGCGACAGCGCGTCCAGTGCGCAGGAAAATCCCAGCGTGGAAAACCCGGGGATTAGCAGGAAGGCATATGCCTTTGATGGGGTCATGTCGGTCATAGACAACAGCTTATTGCCCTAGAGACTGCAGGTCTGGGCTTTCTGCGGCGTGTATGTGTCGGATTTACGCCTTAGTCTGACGCGATATCTGTACTGCAAGAATGCCAGCGGCAATGATGCCAACGCCTACAATGTCACGCGAACCAAGCGATTCCCCCAGCAGAACCGCCGCAATGGCGACACCGAAAAACGGGTTAAGAAAGTGGAATGTGGCCGCGCGGGTGGCGCCGATACGCCCGACCAGATTGAACCAGACCCACGTTGCCATCAGCCCCGGAACGAGGCAGGTGTAGATAAATGCCAGCGCGAGTGTCCAGCTTGGGTTTACTTGAGGGGTTTCAAACAGCAGCGTTGCAATGCTGAGCGTAACGCAACCCACGAGCATTTGCAGCCCCACCACCATCAGCAGATTCCCCCCACTGGATGCGCCGCGCACGGTGAGGGTGGCGATGGTCAGTGCCAGAACCCCGATGATGCATATTGCAACGCTTGTCAGATCGGCGCCCTGCGTGATCCGCGTGCCCATGATAAGCGCGACACCGGCCAGTCCCGCGACCAGACCAGCAATGCCCAACGGGCCTAGTCGTTCGCCCATAAACAACCATGCCGCCAGCGCGACCATTAAGGGCATGGTCGAGGCTATGATGGCGGCGAAGGACGCTTCGATCGTTTGCATGGCGATGAAGAACAGTCCGAGGTAGACCGTGTTTTGCAAAATGCCAAAGATAATCGTTGCCCGCCACTGGGCCCGCGTGAGGTGCCAGCTTTGGCCGAGTGCGCGTGCCAGTGCGATACCAATGATCCCTGAAACCAGGTAGCGTAACGAGAGCGCGAAAAGCGGCGAGGCATCGGCAACAATGATGCGGGCCGATGTGAAAGCAGAGGACCACATGAGCGCGAAAGCAAGGCCCAGTCCGATTGCGCGTAATTCCATGGCCTGAAGTCCTGTGCCTGCGTTTCCTGCCCGACCATCGGGCAGAAGTGGGTCAAGCACAACCGCGCTTAGTGCGCTTCAAACATCAATGTGAGCTGGGCGCCGTTTTCAGTAAGGTTCTGGGTAAGGGTGCCGCCCAGATTGGATGCAGCCGCCGCAACGATCTTGTTGCCGATGCCGCTGACACGGCTTGCTTCTGGCGGAGGCGCGGCAGAGCCGAGGCCATTGTCAGTGGCATGCAGGATCAGCGTTCCGTCATCTGATTTGTCCAGCACGATATCAACCGTGCCTTCTGCGCCGTTGGGGTGGCCGTATTTGATCGTGTTTGCCACAAACTCGGACAGGATGATCCCCACATCCGTTGCGAAACTGAAGGGTAAAGAGATGTCTTCGACCCGTAGCGTCACGGTGATATTTTCCGGTGTGGTCTCGCGCAGGCTGGCGACCAAGTCTTCAAGGTAGCCGGACATCCCGATGCTGCCTTGCAAGTTGGAGCGTTGAAGATGGTCGTGTAGGGCGGACATGCCGTCAATCCGGCGGTGCACGGCCTCAAGCGCTTCGCGGGCCGTGTCATTCTTCACGGCGCGTGTGTAAAGGCGAACAAGTGAAGAGGTCGCCTGAAGCGAGTTCTTGATCCGGTGGTCCATCTCAGCGCGGAGAATTTGTTCGTTGTGCAGGGCGCGGCGCAGGTCCAACTGGTTCATCACCTGCCGCGACAGAACCTTGAGCGTTTCCCTTTGAAGATCATTCAGCTCGCGGGGCTCATTTCCCAAAACGCACAACGTCCCCAGCGGCAGACCTGTATCTGTTATCAGTTGCGCACCCGCATAAAATCGAAGCCCCGGATTGCCCCGACACAGCGGATTGTCTGCCATCCGTGGATCAGTGAGGGTGTCTGGAATTTCGACAAACTCATCATCAAGGATCACATGTGAGCAGATCGACGTATCAAGCGGTGTTTCGCGGGCGTTCAGGCCCACTTCTGCTTTGAACCATTGGCGATCATTGTCGATCAGGTTCACCACAGATATGGGCGTCTCGCAGATACGTGCGGCGAGGGCTACGATATCGTCGAAGTCGCTTTCGCGTGGGGTGTCGAGGATGCCGTAGCTGCGGAGTGCCGCGATGCGCTTTTCGTTATCGGGATGGGGGGCCGCTCTCATTACAGTCTCCGGTTAGCAGCGCGAAGGCTGGTCCTGAACATTGTTCCGCATTGTTGCAGAAAGATTCGAAAAATCTAGATGACATCATACAAAAGAAAAGGGGGCTGCCAATTAGGCCTCCCCCTTTAACCGAAAACAGCAGCTGCTGTCTTAGCCGTTAACGCTGTCTTTCAGCGCTTTTGCGATTGTCATCTTAACAACCTTGTCGGCTTCCTTCTTGAACTGTTCGCCGGTCGCAGGGTTGCGAACCATACGCTCGGGGCGCTCACGGCAGTAGATTTTGCCAACGCCTGGAAGAGTCACAGCACCGCCGCCTGAAACTTCTTTGGTGATCAACGCGCATACTGCATCCAGAGCAGCGCTCGCGTTTTTCTTGTCGGTGCCCATTTCATCAGCCAGTGCGGCTACGAGTTGGGTCTTTGTCATTGGTTTGGTCGCCATTTTATTCTCCTCGACTGCCCGAATGTTGGGCCTCATCCGCGGAATGTAACGGTATGTAGTCGGCAAACACAACGAATAGTGGCGATATTTTCAACGAAATATCGGGTTTTTTGTAGTTTTTCTGCTGCTGGCGGGGTCAGAGGAAGGCGGTTTCGTCAAATGAGCGTAATTTCCTACTGTGAATCCGCTCCAGCGGCATGCCGCGAAGCTGTTCCATGGCGCGAATACCAATCATCAAATGGCGCGAAACCTGTGATTTGTAGAAGTCTGACGCCATGCCAGGCAGCTTGAGCTCTCCGTGCAGCGGCTTATCTGACACACATAATAGCGTGCCGTAAGGGACGCGGAAACGGTAGCCGTTGGCGGCGATGGTGGCGCTCTCCATGTCCAGTGCGATGGCACGCGACTGGCTGAGGCGTTGCACGGGGCCGGACTGGTCGCGCAATTCCCAGTTGCGGTTGTCGATGGTGGCGACGGTGCCGGTACGCATGATCCGCTTAAGCTCGTACCCCTCCAGCTGGGTTACCTGAGCCACGGCGCTTTCCAATGCGATCTGGATTTCCGCCAAGGCAGGGATCGGGACCCAAACCGGCAGATCGTCATCCAGCACGTGATCTTCGCGCAGATAGGCGTGGGCGAGTACAAAGTCGCCCAACTCTTGCGTGTTGCGCAAGCCCGCACAGTGGCCGACCATCAGCCATGCATGCGGACGTAGTACTGCGATGTGATCGGTTGCGGTTTTGGCGTTCGACGGACCCACACCGATGTTGACGAGCGTAATGCCGGAGCCGTCAGTGCGTTTGAGGTGATATGTCGGCATCTGCGGTAGCTTGGCCGAGACCGCAATCGGTGCATCCGGATCTGTGATCTCCTGATTGCCGATGGAGACGAAAGAGGTGTAGCCGCTAGCCGGATCACGCAACTGCGTGCGGGCATATTCTTCAAACTCGCTCACATAGAACTGGTAGTTTGTGAACAGCACGTGGCACTGGAAATGATCAGGGTCTGTGGCGGTGTAATGCGCCAGACGGGCAAGCGAATAGTCAATGCGCTGGGCCGTAAAGGGGGCCAATGGCCCCACGCCATCGGTTGGCACGTAGGTGCCGTTTACTATGTCATCATTGGTGGTGCTAAGATCGGGTACATCGAACACATCGCGCAGCGTAAAATCTGCGGCACCCTGTTGCGGTACAGTGATGCCGGAATCGCTCGCCATAGCAAAATGCACGGGGATCGGCGTTTCAGACGGTCCGATGTAAACAGGCTGGCCGTGGTTTTTGATCAGCAGGCCGATTTGCTGGATCAGATAGTTTCGAAACAGGTCGGGCCGTGTGATTGATGCGGCATAGGTGCCGGGGGCAGAGACGTGACCAAAGCTTAGGCGCGTGTCCACCTGCGCGTAGGAAGACGTTGTGAAACGAACCTCAGGGTAAAAGGCGCGGATACGGCTGTCGGGTGGTGCGTCGGCCATCGCGGCTGTGAAATGCTCGCGCAGAAATTCGACCGCCTCATTATAAAGTTCGGTCAACCGGTCAACGGCAGCGGTCGCGTTGGTGAAGGCTTCGGCTGAAGGCGCATCGGGGGTCAGGATTTGATGGTGCTGCATGACACTGCTTTCTAGTCTTTACTTTGGAAGAGGGAGCCGATTTTGCCCATAATTACGTCTGTACTGTCGGTGTCCTTGATATCAAGCGCTTCGACTGTGCGCATCAACTCCAGTCCATAAGCAAGCTCTGCCTCGCTTGGTTCCGGCGACGCGGTAGCGATCCAGCGAGCAAAAGGATCGGTGGTGTCACTATCATGATACTGTGCAAAATTAGTGATGCCCAGATCGCGCGCTGCAGTCGGGATATCAACCCCGAAGCGCTGTTTTAGAAACGTTTGAAAGGCCTCGGGTATGATGGGCTGGTCATTGGGGCCAAGGGCCTCCAGATCAGCGATGCCGTGGGTGTCCAGAATGGCCTGAACAGGGGTAATGTCTGTCCGCTCCAACGTGCCCGGTTCTGGGTAGCCCATCGCGAAGAACTGCAAAAGGATCAGCGGATCATCGGTGATGACGCCAAGGCTGCTATGGCCGATATGCACAAACTGTTGATTGCCCGCTTCATCAAGCCAGATCGCTACGCGCCCGCCATCGCCTGATGTCTCGCCAATCTCGGCGATGCGGGCATCAATTGTAGGGTCGGGTGTGGCCCAATGATCGGTATAGGGCAGACTGGTGCCGCCAAAGATGACGTGGCAGCTGACTGGATGGTTCAGAAGGTCTGAGGGATAGATAGACAGCCAGTGGTCCTCTGGCGCTCCGGCCCCTCGGATGTTGTGCCAGCCCTGATCCTCAAGCCAGCCGAAGGCTTCCACCAACTCAATCGGCAAAGTGATGCCATTGGGCATCAAGGAAGCAAGGTTCTGCGCAAAGGTTTTCATGACACAATGACATCGATAAATTCAAAGTTGCGCACGTCAACAAGCCCAAGATCTGAAATTCGCAGCTCTGGAATCACGACAAGCGCCAGCAGGGAGTGCTGCATGTAGGCGTTGTTGAGCATGCAGCCGCAATCGCGCATGGCCTGCATCATCGCATCGGTTTTTGCAGCAACGTCTGCGGCGGGATTGTCTGACATCAACCCTGCAATTGGCAAATCGATGGTGGCCAGTTCCGCGCCGTCCTTGAAGATCGTGATGCCACCACCAAGAGCGCGCAGATGGTTTGCTGCCAGCGCCATTTGATCGGTATCTGTGCCAACGACGATCATGTGGTGGCTGTCGTGCGCCACGGTCGAGGCCATGGCCATTTGGCCCGTATAGCCAAAGCCCGAGACTAGTGCATTGACCACGCCGCCTGTAGCGCGGTGCCGCTCTACCAATGCGATCTGCGCTATATCGCCGTGCGCGGTCACGCGACCTTCGGTCACCGGAAGTTCAAACTGGAGCGCCTTTGTCGGAGCCTGATTTTCTACGACACCAATCACGTTTGCAGTCACTGCATTGGCGCCAGCAGGGGCGCAGATGGTGAAGTCGTCCGGCTTAAGATCGCGTGCCATGTTAACGGTCTGGCGTGCGTGCTTGGGCCAGTTGTAGTGCGGGCAGTCCACAAGGCAGACACCGTCCTGCGCCACAACCTGACCACGGGCAATAACAGTCTCTATCGGGAGGGTTTTGAGGTCAGAGCTCAAGATCACATCGGCGCGTCGGCCGGGGGTCAGCGAGCCGATCTCGCGCTCCAGCCCAAAGTGGGTGGCGGTGTTGATCGTCGCCATTTGCAGCGCCACCAGCGGGTCACAGCCGCAGTCAATCGCGTGGCGAACCACGCGGTTCATGTGTCCGTCATTTACCAAGGTGCCGGAGTGGCAATCATCTGTGCACAAGATCATGTTGCGCGAATCAAGACCCCTCGCGGTGATCGCGGTGATCTGGCTTTCTACGTCATACCAAGCAGAGCCTAGTCTGATCATCGAGCGCATCCCCTGCCGCATCCGCGCTATCGCGTCCGCCTCGCAGGTGCCCTCATGATCATCCGCGGGACCGCCAGCCACATAGGCCGCAAAGGCAGGCCCAAGATCGGGTGAGGCATAGTGTCCGCCGACGGTTTTACCCGCCCGCTGTGTGGCGGCAATTTCCGCCAACATCTGCGGATCAGCATTGGATACGCCGGGGAAGTTCATCATTTCGCCCAGACCGATGATGCCGGGCCACGCCATCGCTTCGGCTACATCCTCGGCGCTGATCTCGAATCCTGTCGTTTCCATTCCCGGTGCCGAAGGCGCGCAGGACGGCATCTGGGTGAAGATATTGACGGGTTGCAACAGTGCCTCGTCGTGCATCATGCGCACGCCTTCCAAGCCCAGTACGTTCGCGATCTCATGGGGATCGGTGAACATGGAGGTGGTGCCATGCGGGATCACGGCGCGGGCAAACTCGGCCGGTGTTAGCATGCCGGATTCGATATGCATGTGCCCGTCGCACAGGCCGGGGATCATGTAGCGGCCTTGCGCGTCGATCATCTGCGTATCCGGCCCGCGACAATGCGCAGCCGACGGCCCAACAAAGGCGATGCGGCCCCGCACAATGGCGACGTCGTGATTTGGCAGCGCTTCGCGGGTGTGAACGTTCACCCAAGTGCCACTGGTGATGATCATATCGGCATGCGCGCGGCCTGCCGCGACCTTGACCAGATCAGCGGCCACATCGGGCCAAGAGGGAAATATTGCTTGTGTCATGTCCCAATCTTTCACAGGGTCAGCGCGGGTTCAAGCGGGGGTGGGTAGGATGGACTATGATAAGGTTGGTGCCGCTGCGTTCGGTAGCAGCTTGCGTGGGTTCGGACTGAACCTGCTAGTCCGCGATGTGACATCCCAGATTGCCTTTTTAGAGGCGGTCTTTGGCATGAAATCGTACCAACCAACCACGGATTTTGCCATCATGAAATATTCGGATCAGGTCTTTCAGTTGCACAGCGACGGGACCTATCATTCGAACCCGTTGCTGGGCCTGTTGCCGGAAACGCCGCCGCGCGGAGCGGGAATCGAAATCCGGCTTTACGACACGGACCCAGATGCGGCCTGTGCTTTGGCTGAAGCCGCGGGCGGCACGGTCTTGCAAACACCCACGGACAAGCCGCATGGTCTGCGCGAAGCATATATCCTGTGCACGAACGGCTACGCGTGGGTACCAAGCCGGTCATTAGAAGCGTAGGCATGATGTCGCAAACAAGACGGACTGACAGATTGCGGAATTGTCCTGTGAAACAACAAGAAGGAACAAGCAGATGAATGTGACTCAGATGAAGCCAAACATGGATCACTGGCAGGAACGTGTAGATCTGGCGGCAGCCTTTCGCTGGACCGCGCGGTTGAACATGCATGAAGGCGTGGCCAATCACTTCTCTCTTGCGGTGAATGACAGCGGATCAAAGTTTTTGATGAACCCCAATCAGGTGCATTTCAGCAGGGTCAAGGCAAGCGACCTGCTGCTGATTGATGCGGATGACCCCGAGACTTATGAAGGGCCTAGCGCACCGGACCCGACTGCATGGGGCCTGCACGGCGGAGTGCATGCGGTATGCGGCCATGCACGTTGCGTGATGCACGTGCATTCGATCTTCGCGACGGTGCTGGCGTGCCTGCAAGACAGCCGGTTGCCACCAATCGACCAGAATTGCTGTACCTTCTTTGATCGCGTTGTGATTGATGAAGACTATGGCGGTTTGGCCTTCGCGGATGAGGGCGCGCGCTGTGCCACGCTCCTGACAGACCCCAAGCAAAAAGTGATGGTCATGGGTAGCCATGGCGTCATGGTGATTGGCGACACCGTCGCTGACACGTTCAATCGTCTCTACTATTTCGAGCGCGCTGCCGAGACCTATATCCGCGCGCTGCAAACCGGCCTACCCCTGCGCCGGATCAGTGACGAGATCGCAGAAAAAACGGCACGGGAACTGGAAAACTACCCCGAACAAGACGCGCGGCATCTGGCCGAGTTGAAAGCAATCCTGGATTCGGAAGGAAGCGATTATGCAAAATGACATGGTGTTTGCGCCAAAAGAAATTCATGCGGCACCGTGCCGTTCAATGTCCGACTGAATAGAGAGAGCTGAATATGATTTACGGGCTGACCGAAGAGCACCAGATGATTGCGGACACAGTGCGCACTTTCGTCGAGAAAGAAATCTATCCCCACGAAGAACTGGTGGAACGCACCGGCGAAGTCCCTGCCGAGATCGCCCAACATATCAAGCAAAAGACAATTGATCTGGGTTTCTATGCCTGCAACTTTCCGGAAAGTGTTGGCTGTGCCAGTCTTTCCCACGTTGAATTCGCGTTGGTAGAGCGAGAGCTGGGGCGCGGTTCAATGGCGTTAAACCACTTCTTTGGACGGCCGCAAAACATTCTGATGGCCTGCGAAGGCGACCAGATTGAGCGTTATCTGATGCCCGCCGTGCGCGGAGAACGGATGGACGCGCTTGCCATGACAGAGCCGGGCGCGGGATCAGACGTGCGCGGAATGAAGTGTAGCGCTGTGCGCGATGGCGGTGATTGGGTGGTGAACGGAACCAAGCACTTCATCTCTGGTGCGGAGCATGCGGACTTTATCATCGTGTTCATCGCAACCGGTGAAGACCAGACGCCAAAAGGGCCCAAGAAACGCATCACCGCTTTTCTTGTGGATCGGGGCACGCCGGGTTTCACCATCCGTGATGGCTATAAATCGGTGAGCCATCGCGGCTACAAAAACATGATTCTGGATTTTGACGATTGCCGTCTGCCTGACGCCCAAGTTCTGGGTGAGGTCGATAGTGGTTTTGAGGTGATGAACACGTGGCTCTATGCCACCCGCATCACGGTGGCGACCATGAGCGTTGGCAGGGCCAGACGTGTATTTGATTACGCGCTCAACTATGCCGCCGAGCGTGAACAGTTCGGCCAGAAGATCGGCAAGTTCCAAGGTGTTTCTTTCCAATTGGCCGATATGGTGACCGAAATAGATGCAGCAGACTTGCTCACACTTGCCGCCGCCGACCGGCTTGATAAGGGGCTGCCTGCAAATCGGGAGATCGCCAGCGCAAAGCTCTATGCGAGCGAAATGCTCGCCCGTGTTACGGATGCGACGATACAGGTTCACGGAGGGATGGGTTTGATGGACGACTACCCGCTTGAGCGGTTCTGGCGTGATGCGCGGGTAGAAAGAATCTGGGACGGGACGTCGGAAATCCAACGGCACATCATCAGCCGCGAAATGTTGCGGGCCTTGGGCGCATGACCACCTCTTCGATGGACCTCTACAATGTCGCGTGATCTTTCGCGGTTGCTGCGCCCTAATTCCATTGCAGTGATTGGTGGCGGCGCTTGGTGTGCGCAGATTGTCAGGCAATCTCGTGGGATGAATTTCACAGGTCGGATTGACGTTATTCATCCGCGTTCGGAGGTCATTGAGGGCGTGCAGTCACTTCCCTCGTTGAGTTCTCTTGATCATGCCCCTGACGCGGTTTTCGTCGGGGTGAACCGGGTCGCTTCTATCGAGGTTGTCCGTGAGCTTTCTGCGATGGGAGCAGGCGGTGCTGTATGTTTTGCGTCAGGCTTTTCCGAAGCGGCAGCAGAGGATGGTAGCGGGGCGGATTTGCAGGCCGCCCTCGTTGATGCCGCAGGCGAGATGCCCATTTTGGGGCCTAACTGCTATGGTTTCATAAATGCATTGGACGGTGCGTTGTTGTGGCCAGACCAGCACGGCTGTGCACGCGTGGAAAGTGGTGTCGCGATCCTGACCCAGTCGTCCAACATCGCCATAAACCTTTCGATGCAGCTTAGAGGCGTGCCCATCGCTTATGTGGTCGCTTGCGGGAACATGGCGCAGACGACGCAGGCAAAGATTGCGTTGGAGCTGCTGGACGATCCACGCGTGACCGCGATTGGCCTGCATATCGAAGGGTTTGGAGATTTGGCTGATTGGCATGCGCTGGCATGTAGAGCGTATGAAAAGGGCATCCCCTTGATTGCGCTGAAAGTTGGGCGTTCGAATCAGGCCCAGCGGGCTGCGATATCGCATACGGCCTCTCTGGCTGGCAGCGATGCAGGGGCTACCGCGCTGTTGGAGCGTTTGGGGATTGGGCGCGTTACGAGCCTGCCGGTATTTCTGGAAACACTTAAACTGTTGCATATGGTGGGCCCGCTGGACGCGCCAACGTTGTCTTCCATCAGCTGTTCGGGTGGAGAGGCCAGTCTGGCAGCAGATACGGCTGTTGGGTCAGGGGTTTCTTTGCCACCGCTTACAGATGTTCAGCGCGCTGATTTGTCGGCGGCACTTGGGCCAATGGTCGCGCTGAGCAATCCGCTGGACTACCACACCTATATTTGGCGCGACGTACAGAGAATGACAGCGGCTTGGTTGCCGATGGCCGCGCCTCATATCGGCCTGACGATGATCATTGTAGACTATCCGCATACCGATGCCACTGATTGGGTCTGTGCAACCGAGGCAGCACTGGCGGTCCGCGCGCAAAGCGGCAGACCAGTTGCTGTTGTCGCGACGTTGCCCGAGCTGATGCCCTTGGACGTCGCTGCCAAACTGGCCGCCGGCGGTGTTGTCCCGATGAATGGCCTAAGCGAGGCCATCGCGGCGGCAGCCGTGGCTACAACCATTTGTAAACCTGATGAGTTGCCTGTGCTTTTTTCCGGCGCTGACCGCGAGGTGGCTTTGATGCAGGAAGCAACAGCTAAGGCCGCGCTGAGCGGCTTTGGTGTGCCAGTCCCAAAGGGTGTGGCCGTTGATCAACGCGCCGGACTGGATGCGGCAGCGGCTACTTTGGAAGGCCCTTTGGTCCTGAAGGTTACCGGCCTTGCGCACAAGTCCGAAGCGGGTGGCGTCCGGCTTGGGTTAGCGCCCGAAGAGGTTTCGGCGACGGCTGAGCATATGCCGGACGCAGGCTATCTGATTGAGGAGATGGTGCAGGGTGCGGTTGCAGAGTTATTGATTGGCGTGCTGCGCGATCCTGCGCACGGATTTGTTCTTACGCTGGGCGCCGGAGGGATCCTAACGGAGCTTTGGCAAGACACCGCATCGTTGTTGGTTCCGGCCCATCCGCAAGCCGTAGAAAAGGCTTTGCGGCGTTTGCGCATTTGGCCGATGATTGAGGGCTATCGCGGGAAACCCGGCGCTGATCTGGACGCAATCATTGCCGCAGTAATGGCGGTTCAGGACTATGTCATTGCCAATGCTGCTTCTGTCAGCGAGGTAGAGATCAATCCGCTTATGTGTACCCCCGATGCGGCAGTGGCCGTGGATGCGCTGCTGCGTCAAGCCTGAGGAGAAGAGACCATGGACCCCATCAAAATCCGTCGCGAAGGTGCCATTCTAGAAGTGACGCTGGACCGGCCCAAAGCCAATGCAATTGATCTAGTCACCTCGCGCCGAATGGGTGAGGTCTTTGCCGGATTTCGCGATGACCCCGAGTTGCGGGTGGCGATTATCACTGGCGGCGGTGATAAGTTCTTTTGCCCCGGGTGGGATCTAAAAGCGGCTGCTGACGGCGATGCTGTTGACGGTGACTATGGGGTTGGTGGTTTTGGTGGCCTTCAGGAATTGCCCGGCCTGAACAAGCCGGTGATTGCCGCGGTGAACGGTATCTGTTGCGGCGGCGGGCTTGAGTTGGCATTGAGCGCTGACATGATCCTTGCCGCGGATCACGCGACCTTCGCCCTTCCCGAAATCCGCTCTGGCACTGTGGCGGATGCGGCGAGTGTGAAGTTGCCCAAGCGTATCCCCTACCACATCGCGATGGAACTTTTGCTGACTGGTCGTTGGTTTGACGCGCGAGAAGGCAAGGGCTGGGGCCTGATCAATGAAATTCTCCCTGCAACTGACTTGATGGACCGCGCGTGGGAATTGGCGCGGCTATTGGCCTCTGGCCCGCCACTGGTTTATGCGGCGATCAAAGAAATTGTGCGCGACGCTGAAGATGCCAAATTTCAGGACGCGATGAACCGGATCACGCGGCGGCAGCTGCGCAGCGTAGATATACTTTATTCCTCTGAGGACCAGATGGAAGGTGCGCGTGCCTTTGCGGAAAAGCGGGACCCCGTCTGGAAGGGTAAATAGTAAATTTGCCAAAACTGGACTTAGTGGGTTATTCAGGTTTAATTTTGAGATGACAAAAGGCTGAATTTTCAAATGAATATTATGTTTGTGCACCAGAATATGCCAGGTCAGTACCGCGAACTCGTGCAATGGTTGGCTGAACAGGGCGAGCATCGGATTTATTTCCTTACCCAACGGAAAAACGCACCCAAGATTGCGGGTGTGGAGACGCGCCTCTACACTCCCCATCACAGTCCGACGAAAGAAGCCTACGGTCTGAGTAACGTCTGGGAGGAAACGACCGGTGCTGGCTTTGGTGCGGCTCTGGCCTGCCAGAAGATTGAGCGTGACGAAGAGTTCAAGCCCGATCTCGTTGTGGGACATGTCGGTTGGGGCGAGCTGACGTTCTTCAAGCAGATCTGGCCGGATGTCCCGATTATCGGCTTTTTTGAATACTACTACCGCCTTTTTGGCGGGCCTGTGAACTTTGACAAGGAAGAGCCCGTCAATGCGCACACGCCTTTCCTGCTTCATGCGCGCAATGTCGTCCCCGCCTTGAACATTACGTCAGTGGATCGAGGCCTAAGCCCGACGAAATGGCAGCGCGACTGCTTTCCGCCAGAAATGCACAGCAAGATTTATGTGTGTCATGACGGCATTCGGACAGACAAGCTCAAGCCGGGCCAAAACGCGCAGCTGAAACTGGGGCGAATCGAAAAGCCAGTGGGCCGTGGAGATGAAATCGTTACCTATATGGCGCGCAATCTTGAACGGATGCGGGGGTTTCACAAATTCATGCGCGCTTTGCCCGATATCCTAGAGGCCAGACCAAATGCCCGCGTTTTGGTTATTGGCGGTAACGAGGTATCCTACGGTTCCAAAAGCAAAAGCCCCGGAGGTCTACGCGGAGAGATGGAGGCCGAAGTTGGCGATCGTGTGGATTGGAGCCGGGTGCATTTTCTGGGACAGGTGCCTTACGCTGAATACCAGAAAATCATCCAGATAAGCCGCTGCCATATCTATATGACAATGCCGTTTGTGCTGTCTTGGTCGCTTCTCGAAGCCATGTCTATGGAGGCGACCATTGTGGCCTCTGACGTCGAACCGGTCCGCGAGGCGATGACTCATGGTGAGACTGGTTTGCTGGTTGATTTCCATGACCACAAAGCACTGGCGCAGCAGGTGGTTAAGGTGCTTGAGCGGCCGCAAGATTTTGCCCATCTTGGACCAGCTGCGCGCCGCCATGTGGTTGAGCACTATGACTTTCTGACAAAATGCTTGCCAGAACATATCGCGGAAATGAATGCCCTGCTGCCACAGGACAAACAAATAGCCATGCCGTAATAGCCGGTTTAGTTCGTGGTTGCGTTCAGCAACCCGAAGGCCGATCCAACAAGTCCAAATACTACTCTGGCACTTGAAATCGGGCTTTCGGTGGCGAGGACAAGATCGCCGGAGCTGATATAGAAATTCCGTGCCGAAAACAGGCCGTCTGATGTTGTCAGGTCAATGGTAAACACAACGCGCTGTTTGCGTGGGCCACGCTGACCCGAGCTGAGCGCTGATGCAGGGTACTCACGCAAGACCAGTACGCCTTTGGGGTTAGCACGGTTGTCGTTCACCCCGCCCATGATGGATAGCGCATCAAGTGCGGAAATCTGGTCGCGGTTGAAGTCGAACTGGTTTTCAGTACCGGTGGCCCCAAGGGCAAGGAAATAGCGGTTGTCGGCTTCAACGATGATCTGGTCGCCACCATTCAAGCGGGTATCAAGTTTCGGATTGTCGAACAGCCGATTTAGCGAGGTGCGATAGGTGTTGTGGCCGCGGACCAGCTTGACCTGCGGGTTTTTGAGCGCCGCGTTGGCGCCGCCAGAGGCCGATATCGCAGCAAGCACTGAAAAATTCTGATCTGGCAACTTGATGTTGCCGGGTGTGCGTACTCCGCTGACCATATCAACCGAGTTGAAGCGGCCTTCGGCCATCGACAATTGAACCTGCGCACCCGGTGCGACAGCCTCAAGTTGGCGCTGCAACAACTCGCGTGCGCTATCGGGGGTGCGGTCTGCAACGCGCACTTTACCTACGTAAGGCACAAAGACCGTGCCGCTTTCCGAGACGCGAACAGCGGAAAGGTTTGTGTTGCGTGCCCCGGGGCTCAGTAGGAGAGAATTTTCCGAACTGTCCCAGATTACAACGTCAAGTGTATCACCGGGTCGGATAATTTGGGCGTTTGACCCGTGGCTATGCGAAAGCCAGCTATAGTGGCGCTCTCCGGTGGATGGCCATTCAGTAAGACTGGGCAGGAATGATTTTGATACTGGATATACTGCAAAATCAGCTTCTGGCGTATTCGACCCTTTGACTATCTCCGCTCGAATAGCTGCGCCGCGTGGCAACGTTCCGCAGGCTGCCATTGAGAAGCAGAGCACAGCCCATAGGAGGTATTTGGTCAACTTACTCATTTACGCCACCGCTCATCTATTGCTTATCCAACACTTCTTACGCGCTTTGTAGCCAGCGGGTTCGCGTTGATCACTATTGTCGGGCAAGATACTCTATGACGCCTCAAGGTCAATCTGTTCGGCGTAATGATCCATAGCCGCATCGGCATTTTTACCACCGGAAGGCGATTTTGGTGCTGCAGGACCGAAAGAAAGCACACTGGCGATAGACAGATGCGGAGCGGGTTGGCCAAAGGTGAACAGTGGACCGAGCCATGCGGTTCTACAGGATGGTCGGAAAGTCGCCTATCGTGAGCCTCTGTAGTGCGGCAGAACAGCCACAGTTGTGCGGGTTTTAGATGCGCCCCAATGGAGCTGCTCGCATCTATTTTCCCAAAGCTGGTATCAGCCATGCTGGCTGCGCTGCTCAGCAACCGCGCGGCTACCCCCGCGAAACCGATGCAAACGCGATGCGATACCCACACAAGGATCCTGACCATCATGACAATGCGAAAACGCCTTTTTGATCTGTTCTTTGCGAGCCTGTTGGTGGTCATTTTGGGGCCTGTGATCTTGTTGTTGGTGATCTACATTTATCTCAAGCAGGGGCGTCCTTTGTTTTACGTTGCTGAGCGTATGAAGGCGCCAGATGAGTCTTTCGGCTTGATCAAATTTCGCACCATGACGGTTGTAGATCAGGATCAAGGTGTTTCAGGGGCGAACAAAGCCTCCCGGGTCACGCTGTTGGGAGCCAGGTTGCGGTCGAAGCGACTAGACGAATTTCCCCAGCTCTGGAACATATTGAAGGGGGATCTTTCATTTGTCGGCCCGCGGCCTCCGTTGCGGGAATACGTCGAGCGGTTCCCGGAGATTTATGGTAAGGTCCTGAAATCCCGTCCGGGCGTGACGGGGCTGGCAACGATCCGGTTTCATAAGCACGAAGAACGGCTGCTGACCCGCTGTGACACGGCAGAGAAAACCGATGATGTTTATTGTCGCATTTGCATACCGCGTAAGGCAAAGCTCGATCTGATTTACCAGCGTCACCAGAATGTCTGTTATGACTTTGATCTGGTCTTCCAGACGATTGGAAATCTCTTTAGGCGGACAAAAGTCTAAACCATTTAGAAGCAGATGATTTGTTATGAAAACGTATCCATTGCGGTTAAGGTAATGCGTGGATAGCGTTTAGGTGCGCCGAGGGGTGCTTGGTGTTTTGAATTTTTGCCGGTCGTATGGTGAAACGGGTGGGTCGGGTCATGTTGAACTGGGTTAAGTCTCTGAACAAGGTGCACAAGCGCCGGATCATGCTTTTGCTAGACGGTGTACTGGTGCTTGTTGCGCTGGCGATAGCCTTTGCTGCGTATCCGTTGCCCGGCGGCGTGATGGGGAATCTTGGTAGCTACATGCTGCTGATGCCATACATGGTGGTCATCGCGGTTGGGGTTTCGATCTGGTTCGGTATCAACGATATCCAGGTAAGCGCGTATGATGCAGCATCGGTTGGTCTGACTGCACTTCACGCGATGTTGCTGGGAGTCGCTTCTGGTATTTTCGCAGATATTGCCGGTCTTGATCTGAATCTTGGGCTGCATTTGATCTTTGGGGTTGTGTTCTTCTGCCTCGCTGTCGGAAGTCGCGCGATGTTGCTTCAACTCGTTTTTGCTGTTTACCGCAATTCGAGCAAGCGGACGCGGGTGTTGATCTATGGCGCAGGTACAACCGGTGTGCAACTTGTTGCGGCGCTGCGCGGACACGAGGCGATTCATGTGGTCGCGTTTGTAGATGATAGCAAAAGCTTACAAGGGATGCGTGTACACCGCCTGCCAGTATACTCACCGATGAGCATTGCGGAAATCGTGAAGGAAAAGCAGATCGATCGCGTGCTGCTTGCCGTCCCATCGTTGAACCGCCTGAAGCAGGCGCAGATCGCGCGTCGGCTGGAGCGGATGGGGTTGGAAGTACAGACGCTGCCATCATTCTCTCAGCTGATTGGAGCCGACGCGCTGGTGAACAAGTTGACGCCTGTGTCTGCGCGCAGTTTTCTGGGGCGCGCCGAAGTTGCACACCCGTTGGGCGATGCAAGTCTTTGTTATAAAGGCAAGGTGGTGCTGATTTCCGGCGCGGGGGGGTCGATAGGCTCTGAGTTGTGTCGTCAGGTGATCGAATGCAAGCCGTCCAAATTGATCCTGTTTGAGCTTAGCGAGCTTGGCTTGTATAATATCGACATGGAACTGCGCGGCATGATGCGGCATGACGCGCTCGACATCGAACTGGTGTCAGTACTTGGCTCGGTTACGGACAGTCGGCAGGTTCGGAAGTTGATGACCAATCACAGCGTTAACATTGTCTTGCATGCTGCTGCCTACAAACATGTGCCATTGGTCGAAGCAAACCCTTTGACTGGTTTGGTCAACAATGTCTTTGGGACCCAAACGCTGGCTGAACAGGCCGTGAATGCGGGCGTTGAGCGTTTTATGCTAATATCTTCGGACAAGGCCGTGCGTCCAACAAATGTAATGGGCGCCTCCAAGCGGCTGGCCGAACTTGTCTTGCAGGATTTGGCAAAGCGTCAGGGGCCTGACGGGACGGTGTTCTCAATGGTGCGTTTTGGGAATGTGCTTGGGTCTTCCGGCTCTGTTGTGCCGCTGTTTCAGGAACAATTGAGCCGTGGCGGGCCGCTGACAGTGACCGACAAGGGGGTTGAACGGTATTTCATGACTGTTCAGGAGGCTGTCCAGTTAGTGCTTCAGGCTTGTTCGGTCAGCCAAGGGGCGGAGGTGTTCGTTTTGGACATGGGGCAGCCGGTGCCGATATTGCAGCTGGCGCGCCAAGTGATTGAGAGTGCCGGATACGAGGTACGTGACGAGAACAACCCTGATGGGGATGTTGAGATTGAGATTACGGGCCTGCGCCCAGGCGAAAAAATGTCAGAAGAGCTCACGCTGTCAAATGACCTGTTCGGAACAGCCTATCCCAAAATCTTCATGACACGCGAAAAAGGTCTTTCGCAAATCGAGATTGCCAGCGCTTTACGGCGCCTTCGAGAGGCTTTCGTGGCTTGTGACGAAGACATGGCGCGTAATGTCGTACGGCGCTGGGTTGAAGGGTTTGACGATGTGATGTCAAAGGCCGATGTATCCTAACGCGATGCGCAGATTTGTCACGCAGGGGCGCTATCATTCCCGCTTTACCTCGGGATTGTTGCACTCATTCTGATGGCGTGCATTACTTGCGCAAAAAAATTAATAACGGGCAGAGAGCAGAAAAATGCAATTTCCTAAAATAACCGCCCTTAGTGCTTCCCTTTTAGGCTGTGCCGCGGTTTGGCCTGCGGCTACGTCCGCACAAGATGAGGATGCTTTCTTCAATCTGGTGGGCCGCCCCACACTCAATTTTTACGGTGTGCCGGGCTTGATCGATATGCCATCCGGTGAGGCGCTGCCTGACGGACAGGTCGCGGTGGGGGTGTCAAACTTTGCCGGCCAGACCCGCACCACGCTTACCTTTCAGGCGCTTCCACGCATTCAGGCCAGCTTTCGCTACTCCGGGATTAAGGATGCTGATTTCAGCAACTTTGATACCTATAGGGACCGCAGCTTTGATGTGAGGTTCCTTCTCAATCGTGAAAGCCGCTATTTGCCTTCCGTGACCGTTGGACTTCAGGATTTTGCAGGCACCGGCATTTATGCGGGTGAGTTCATTGCCGCGACCAAGAATTTTTCCGGAGAACGCATTCCGGGCACGATCAAAGCGACAGTGGGCCTTGGTTGGGGGCGTCTGGGCAGCTCGGGCAGCATCGGTGCGCCATTTGGATCTGACCGTCCATCATTCACACCGGGAGATTCCGGTGGTGAGCTATCTGTCGACCAATGGTTCCGCGGTGATGCCGCGCCTTTTGCTGGCGTGGAATGGCAGGTGAGTGATAAATGGGGTCTGAAGGCTGAGTACAGCTCGGATGCGTATACACTGGAAACAAACAACGGAAACTTCGATCGTAAGTCGCGCTTCAACTTCGCGACCGAATATCAGGTCTCGGAGCGTATCCGTCTAGGTGGTTACTACCTGTTTGGCTCCGAAGTTGGGGTAAACCTCCAGATGCAGCTGCATCCAAATCGCCCCATCACAAATTTGCGCATACCAGCGCCGCGGCCCTATTACAAAAGGCCAAACCGTCGCGAAAATCCGGAGTCTTATAATACAGACTGGTACACTTCACAGGAAGGTGGCTCGATCCTTATTCGTGACGCGTTGGTGCCGCTGCTAGAGGCCGAAGGCCTGACCCTAATCGAGGTGCGGACAACCCCGTCCGAGACTGAGGTGCGTTATAGTAACGGCCGTTATGCGGCGACGGCTGTTTCGGTTGGACGTGTTGCACGTGTGCTGGCGCGGCTTTTGCCTGACTCGGTTGAGACTTTCCGGATCGTACCAGTCGTGGAAAATCTGGCGCAATCGACCGTAGTTTTCCGTCGCTCGGATCTGGAAGCGTTGGAGTTTTCATCTGACGCGCCCAACGCATTGCTGGCGGTCACCGGTTTTGAAGGCGCTGAGCCAGTTCTTGCTGGTAGTGCGCGCAACGAGGACCTTTTCCCAGCCTATAACTGGTCGATCGGTCCCTACCTCAGACAGCGCTATTTTGACCCAAATGAACCTGTACGCTATGACGCCGGCATTGAAGTGTCCGCGTCTTTCCAACCTGCACCGGGCTGGAGGCTGGCAGGCAGTCTGCAACACCGTCTGACCGGCAATCTTGATGATACAGAAACCACCGACAACTACTTGCTACCTCGCGTCCGTACGAATGCTGCTGAATATGATCAGGGCGGCAATACATCCGTCAATAATCTATATCTGAGCAAGCAATGGAAGGTGTCACCAGAAGTCTATGCACGTGTCACTGGCGGCTATCTTGAGCGAATGTATGGCGGTCTATCGGGCGAGGTTTTGTGGAAACCGGTTGCGAGCAGGCTCGCCCTTGGTGTTGAGGCTAATTATGTGAAGCAGCGCACCTTTGATGACCTGCTTGGCTTTCAAGACTATAGTATCGCGACGGGGCATGCTTCGGCATATTACGAGTTCAAAAATGGCTTTACCGGCCAGTTGGATGTCGGGCGCTACCTTGCAGGCGATGTTGGAGCTACTGTTACTCTTGAACGCGAGTTTTCGAATGGCTGGCGGCTAGGGGGCTTTTTCACCCTCACGGATGTGTCCAAAGAGGAATTTGGTGAGGGGTCTTTCGACAAGGGTATGAAGCTGACAATCCCGTTAAGCTGGTTCGTAGGCAAGCCAAGCAAGGATCTCAGATCTTTGACGATCCGGCCGATCCAGCGTGATGGCGGGGCGCGGCTCAGTGTGCCGGGTCGCCTGTACGAACAGGTGCGCAGCGGCCATCGCGCAGGCTTGGTCGGCAACTGGTCTGGAGTATGGGAATGAACTACGCAATGCGACATCTGACAGGCGCAACTCTACTGGCCGTTCTATTGGCCGGATGCAGCTACTCCTCGCGCGACGACCAAGAGACCAGTTCGGTAGCGCAGCTCAGCACCATCGGAAAGAAGATACTCACTTCGCGCCGTGCGGGCCCGCCCGAGAAGACTGTAGTCACTCCGGATATTCTGTCGAAGATCACCGTACCTGTGATTCAGATCAATCCTGAGGTGTTAGGTGGCAGCGATTTTTTGACACGCGCCGCAACGCGCCACGATTCGGTTTTGGGTACGGTTGAGGTGTGGAATTCGTCCGACAATGCGCAAATTATCCTGCGGAATGGCGTTCTTGTGGGAACTCGGGGTGTTGGAAGCGATATAATTGCTGCAGATGCAAATGTGACAGTCAGGGCACTGCAATCAGGCGCAAACGCAAGCGGGGTCCGCCGCTACACGATTTCTGATGGTGACGTCACGACAACCGACTATGTCTTCAGCTGCGATTTGCGTAATTTGGGGCGTGAAGAAATTAGTGTTGCAAATCAATCGCTTGAAGCTATCCATATGACGGAAGTTTGCATTGGTGGGCATCAGAAAATAGTCCGTTTGAGCAACGATTATTGGGTGCAGCCGGGCTCTGGTCTGGTTCGAAAATCACGCCAATGGGTCAGCCCGTCAGCCGGTCACTTCGAGATCATAGTTATTAGAAAATAGGCAAAGTTACCACAATCGGCGATAGTGCGCCTGAATTTTGACTGAAAAAGTGGAAATGTCGTTGTGAAAAAAAACTAACTCTACTATCAAACGGCTAAGGGTGTATTCCCAGCGAACTTTAAAAAGGAATTCAAAAAAATGATGAAAACAGTATCCATTGCAGCACTCGTGCTCGCATCCGCAACAGCTTCTTTCGCTGGTTCTTTGAACACAACATACGAAGCAGAGCCTGTAAAAGAAGCTCTGCCAGTAAAAGGCACCGGCATCGGCGCGCCAGTAATCATCGGTGGCCTTCTGCTCGGAGGCGCAGTTGCTGCTATGATTTCCAACGATGACGACGAATCAACGGCAACAGTTACAGAAACAGCTGACTAAGTTTTAGTCGATTAGTTTTGAGGAGCGGCCTTCCATAGCGGGAGGCTGTTTCTGTTTTCGGGGCTAGGTTTTGTCGTATGGCCCCGAAAGAAGTGGAGTGCACATGGACAAACGGCTCTTGTCTATCGGTCACGGGTTCAGTGCGCGAGCATTGGCAAAGCGGTTGGTGCCAGAGGGGTGGCACATCGTAGGCACTACCCGAAGCGCTGACAAGATGGACGGGATTTCTGCTACAGGCGTTGAACCTGTATTATGGCCGGGAACTGATCTTGCACCCCTGATCGACGAATTTCCGAACATTCTGATTTCTGCCGGTCCGGGCCATGACGGGGATCCAGTATTGGCATCACTGCGCAGTTCCTTTGAGCAAGCGGCAGGCGGGATGCACTGGCTTGGCTATCTCTCGACCACTGGTGTTTACGGGGATCATGCCGGTGGCTGGGTTGATGAACAGACGCCGCTTTCTCCCTCCACCAAGAGAGGGCAGGCCAGAGTAGATGCCGAGCGTGCATGGCAGTCTATTGCGGGTCTACCGCTGCACATCTTTCGTTTGGCGGGTATTTATGGGCCGGGCAGGGGGCCGTTCGAAAAGGTCCGCAAGGGCACAGCACGGCGTATCATAAAGTATGATCAGGTCTTTAGCCGTATCCACGTCGAGGATATCGCGCTTGGGCTTGAGCTGTCGCTCGCTTCTCCAAAAGGTGGTGACATATACAACATGTGTGATGATGATCCTGCGCCGCCGCAGGATGTGATTGGCTATGCCGCAGAATTGTTAGGGTTGCCGATGCCTCCAGCCGTAGCGTTTGAGACGGCAGATCTGACGCCAATGGCGCGTAGCTTCTACGCCGAAAGCAAACGTGTTCGGAACGATCACATCAAGCGCGCGTTGGGCTGGGAACCCGCATACCCTGATTATCGGAGCGGTCTTGCCGCGATGCTGGCGCAGCACGGTGATACCGAAAGCTGAATGATCAACCCACGCCACCGTGACTTGAACGCTTTGTTGGACCGTGTTGCGGCCGCCGCGCAGGAACCTGATCAGGTAAAGTATACGTGATGTGTTAACCGAGCTGGGTGATCGATCCATCACTCCTGTAATTCTCGTTGTCTCCGATATCGGGTGTCCCGAGCATCTCAGCCTGCCTCATCATCCTTTAGGCGGTTCAGGCGCTGGCAGGGCGAAGACATTTGTGGCTCCCCGATATCCTGCTGAGGCGCAAGGTGTCGGGCAAGCGGCTGTCATCAATGGTGGGATGGTTGCGTAAGCCTTCGCGTCTTGTAGACCGCCACACGCACCCGAGACTCGCCTTGTTCACCCAAGGGCCTATGCGGATCATTACGCTGGCTGCTTGCGTGATCATCCCGATGGGCAGGCCCTTTCTAGAGGTCTGACCGCTGGTGTCATCTACGGGAGCCCTAACCACTAGCGCTGCTAGTTTTCGGGCTGTTTACGCGCGACGGCCTCTATGTGCTGGCAGGCTACGGCATGATCGCGCTGACGATTGGTATTGCTTCATATTTTCTATTGTAGGAGTGCCTTGTCCCAGTACCGGTGACGGGCCATATAGGCTCTAACTGCGGATCATGGAGCCCAAATGACCTTCACTGACAAGCTTGCCACCTATCTTGAATCCGATCGTGTTCGGAACGTGATCCTTGGCGTTATTCTATTTAACGCCGTGATTTTGGGAATGGAGACATCAAAGCCAATTATGGCACGAGCCGGCGACCTGATCGTGTTTCTCGACAAGCTTTGTCTTGCCGTATTCGTGGTCGAGCTGTTTGCTAAACTGGTTGCATATCGCACGCGGTTCTTCCGCGACGGATGGAATATTTTCGACTTTGTCATCGTTGGAATTTCACTGGTGCCCCTGGCGCAGGGGTTCTCTGCCCTGCGTGCGCTGCGCATCCTACGTGTGCTGCGCGTCGTCTCGGTCGCGCCGCGCTTGCGCCGTGTGGTCGAAGGGTTCGTGACCGCGCTGCCCGGTATGGCATCGGTGTTTTTGCTGATGGCTCTGATCTTCTATATCGCCGCCGTGATGGCGACAAAGCTGTTCGGAAGCGCATTTGATGAATGGTTCGGAACGCTGGGCCGCTCGGGGTATTCGCTGTTCCAGATCATGACGCTTGAGAGCTGGTCCATGGGAATCGTCCGGCCCGTGATGGAGGTCTATCCGCAGGCGTGGTTGTTCTTTGTGCCATTCATCATGGTGACCACCTTTGCTGTGGTGAACCTGCTTGTCGGTCTTATCGTGAACTCAATGCAGGATGCGCACCAAGAGGAAACAGTTGCCAGCACCGACGCCTACCGCTTGGGAGTGACTGAAAAGCTCAACGCGCTTGAGGCAAAGTTGGATGCGCTGATCGCTGCGCAAAAAGACTAGGCGCGCTGCGCGCCAATCTGCGCGATGCCAAGTGTTTTCAGGACTTTCGCCTCGATGTGCTCGGCGTTCATGGCGGCGGCCGCATACATGTCCTCAGGGCTTGCCTGATCGATAAAGATATCCGGCAGCACCATCGAACGGTACTTCAGCCCGCTGTCGAACACGCCTTCTTCCGCCAAAAGCTGTGCCACGTGGCTACCAAAGCCACCGATGGCGCCTTCTTCGACGGTGATCAGCGCTTCGTGGTCTCGCGCCAGTGACAAAATCAGGTCACGGTCCAACGGTTTGGCAAAACGCGCATCTGCGATGGTCGGAGTGATGCCTTTTGCCTCAAGGGCTTCTGCGGCCTTTTCAACTTCTTCAAGGCGGGTGCCGAAGGACAGCAGCGCTACGCGTTTGCCTTCGCGGATCATCCGGCCTTTTCCTATCTCCAGCGGTACGCCGCGTTCGGGCATATCAACTCCGCGTCCTTCGCCACGCGGAAAGCGGAAGGCGATCGGGCCATCATCATAAGCTGCCGCAGTGGCGACCATGTGCTTAAGCTCGGCCTCATCAGCGGCAGCCATCACGACAAAGCCGGGAAGGTTGGCAAGGAACGCTACATCGAACGAACCTGCATGCGTTGCGCCATCCGCGCCCACCAATCCCGCGCGGTCAATTGCAAAGCGGACAGGAAGCCGTTGGATTGCCACGTCGTGCACGACCTGATCGTAGCCGCGTTGCAGGAAGGTGGAGTACATCGCGCAAAACGGCTTCATCCCGCCAGCTGCCAGCGCACCCGAGAAGGTCACCCCATGTTGCTCTGCGATACCAACGTCGAAACATCGTGAGGGATAGCGCTCCATGAACAGGTTCAGGCCGGTGCCATCGGGCATCGCGGCAGTGACCGCGCAAATCTTGTCGTCTTCGGCAGCCAGTTGCAGCAGGCTGTTGGCGAAGACGTTTGTGTAGCTTGGCGCGTTGCTTGGTGCTTTTTTCTGCTCGCCTGTGATCACGTTAAACTTGGCGGTGGCATGCCCCTTATCTCGGGCCGCTTCCGCAGGGCCGTACCCTTTGCCCTTCTTCGTGAGCACATGGATCAGTATCGGCCCCGTCGCGCGGGCCTTGACCGTGCGCAGCACTGGCAGCAGCTGGTCCATGTCGTGGCCATCAATAGGACCAAGATAGCTAAAGCCCAATTGTTCGAACAATGTGCCGCCAACTGTCAGACCTTTGAGCATGTCCTTGGCGCGCTTTGCGCCTTCACGAAAGGGGTTGGGGAGAAGGCTTACAGCGCCCTTCGCAGCGGATTTGAATTCCTGAAACGGCTCTTCGGCGTAAAGACGGCTCAGGTAGGCGGACATTGCGCCAACCGGCGGCGCGATGCTCATCTCGTTATCATTCAGGATCACGATCAGGCGCTTTTTTAGATGACCCGCGTTATTCATCGCTTCATAGGCCATGCCCGCAGACATCGAGCCATCACCGATCACCGCAATCGCATCGCCAAGGCCCTCGGGCACCACACCACCCAGATCGCGCGCAACTGCAAAGCCAAGGGCAGCAGAAATAGAAGTGGAGCTATGGGCCGCACCGAACGGGTCATAGGGGCTTTCGGAGCGTTTGGTGAAACCGCTCAGACCGTCCTTCATTCGAAGGCTGCGGATACGGTCGCGCCGCTCTGTCAGTATTTTGTGGGGATAGCATTGGTGACCCACGTCCCAGATGATTTTGTCGCGCGGCGTGTCAAACACGGCATGCAATGCCACCGTCAGCTCGACCACTCCCAAACCGGCACCCAAATGCCCGCCCGTCACCGATACGGCTGAAACCGTCTCGTCCCGCACTTCTGCAGCAAGCTGCGTCAACTCACGGTCAGACAGGTTTTTCATATCCGCAGGGCGGCTGATCCGGTCCAGCAAGGGGGTGTTCGGTTTGTCAGTCATATCTTTGTCCCTAGCTTTTGCGTGCAACAACAAACTGTGCTGCTTCGCGCAGCGTATCGGCCTGCGTGCCATAAACAGATAGCACGTCACAGGCTGACGTCACGAGTGTTTGCGCCCGTGCCTTGGCGCCATCAAGCCCTAGTAGTGACACGAAAGTGGCTTTACCTGCGTTCGCGTCCTTGCCCACAGCCTTGCCCACCGTCGCGGCATCACCTTCCACGTCCAGAATGTCGTCTGCAATTTGAAAGGCGAGACCAAGATCGCGCGCATAAAGTCCCAAGGCGGTCGCGTCAGCCTGCGCCATATGTGGACCTGCGGTGGCGGCCCATTCAATCAATGCGCCCGTCTTTCCGGCTTGTAGTCTGGTGATCTCAGCCAGATTCAAAGGCTCATGGGCCGTTTCTGCCGCGATGTCCAATGCTTGCCCGCCAACCATGCCCCGCACACCGGAAGCTGACGCAAGGCCGCGCACCAAAGTGAGACGCGCAGCATCCGCGCAACCTGACTGGGCAACTAGCTCAAATGCTAGTGTTTGAAGGGCATCACCTGCCAACACAGCGGTCGCCTCGTCCCATTTGCGATGAACGGTCGGCTGCCCACGACGCAAGTCGTCGTCATCCATGCAGGGCAAATCATCATGCATCAGTGAATAGGCGTGCAGCGCTTCAATTGCCGCAGCCGCGGGCGCCGCATCTTGCGCGTTTACACCGTGAAGCCGCGCGCTTTCCAGCACCAGAAACGCGCGCAACCCTTTGCCTCCGGTGGTTGCATACAGCATCGCATCTCGGACCGACCCTTCGGTCCCCTCCAGCGCAGCAGCGATTCTTTGTGTAGCAAGCGCACTTGCATCCTGTAGTGCCCGCGCCAGAAGTCCCATGGTCAGAGACCCTCGACCGGCTTCAGTCCTTCTGGGTTACCGTCCCCGTCCAGCGTGATCGCTGCAACTTTTTCCTCGGCTTCCTTCAGCTTGGCCTCGCAGCGTGCCTTCAAGAGTGCCCCACGTTCATACAGCGTGATGCTCTCGTCCAGCGCGACATCGCCCCGCTCCAGCTTACCCAGAACCGTCTCAAGTTCTGCCATCGCAGCCTCAAAGCTCATCTCTTCAACAGGTGTATCGCTCATAGAAATCTCTCTTGTCTGATGTCGCGCAGACCATACCGCCCCATCCGTCTCATGGCCAGCGCACGGATGGCGTCAACTTGCCTATTTTCTTTGGGTAAAACGTTTCGGAGGCGGTTTCGGCTGGCCCTTGGTCCGACGGTGTCAGTCAGGCGCCAACATGTACCCGGCGCCTCGCACGGTCTGCAGATAGCGTGGTTGTTTGGGGTCGGCTTCGATCTTGCGGCGCAGACGGGTGATTTGTACATCCACTGCGCGCTCTTGTGCCTGTCCGCGGTCGCGCCCCAGTTCCTCCACCAGATTTGACCGGCTTAAGGCTTCGCCGGGCTTGGCTGCAAATATCTTCATGAGCTGGATTTCTGTTGCTGTCAGCCGCACCAACTCCTCTCCTTCCCACATCTCTCCGCGCTCGATGTCATAGCGGATTGGGCCAAGAGTAAGCACTTTCGGTGCCGTATCGTGCGAGGCGGGTTCAGGGACGCGGCGCAAGATTGCGTTGATCCGTAGCAACAGTTCCTTAGGCTCGAACGGTTTGCCAAGGTAATCGTCGGCGCCAGCTTCTAGTCCTTCGATCCGATTGTCGGTGTCGCCTTTGGCAGTCAGCAGCAGAATTGGCGTTGTCATCGTTTCGCGCAATGAGCGTGTCAGGCTCAGGCCGTCCTCGCCGGGCATCATCACATCAAGGACGATCATATCGAATTCCAGTCCTGACAGCAGTCGCCGCGCATGGGCGGCGTCGCGCGCGGCAGTGACTAGAAATCCATGACGCATCAGGAATTTTTGCAACAGAGTGCGGATGCGCTCATCGTCATCGACGATCAATAGGTGGGCGTCAGGGGCGTTCATGCAGCACTATCCTTCAGGCGCCCAAAGCTAGAGCGCATTTCGCTATCCATCATCGCTTCTAGCACGGTGCGAAATCCGGCGACAGCTTCTGGCCCTGCTTCGCGGAAGGCCGCGCGCATTCGTGCACGCTGGGCGTCTGATAAGGTTTGTTCCAAGGTCCGTCCCGCCTGCGTGAGGTTGAGATGCCGTTCGCGTTTGTCCTGGCGTCCCACTTTGCTCTCTACCAGACCATCAGCGATCAAAGTGCGCAATACACGGTTCAGCGATTGCTTTGTGACGCCGAGGATGTTGAGCAGGTTGTTCACAGTGGTTCCCGGGGCGCGGCCGATAAAGTGGATGGCCCTATGGTGGGCACGCCCGTAAGCCATATCTGCTAAAATCCGGTCAGGATCAGCGGTAAACCCGCGATAGGCAAAAAACATCGCCTCGATCCCCTGCCTGAGTTGTTCGTCAGTCAGAAACAGCAGCGCCTCGCCGCTGGAGGGGCTGGATGTACGCCTGTCCATGGGTCGTCTCCTTGGGATAGTGTGCAGGTGAGTTTATGTCAGTGTTGTTGACACTCCAACCCTGAAAGGCTAGGCCGTTCCTAGTTTTACGTAACTATATGTCCATTATCTGGACTTTTACGCAATATATGGAAAATAACGAAGAACTTCGGAAGGAAATAGTATGGCTGGCGGATATGATGACCGTGACGGGCACATCTGGATGGACGGGAAGATGATCCCGTGGCGGGATGCCAATGTGCATATCCTGACCCACGCGATGCACTATGCTTCCTCCGTTTTTGAGGGCGAGCGCGCCTATAACGGCAAGATTTTCAAAAGTCGTGAGCACTCCGAGCGGCTCAAGCGCTCTGCCCAGATGATTGATTTCGAAATTCCCTATTCGATCGACGAAATTGAGGCGGCAAAGGCCGAGGTTCTCAAAGCATCTGGTTTGCAGGACGCCTATGTGCGTGCCGTTGCGTGGCGCGGTGCAGGCGAAGACATGGGCGTGGCGTCGTTACGCAACCCTGTCCGCATGGCCATCGCAGCATGGGAATGGGGCGCGTATTATGGCGACGCCAAGATGAAAGGTGCAAAGCTTGATATCTCCAAGTGGAAGCGCCCCTCACCTGAGACAATCCCGTGCCATGCAAAGGCGTCAGGTCTGTACATGATCTGCACCATGTCCAAACACGCAGCCGAGGCGAAAGGGTGCTCTGATGCAATGATGTTTGACTACCGCGGTTATGTGGCCGAGGCGACAGGCGCGAATATCTTCTTCGTGAAAGACGGCGAAGTGCACACACCGGACCCTGATTGCTTCCTCAATGGGATCACGCGCCAAACCGTGATCGGCATGCTCAAAGAGCGCGGCATCACCGTGCATGAGCGTCACATTCTGCCAGAAGAGCTTGCTGGTTTTGAGCAGTGCTGGCTGACAGGCACCGCAGCTGAAGTCACCCCAGTCGGCCAGATCGGCGACTATACATTCGAAGTGGGTGCACTGACGCGTGACATCGCGGAAAGCTACGAACAGCTGGTTCGCGCCTGATCTATATTATAGCCGCCAGCCAGAGCGCAGCTCTGGCTGGCGGCGTAACGCGGCCGTCAGGCCGCGCAAATCCTCATCTCAATACAGCGCTACCGGATTGATCATGGCTTGTACCGTGCCGACGATCCGTGGCTGTCCCAGAACAAACATGAACTCGTTCACGCCCTCGCGCAGCAGCGGGCCCACGTTCATCGTCTCAAGAATATAGATGCCGTTTTCCTTGAGCAGGGTAACGTGCCCATAGAACACTTTATCTCCCTGTGGGGCAGGGATCGGTTCAAGCCCCCAAGTGTCCGCGCCAACAGCCATCGGGTTAAGCGAGGCGACATAAACCGCGCCTTCGTTGTTCAGGCCCGGTTCGGTCCCACCCCAAGCGGCAGGGTCGCTTTCCAGCATGCCTTCGGTCCAGCCGGTGTGAAACAGGATGATATCCCCTTCACCCATCGTCACGCCCTGCGCTTCTGCTGCCGCTTTGACGTCTTCCGAACCGAAATGCTGACCGGCGGCCATCACTTCAACACCAGCGTGTGCGGCCATATCCAGAATTACCGCGCGGCCCACCAGCGGGGGCACCGCATGTGTGCCCAGCTTTGTTAGGCCCGTGATGGCGCTGATCTCTTTCTCGTCGAGGCAGTTGTAATAGTGCCCGCCTTCGCCAAGGTGCCCCAACCCGTCAAGTTGTGAGCCGATGCCAATCCATGTTTGCAGGATGTCGTCATTATAGTTGCCCTCGTACCCAAAGCTGGACAGTTTTTGCCCGCCCTGCTGGTTCGGTTGCACAATCTGTAGGTTGAGCGAGCGCGGCGGGAATGCCGGGGTGTTCGGGCCAATCGCGATGCCAAGCGGCATTGATTTGCCCTGTTTGATCAGCTTGGCCGTTTCCAGCGTCCGCTCAGGGGTCACAAGATTGGCGGAGCCAAGAGTGTCTTCCGGGCCCCATTGGCTGGTTGAGCTGCACTCCGCCCAAGCGGCCCCTGTGCCCAGCGTCAGCCCAAGGCAAAGTGCGGCAATATTTTTCAAAGTCATTTCAATCTTCCACGGTTAGACAGGCGTGTCCTCTGGCGGGACGATTCGCCCTGTCGGTAAGGGTACGCTAGCACGGGATTCCCGTATGGCAGGAATAATTCCTTTGGTGATGGGGTGGATTTCTTTTCAGGACAGGTAAATTAAACAGATGGTTAGCGATACAATTGCGCGCTCAATTCTGATAATTTGGCGTCGAACCGTCCAACTGCGACGCTGATTTCAGTAACAGGGGGCCTCATGCTCACAACTCTTGATCTGATGGAACTGACCGCGTTTCGCCGTGAATTGCATCGTTATCCTGAAATATCAGGTGAAGAGGTGCAAACCGCGCGCACCATCGCGGCTGCCCTGAAACAGCTGGCACCAACACGCATCCTGACCGGCCTTGGCGGGTTTGGTGTTGCGGCGGTATTTGACAGTGGCGTGGATGGCCCCGCCGTCCTATTCAGGGCCGTGCTTGATGCGTTGCCGATTGAAGAAATCAACGACATCCCGTGGGCATCACAAGCGCTGGGCAAAAGCCATGTCTGTGGACATGACGGGCATATGACGATGCTGCTTGCGCTTGGGCGGATGATCGTACGAAGGCCAGTTGCCAAAGGACGCGTCGTACTGATGTTTTAACCCGCCGAAGAAGATGGCAGCGGGGCAAAAGCTGTGGTCGCTGATCCGGCGTATAAAGATATTCAGGCCGATTGGGCCTTTGCTATCCACATCGAACCGGGACGTCCGTTCGGGTATGTCTCGACCTGTTCGGGATTGATCAACTGTGCCTCATTGGGGTTGCAGATCAAGCTGGTTGGCAAGACTGCCCATGCGGCTGATCCCGAAGACGGAGTCTCGCCGACGCTCGCGGTGGCAAAGCTCATTCCGGCGCGTGATGCGCTTGGGCATGGTGGGAAGCTTGACGATGACTTCCGGTTGGTCACGATCACACATGCGCAGATCGGGGACCCTTCGTTCGGCGTGGCCCCCGGCGCGGCTGTCGTTTATGCGACTTTGCGGACCTAACTAGATGAAGGCATGGCACAGATCGAGGCAGATGCACGCGCCATTGCCAGTTCAGTGGCGGACGAATTCGGATTGAGTATCGAATTTGATGTTCAAGATAATTTTGCGCGTCAATCAACTACCCAGAAGCCTATCAGGTCGCAGTGGCAGCTATGGAATCCATCAACGTGCCGCATGGGGACGCGGGCGTGCCCATGCGGGCGTCCGAGGATTTCGGTGTGTTTGGCTGGGGCGCCAAGGCAGCAATGCTCTGCCTTGGACCGGGTCAGGATTATGCCGTATTGCACAACCCTGACTATGATTTTGACGATGATCTGATCCCAATCGGGTCAGCCATCTTTGAACGGATCGCACGAGATCTGTTGGGGACGGCCTGACCTTCGGGTGAACGACGCCTGCTCTAAAAGTCGACGCCGCGCTGGGCTTTGATGCCTGCTTTGAACGGATGCTTCACTTCGGTCATTTCGGTGACCAGATCGGCATATTCACACAGCTCGGGCTTGGCGTCGCGTCCTGTCAGGATCACGCCGGTCCGCTTGTCGCGTGCGTTCAGGCCGGTAATGACATCCTCGACTGACAGATAATCATAGCGCATGGCGATGTTGATCTCGTCCATCACGATGAGGTCATAGTCGCCGCTTTCCATCATTTCGCGGCCCTTGGCAAAGGCGGCTTGCGCTGCGGCAATGTCGCGGTCTTTGTCTTGCGTGTCCCAAGTGAAGCCTTCACCCATGGTGTGCCATGTCACTTCGCCCAGCCGATCAAAGAACTGCCGCTCGCCGGTTTTCCATTTGCCTTTGATAAACTGGATTACGCCCACTTTCTGCTTCCAACCCAAGGCGCGCACGACCACGCCGAAAGCGGAGGAAGATTTGCCTTTGCCCGCACCAGTGTGCACCAGTACCAGACCTTTTTCAGGGTCTTGCAGCTCAGAAACGCGTTTGCGCTGTTCGGCCTGACGCTCTTGCATCTTTTGCTTGTGATCATTGCTGTCTGTCATGGGAGTCTCCAATCATTCGGCGTTATTCAGGGGCGCCTTGGGGCGCCACATTGGCTTTTGCTTTGCTTCTGTCCAGCCCCAATTGCCGTTCGCGCCAGATAATCAGCACACCGCCGGCAATGACAAGAGCGGCACCAGCCAGAATGGCAGGGGTTGGGAGTTCTCCAAAGACCACCCAGCCAATAAAGCTCGCGAAGATCATTGAGGAGTAGTCAAATGGTGCCAGCATAGAGGCAGCTCCGAACCGCAAGGACGACGTGACCAGAATTTGCGCTATCCCACCAATCAGGCCGACAGTAATCATATATCCCGCGACGCGCCAGCTTGGCGTGACCCAGTCAAGTCCGGCCCAGCCCGTCCATTCCCCCAAGGGGTATGTCAGCAGCGACAGGCAGGTCGCGGTGAGTGAAAAGTAGAAAACAATCGCCGCTGTGTTCTCGGTCTGGACCAGCTTTCTGACATGAATTTGCACCAGTGCCCGCAGGACCGAGGCGCCAACAACCATAAGCGCGCCGATGGTTGCTGTGCGCGTGACAGCATCGCTGTCGAGCGACAGACGCGGCGCCAGTACGATCATCACACCGATCAGCCCGAGCGCTACAGCAGAGAGGCGAAACAGACGCACTCGCTCACCCAGCAGCAGAGCAGCAAACAGGACGGTGAACATGGGTGTGGCATAGCCAATCGCGGTGACTTCGGGCAGCGGTAACAAGCCAAGCCCACCAAACGTAAGCGCCATGGCCGTGGTCCCGAAAAGACCGCGCCATACATGGCCCATGAAGTTTTGGGGAATCAGGCCGCGCCGCAGATCGTGCTTTTGCCAAAGCCATATCAGGATCACAGGAAACGCAAAGAGAGAGCGGAAAAAGACGGCCTGGGGGGGCGGAACAGTCTCAGAAGCGGCTTTGATAAGCGCGGCCATGACCATGAACAAAAAGAGTGAGGACAGCCGAAGAGCAATGGCCGTGCCCGGCTTATTCTGGGTCATGTCTTGAGGCATGCTTTTGTCTGCGCCTTCAAAAGACAAAGATCAAGCAGGTGATTGTCGCCGCGAAATGTTTGAGAGTTAGGGATCGGAATTTGCCAGAATTTCGGTCTATTAGCCGATGATACCGCGATTCTCACCGATCTGGCCACGGTGCAGCAACAGGTGATCCAGAATGACGCAAGCCATCATCGCCTCGCCCACCGGAACCGCCCGAATACCGACACAAGGATCGTGACGACCTTTGGTAATGATCTCGGTCTCCTCGCCGGATTTCGTGATCGTTTTGCGGGTGGTGAGGATAGACGAGGTCGGCTTGACCGCAAAGCGCACGACGATGTCCTGACCCGTGCTAATCCCACCAAGGATGCCGCCGGAGTGGTTGGAGAAATAGGCTGGCTGTCCGTCCGGCCCCATAAAAATTTCGTCAGCGTTCAATTCTCCGGTGAGCATGGCGGCAGACATGCCTTCGCCAATCTCTACGCCTTTAACTGCATTGATGCTCATCATTGCAGCGGCCAGATCGGTGTCGAGCTTTCCATAGACGGGTGCGCCGATGCCAGCGGGGACGCCGCGTGCTGTGACTTCGATAATCGCGCCCACAGACGAGCCTGACTTGCGCAAGCCGTCCAGATAAGCCGCCCAGTCAGTCGCTGCTTGTGCGTCTGGCACCCAAAATGGGTTCTGTTCGATTTGGTTCCAGTCGAAGGCGTTACGGTCAATCTGGTGAGGGCCCATCTGGACCATGTAGCCAGTGATCTCCACATTCGGCGCGATGGCCTTGATCGCTTCGCGTGCCAATCCACCCGCTGCCACCCGCGATGCGGTTTCGCGCGCAGAGGAACGGCCGCCGCCGCGATAATCGCGGATGCCGTATTTTTGGAAGTAGGTGATGTCGGCGTGGCCAGGCCGGAATTTTTCTTTGATGTCGCCGTAGTCTTTGGAGCGTTGATCGGTGTTCTCGATCATCAACTGGATCGGTGTGCCTGTTGTGACACCTTCAAACACACCCGACAGAATCCGTACCTCATCCGCCTCGCGACGCTGAGTGGTGTATTTGTTCTGGCCCGGTTTGCGCTTGTCGAGCCAGCGCTGAATCATTTCGGGTGTGATCGCCACGCCCGGAGGGCAGCCGTCAACGGTGGCGCCCAAAGCAGGCCCGTGGCTTTCGCCCCAGGTTGTCACGCGGAAAAGATGGCCAAAGCTGTTGATCGACATGCGGTGCTCCTTTGCCCCCTGCCTTAGCGGTCGCGCGGCGGTGTCTCAAGAGTTTTTGACTTGCCAAAGGGTAGGGGGCCTCTTAACTGTGACTTCACCTCGGGGGGCCATAGGCTGAGATGTACGCACGTACGGACCCGTTGAACCTGAACCGGTTAACACCGGCGGAGGGAAGGTCTGGACATCCATCCAACGCTTTCTGACGCCGCAATTTGGAGGATGCTATGAAGTATCTCACGTTTGCGACTGCAACGCTGGCCGCCACAGCGGCATGGGCTGATACGCCCGAACTCACTGTCTATACCTATGACAGCTTTACTTCGGATTGGGGTCCTGGCCCCGCGATTGAAAAAGCGTTCGAAGAAACATGCGCTTGCGATCTCAAGCTTGTAGGCTTGGGCGATGGCGCGGCTTTGCTGGCGCGGCTCAAGCTTGAAGGAGCGCGCTCGGACGCGGATGTGGTGATGGGGCTTGATACCTCGCTTATCGCTGCTGCCAAAGAGACAGGCCTGTTTGCCGAGACTGCTGTGACCGCGCAGTACACATTGCCAATCGAGTGGACTGATCCGGTGTTCGCACCCTATGACTGGGGTTATTTCGCCTTCGTTCACAACAAGGATCTGACGGCACCTGCGAACTTCAAGGCGCTGGGCGAAAGCGATCTGAAGATCGTTATTCAGGATCCACGCTCTTCCACACCGGGCCTTGGCCTGCTGATGTGGGTCAAAGCGGCCTATGGGGACGAATCGTCGGCAATATGGGATGCGCTGGCAGACAATGTGGTCACCGTGACCAAAGGTTGGTCAGAAGCTTACGGCCTGTTTCTGGAGGGCGAGGCCGACATGGTGCTGAGCTACACAACGTCTCCTGCCTATCACTTGATCGCCGAAGAGGACGATAGCAAGGCCGCTGCTGAGTTTGACGAAGGTCACTACATGCAGATCGAAGTCGTTGGTGCGTTGGCTGGGACCGACCAGCCTGAACTGGCTGAGACATTCATTAACTTCATGGTGTCGGATGCCGCGCAAGCAATTCTTCCAACAACTAACTGGATGTATCCAGCGGTCACTCCTGCCGCTGGCCTGCCAAAGGGGTTCGAGACATTGACCGTTCCGGCAAAAGCATTGCTGACGCCGGCTGACGATGTGCCTGCGATCCGTGAGGAAGCTTTGGCCGAATGGCTCAAAGCGCTGTCGCAATAAATCCGGTTCTTCTGAGCCGTAAGACAGGGATCAGCGCCGCGCTTTTGGTGCTGGCGCTGATCCTTTTGGCGCTGGGCGCTGTGATAAGCCGCGCCGAAGCGGGTGCCGGGCTGGGCGCCGGAGACTGGGCCGCGATCAGGTTTACTGTCGCGCAGGCGCTATGGTCCTCGGTACTTTCAGTTCTTCTTGCTGTGCCAGTCGCGCGGGCATTGGCACGGCAGAGGTTTGCAGGGCGCGCGGCCTTAGTCACATTGCTGGGCGCGCCGTTCATCTTGCCGGTGATCGTTGCCGTCTTGGGCTTGCTGACGGTCTTTGGGCGGAATGGATGGCTCAACGCTGGTTTGGAGGCGCTGGGCCTGCCTGCGATATCAATCTACGGTTTCCACGGCGTCGTGCTCGCGCATGTTTTCTTTAATATGCCGTTGGCAACGCGGCTTTTTTTGCAAGGATGGCAGACAATACCGGCCGAGCGGTTTCGTCTGGCCGCGCAGCTGCGGCTGACCCCCTCTGCAATGTTCCGCACCGTCGAATGGCCGATGCTGCTCCAAGTTGTGCCGGGCGCGCTGGCGCTGGTGTTTGTGATCTGTCTGACCAGCTTTGCTGTGGCGCTAACGCTGGGCGGCGGCCCACGCGCGACGACGATCGAATTGGCAATTTATCAGGCGTTCCGGTTTGATTTCGATCTGGCGCGCGCGGCGCTTTTGTCTGTGGTACAACTAGTTCTGGCTGGTGGCATGGCGCTGGTCGCGTTGCGTTTTGTCCCGACGATTTCCGCAGGCGGTGGATTGGACCGGGTGATGCCGCGCTGGGATGCGCGGGGCGGGTTTCAGCGCCTTGGCGACGGTGTTGTGATTGCGTTTGCCGCACTGTTCTTGCTGGTGCCGCTCACGGTTGTTGTATTGCGCGGATTGGCTGGGCTGCCGTTAATGCCGACGACCGTTTACCAAGCTGCCGGTGTTTCGGTTTCTGTTGCAGTGGCGAGCATCGTTGTTCTCTTGGCCTTGGCGCTTCCGATGGCTGGATGGATTGCCGGCCGCAAGGCGGGGGGCGTTGAAGCCGTCGGCTTGCTGGGTCTCTCGGCCTCGCCGCTGATGATCGGGACGGGCTGGTTCATTGTCATCAACCCCTATGCTGATCCGTTTGATTTTGCTTTGCCTGTGACAGTGCTGGTCAACGCAATGATGGCATTGCCATTTGCGCTGCGGATTCTAGTACCACCAATGCGAGACGCGGTGCAGCACTATGGCCGCCTTAGCGCGATGCTGGGCTTGCACGGTTGGGCCTTGTGGCGGGTGCTGCTGTTGCCGCGTTTGCGGGCTCAGATTGGATTTGCGGCGGGGCTGACCGGCGCGCTCTCGATGGGTGATCTGGGCGTGATCGCGCTGTTTGCCGATCCAGAGCGCGTGACGCTGCCGTTGCAGATGGTTCGTTTGATGGGTGCGTACCGCATGGATGCTGCGGCAGGTGCGGCACTACTCTTGTTGGGGTTGAGCCTTGGGATATTCTGGATATGCGATAAGGGAGGGCGTTGGCGTGCTGAAGCTTGAGAATGCGCTGATCGCGCAAGGAGATTTCCGGCTGCTCGCCGATTTCACGTTGGAGCCAGCGCGAAAATACGCGGTGATCGGTCCTTCTGGGGCAGGCAAGTCCACTCTGCTAGCCGCAATGTGTGGTTTCGTACCACTGTCCGAAGGGCGCATGCTGTGGGAGGGGAAAGACATCACCACCGCAGCGCCCGGTGCGCGGCCGATGACGATGTTGTTTCAGGACAATAACCTCTTTCCGCATCTAACTGTGATGCAGAATGTCTCCCTTGGCTTGCGGCCGGACGGGCGGATCAGCGGGGCGGAAAAGGACGTGGTGATGGAAGCGCTGGCACGTGTGAATCTCACGGACTATGCGCAGGTAAAGCCGGGTGCTTTGTCGGGCGGACAACAAAGCCGGGTAGCATTGGCGCGGGTGTTGGTGCAGGCGCGACCGTTGGTGTTTCTGGATGAGCCTTTTGCCGCGCTTGGACCGGCTTTGCGTAACGAAATGCTTGATCTGGTCAGCGGCATGGCCGCGCAAACAGGGGCGGCGTTGGTAATGGTGACCCACGCGCCCGAGGATGTACGCCGTATCGCGGATGAGGTGATTTTTGTTGAGGGTGGGCGCGCCCATGCACCCCGTCCGGCGGCAGCTTTGATGGATGATCCACCGCCGGAGTTACGAGCCTACCTAGGTTGAGGGTTCGGATGCGTCCGTGATGTTCAGTGCTGCGCGTGCGGCTTCGCGCCCCTTCTCGACGAAATGGGCACGATAGATCGCATTGTGATGATCCGTCTCGTGATAGTGGTGTGGCGTCAGCGAGACTGAAAGCATCGGGACACCGGTATCAAGGCCGACCCGCATCAACCCGTCCACCACTGCAGCGGCGACAAAGTCATGGCGGTAGATTCCGCCATCCACAACGAAAGCGGCGCAAATTACGGCATCGTATTTGCCGGTCTTGGCCAGTTGCTGTGCCTTAAGCGGCATCTCGAAGGCTCCGGGCACATCGAAAACGTCAGTTTGTGCTGGATCGACAAGGTCGGCAAAGCCATCCAGTGCGCGGTCCACAATATCTGCATGCCATTGTGCTTTGACAAAGGCGAAGCGGGCGGGGGTGTCTGTCATATTGATCTCCTTTAGGTTCAAACACGTCCACCCAAGGCGATCACAAGACCTTGGCCGCATCCCGAAAGATGTGTCCAAAACCCTGCATTCTCTTCCATCCGGACTTTAACCGTCGGCTCCGGCATCTCACCGGATCTGCTTGACCAAGCGTCCCCTGTTAGGGGGCGCGTTGCGCTCGCGGGCTCGGAGGTAAACCTCCATACCGCCGGTGGGGAATTTCACCCCGCCCTGAGAATGGTTTCAGATTGCCAAGCAACGCCAGCCTCTGCAATAGCTTATCTGTCCACTTGTGCAGGAGCGCCCAATGCATCCAAATCTGGCCTTTCATGACGCGAGCGCGTCTCGCAATATCTCCTTCGCACGGGAGCGCGCGTTTGGCGTGCTCGCCGTGGCGGCGGACGGTGTTCCGCATCTGAGCCATGTGCCATTTCTGCTGGATGCTGATGCAACCTGCGCTGATCTGCATCTGGTACGCTCGAACCCGATTGCCCGGATGGGTGAGGGGCCGCATCCGGCCAAGATCATCGTGTCGGGGCCTGACAGCTATGTCTCGCCTGATTGGTACGGCCAGCTGGATCAGGTGCCTACGTGGAACTATATTGCTGTGCATCTGACGGGGACGTTGGAGCAGCTTCCGCAAGATTTCATGCACGGGATGCTGGACCGCCAATCGGCTGCTTACGAGTCGCAACTGCTGCCCAAAACGCCGTGGACCACGCAGAAGATGACGCCAGAAGTGCTGGAAAAGATGATGCGGATGATTGTGCCGTTTCGCTTTACGCTGACGGGCGTGGACGGCACGTGGAAGTTGGGTCAGAACAAGCCGGAAGTGGCGCGGACAGCCGCCGCAGCGCAGATGTCGCAGCACGGCATCGGCAGCGAGGTAGAGCGCATCGCCGCCATGATGCGCGACCTTGATCACACCTAACAGGCGGTTGCACTGCGGGAGGTTCAGGTAAAGAGTGTCGCTAAACACGCTTGGCAAAGGAATACCCGCATGAAGCTTTATTACGCTCCGACATCACCATACGTTCGCAAGGTCATGATTCTGCTCGAAGAGACTGGGCAACGTGATGATGTCGAACTGATCAATGTAGCAACCACGCCTGTGGCTGCTGATCCTGCGCTTCTGTCAAAGAACCCGCTGGCCAAAGTACCCGCACTGGAGCGCCCCGATGGGCCGACACTTTATGACAGCCGCGTCATCACGGCCTATCTGGATGTCCGCGGCGGGGACCAGTTGTATCCTTCGGGCGCGCGCCGCTGGGACACGCTGACGCTTGAGGCGACGGCGGATGGCATTCTGGATGCTGCGTTGCTGATGACTTATGAGACCCGCTTGCGGCCTGAGGATAAGCGGATGCCTGAATGGGTTGACGGGCAATGGGATAAGGTAGCGCGCAGTGTCTCCGCGCTTAATACCCGCTGGATGAGCCATCTGAATGGTCCTTTGGATATGGGGCAAATCGCGGTGGCTTGCGCGCTGGCCTATGTTGATTTCCGCCATGACGCACGCGGTTGGCGCAAAGGTAATGACGGGCTGGCTGCATGGTTCAAGGCGTTCGAATCGCGGCCATCGATGCAGTCGACGGTACCGCCAGCGGGCTGAATCGTGTCAAAGCGGATCAATTGGGTGTTTATTTTAGGTCACTGCGACCCTTTGCGCGTTTAAACCATCTGGACGACCTCGACACTGCAAGTTAGATACCGCACCAATATCCGGCGCATTGGGACAAGTGCGTCTTAATACCTGTTGGCCTCAATTGGCCCAATTACGGAGAAACCGACGTGTCACAAGCTGATGATATCGAAGGCAACCGGAGGGATTTCCTCTATTACGCCACCGCAGGTACAGGTGCTGTAGCTGTAGGTGCCGCTGTTTGGCCACTGGTCAACCAGATGAACCCTTCTGCTGATGTGCGGGCATTGTCCTCCATCCGCGTCGATGTCAGTGGCGTTGAGCCTGGCACGCAGCTGACCGTCAAATGGCTCGGCAAGCCGGTATTTATTCGTCGCCGTACGGCCGAGGACATCGAGACGGGCCGCGCGGTTCCTCTGTCCGATCTGCCAGACCAAAACGCAGAGAACGAAAATATCGCTTCTGACGCGCGGGCTACCGACGAAAACCGGACGATGGACGAAGCGGGCGAATGGTTGGTCATGATGGGTGTTTGTACGCACCTTGGTTGTGTGCCAATCGGCGACGGTGCCGGTGATTTTGGCGGCTGGTTCTGCCCCTGCCACGGATCGCACTACGACACTGCCGGTCGCATCCGTAAAGGTCCCGCGCCAAGGAACCTTCCTGTTCCTGCTGCGAAATTCCTCGACGAATCCACATTGAAACTCGGTTAAAGGAAACAAGATATGTCTGGAATTCCTCACGACCATTACGAGCCGAAGTCAAACGGCGAAAAGTGGCTTCACAGCCGCCTGCCAATTGTCGGCCTCGCCTATGACACGTTGATGATCCCTACACCCAAGAATCTGAACTGGATGTGGATCTGGGGCATCGTACTGACCTTCTGTCTTGCGCTGCAAATCGTGACGGGCATCGTGCTGGCAATGCACTACACGCCGCATGTGGATCAGGCGTTCGCCTCGGTCGAGCACATTATGCGTAACGTGAACGGCGGCTATATGCTGCGGTACATGCACGCAAACGGCGCGTCGCTGTTCTTTATCGCTGTTTACGCCCACATCTTCCGTGGCCTGTATTACGGTTCATATAAAGCACCGCGTGAGATCACGTGGATCATCGGTATGCTGATCTATCTTCTGATGATGGGTACAGCGTTCATGGGCTACGTGCTTCCTTGGGGGCAGATGTCCTTCTGGGGTGCGACTGTGATTACCGGCCTGTTCGGTGCTATCCCTCTGATTGGCGAGCCGATCCAGACATTGTTGCTGGGCGGTCCTGCCGTTGATAACGCTACCCTGAACCGCTTCTTCTCGCTGCACTATCTGCTGCCCTTCGTGATTGCCGGTCTTGTGATCCTGCACATCTGGGCCTTCCACACGACAGGCAACAACAACCCGACTGGTGTTGATGTGCGCCGCACGTCCAAGGAAGACGCAGAGAAAGACACGCTGCCGTTCTGGCCCTACTTTGTGATCAAGGACCTGTTTGCGCTGGCCGTGATATTGGCGGTGTTCTTTGCGGTTGTGGGCTTCATGCCGAACTATCTTGGCCACCCTGACAACTACATTGAGGCGAACCCGCTGGCGACACCGGCGCACATCGTGCCCGAATGGTACTTCCTGCCGTTCTACGCGATCCTGCGTGCGTTCACGTCCGAAGTCTGGGTCGTGATCATCGCCGAGACGCTGACAGGCGGTATCGTTGATGCGAAGTTCTTTGGTGTGCTTGCCATGTTCGGTGCCATCGCCGTTATGGCCGCTGTGCCATGGCTCGATACAAGCCGCGTTCGCTCTGGCCGTTACCGTCCGATGTTCAAGTGGTGGTTCTGGCTGCTGGTCATTGACTTCTTTGTCCTGATGTGGCTGGGCGCGATGCCTGCGGAAGAGCCTTATGCGAGCTTCTCGTTGATCGCTTCTGCCTACTGGTTCGCCTACTTCCTCGTTATCCTGCCCCTGCTTGGCGTGATCGAGAAGCCGTTGGCGCAACCTGAAACGATCGAAGCGGACTTTGACGCGCACTATGCGCCAAAAGTCGGCGGCACGACCCCAATCGTGAACCCAGCGGAGTAAACTGAGATGAATATTATTAAAGCAACACTCGTCTCCGCCGTATTGGCCTTGACTGCACCTGCTGCCTTTGCGGCGGGTGCGGAAAGCGGCCACAAAATCGAAAACATCGACTTTTCGTTTGACGGTCCTTTCGGCTCCTACGATGTGAACCAGCTTCAGCGTGGTTTGCAGATCTACACTGAAGTATGCGCTGCCTGTCACGGGTTGAAGTTCGTGCCGCTGCGCACACTTGGTGATGAGGGCGGACCACATCTGCCCGAAGATCAAGTGATCGAGTATTCGAAGCAGTTCGAAGTGTTCGACGCGGAGCTGGATGATTTCCGTCCTGCGTCGCCAGTGGATCACTTCCCCAAGTCGGCTCTGTCCAATGCGCCTGACCTGTCCTTGATGGCCAAAAAGCGCGCAGCGTTCCACGGCCCTTACGGTCTGGGTATCAACCAGTTGTTGAAGGGTACCGGCGGCGCGGAATACATTGCGGCTATTCTTCACGGTTACACTGGCGAAGAAAAAGAGCAGGCGGGTACGACGTTTTACGAAAACGACTACTTCCCAGGTGGCTGGATCGCGATGGCGCCTCCGCTTTATGATGAAGCAGTTGAGTTTCAGGACGGTCATGAAAACAGCGTCGAAGCACTGTCCCACGACGTGGCGGCATTCCTGATGTGGACAGCCGAGCCTAAGATGGGCGCGCGCAAGCAAGCCGGTTTTGCTGGCGTGGTTTTCCTCACACTGTTGTCTGTTCTTCTTTACCTCACGAACAAGCGCCTTTGGGCCACCGTGAAGGGCAAGAAAAAGAGCTAATACAAACTCAGGTTTGTAGAAAATGAGCCCACGGATCGCTATGATCGGTGGGCCCATTTTATTTGTTCAATGCTGCGGCCTATCGTGACGGTTGTACCGCTGGCGATTAGGATGCAAGCAGGTGCTTTTCCGTCGCGCTCTGAATGATGCTTTGTACAATCGCACCTTCGGTTTGTGCGTGGGCAAAATGTACTTCGGCAAATTGGGTTGTGCGACCCATGTGCGGGTTTTCCATCAGCACATTGTGGGTGCGCCCCACTTGTGCAGCCAGATGGCGCTGCATTTGGGCGTCACCAGCAGCGCGAAGTTGCGCTGCACGGGCCTTGATGGCCTTGCCGTTAACAGGCGGCATACGCACGGCAGGTGTGCCTTCACGGGCAGAGTAGGGAAAGACATGCAGCCACGTCAGGTCACACTCGGACACAAGCTTGAGCGAGTTTTCGAACATCGCGTCCGTCTCGGTCGGGAAGCCTGCGATGATGTCAGCGCCAAAAGTCATGTCGGGTCGCAGTTCGCGCGCAGTTGTGCAGAACTGAATCGCGTCATCGCGTAGGTGCCGGCGCTTCATCCGTTTCAGAATCATGTCATCGCCGTGCTGCAAGGACAGGTGAAGGTGTGGCATCAGGCGCTGTTCGGTCGCGATGGCCTGCATCAGGTTCTCGTCGACCTCAATCGAATCGATCGAGCTGATCCGTAGGCGCGGAAGATCGGGTACCAGACGCAGAATGCGCATCACCAAATCGCCCAGACGTGGAGTCGCGGGCAGATCCGCGCCCCATGAGGTCAGGTCAACGCCAGTCAACACCACCTCATTAAAACCTTTATCCACTAACCGCTTAATCTGATCCACCACCACACCCGCGGGGACGGAGCGCGAGTTGCCGCGGCCGTAGGGGATAATGCAGAAGGTACAGCGGTGGTCACAGCCGTTCTGGACCTGCACATAAGCGCGGCTGCGCGTGCCAAAACCGTCAATCAGATGGCCGGCTGTTTCAGTAACAGACATGATGTCGTCAACCTGAAGCGCCTCTGTCTCTCCAATGAAATCAGCGGCCAGACCGCGCCAAGTGTCGCCGAGCATCTTTTCGGTGTTGCCGATGACTGCATCAACCTCTGGCATGGCGGTAAAGGTTGCGGGTTCTGTCTGGGCGGCGCAGCCGGTCACGATCAGCCGGGCGTTGGGGTTCGCCTTGCGCAGCTTGCGGATATCCTGACGGGCCTTGCGCACGGCCTCTGCGGTCACTGCGCAGGTGTTCACGACCACAGCATCCTGTAGACCGGCATCAGCAGCCAGTTCCTTCATCGCTTCCAGTTCATACTGGTTCAGACGGCAGCCGTGGTTTGAGAAGACAGGCGCGGTCATTGGCAGCTCTCGATGAACTGGGATGTTAGCGTCCCGTCGGCGACGTGCATGGTCTCACCGGTCATCCAAACGCCATCATCGCGCCAGTCAATCTGAAGGCTGCCCCCGTCCAGATCAATGCGCACTGCGCGGCCTGTAAGGCCGCGTCGGGCCGCTGCAACCGCGGTGGCGCAGGAGGAGGAGCCGGAGGCAAGGGTGATCCCCACGCCCCGCTCCCACACGCGCATGCGAATGTGATCTTTTCCGACAATCTGAGCGACCTGAACATTAGTGCGCTGAGGGTACAGCGGATGGTGTTCGTGTGCCGCGCCGAATGTGGCCAGATCAACGTCCATGACATCATCAACGAAGAAGGTGCAGTGGGGGTTGCCCATACCTGTGGCCACTGGCGTGCCCTCAATCGGGAGGGAAAGCGTATCCATCGCCTCGGCTAGCGGAACCTCGTCCCAAGTCAGTTGGGGGTAGCCCATGTTTACGGAAGTCAGCCCGTCGCCCGCATCACAGGCAAAAAGATCACCGCGATCTGTCGTTAGGTGCAGCCGATCCGCGCCGGTTTCTTCCATCAAGCAGCGCGCAATGCAGCGAGTCGCATTGCCGCAGGCCCCAGAGGTGGAGCCGTCCGCGTTGTAAAACGTTAGGTGCGCGTCACCTACGCCTTGGGAGATAACGGCAAGCTGATCAAAACCAATTCCCGTCTGGCGGTGCGCAATAGCCCGCACAAGCGCCTCTGACAGGGAAAAATCACGCTTTCGCGCATCAAAAACGACGAAGTCGTTTCCGAGTCCGTGCATTTTCATGAAGGACAAAGAGGTGGATGCTGGTTTGGTCATTCTGGGCATATAGCGGGCGCGTATGGTTTATTCCAGCAGTGCGAGGAAAATTAGTGTTTTAAGGGTTGACCCTGTCGGTCGAGGTTTCTAAACACCGCGTCAGTGGGCCCTTAGCTCAGTTGGTAGAGCAACTGACTTTTAATCAGTAGGTCGTTGGTTCGAACCCAACAGGGCTCACCACTTTTTCAAATATCCAGACGTTGAAGATGTGGCGAACAGCCACGCCCCTGGGGGCATGGCTTCGTTCACGGTCTATCCATTGAAGTTGAGCTGTAGGCCGGGGCTTGGCCAGCGCGCATGATAAAGGCATCCGGTACCTGACGCAGTGATATAGGCGTCTCGCATATCCGGCCCGCCAAAACAGATGTTGGTGGTGTAGGGGTCGCCGGGAACCTCGATGAAAGTGACAGGGCTACCATCCGTAGGCACCACGCTGATTCCCCCACGCATCAGGGTCGCTACGCAAATTTGCCCATCTGCCTGTACTGCGAGGCTATCAAGTAACTGGTAGTCTGGTAGCGTTGCGAGCAGCCGACCCGGCATCGTGAAGGGCAGAGCCACAATTTCACCCGGAGCAACAAGATCATAGCTCCAGACACGGCTGGTACGGGTTTCAGCGACGTGCACAGTCTTTCCGTCAGGTGACAGGCCGATCCCGTTGGGTGTGATCATAGGGGCGTGTACGCGCCGGATATGGCTGCCGTCGGGCTTGGCATAGTAGAAGGCACCGTGGTGAACATACTCGGAAGTCGCTTTGCCTAGATCGGTGAAATAGAATCCCCCCTCTGCGTCAAAGACAATGTCGTTAGGGCCACGCAGCGGCTGACCGTCACAGCTGTCATAGAGTGTCTCAAAGGTGCCGGTTGTAGGATCAACACGCTGGATGGAGCCGCTGACGTAATCCTCCGGCGTTCCGACTGGGCGGGTGATGCCGTCAGTTTCGGTCCAGACAAACCCGCCGTTGTTACAGACGTAGATCATACCGTCGGGACCAACCGCAGCGCCGTTGGGACCGCCCCTCAGATGAGCGATCACTTCAATACGGCCATCCGGATGCACGCGTGACAAGGTCTGGCGCCGGATTTCTACCAAGATGACGGTGCCATCTGCCATGGCGATAGGCCCCTCCGGAAAGCCGAGCCCGTCGCAAATCTTTGTCAGTTTCATAATCATCTCCCGAGTGATCCATCCTGTCATGTCACGTTAGCAGCCGCCTTCTCAAGTACCAAACCTCTTATGCACCAATGAGAACTCCGCTTACCTGTGGTGGACAAGCAGCCGTTTGTGTGGACTTCTTAACCCTGACATCAGGTAAACAGGGAGAGTCGCTATGGGAACGCTTAAGGGAAAGATTGCGTGGGTCACGGGCGCGGGGGGCGGCATCGGCGAAGCGTCGGCTAAAGCGTTGGCTGATAGTGGAGCCTATGTGGTTCTGTCCGGCCGTCGTGAGGAGGAGCTGCAACGGGTGATGTCAGAGATCACGTCTGCTGGTGGGAAGGCAGAGACAGCGCAGTTGGATGTGGTTGATGCCGCGGCCACACAAGCCATCGCGGATGATCTGAATGCGCGGCTTGGCGGCGTTGATATATTTATGGCGAATGCAGGGATCAATGTCCCGAACCGTGCGGTTGGGGTGGTGACCGCGATGGATTTTGCCAAAGTGGTTGATATCAATCTGAACGGTGTGATGAACGGTATTCTCGCGGTGCTACCAAATATGCGCAAAAAAGGCTCTGGCACGCTGATTTTGACTTCGTCTTGGGCTGGACGCCATCCTTCGCGCCTTACAGGACCGGCTTATAGTGCATCCAAGCACGCGGTCGTGGCCCTGAGCCATTCGATCAATCAGGACGAAGGTGTGAATGGTATCCGTTGCACAGCGTTGATGCCCGGAGAGGTGGCTACTCCGATCATGAAGTCGCGGCCGAAACCACCCTCGGAAGAAGACACCGCAAAGATGCTCAAGGCCGAGGATCTGGGCGCAATGGTGCGCTATATCGCCGAAGCGCCACCGCATGTCTGTGTGAACGAAGTGCTGATCAGCCCGACGTGGAACCGCAGTTTTGTCGGGGTGGCCGAAATGGGCGGTATGAAGCTTTGAGCGATTGAGGCTCCATGTGATCGCAAGGTCCGGCGTACTGCTATGCCGGACCGGATCCTTTAGGCTTTAGTCGGCGGGTAGGCCGTTCGCTTTTTGCAGTCACTCATCGCTTGTCAAATGTCTGAACGGAGATGCCGGCCGCCTCAAGTGCTGCGCGCACGGATTGGGCGATCTGGACGGCGGTGGGGGTGTCACCGTGCAGGCAGATCGTATCAATCGAGACGGGGATGTGTTTGCCGCTATCAGTGATAATTGCGCGCGCTTTGACCATTTGGACCATCCGCGCCCCGGCGATAGCAGGATCGTGGATTACTGCACCCTCAATGCTGCGGTCTACCAGCGTGCCGTCATCGTTGTAGGCGCGGTCGGCAAAGATTTCGCCCGCCCAAGCGCAACCCAGTTCCTCAACAGCTTCTTGATGCGCTGTTGCAGCAAGAATCATCACGATAAGATCAGGATCGACCGACAGGGCGGCCTCGTATAGATCGCGGGCCAGAACGGGGTCTTCGGACGCCATGTTTGACAAAGCGCCGTGCAGCTTGAGATGGCGCACCTTTGCCCCGAGGCTGCGGGCCATCCCAATGCTTGCTGCGACCTGATAGCGGATCTGGTTTTGAAGTGTGGCACGTGGCACGGACATGCGGTTGCGGCCAAATCCGGCCAAATCCATGAAGCCCGGATGCGCACCGATGCCCACGCCGTTTTTATGCGCCAGCGCCATTGTTGCGGCCATCACATCTGCGTCCCCTGCGTGACCGCCGCTGGCAATGTTGGCAGAGGTTACTGTGCGCAGCAGGGCGGCGTCATCGCCCATCCGCCACGGTCCAAAGCTTTCGCCCATATCGGCATTCAGGTCTACGCGCATGGTCATTCCTCGGTTGTGAAAGGGTTTTCTGTGGCAGAGATCGCGCCACTGATCAATTGATAGGACAGCAGGTCACGGATTGTGGCCGGATCGCGCAGCAGCGCGACGACTGTCGCCGCAAGGCTTGCGCGGCTGGAGGCTGCACGCTGCTCAATTGCGCGCGCCTCTTCCAGAGATACGAATTCAAATGACAGCGAAGCACCAGCGGGCGCTTGTGCCACGCGCCCCAAATCGGAAGGCAGTACAGTACCGATGCGTGGGTAACCGCCTGTGGTCTGGCTCTCACACATTAGCACAAAGGGTGCGCCATCACCGGCGATTTGGATGTCACCGGTGACGATTACATCGGATAAAATACTCAGTTGGTCTGCTGCCATAAAGGGGGCGCCATCATGGTCCATTCGCACGCCCATCCGGTTGCCACGGGCATCGCGCAGAAAGGCTGTCTTGGAAAAACGTTCTTGTGTTTCAGTGTTGAACTGCTCGGTTTGCATGGAGGTGGTTATACGGATGCGGCCGCCCTCAAACCGGTCGTCGACCGGTAGGGTGAGGCCGGTCTCATGTCCTTTGTCTGTTCCGATTGGAAGCGCATCTCCGGCGGCAAGCGCGGCACCCAGACCGACGCTTAGATGGGCAGCGCGCGCGCCCATCATCAGAGGGGTGTCAATGCCGCCACCCACATGCAGGTAGCCATAGGTCCCGCTGTGCGCGCCGCCGATCTTGAGCGTAGTGCCTGCAGGTAGCAGGTGGCTTGCATTCCAGACCAGTGGCACATCGTCCAACGTTGCGGTCATCGGCGCACCAGTCAGAGCAATGCGCACATCTGCATTGGCACGAAAACTGCCGCCCATACCCACCATCTCAAGGGCCGCCAGATCGGCGGACTGCCCCAACAATGCAGCCCCTTCATGAAGCGCAAGCCGGTCCGCAGCGCCGCCACGCGTTAAGCCATGAGCGAGAAATCCCGGTCGCCCCATATCCTGAACGGTCACAGCGGGGCCGCATGATAAAACTTCCAACATCCTGCTCATGCCAGCACCTGCCGCTGCGCGCCGCCATTGCCGGACGTGTCACCCTGCATGATGTCATCGAATTCTGCAGTACTCACCGAGGGAAAGCACAGCTCGTCCCCCGGCGAGAGTGCGAAAGGTGTAGCATGATGGGGACGAAAGGTGCGGAATGCGGTCTGGCCCACGTGTCGCCAGCCGGTAGGGGAGGCATTGGTGAAAATGATCAGCTGACGGATCGCCACCACCAGCGCACCAGCGGGCACGGATTTGGTGAGCGCCTGCTGCCGCGGGATGTTCCAATGGGGCGGCAACTCTCCGGTATAGGGCTGACCCGGGGCAAAACCGATGGTGAGGACACGCACACGCGCGGACGACAGCTCTTGTATGGCGGTCTCGGGTGAAACGCCGGCGGCCTGAGCCGCCTCTTCGAGCTGTGGGGCGGCATCGGTGCCGTATAGCGTTGGGATCTCCCACAAGGTACGGCCATCGGGCAAGGGCGCGCTGAACCAATCGGTGGTTCCAACAAGTGCTTGCAGCTTTTCGGTCAGCGCTTCGGGCGCAGTTGCCGCCAGATCAGCACTGACAAAGGTGGAGACAAGCGATGTTGATGTTTCGCGCACTTCTGGCCAGTTTTGCGTATCAATAGCCGCGCGAAAGGCGATGGCTGCGCGATTTGCAGGCTCGCTCATCTTATCGCCGAATTGTACCAGCAAGCCGGCGAGGCCGACCATTCTGATGCGCGGAAATTCAGCCATCACTTAATGCCTTTCGGTAGAGCTGTGGGAGCAGGATAGGAGTGAGATACATCGGCAATTGCCAGCAGCCGATGAAGATCAGAATAGGGGCCAATACGTCGGGCGGCAAGGCAACCCGAAATAGCGCAATGTTCCGATTGCCAGCTCCGATGGCTAGCGGTCCCGCGACGGCATGCAAACTTGTTTTCCGCAGGGCCAGCAGTGTGGCGGCTTGCAAGCCATAGCTGATTGCGAACGCCAGCAGTGCCCAAAGGGCGACCTGACCTGGCGCTGCACGCAGAGCGGCGTTCAGCGGTGCCATAAGCGCAACCACGATCACGCAAAAAGCCAGCACAGACGCGCCGTCTAGGGTTTGTATTTGGGCCGTTGAAGGGTTGGGATAAAACACTGCGCGCAGGAAAAAGCCCAGTGCGGTGGCACCTAAAATCACGAGCAGGACTAGAGCGGCTGAGGTCAATATGTCTGATGGGGTGTCTATCTGTGGGGACAGAAACAAGACGGGTAATACAGTCAGTGGAAACGTAGCGGTGCCCAAAACTATGACCTGCATCATCCGCCCCGCATCCAGCCCCAGCAAGAGTGCCAGATTGGTACTGCCTGAAATAGCCGGAGCAGCGGTTACAAGCACCAACGCCAGTGCGACGGGAGTATTCGCTAGGCCTAAGGCATGCAGTAAACCAAGAAAGGCCAAGGGAAGCGCCAATTGCAGTACAGCGACGGCGCCCAGACCCCAACGTAGGTCGCGCGCCGCGCCACGCGCTGCCTTGTGTCCAATGCGCAATGCGGTGACCGTTAGAAGGGCGGCCACCATCACAGGCAGCCAAAGAGCAAGCCAAGTTTTGAATGTGGGGAACAAAAGCCCTGCCGCCAACCCTATAATGAGACACAGCCGCGCATGGCGAGACAAGAGGCGTAACAAACCGCCCATCATTCGTTGCTGCGTGGATCATAGTGCTGCATCGCGGCCTCCTTCTCGTGGTACAGACCAGAGCAATTCGGCAATGGCAATGCCCTCCAAAACACTCCTAATACTGCTCTGTGTGTCCGACCTAGCTGGCGGTGATATCCAAGCTGCTTGAAGGGGGGCAGGAATACTTAATGTTATCCAAGTCAGGGGGGCGGTCGTTCCCTGTTGCGAATATGGGGAACCCGACATGGTAAGCGCACATTTGTGCTCTACTGGGATAGTCATTATGTCTCAGGTCTGAATGTGAAATTTGCTTGGCGCAATATGTCCGTTGTAGCGCAGTCAGAGATTGAAGCTCTGTCTTTTCTATTGGGTGCCTGCGGTTGTATTCGGTGTGGGAGTTTGACGCAGAAAACATGAGAACGAAGGGTATTGATGCTATAAGTCTCAATAATTAATGAATTTTATCAAAAAATTGCTAACATTCTTTTTACACAACCTAAATAGATGTGAATCCACTCTATCATATTGCTTTGCCTATATTCTTGCTTATCTTGGTTGGATACTACTGAAATTTTAATTTCTAGACTGTGAATTTGGGAAACGAGTGGCCGATGAAAAGTGATGGCAATTCAACAGAGAAAGCAATCCCGACAAATCTGAGATTACTTTTGTTGTTAGAAGAATTGGCGCGCATCGGGACACCAACAACCCCAACAGCTGCGAACGAGGTTTTGGGTCTACCAAAGCCGACGATCCACAGGCTTTTCCATACTCTGGAACAAGAAGGTTTCTTGCAGCGCGATATTGATGGACGCTCCTATTCGCCGGCGCCGCGGCTACGCAATTTTGCAGTGTCAGTGCTTTCATCGTCACGCGTGCGGATGGTGCGTAAGGCTGTGCTTGAAGCTTTGGCACGGGACGTTGGCGAAACTTGTGCCATTGTCATGCCGGAGAAGCATGCAATGGTGCGTCTTGATCGGGTGGAAACGCATCGGCCGCTGCGAATACAGTTGCCGCAAGACTATAAGATGCCATTCCATACCAGCGCTTCAGGTAAGCTTTACCTCAGCTCACTTACCGCACGGTTGTTTGGAAAATATATTCGCGCCACCACGTTAGAGGCACATACTCCTTATACGTTAACCAACCCCGATGCACTGACGTCTGAAATCGTAGAAACACTCGCCCGCGGGTACGGTACGAACAATCAGGAATACACAGAAGGGATGGTCGCAATTGCTGTCCCGCTGCTGGATAAACAGGATCGCCTCATCTCGACCCTATCCATTCAGGCACCAATTCAACGGACAAATCTTGAAGAACTTATTTCCCACCTGCCAAGGCTGAAGACGGCAGCAGCCGAGTTAACCGAACTGGTGCTGAATTGACGGTTTGAGCCAGTCTGGCTCGAACGCGATCTCGGACACTCCGGCAAGTCGCTTGATCCTGCCTAGCTCAGCTTCCAGGGCCGCTTGTCTGCCCTTACCCCATTGCACACCTTTCTCGGGCCACAGTGCGCGGACCCTCAGTGTGCCTTCTCCTCGAAATGCTTTCATGTCTATGCGTCCGACCAGCCGCTCACCTTGCAACAAGGGAAACACGTAGTAGCCGAAGATGCGTTTGGCTTCGGGCACGAAAACTTCGATCCGGTAGTCAAAGCCGAACAGAAATTTTGCGCGTTTGCGATCGCGGAGGGCTGGATCAAACGGGCTGAGCACACGCAGGCGGGCAGGGGCGGTGGTGTCCGTTGCCGGGTCATCCGCCAGACCGGGGCGGGCAAAAGCGCGCTTTATGCTGCCGTCGTCCCCGACGATCTCGATCTCTTTAATGGCGCCGTCGCGCAACGCCCGTGCGCACCATGTCTTGGCCTCACCCGATGTGACATGCGCCCAAAACGCGGCAATCTCGCCAGACGTCGCAAAGCCAAGCCTGTCCAGAGCACCGGCGCAGCACCAGTCGATTGTTTCTGCCTCAGAGGGTGCAGTATTTGCGCCCCAAAGCTGAGGTTCTAGCGACTTTTCGGTCAGATCATAGCGTTTCTGGAAACCCTCGCGCCGAACCACATGCAACGCACCGCTGCGCCAGAGGTATTCGAGCGCTGTCTTGGAAGGGTGCCAGTCCCACCAGCCGCCAGAACCGCGCGCCTCCCCCTTGCCTACATCCGAAGAGCCGCAGGCGCCGTTGTCACGGATATGATCTAGCACATCTTGCAATTGCTCCTCAAAACCGTCCCGTCGCCAGCTGCGCCATTGCTTGCGCAGCTTTGCGGCATCGCGTGTCCGGCGCATGTGCCACTGCGGATAAAATTGCATGGGGATGACGGCTGCGTCATGGGTCCAGTGCTCAAACAGTCCCTTGTCGCGTTCGTAAAGTTGTCTGAGGTGCTCAGGCCGATAACGCGGTTTGCGGGCAAACAGGATCAGGTCATGGGCGCGCGCGATCGTATTGATGCTGTCGAGTTGCACAAAGCCCAACCGCTCAACCAGCTTCAATAGGTCAGAGCCGTGGGCTGCACCCTGCGGTGTCTCCAACAGGGCGTGTCGGTCTAGAAATATGCGCCGCGCGGCAGTGTTGTGCAGGCGCGGCAGGCTCATCCCCGATTGCGGCGGCGCAGGGTATCTCCCAAGGAGAGGGTAGGCTTCATCGTGATGCTTTTAGGCATGTGGGGGTCGGGATCAGGGCTGGATGCGTTAATAATGATCTTTGCAGCCTCAACGCCAATCTCGCGACGGCAGGCGTCGGTTGTTGCCAACTGTCGCGGCAAACCAGCCAGCAGCTCGACCCCGTTAAAGCCTGCAAGGCCGATCTGACCGGGCACATCGATGCCCTTGTCCAACAGGTGCAAGAGGCCGCCAGCGCCGATCATGTCGTTAGAGTAATAGAGGAAGTCCAAATCCGGCGAGCGTTCCAGCATCTCCTGCGTCATCTCACGCCCCTTCAGCAGAGCTGATCCGCCGGAATAAAATGCGCGGTCCTCAATCTCGATACCTTCTTTCGCCAAAGCTTCAGTGAAGCCCTCGAACCGTTTGCGGGCGCGGTGATCCAGCGGCATCTTGGTGCCCAGAAAGCCGATCCGCTCATACCCTTCTCGCAGGATCGCCCGCGCCATATCGCGGCCTGCTTGACGGTGGGAAATGCCAACGACCGCATCTACCGGATTACCGTCCACGTCCATAATTTCCACCACCGGAATACCGGCATTGAGCAACATCGCGCGTGTCGCTTCCGAATGTTCTAGCCCCGCGATAATGACACCAGAGGGACGCCACGAAAGCATCTCATACAGAACCTGCTCTTCTTTCTCGGGGCGGTAGTCTGTGACGCCGACGACAGGTTGTAGTGGAGTGTCGTCAAATGCAGCGTTGATCCCGTTCAGCACTTCGGGAAAGACCATATTGCTGAGCGATGGAATGATAACCGCCACAAGATTGACCCGCTGCGACGCCAGTGAGCCCGCAATCTGGTTAGGCACATAGCCAAGCTCTTTGGCCGCCGCGAGCACCCGTTCGCGCGTTGTGGCTGAAACATCACCGCTCTTGCGCAACACGCGACTCACCGTCATCTCCGAGACGCCGCAGGCTTCGGATACATCACGCAGCGTGAGAGGGCGTTTGGGAGGCTGAGACACTATGTATATCCTGCTATAACTGAGGTTCGCTCCAGCGTAATAGGTCAGGGGGGGACAGGCAATCGACGAACTGCGCTATACAGTTTAGCATTCTTTGATGACTTGAGGGCAAATAAATTGATGCGAGACACTATGAGCATAGCTCGGGATGCTCTCCGCTCTGGATCAGCTCACCGATTTAGGCTAACAAAACGCTGTGGTCCCGTGGCTCAACTGGATAGAGCAGCCCCCTCCTAAGGGGCAGGTTGCAGGTTCGAATCCTGCCGGGGTCACCAAAACCACCTGAAAAATATGGCTTATTTTCAGTGCTTTGTGCAGGAGCGTGCAGAAAGCCCCGTGAGCTTTCGGGCCGAATTCTGCTGAAACGGCGGAATTCTCGTACAAAACCTGTACAAAATTCGCACGTCTTTGCGCAATTCGGAGCCTTCCAATGAGCTGGCGCATCGCAAACACATGCGCGGAACGAAAGTTCGGCAGCGCAACGCGCAAGCAGATCATCATGTTCTTGGCAGATAAAGCGAGCGATGATGGCTCCGGCATCTGGTGTTCGAAGGGCACGATTCAGCGGCACACCGAGCTGGGGGAGACCACGGTAAAACGAACCGTGCGCGAATTCCTGAAAGAAGGCATCCTGGTCGAGACCGGCGCGCGTACCTGCAAGAACGGTTTCACGGTCGTCTACCGGATCGATCTGACTAAGGTCGAGGCACTTGAACCCACGCTTGAGCCCGAGATTGAGACGGGGTCCGCAGTGGCCCCCGTCCAGACTGGACCCGGTACGGGGGCCACTGTGGCCGGGGTACCGGGGCCACCACGGCCCCCAAACCATCCTAAAACCATCCATAAACCACCTACGCGCGAGCGCGAGGCGGCGGGGGCTGAAGAAGCTGAGAAGATTTTGGCGGCCTATCCGCCCGACCGTTTGCGGGGCAAAGCGGTCTGCATTGCCCAGATCGAAGAGGCCATAAAGGAAGGGATCAGGCCGGAGGACTGGCTTCAGGCCGTCCAAGCCTATGCAACCGACAGCGCAGGTTTCACCCGCTCCAAGGTCTGCTTTTCCGACAACTGGTTTCAGTCACGGCGGTGGCAGGCCTATGTCGAGAAGCAAGCGGAAGACCGGGAGAAGGCGACAGCGTTGCAGGCTGATCACCATGCGCGACTGGCCTGTTGGATCAGTGATCGCAGCCCGATGTGCAAACACATCACCGCAACCCAAGTGACCGCATTGCTCGCCTCAAAGCTGGTAACGCAGGCCCAAATCCAAGCCGCAGGCCTCAGATCATGACCGCAACCGATCCCACCGAAGAGCAAACAGCAAGGCGACCCATGTCATACGCTGGCGCTGCTAACACGGGACCTTGCGAGGGGCGGCAAGCCTCCCCTTCGAACCCCACCGGCGCGGGAAAAGCCCGCGCCAAAGAGCCGCTGACCGAGACATTCGTCTTTCGGTGCACAGCGGCAGAGAAGGCCCAGCTGCGCGCCAAGGCCGAAGCTGCTGGCCTGCCCGCTGCGACCCTGCTGCGCGAGGCGCTTGGCCTGACCGAGGCCCGCCGTCGCAAGCCCATCCCCCGCGTCGATCCAGCGCTGGTGCTGGCCGTCGGGCGCATTGGCGGCAACCTCAACCAGATCGCCCGCTGGCTGAACCGCGCGATGCTGGCGGGCCGCGTTGACCTTGACGCACTCACTGTTGCGCGCCGATTGCTGACCATCGAGCGTCAGCTGGCCCAGATCGTCGAGGCTGCGCGCCGATGCTGATCAAGTTCTTCCGCAACGGCAAAGGCGCGGGCGCTGGTCCGGTTGAATACCTCGTCGCAGACAAGGTGCTGGCCTATGACGACAACCGTGACCTGATCCGCGATGCTGACGGCCAGCCGATGACCGTCACGCGTGAACCCTTGCCCGAGGTCCTGCGCGGCAATCCCGACCGCACCGAAGCCCTGATCGACGCCAGCCGCCATCAGTGGACCTACCGCGCGGGCGTGATCAGCTTTGCCGACACCGACGCCCCGACCGACGAACAGCAGGCCGAGGTCATGGACCACTTCGAGCGTCTGGCCTTCGCGGGGCTGGACCCGACGCAATATGAGGTGCTTTGGGTCCGACATACCCACGAAGACCGCGTTGAGCTTCATTTCTGCACACCGCGTCTGGAGCTGACCTCGGGGCGCAGCCTGAACATCGCGCCGCCGGGCTACGAGAAAGCGTTCGACAGCCTGCGCGATGTGATGAACCAGCGCTACGGCTGGGCCGATCCGATGGAGTTGGAGCGCACGCAAGAGGTCCGCGACACCATCGAGACACCAACCCGCGCTCAAGGTCGCGACGAGCTGCACGCGTGGCTGCAAGACCAGATCAGCGTTGGCTACGTCACCGACCGCGCCAGCATGCTCGAGGCGCTCGTCGATGCAGGCTTCGACATCCCGCGCACGGGCAAAGCCTACCTCACAGCCCAAGACCCCGACACCGGCGAGCGCTGGCGTCTGAAAGGAGAGATTTTCCATGAAGACTGGCAAGCCGACCCGGCTGAGCGAGAAGCTGAACGCGGAACTGGACACGATCCGGCAGGACTACGTCGCCTCGATGGCATCCCAGCTGGAGAGCTTCAGGACCGATTTGAACAGCATTGCGACCAACGCGCAGCGTACAATCGAGATCGATACCCGCACCTTTCTGCAACAGAACAAGAGTTGGTTCGAGACGCGGACTTGGGAGATCAAAACATGGCTGACGATTTCGCCTTGGCTGATCACGGGATTGTTCTTGGCGGGGATCGCCTCGATGATGGCCGCGAGCTTGCTTTGGACGCAGATGCTGGCCAGCTCAGAGATGACCGAGCTGGGCCTGACGCGGATCGACAGGGAGGACGCGACATGGCTGGTACTGGACCCGACCAAGACGCGGCTGAGAACCTGCACGCTGGGCGGGAGGTCAGTGACCTGCATCAAGATCGAGGAGGATTAGATGATGACACCCCTGACAGCCTTGGAGCGCGACTTGCTCGCCTGCGTCGAGCGGTTGGTGACGGCCTGCGAAACCTCAGCGCAGGAATTGAGCGGGTTAGAGGAACGCTCGACGAACAGGATGCAGAGCCAGTTGGATGGTATCGCGCAATGCGTGACGCTGCTGGTACGTTCGCAAGCCGTATCAATGAAAGCATTGCGTGGATTGTTGAACGAGGAAGCGAGCTACGCGACGCTGGACGAACAATTGAGCATGAGCTTGAGATTAGCGAAGGACGCCGAAGAGAGGCTGAGACAGAACTAGAAGCGCGGGAGGTCGAGATGGACCGAGGGTTGACACATTAAGCTGTGATCGTCGGTTAAAAACTTTGATCAACGACTATTCGGCTTAGGACTGGTCTCTGTGCACGATCCCGAGGTATGCGTCAGTATCAATTCATTGGCTGGCTTTGAGCTAGGGAGCAGTACAGAGATATGCAAAGAACATTTCAGGTGAACAATATTTTGATAGCCCTTCTAGGGCTGCCGACGATGGCCGTTTTCATCTATGAAGATAGTGTTGAATTGTTTTCAAAAATCCCACCGATTTTTACGGGTCTTGCTTGGCTCCTTGTTTGCGCTGCAATCATCTTAAGCTTCTGGCAAGCGTTCTCGCTCTTTTTTAATGGTGACGTTACGGTTTGTAAGGGACAAATTAGCATCAATGACAAGATGTATTCGATCATAGATGAGCCGGGTAATACATGTATCGTTTCCCGTAACCTATCTTGGACCGACGGACAAAGGATCATGGATTCCTTAAAGCAGAAAGCGAAGTCTGGGGACCTGACTATTCTAGTGAACGAGGACAACGAGACAACTACCAAATTGAGAGCACAAGGGGCCAAGATACTGGTTTACAACGGTGCAATTCCGAAATGCAGATTTACCATCAAGGGGTACAAGGGAGCAAATTCCCGACTCTATATCGCGAAGGCGAATTCGCCGGACCGGCATGTCATTTTTCGGCATTCGGAGAAGGATGATGTGACCCTGCGCCTCGCCGAAGATTTGGTCCATATTCTTGAGACTAAAGCATGAACAGCACAAAATTTCAAAAAATCGAAGACGTCCAGATTTCGGATGTAGCAAAGATTTGGGACGCCTTAGCACCAGTGCGGTATCATGATATTGATAGTGGGAATGACAGATCTTACACAGAAGTGCTATTGCCACTTCTTGAAGAGTTTTCCGCGAAAACGAGTGGTTCAAAACTTGTCGATGCTGGTTGTGGCGTTGGGTTCGGTTCTAAGGTTGCCGCTCGCTATTTCAAAACCGTTGACGCTATCGACCCGAGTAGGGCTTCCATTGCCCTGGCAGAAACTAAGAATTTTGCACCAAATATTCGATACTTACTCTCTTCTGCTGAAAATTTCTCAAACGAGCATAATGGCTATGATGCGCTGATCTCAAGTATGGTCTTGATGGACTGTCCTGATTCCAAAGGATTTCTGAAGGCTTGCCACGGCTTGGTTAAGCCAGGTGGCAAAATGATCTTTACGCTTTGCCATCCTTTCTTTTGGCCCCGATATTGGGGGTTCGAAAAATATAGTTGGTTTAAGTACGGGTCAGAGGTCGCAATACAATCAAATTTCAGAACTTCATCAACTGGCTTGAGCAAGTCCAACACGATCTATTTCCACCGACCACTTTCAACATACATAGCCGAGTTGACGGGGTTAGGGGTCAAAAGTATCAATATCCGGGAAATTTCTGGAATATCGGTTAAGTCAAAGGTTCTGAATCGATATCCGCGATACCTGACGATAGAGGTCGAAAAGTGACCTGCACGACGGTTCTAGGGTGGTGCGTTTACGTCTGTGAGGGCTGCGAATAAAGGTTGGGCTGGAGCCAGAAGCGTAGGACGTCAGATCGACTAGGGGCTGACGCATCAAACCGAGATGAGCGGTTCGATTCCAGACACGTCGATTTCCTTGACCGCTAGAGCCATGTCGTAATTAGTCTGCAAGTTGACCCAGTAGGCCGGAGTGGTGCTGAACGCGCGGGCGAAACGCAGCGCCGTATCAGGCGTGATCCCAGTAGTTCCTTTGATCAACCGCTCGATCCGCGTCCGAGGCACACCTAAACGCCGCGACAGAGCGATTGCCCCAAGTTTCAAGGGGTCAAGGTAAAGCTCTTTGAGGACTTCACCGGGGTGCATCGGTTCTTCAAGCAGGCTCATCAGCGCATCCTTTCAACGGCAATCGACAAATTCGACATCGGCGGGGCCGTTCGGCGTCCAGACAAAGCAGATGCGCCATTGCCCGTTGATCCGCATGGGATGTTGCGCTGCCCGATCACCTTTCAGCTCTGCCAAATGGTTGCCGGGCGGAGTTCATATATCACCCATACCCCCACCTGAGCAGTTAGCTTGCAGTACCACGATGTTGTTGCATGCCGTCCTCAAAGTATAGTGTGTCGCCAAAAATCGCTGTCCAATGCAAAGCTTACCTGCATATAATGATCTAAGTTAGTCTGATGTAAAATATGAAGGGTTCTTTTGCCACTAGTTGATAAGCCAGCATTTCTTCCGGACGAAGTGTATAGGAAAATTTCCAATGACAATATTGATGAAGCGGTCAAGAACGAATTCCTGACTGCTTGTTTGAATTCGGACTGTGAAACACTCTCTGATGAACGGCTTGGTGCCGGTTCAAATTCCATTGAAAGTGTATACGACGCCTTTAGCAAAGGCCGTCAGCAAAGCGGGACACCTCTTATCCTAGCCCCTTCAGAAAAGCTTGGCCGCATCACTAATTTGCGCAATGCCGCTGGATATATAGCCAAAGGACTAAAGCAGAGCGTGGACGACGTCTTGCAAATGTTTTACTGGCTAAACGGCCTCAGTGACCCGAAACCTACGCCAAGCCAATCAGATGCCTCAAACGATTGGTTTGAAGAACTCAAGGCTGCCATTGATCCGAAGACTGGGTTGGCGTTTGCGATCAGTCCACCAGTCTGTTGGCTCTTTAGATCGCTGGAGGGAAACCATGATGCAAACGATGACATGAAAGCGGATTTGGATTGTTTGCCTTGTCGCTTGGGCCTGCCGGACTTGCTAAACGATGACAGCATCTATGAGGTCGGCTTGGACTACCTTTGTCTCGTGGTTGAAGCTTCCAACGCTGACAAAGTTCGCGCCTCTAACTTTTGCCATAGTGGATATTTAGGTGTAAGGGATATATGGGAGCCAGGTGGTATGACCGCTCCTATACCATACGGTCCCGACGGCTGCGTCAAGAAAAGCGGCTTGCCAGAGATCATCTGTGATGCAGTCGCCTACGCGCACGTCGGTGACCCAATTCGTATCGTTAGGACGTGATTTCGATGTACGAAGAACTTTTATACAGGCTCCAAGCCTACACCAAGGGGGAGCGGACTAAAGGGGGCTTCTCAGACTTGGAGCTTTACCTGGCCCGCACTAAGCAAGGCAAGGGATTTGATGCTGCGGCAATTGATCAAGCTTTGGCAAAGCTAGTTTCATGTGAGGAAGGCAGTCACGAAGATTATGCAATGGGTATTGCACTCATAGCAGAGAAAGCTGGCAGCCACGGACCGTATTTTCGCGACTCGCTTGAACGCAGATTATTCGACTCCGACTCAGCACTTTCACCGAGAAGCCAGTTTGAGTTTGCTTCAGAATTCGTTCTTTGTGGTGGCGATTTTGGACCACAGCAATTGGGTCACCTCACCACTTTGCGGATGGAGTTGCCAGAGTTATGGATCGACCTAGCTTTAGACGCCTATCCGCTTGATGTAGCGGGACTTACAGAGGCAATTGTGAACTTGTTTGAAGAGCAAGGAGCTAGATTATCTTGGAAAGCACTCAGGCCGCGCTATCTAAAGCTAGTAGGCGCGATCGGCAGCAAGCAGTTCAATGGTTTTACGCTAGCAGTTTCACAGTCATTGTCAAAAGTTGAACGGTCTGAGTTCTTAGATTGGGTTGACAAAAAACGAGGGTCAAAGCTTTCGACTACGCCCAAGCCGAGAATGCAAGTTCGTGCAGCAGCGCCCTCCTTGCCAAAAGCTGATATCGATTTCCTTACTGATCGGTCATGTTTGGCCGAACCAGTGCTTCAATTAGAAGCAGCTTGATCAATGGATTCGAGCGTATCGCTTCCTTATCACGACTTAGCTGAGAAGTTGATCAAGAGCACGTTGAGGTCCTTTGGTGAGTTTGTCGAGATTCTAGACGGCGAATATCGCCTTCGAGATCCCGAAAGCGTGCCGGATGCACAGATAAACCGCCATTTTTCATGGGTAACCGTAGTAACAAGAGCCAACCAAGTTAGGCACCTTAGGGCAGGAAGCGCCGATGAAGCACTCCACCCTTTGCAAACTGAAACCCTTAGAGGCGTTTCCAAGCTAAAATCCAAGGATAGGGAAGCGCTTTTAGATGGTGAAAGTGTTGCCGATGAAAATAGCAGGCTTGTTCAAAAAGGTGCCACCCGAATATCTCGGATCATCAAGAATGCCGTTGAAGCTTCGTTCGAAGAATCTACCAGAAAAAATGATGCCATTAACATACCCTCTCCTTATCAGATAGTAGCGGATTATCTAACCATACCCGAGCACCCCGGTAGCCGAGCGTACTCGCTACTAACCATGAGAACGGTCCTTTTTCAAAGATTTAGGGCTATGCCTAAAACGGTCCTAAAACATCACTATGATGAATTCACGGTTCAAGATCTGGAAGCGTCCTACACAAGCATGCTGACTTCGATGCAAGACCGCTACCGAAGCCGTGGGCAAGACAAGCTGGACGATTTAAAGCCCAAGGTCGATTCCAGTCTGCGTGACAGAGTCTCTGGGATTTTGCGGCACTACTTGGCTATGACGGGTGTTCTCCAGCTCCGTCTGAAACCTTCGAAAACGTATCCGCAGAACCCCGCACAGGCACTATACGGCTTATCTGAAGTATGTGATCTTCACAATCCGATCATTCCATTTGAGTTTACACGCCCGCAGTACCTAAAATCGCCAACGGAGTTTGGCGAAATTGTTAACAGCCTTTGGGGAATCCCAATTCCTATTCGAGGAGCTGATACGATATTTCGTGGCGGACTAAACTTCGCGTCGCGGGGTGGATTGGTATGCGCTTTGCATGGCGGTCCAGGATCCGGAAAGACTGCCTTGGCGTTGGGGATAGGAGCTGCGCTGTCTGGCTTTGGTATTAGGACTCTTTTCCTAACGGCTGAAGAGGACGCTGCCGATCTCGAGGGTCGTGCTGCCAGCCTTTTACCGTCACAAGTGCGAAACTTACCTTTTGTTCCAAATAGAGCTGAAGATTGGCTTCGAATAAGCAGATTTGAATTGGTAAATGAGGAAGAAGACACGCGGTTAAAATATCTGAGCGCGATTTTTGAGGAGATTGGAGCGGCGCTAGAGGCGCAAAACTGCGAACCCAGTAACAACAAATTTGGTGTACCACTTCCCTGTTCAACAATTGTTGTCTTGGATGGGCTTCATGAAATCGCTACCCAAGCTCTTTTTGACGTAAACAAGAAGGACTCTAAGAAGATAACTGATGAGTTTCATAAGTTTATCGAAACTTGTCGCAAGATGCGTGCCCTAGTTATCCTAACCACTGGAACTGATTGGAGGGCAGACGCATCACTTGATTATCTAGTTGACGTCGCAGTGAGGCTTTCTCACGAAACAGAGTCGGATATCGGTTCAAAACCTCACCGTTATATGACGCTGTCGAAGGCTAGACACCAGCTGTGTTCGCCCGGAACACATGGTTTACAAATTGCTGGAGACAAAGGCGTTAGGTTTACGCCACAAATGAATTACCAACTTGACCGTATGTCTATTTGGAATTCGCGTCTTCCATTTACCGATATCTATAAAAAGGTAATGCAAATTACGTGCCATCAAGCAGATTTAAAGTTGATTTCTGTTGGTGCGAACGCAAGTGTATCAAAAGACTTACATTTTTTTCCAAATAAGAAAGCAGGAGTTGAGTTGTACCGCGGGTCCAACATTTTCCTTAACGGTGAAGGCTCTGGAGGGAAAGCTGGGCTTGCTTTGAAAATCGCTACTGCGCCGGCGTTCCACAGAGAAGCGGAGGACAAGCCGCTTACAAAAGCGGAGAAAGTTTTAGTAGTGTCATTCCTCTACCCTGAGGAGTATTATAGGCACATATTAGGCAGACTTCGATCTGTACGAAGTCGCGAGTATCCAGAACTACCCAACGGATATGATCCGCGAATGGAAGTTATGCACCTCTACCCAGGTCATCTAAAGCCGGACACACTCTATAGTAAGATCGAATGGGCACTTAGAGCTTCAATGTTGTCCGGAGATCCGTACACCACAATAGTTATTGACGGAATACACAATGTTTTTCTGCAGTTTCCAGAGATCGAAAAACAAAGTTTGTTTTGGCCTCAACTATTTAGCTTACTAAGAACACGTAGCTTAACATCAATAGTTACTCATACTCTTTTGTCAGTCCGTATGTCCGGCAGAGAGAATCCTAACGCCTATGGGGCTCGCTCTGAAACCTATCGAAATGTCGATGATAGTCGCTCGGATCCGCTTAAACATGCTCTGGTCTTGAAGACAGATTTCCGTATCGAGGTAGATCCAAAAGAGCTTTCCGGCACGCAGCTCGAGATTTCAGCCCCACACACATTCCGTGTGGAAACACACTCCGCCATCGGGCAGCCAATGCCTGATCCAGAAAAGAATCCGCTTTACTGGAGCAGGGAGCAACTGGTTTTCTTCTCGGAAGCCCAAAAGGCACTGATTTAGGTCAAATTATTCGCTGAGGGTTCTTCGCAGACTCTGGCCAATTGTAGACGCAAGCTTTACTGGAACAGCGTTTCCTAATTGTCGGACAGCTCTGCTCCAAATTTCGTGGAATACAAACTCATCAGGAAATGTCTGGACGCGCGCGCACTCTCTAATCGTCAAATACCTGACTGAGCCGTCGTCCCTTATTAGCATGTTTTCACCGCCTGGTACGCCATTCACACCTGCTTTGAGGGTCTTGGATGGAAGATCAAGATGACTTCCAGTATGACCTTTGTACACACGCGCACCACCTTTAAAGACGTGTCCAGAGATCAATGGGCATGCGCCCTGTTCTGGGTCTGGCAAATCTAGAATTGCGTCACGGAGTGTCACCCAAGGTTTGGTGTCAAAAGGTACGTCGAACAGGGACTGATCGTTAGCTAGTGAAGCTGGTAGTTTGCTTCTACACAGCCCATGGCACTCATAGTACTCACCACTAATTTTCCTCTTATTCAGAGCTGCGGCGGAATGAGTGGGGAGCGGGAAGTTCCAGCTTTTGCCAATATCCTCCCGGATCCCAACCAAAAACACTCGCTGCCTGGTCTGTGGGACACCAAAATCAGCAGCATTTATTGATTGCGCGACAACACGGTATTCCAAGCTAGATCTTGCTCGGCTTGTGTGATGCTGCTCCAGTCTACTCAGTTGTTCCTCCCAGCTTTTTTCGGGAGGAAGTGCCACATCTGGATAAGTCAATGATAGACGCAAATACTCAAAATAACTTTGGAAGCGTGGGCGCATTATTCCAGGTACGTTCTCAAAAAGGAACGCTTTGGGACGAACCTCTCTGACTGCTCGTATGACTTGGGGGAACATGTTTCGAGGATCGCTAGCGGCGCGGTGGCTACCTCCAAATGAAAAAGGTTGGCATGGCGGCCCGCCTGACAAAAGCGCAATCTTTCCCTCATGTGCGCTGAAATCGTAAGAGCAAACATTTCGTGCAGTAGGATGCTTAACGACGGATTTGATCCTACCGATATCAATATTGCGCCGCAGTGTTTCGATGCAGGAAATGTCTGACTCCACAATATCTACGTGACGGAAGCCCGCAGCCTCAAGGCCGCTCGCAAGGCCGCCAATTCCTGAAAATATTTCTAAGCTCTCCATAGTTCTAATGTGTATAGGAAAATCTGTGAGATTCGATAGCAGATCGGCTACTAAACCCTAGAAAAGAACTGGGTTGAAGTTAGCTCCTCGAACGTGACCTCAGACCTTGGATCTGCCGCGATTTGTACCGGTCCTCAAGAGAACGAGAAAATGACGATATATCTGCTAATTTGACAGATCGCGATACTGTAGAGGTTCAGTTTCCGTTTGAAGGTAGTATCATTAACTAGCCAAACGTTCGAATTTCACAGTTATGAAATGCAGGGTCAGAACCGAGCCTGTTAGCACGGGAACAAGAGCGCCCGCCACGGCAACGCAGATGATTAGGCATGCAGTGAACCAATTGAAGTCGGTGCTGTAGTCAAAAAAGTTGAAGTGAAGAAAGCCCGCGAGATACAGGGCACTGACGCCCGAATATATGTTGTATAGCGGCGACAGCGGATCGATTGCATTTCGTTGCGCTCGTTCCAAAGCCGCCCGGCGGATACGCTTCCAGTTGTCGCTTGGTGATTGCATTTGGTTACTCCCTTGCGAATTCAATCCAGGTGTGGACTTCATCATTTGATACTTCCCGACCCTTGACGAGTGATTCATACCAGCGCGCGACGATAGCCCCGCGCTTCTCACTTTTGATCTTAATGTTGGCGCTCTCCAGGTGCTGATCGAGAGATGTCTCAATTCGTTTCAGCGCATCAAAATCGTGACCGGCACGGATCGACTTTGTGCCGAGCAGCAACCAAGCGACGTCAACCTCATACTTGTCCTGCATCTTGATTAGGGCTTCGACAGGGACGCCGCGCTTTCCTTTTTCGTAGCTGTGGTAAGCCCTATGCGAGACGCCAACGGCTTCGGCCATCGCGGCCTGAGAAACGCCTATTTCGCTGCGACAGATCGCTAGGCGTGCGCCTATCTCAGCAAACAAATCAGCATCTTCTCGCGGCATGCAAGTTTCCTAATTGACCATTGCGCACTTTTGTATAAACATAGCACAAAATGACGTACATTTACGTTTCAACCCATCTGACCACGTCAGAAGGTGCAGAACAAGCGATTCCATGCGTACAGAAAATTCAACCCGAACGGATAAGGATGACTGAAATGGCAGATGTCGACAAAACAGACAGCTCGCAAATCCTAGGGCTTGGCAAGACGCCAGCACAATGGGTTGAGATCATGAAAGAGCGAGGGATTGAAATTTCCGAACGCACACTGCGAGAGCGGGCAAATGATACGGGCGCGTTCTATCGGCTTGGCCGGACGATGCTGATCACACCCGCGCAGATCGACACAATTTTTGAAGGAGGTCAGTCATGCCGCTCGAAATCTACAAGAGGGGTCGAGTTTACTGGGCGAAGGGCTGGGTCGAGTACAACGGCAGGCGTATCGCAGGCCCATACCGGCGAAGCACTAAGGCATCTACAGAAGCAGGCGCACGGGACTGGGTAGCCCGCGAAACAGAGGCACAGATTCACCGGTACGTTTTCGGGGATGAACCGCGCATGACCTTCTCCGACGCGATCTTAATCTACAAAGCATCTCCGAAAGTGGCAAAGCAGCTCATCCCAATCGTTGAAGAGATTGGCGATCTGCCTTTGTCCGCGATCTCGGGCAGGATGCTCAAGGAACTGGGACCAAGCTTAAAACCAGATGCCTGTACAGACACATGGTGGCGGGAGATTGTCACGCCCGCCAGTGCAGTCATCAACAATGCCCATGATCTTAAGAACACGCCAATGATCCGCGTAAAGTCTTACGACAATTTTGAACGGATCGCTCAAGACAAGCGGCGTAGTAAACCGAGCCGTGTGGAGCGTACGCCTGCGGACAAGGAATGGATCGATGCTTTCTGCAGGGCTGCTGATCCATACAATGCTGCTTTGGTGCGCTTCATGTTTGAGACGGCGGCGCGGATCGATCAGGCTATTTCGATTGAGCCAGACGATCTAAAGCCCGCTGAAAGCAAAGTTCGAGTGAAGGCTCAAAAGGGCCACCCAGAGAGCTGGATCACCGTCTCCCCGCAAATGATGGACGAGCTGCTGGCTTTGCCACCCAAGCGGCCCAAGAACCGCAAGACAGGTAAATTCATGAAGCCGCGTGTGTTCGGCTATGGCAGTTCGACAGGCTACAACACGCGTTGGAAGACAATCTGCAAGCGGGCGGGCATCCAGTATCTGTCTGCGCACCCGGCGGGGCGGCATGGGTTCTTTACTGAATTAGTCGTTCGCCAAGGCGTCGATCCGGTCACAGCGGCCAAGGCTGGACGCTGGTCAGACCCCAATTTGCCTATGCGCATCTATGCCCATGCAGAGACGGATGAGGCCGATGTCAGGGCTCGTTTTCGTACAAACCACGTACAGGAAGACCCTGTACAAACACCCAAACAACAGAAATCAAAGAAGGAATAGCGCTATGAACGGTTCCCTCCTAAGGGGCAGGTTATTGGTTCGAAGCAAATCGGGGTCACCATATAAATCAATGGTTTATATCACGGCCGACCCCTTTTGATCTTTAGGTTGGAACGAAACTAGGAACGAAACTCTTATTGGAAACTCAGGAAGGCTAACTATCATAGCGAACACTCGGCCGCGTTACGACTCCTATTCAGCCGTAGTGGAATGGTCCGCCATGCTCGTCCTCCCTCCATAGCACAACAAACCAGAGAAGCTCGAATCCCACTTCTCTGATCATTCACTCGGCGTCCACCGCGTGGATCAGATGAGCCAGCGCAGCCAGACAACGGCCCAAAGCTCATTGCTGAGGCCGTCAGAGGCTGGATTATAGCCGTGGGGGCGAACACTGCTAAATAGAGCCTGGATCACCCTGCGAGAACGAATACTGCGAAAGGTTTAACGGGAGAATGCGGGATGTATTACTGAACGGTGAAATCGTCCATTCGCTCCGCGAGGCCCAAATCATCATTTAAAGATGAAGGAACCATTAAAACACTAAACGACCTGTATGGAAGCGCGTAATGTTGCGCTTCACTTTGCAGATATCAATGACTTAGACGATTTACTGAGCACATAAGATTGCGCCAGTTGAGCGGATAACTTTGCGCGCCACATTGCAAAGCTCGATGTCTCCTGCGATCCGGCAGCTTGCGGCCCAAAGCTGCCCTTGGTCGAGTGTTCTGGCACCGCGGTGCGGCTTCCCCGAAGCGGACGTTAGTGGTTAGCGCAGCATTCGGTGGGCCCAATAACAGCACGCAGAACAAAGCGACGGCTTCCTAACGTCTTTTGAATGTCGGCTTTGGAAAAGACTGCAATTTCATTGAACTAACGATCAACCGTTAAACCCGATAGATACTAATCGTCTCTGGCTCGTTAAGAGTGGAGTTTCGGTTGCGTCGAAGGCTGGTTCAGCGATGGCGGTTCAGGAAGGCGTCTTTCTCGGCCTGTGTCGGCGCCTCACCGGCAAAAATCTCTGCATAATGACAGCCGGCAATTGCGCGTTGCAGGCGAGGCTCGGATACATGCATTGAGTAGTATCCTGTTTGGGTCAGGATCGCTGTCAAAGCGCAGTAATGGGCTGCGTCACCTGTTCTGCCGAAACGTTCAAAGACTGCGGTCACTGCCTTCAAGCGAGCGTTATCGGACTGTTGAACAAGTGACTGGAGTTTGGAATCACTGCGCGCCCAATTTCGGATCGCAAGATCCAGGGGCGCATCAAAGAGATCGTTGTCGATCCAGCAATCGATCAGGTTAAGAAGCGCTGCGCAAAGGCTTTGGGCCGGGGCCGCGCAACGCTCTATTACAATCCCAGTATTGCGTGTCTGCCAAATCTCGATGATGGCGTCATGAAGATCCGACAGGTCTTTGAAATGCCAATAAAAGCCTGTGCGGGTCAGATTCAGTTTTTTGGCCAACGGCATGACTTTGACTGCCTCGATCCCTTCCGAAACGAAGAGATAATAGGCGGCGTCAAGCCAGAGCTCTCGGGTCGCGCGCGTTCTGTTCTGCAATGCTTTGCTCATGCTGCCATTCTAAATGACTTGACAGGTGTGTCAATCGGAGGAAAAGTAAACATGACATATGTGTCAGGAAAGTTTTGCTTCGATAAGGATCGCCTCATGTCTACTGACCCGTTGCTACAACCCTACCAGCTGAAACACCTGACTTTGAAAAACCGGATCATGACGACCAGTCACGAGCCGGCCTATCCGCAAGACGGCATGCCCAAAGAACGTTATGCCGCTTATCACGCCGAACGCGCCAAAGCAGGCGTTGCCCTAGCGATGACGGCGGGGTCGGCTGCTGTCAGCCGCGACAGCCCACCGGTGTTCAACAACATTCTTGCCTACAAGGACGAGGTGGTTCCGTGGATCCAGAACCTGACGGACGCGGTGCACGAACATGGCTGTGCGGTGATGATCCAGTTGACCCATCTGGGACGTCGCACCAATTGGAACAAGGGCGATTGGCTGCCCCCGGTATCGTCCTCCAAACACCGCGAACCGGCGCACCATGCCTTTCCCAAGCTGATTGAGGATTGGGATATTGATCGTATCATCAATGATTTTGCCGACGCGGCCGAGCGGATGCAGTCGGGCGGCATGGACGGGATCGAACTTCAGGTCTACGGCCACTTGCTGGACCAGTTCTGGTCGCCGCTGACCAATGATCTGACGGGCCCCTATGGTGGCGATACGCTTGAGAACCGCATGCGGTTTCCGCTCGATGTCGTCGGGGCCATTCGCAAGCGCGTTGGCAGCGAGTTCATTGTGGGCCTGCGCTACACGGCGGACGAGGCGCAAAAGGGCGGTATCACCCATGATGAAGGGCTGGAGATTTCCAAACGCATTGCCGCCACCGGGCAGATTGATTTTTTGAATGTCATCAAGGGGCGCATTCACACCGACCCCGCCATGACCGACGTGATCCCGATTCAAGGAATGAAATCTGCCCCACACCTCGATTTTGCAGGTGAAGTGCGCAAGGCGACGGGTATGCCAACGTTCCACGCCGCCCGCATCCCTGATGTGGCGACAGCGCGCCATGCGGTGCAGGCTGGTCTGCTCGATATGGTCGGGATGACCCGCGCCCATATGGCAGACCCGCATATCGTGCGCAAAATCATCGAAGGCCGCGAGGAGGATATTCGGCCCTGCGTCGGGGCGACCTACTGTCTTGATCGCATTTACCAGGCGGGGGATGCGCTTTGTATCCACAACGCTGCCACCGGGCGCGAATTGACGATGCCGCATGATATCGTGAAAGCGGCCACGCCGCGGAAGGTTGTGATCATCGGCGCGGGTCCAGCAGGGTTGGAGGCAGCACGGGTTGCCGCAGAGCGCGGCCATGACGTGACAGTCTTCGAGGCAGCCGCCGAACCGGGAGGGCAAGTGCGGCTCACCGCGAGGTCCCCTCGCCGCCGCGAGATGATTGGGATCATTGAATGGCGCATGGCGCAATGTGCCGCGCGGGATGTAGTGTTCAATTTTAATACGTGGTCCGAAGCAGATGATGTCACTGCCCTCAACCCCGACGTGGTGATCGTCGCAACAGGCGGGCTGCCAAATCTGGAACTGTTTGAACAAAAAAGCGAGCAACCGCATGTCGTCTCGTCGTGGGATATCATTTCAGGCGACGTGAAGCCTGCGGGCAAGGTGCTGATCTATGACGAAAGCGGTGATCACCCCGCCTTGCAAGCAGCCGAGATTGCGGCAAATGCCGGAGCATCCGTCGAGATCATGACGCCGGACCGGACGTTTTCTCCGGATGTGATGGCGATGAATTTGGTGCCGTATATGCGCTCGCTTCAGGATAAGGATGTGACCTTTACCGTCACGCGCCGCCTGATGGGTGTCGTGCGCAGCGGCAACAAGCTGACCGCGACGATTGGCACAGATTATAGTGATCATACCTATGAAGTTGAGGTGGATCAGGTAGTCGTAAACTACGGGACATTGCCGCTGGACGAGCTCTATTTCGACCTGAAACCACTCGCGTCAAATGGTGGTGAGGTCGATTATGACGCGCTGACTGCAGGTAATCCGCAAACAGTCCAGCGCAACGAGAACGGCGCGTTCCAACTGTTTCGCATTGGTGACGCCGTATCAGCGCGCAACACTCATGCGGCCATCTATGACGCCTTGCGTCTGGTAAAGGATATCTGAGATGCGCAGCAGCAAAACCATTCATGTCGTGTCTTGTCATGCCGAAGGCGAAGTTGGCGATGTCATCGTCGGCGGCGTCGCCCCGCCACCAGGTAAGACACTTTGGGAGAAGCGGACGTGGATTGCCAAGGATCAGACCCTGCGCAATTTCATGCTGAACGAACCGCGCGGTGGGGTATTTCGCCACGTGAACCTGCTGGTGCCGCCAATCCATCCAGAAGCCCAGATGGGCTGGATCATCATGGAACCTGAAGACACGCCCCCCATGTCCGGCTCGAACTCGATCTGCGTATCGACCGTGCTGCTCGACAGTGGGATCATTCCGATGTCCGAGCCCGTGACGGAGATGGTGCTGGAGGCTCCCGGTGGTTTGGTCCGCGTGCGCGCCGAATGCCGCAATGGCAAGGCGGAACGGATCACCGTGCGCAATTTGCCGTCCTTTGCTGGCGAAATGGGCGTGCCTTTGGACGTGCCGGGGCTCGGTCCATTCACCGTCGACACGGCCTTTGGTGGCGACAGCTTTGTCGTGGTCGATGCGGCATCTCTTGGGTTTGAACTCGTGGCCTCGGAGGCCAAGACACTGGCAGATTTAGGGGTTGCGATCACCAATGCGGCCAACGCGCAATTGACCTTTAGCCACCCGACCAATCCAGATTGGAAACACTTTTCATTCTGCCTTTTTGCGGGGCCAATCACCCGCGAAGGCAACCATCTGACATCATCCGCAGCTGTCGCTATTCAACCGGGAAAGATTGACCGATCGCCAACGGGCACGGCGGCTTCCGCGCGCATGGCGCTGCTGCATGCACGGGGCGAGATGCAGGTGGGCGAGACCTTTACGGCCCGATCCATCATCAATTCTGAATTCCACGGACGGATTGCGGAAACAACGACAGTGGGTGAGACCCCAGCGATCATCCCGGAAATCACCGGCCGCGCATGGATCACCGGAACGCATCAACACATGCTTGACCCAGATGACCCTTGGCCAGAGGGCTACCGTCTGAGTGATACTTGGCCCGAAATGAAGGGACGCTGAGAATGGCAGATATGAACATTCCCTATCTGTCGCAGGACGACTTGATCGGATTGGGGCTCAGTACAGCCCAGATTATTGACAGCATCGAGCGCGCCATTCTTGGCAGCGTCAACGGCACGGTCTGGGCGGCACCCAAGGCCGTTATCACGCCTCCCAATGATCCACGCTATATGATGGCAGCACTTGCGGCGATGGATCATCCGCCGCTGCTGGCCGTCAAGACGGTTGTCCTGAACCCCGAGAACACTGCGAATTGCCTGCCGCAGATCAATGGCCTTGTGACCATTCTCGACAGCGTCACCGGCATTCCGGTAGCGGTGTTGGATGGCAATTGGATCACCGAGGTGCGCACCGCAGGCCTGAGCGCGGTGGCCGCTAAATACATGGCAAATCCGCAAGCAAGGACCATCGGTTTTGTGGGCTGCGGGGCCCAAGCACGCAGCCATCTTGACGCCTTCGCCGAAGTATTCAATCTGGAACATATGGTCTACTTCGGGCGCGGTCAGGCCAATCCGAGCGCCTTGCTGTGCATGCCAAGGCGCTCGGATTGACCGCGACGGCTTGTTCATCGGGCCAAGACGTGGCGCAAACTAGCGACCTGCTGGTGACTACCGTGACCCACACTGGAGGTGCCGCCCCGTTTCTTGATGCCTCTGGCATGAAGCCGGGGGCATTTGCTGCAATCGTCGATCTTGCAGCGCCGTGGAAGCGGGACAGTTTCGGTGCACTCGACTGTGTGGTTATTGACGACTTTGTCCAAGAGGCCGCGCTGCCAAACAAGCTTTGCGATTCAGCGTTTATTCACGGTGACCTGACTGGCTTGGTGACAGGTCAGCTACAGGGGCGCACAAATCCAAACGATCGCACCGCATTCGTCTTTTGGGGACACGCGTTAGGCGACCTGGCCTTGTCCGCCCTCGCAGTCGAAAAGCACCGAGAGGTTGAGAGTGCGTTTTAGACAAACATTTAACACGCGCTCACAATTCAAATCGATTTCATTCGTGATCTTGAGGAAGCCATCATTCGCCAGACTGCAGAAAACCGTCTTTGTGGGCTCGCTGATGACTTTAGGCGAGCTGCAACATTCTTGTGTTTCCATCCCTCGATGAATGGCCGCTTTTGAGAACGTGCACCAAGGGTACTCGAAAGCGCAGCGAAGGTCCTGTGTGGATGGCTCCTGCATAGCAAGACATTTTTGATCAGATTTGTGCATTTGTCAGAAGCAGTCATGTGTCCGGCCTGTTTGCGCGGTTTTGACCGCTGGCCCTGATGGGTTCCGCAGACCAAGTCCCTTACAGCTTAGCGGGCTGTGTCACCCGGGGTCTTCGACGGGGTGTCTTGGTTTTGGCGACAGACTTATGCACCATCATCTCGCGGGTCTTGCTAACTCGGTGTTCATTTTCCTCTCAGGCTGTATGAGGTGTGTATGGTTCGTTGCGAGTCAGAACGGCCCAGACGATCCGTGCTGTCTTGTTGGCCATGGCGACGGTTGCGACGCGCGCCGGTTTGCGTTCCAGAAGTGATGTCAGCCATTTGCTTGCACGCTCCGGATGCGACTTGGTCTGTCGGACGAGCGATGTCATCCCAACGACGAGCAATGATCGTAAATATTGATCGCCCATTTTTGTAATACGTCCGAGCTTCTCTTTGCCGCCGCTGGATTTTTTCGCAGGCGTCAGACCCAGCCAGGCAGCAAACTCACGGCCATTGCCGAACTGATGACCATCCCCAATGCTGGCAATGATGGCCGAGGCGGTCACAGCGCCAACGCCTGGAATAGTGCGCAACAAACGGACCCGCGCATCTTCCTTGGCGACCAACTTCAGCCGGTCTTCATACCAGCGCACCCGTCTGTGCAGTGCCATGAGATGCTCGCACAAATTGTGGATCACCTCATTGGCAATCTCAGGCAGGTCCAGCACCTCACCGGCAAGAATATCCTCCGCAAATCCGATGACTCGGGCGAGCCCCCTTGCAATGTAGACGCCAAACTCTGCGACCATGCCACGCAAGCCGTTGATCAGCTGCGTGCGCTGGCGGACAAGCAGATCTCGGGCGCGATGTAGCGACAGCAGAGCCTGTTGCTCAACCGTCTTGATCGCGACAAAGCGCATGGTGGGTCGTGTCACCGCTTCACAAATGGCCTGGGCATCAATGGCGTCGGACTTCCCGCGTTTGACGTATGGTTTGACATACATTGGAGGGATCAACCGAACTTCATGGCCCAACTCCGTCAGTTCACGAGCCCAATGATGCGCGCTGCTACAGGCCTCCATGCCAATCAGACAGGGTTCAAGTTTGGAGAAGAACGGCAACAACTGTGCCCGTCTCAAAGGTCGATTGAAGGCGACCTCGTCGTCTTGTGTAATGCCGTGAACCTGGAAAACGTTCTTTGCCAGATCAAGGCTGATTGTGGTAATTGCATGGGGTGACTCCTCTCAAAAGCAGATATCGACACCTGCAGTATGGCGCATTGCGACGCCGGTTGGAGCAGGAGCCATCCACCCCATCAGCAATCCGCCCTTGGTGTATGATGACGCTCACGGCCCATTGCTGCCATTGGAGGCTTGCGCGGCGAAGGACCGCTCTGAGCCCACAGCAGAAGTGTCAAAACCTTGCTGCGTGAGCTCGCAGCGTGGAAAATGCTGCGAGCGCGTAAGATCTGGTGCCGCCACGCAGCGGGAAGACCGGCCATTCGTGCAAACCGCAGCAAAGATTAGAGGTCGAATTCACAGTCTGCGGACTAACCGGCCTTTTGCTGTCGCAGCGGAGGCACCCGCAGAAAACCCTTGCAAGCGCGGCGTCAGATATTCGGCGGCGCAGCAAACTTCCCCAGACCGGTCGTTCGGCCAGTGCAAAATCCGCAGGAATCAAACCGACCTTTCGCTGCGCTTGGTTGCAACAACCGAGACGCGGGACAAAACAGACCTTATTCACTTGCAACAGAACGACCGCTTTTCCGCACCGCATACATCGGGATCTGAAGTAGGTGAGGGGAGTGTATCCGCTGCACTCGACCGCAGAAGATTGACCGCCCAGAGCACGGCAATGCTATGCAGGAGCCTTAATCTGGGCGCGGGTGCCTGTCGCAACTGCGATGACGACAAGAACGTGGATGCGGACTGCGCACCAAAGCGATGGCGACACGGGACCCGCAGCGTGCGGTCGGGTCCTCGCAGTGCATAGATATCGCGACGCGTGTGGCGGCCGGTCTTCAGCATGTCCTCGAACCCTTTGGTGGCGATCAATGCGCCGCAGGGCAGATCGCGCATCAGTACGGAGTTGGTGGCTATGGTTGTGCCATGCAGGATCCGTGCGACGTTGCCCCTCCCAAAAAAAACCAAAACGTTCACCTGCAAGGGCGATGGGATTGGTCATCCGCCGCGGGATCGTAGGGTGTGGTGGTAGATTTGAGACTGCGAGAAGTACCGATATCGGCGTGGCGCAGTTCCAGGTAGGTAAAGGTGCCCCGATATCGTCGGGCGATTGCAATGCGGAATGCCATAAGCAGGTGCTTTTGTTTGGGGATTGTTGGCGTTGACTGCGCAGATTGGACTGGTCAATACATTCCTAACTTTGCGCCGCTTTCAATAACGCGGCGATTGACGCGGGCTGTGCCAGTACGGATGCTGACGTCAGAACAGCGAATGGAGCTCCTCATGCCGTCAGATATGCCGTTACCCGACCCCCTTAGCCCCGAGACCACCGCCGCGATCACCCGCGCGGTGGACGAGGGATTTGCAGAGCAGACCGATTTCCTCGCCCGCTTTGTCGCGATACCGAGCGAGCGGTTTCAGGAGGCAGCGGCGCAGGATTTCATGGCCGCTGCTTTGCGTGCGCGGGGCTACGCCGTCGACGATTGGACAATCGACCTCAAGGATCTGGAACCGCTACCCGGATTTGGCCCGATCAGTGGGGATTTCAGCCGCGCGCGCAGTGTGGTGGGCAGCCACCGGCCTGCCTTGGTGAAAGGCCAGTCTCTGATTTTGCAAGGGCATCTGGATGTGGTGCCGCCCGGACCGGCGGAAATGTGGACGCATCCGCCCTATGACCCGGTCATCGCCGATGGATGGATGTACGGGCGTGGTGCGGGCGATATGAAAGCGGGTACGGTAGCGGCGCTGTTTGCGTTGGATGCCCTCCGAGCGGCTGGGTATGCGCCTGCCGCAACAGTGCATTTCCAGTCGGTGATCGAGGAGGAGAGCACCGGCCTGGGTGCGCTGTCGGTGTTGCAGCGTGGCTACCGTGCGGACGCAGCCGTGCTTCCGGAGCCTACGGATTTCACCGTCAACCGCGCACAGGTCGGCGCGCTGTGGTTCCGCCTGCGGGTGCGCGGCAAGCCGGTTCACGTGTCCGTTGCGGGCGACGGGTCCAACGCAATTATGGCGGGGTATGACATGATCCGCGCTTTGCAGGGGCTGGAGGTGGTGTGGAACGCGCGCGCAGTTGCCGATCCGGTCTATGGCGACGTGCCGCATCCGCTGAACTTCAACGCAGGGAAGATCAAGGGCGGTGATTGGGCATCGAGCGTGCCTGCGTGGTGCGATATTGATTGCCGTATGGGTGTGTTGCCAGGGCATGATCTGGCGCATGCGAAACGCGAGATCGAGGGCTGCGTCGCGGCCGCCGCACGCGACCACCCGTTTCTGTCCAACAGCCCGCCAGACGTAGTGTGGAACGGGTTTCAGGCCGAAGGCTATGTGCTGGGCGAGGATGCGGACCCCGCTCTGGCCGTCATGCAGGACGCCTACGGCAGCGTATTCGACGGCGCGGTGCTGGAGGAAACCAAAATGACGGCGCTGACGGACACGCGCTTTTACGGGCTCTATTACGACATTCCGGCATTCTGCATCGGGCCAAGGGCTGAGAACATCCATGGCTTTGATGAGCGGGTCGCGTTGGCGTCGGTGCGTGATCTGACCAAAGTTCTGGCGCTGTTCATCGCAGGCTGGTGCGGTCTAATCCCCTTGCGGGATTAAGTCGATTAGTGTGCAGGTCGCCTCTTCCACTGCCTGCATGGAGTAGAGCATTGGGACGTATTCCCCCGCTGCCCAGAGCGCGGTCAGGTCGTCGTAATGGGCATCGTCCGGCAGGCCGGACTGGCCCGGTGCGTTGATCCACACGCTGTTGTCCCAATCGCCCACATCCACGACCATGCGCACGGAGGCGCCGTTGCGGACGTGAAAATCGCTGACATCGAAGTGCCCCATCATCACTGTTGTGCTGCTACCGCCGGTGGCGACGGGGCCTACATCATACGTTCCCCCCAGCGGTGAGAGTGCGTGGTCAAAATACCCTTTGTGCAAGTCGCCCCATCGCCAGCTGTCAGGAGTGTCACTGACGCGGCTGCGCAGGTCTTCCCATGCGGCTGTTAGTGTGTCGGTGAGCAGTGAATCGCAGTTGTCGGGCATAAGACGCGGGATATCGCCGCGCAGCACGCGCACCACGTTGGGGATATTGCCCGGCGCCAGATAGGCGCGCAGGCCCGCATCGGGCGCAATGTGCGCCAGCAGTGCAGGGCGCAGGTACAGCGACAGCCAGACCTCGAACAGCAGCGCGGCTGCGGAATCGGCGCGGGCATGTCCGTCCCAGTCGCACAGCAATGCCGTTGCGTCCGAGCCTTCGGGCAAAAGCGCCACCAGATCGAGAGCATACTGCGAATAGGTATCGGTTTGCAGCGCGCAGTTCGCCGCAACATCCCGCGCGCCGCCCTGCGCGATGACCTGTGCAATCCGGTCCGCGCGTCCGTCCTCGAACCATTCATAGCCTACGGGATGCGCGTCATGGTCCCAATCGTCGGGCAGGTTCATCTCGTTGGCGGAATGCACGTATCCATGCAGCGGGTTCAGGACGCATGGCAGATCGGCGGCGGTCATATAGCCGGTCCATTCATATTGCCCGTCACCCGCTACGGGCATCAGCCCCCGCCAGCCCGTGCGCTTCGGCACGTATGCCGCGGCCTGCCAGCAGATGTCACCCGCTGTATCGGCATAGACCATGTTGACCGAGGGCGCGCCCCATGTGTGCAGCGCCGCGCGGAAATCGGGTACCGTGGTTGTCCGCATCGCCTTGAGGCATGCCATGTAAGGCGCCGTTCCCGGATCGGTAAAGACGGTGCGAATTGCGACAGCCGTGCCGCCCTCGTTAAAAACCACAGGTCCGTGGCGAGTGAAGTCGAGCGACAGGGTCTGATCGGGGTGGCCTTTGACGGCAAAGCGCTCCTCGATGCGTTTGATCACTTCTGTTGTGTCGCCGTAGCGGTAGGCAGCGCCGTTCTGGGCAGTCTCATAGACCATGACATCTTCCTGATCGGCGCAAAAGATCGTTAAGCTGAATGCCGCCGTGCCGTTGTGACCTGCCATGATGCCCGGGGAAGATGGTTCGCCCGCGCCGATCAGGCTCATTCCCGGTGCATCCAGATGCACCATGTAGCGTAGCGAGGGCGCCGCGTGCAGGCGGTGCGGATCGCTGGCCATAATAGCGCGGCCCGTTGCCGTTAGGGTGGGGCCGATGGCCCAGTTGTTGGATCCCTCCATCGGCGGTGCTTTAGGCTGGACGGTCTTGCGTGCATCTGTGGTGGACCACCGGCCCGCCTCTGCCAGCGTTGCCGTCAGGCGCTCATGTTGGAAAGTGACGGGCGCGGTGGCGAGTTCGTAGACCGCAAGGGCATCGGGCGGCAGGGGCCGCGGGCTGGCTGTTGTCCATTCCTCATCCGGTACAGGCGGCGACAGCGGTACCCGCATCAGGTCCGTTTCCGCGTCTGCCAGCCTATGGACTTGCAGGCGCGCCAACTCGGATGCCGCATTGCGCGACAGACAATGGGTGCGGATGCGCACGACGTCTTCGGGGGACCAATGGGCGGGGGACGTTCCCAATTTCGCAAATTCAGGGGGCAAAGACCATACGCCCGCCGTCACTAGATCAATGCCTGCGTTGATACCATTTGAGAAGGCGGTGCAGATATCTTGGGCATCCTCGCCGTAAGCGGCCCATTCTGGCACCATGTCGCCACGATACAAGAACAGCCGCGCCGCACGGTCCTGCATCAGATAGCCTGGCCCGAAATCTGCGGCCAGCAGGCCCAACCCCCTTTTGCGCCACAGATCAATTTGCCACAGACGGTCGCGCGCGGCATTCAAACCCTGAAGGAAAAAGGCATCGTGATTATTCTCGGCGCGGATATGGGCCATGCCCCACCGATCGACCGAGATGCTGGCAGGGGCATGAAGACCGGAAATTGTGAGAGGGTTCATTGTAAAGGCTCCTGCTGGAAATAGATCAATACCTGCTCAGTGCGCGGGCGGCATGCTGGCCAAGGGGGGTGACGCGCGCGGCGAAGTCTTCCGGCGTCCATTCGGCGGTGGAGCCTGCAATGTGGATGGCGGCGCGCGGTGCGCCTTCGCTGTCGAGAATGGCAAAGCCCATAGCGATCTCGCCCAACAGGATCTGGTCGATGCCCAGCGAATAGCCGCGCGCGCGGGTCTGTTCGATTTGCTCCATCAGCGCATCGACATCCGTGATTGTGTGCGGCGTAAACGGGCGGCGGTCCGAACGCTCGATAAGGTCGCGCGCGCGGTCCTGCGGCATCCGAGCGAGCACCGCCCAACCACCCGAGGTGCAGAATGTCGGCACGCTGTGACCGACGAGGGAGGCATTGAACGTCTGACGCTTGGTCTGGAGCCGTATGGCATACACCAGCCGCAGGTCGTCGAACAAGGACAGGTCTATGCGCTCGCGCACCGAGCTGCGCAGTTCTTGCAGCACTGGCGTGGCTTGCCGGACCAGCGGGTTGATGCGCAAATAGTCGAGCGTGTGATCGAGAATGCGCATGCCGGGAACGAACCCGTGCCCGTCCGCGTCGCGCTCGATATAGCCGGTCGCACGCAGCGTGTGCACCATACGCTGGGCAGCACTGCGATCCAGTCCCGCCCGCGTGGCGATGTCCGATAGGGTCAATGGGCCGTCGGCGTGGTGAAAGGCCGCCAACACACCCATCGCCTTTTCCACCGACTGCACAAAAAGCGATCCGGCGCGGTCGGCGTCGGTTAGTGCACGTTTTCCCGGCTCTGCGCGGGTGGTGTTGCGGGGCATCGCAGCCCTCCCGATAGGTCGTTGTTGACTTCCAGTAAGCGGTGGCTCTACGCTTTCTATACGATGTAACTGTATTGCCTTGCAATACTTTGGTGCGGTGCAGGTGCGGGAGGCAAGCGATCCCCACAGGCGCCAAAGCAGGAGAGAATGAAATGTCAAAGCGCGTGGCGCTGGCCGGTTTTCTGCATGAAACAAACACCTTTGCGCCGAGCAAAGCACGGATGGCCGACTTTGTTCAGGGGGGCGGCTACATGCCGCTGGCGCGCGGTGATGCGGTCCTGTCCCAAGGGCGTGACATCAATCTTGGCATCGGCGGGGCCGTTCAGTTCGGCGAATCGGCGGGCTGGGATATGGTGCCGATCTTATGGGCGGGGGCAATTCCATCGGCGCATGTCTGTAAAACTGCCTATGAAAGCATCGCGGACGATATAATTTGGGGCATTCGTGCTGCGGGGCCGCTCGACGGTGTGTTTTTGGACCTACACGGCGCAATGGTCGCCGAACACCTCGACGACGGCGAGGGCGCGCTGCTGGCGCGGGTGCGCGACATTGTGGGGCCGGACGTGCCCATCGCTGCGGCGCTGGATTTACACGGCAACATCACGGCGCAAATGGTCGAAGCGGCGGATGTTTTGGTGGGGTTCCGTACCTATCCTCATGTGGACATGGCCGAGACAGGAAACCGCGCGGCGGTACAGCTGGACGAACTGATGGCGCGCGGCGCGCCGTTTGCGAAGGCCTTTCGCCGTCTTCCGTTTCTCGTGCCCATCGCGTGGCAAAGCACGCGCAGCGAGCCGGGCCGCGCGATCTACGATGTGACAGCCGCGCAAGAGGCCGGCGCTGTGGCCAGCGCGTCTTTCTTCTTTGGCTTTCCGGCGGCGGATTTTCCGGGCTGTGGGCCGACCGTCGTGTGCTATGGTTCAAACCAGCAAGACGCCGACCGTGCCGCCGCCACCATTGAGCGGGCGGTTCTGGAGGCGGAAAGCGCGCTGGCTGGAGAGAGTTTTACCCCTGACGCGGGCGTCATCGAGGCAATGCGCATCGCGCAAGGGGCCACCAAGCCCGTTGTTATCGCGGACACGCAGGACAATCCGGGCGCAGGGGGCGACAGTAATACCACCGGCATGCTGCGCGCGATGGTGGCGCAGGGCGCGTCGGGTGCCATCGGCAATATGGTCGATCCGGCGGCAGCGCGCGCGGCGCATAACGCGGGGCAGGGCGCGGTGATCGAGATCGCGTTGGGCGGGCAATCGGGTATCGTCGGTGATGCGCCTTATAAGGCGCGTTTTACCGTCGAGACGCTGACGGAAGGAAAATTCGTGTGCCCTGGCCCCTTCTATGGCGGTGCGCCACTGGATATGGGACCGTCCGCCTGCCTTAGGATTGACGACGTGCGCGTGGTTGTGACCACCACCAAAGCGCAGATGGCCGACCGTGAGATGTTCCGCAACGCGGGCGTCGTGCCTGAAGATCAGGCGATCTTGGTCGTAAAGAGCTCGGTCCATTTCCGTGCGGATTTCGACGAGATTGCGCTGGTGATCCTGACATGTGCTGCGCCCGGACCGATGCCGATCAGTCCGGCAAGCCTGCCATGGACAAATCTCGCCCCCGGTATCCGGATGGAGCCGATGGGCAAACCCTTCACACCACACAGCGAGAGGAGGGCCGAGACCACACATTGACGACCAAGCGCGCGACAAAAAGGGTGGATCACGCCCGGCGCATCATTTTCCAACACTCAGGGGAGTACCCGATGACTATTCCAACGACACTGAAAACGAAGCCCAAGGGCCTGACAGGCCTGCTGCGGGGCACGATGTTCGCAGCTACCGTCGCGGCCACCGCGCTGATCGCGGGCATGGCCGATGCGCAAACTTTGCGTGCGGTCAAACACTCGGATCTACGGGTTCTGGATCCGATCCTGACCACCGCCTACATGAGCCGCAACCACGGCTATATGATTTTTGACACGCTCTATGCTCTGGATGCTGATCTGGTACCTCAGCCGCAAATGGTAGACAGCCATAGTGTCTCCGATGATGGTTTGGTCCATACATTTACGCTGCGCGACGGGCTTGCCTTTCATGACGGTGCGCCGGTGACCGGCGAAGACGTTGCCGCCTCCATCGCCCGTTGGGGTGAGCGGGACGGCATGGGTCAGGTGCTGATGTCATTCGTGGACAGCATGGCACAGGGTGCGTCGCCGAACGAGTTTGTGATTAACCTCAAACAGCCTTATGGCCTTGTGATCGACAGTCTGGCCAAGCCCTCGTCGAACGTACCTTTCATCATGCCGAAACGGTTGGCGGATACGCCTTCGACCGAAGCAATCCCCGAACAGATTGGTTCCGGCCCGTTCACTTGGGTCGCAGATGAATACCAGCCCGGTGTTAGAGCGATCTATGCGAAAAACGAAAACTACGTTCCGCGCGATGAGCCGTCCAGCTGGGCCTCCGGCGGTAAGGTGGTTAATGTTGACCGCGTCGAATGGGTTGTGATGCCCGACGACCAGACGGCGATGAATGCCTTGCTGGCAGGCGAGATTGATTATTGGGAAAGCCCGCCATCCGATCTGTTGCCGATTTTGCAGGCGAACCCTGATCTGACAGTTAGAAACCAGAACGCGCTGGGGTTCCAGACGATCATGCGGCCCAACACGCTGAACGCACCGATGGATGACGTGCGTATCCGCAAAGCGGCGATTGCATCGGTGAACCAGAAAGACGTGCTTGATGCGCTGGTGGGTAACCCCGAACTTTATGCGCTGTGTGGTGCGATGTTTGTCTGTAACACGCCGCTTGCATCTGATGTGGGTTCTGAGACACTGACCACAGGCAATGGCATGGAAATGGCAAAGGCGCTTTTGGCCGAAGCCGGTTATGATGGCACTCCTATCGTGATCATGCACCCGACCGATGTGGGTACGCTGCGCACACAGCCTGTTGTTGTGGCCCAAGCCATGCGTGATGCGGGGTTTGTGGTCGATCTGCAGGCGATGGACTGGCAGACACTTGTCGGCAAACGCGCAAGTCAGGCGTCGATTGCTGACGGTGGCTGGCACATGTTTATGACCAACTGGGTGGGCGCGGATGTGTTCAACCCGCTGGTCAACAACATGGTCAACGGTAAGGGGCCCAATGGTGGCTGGTTCGGTTGGCCCGATGTGCCAAAGCTTGAAGAGCTGCGCACGGCTTATGCCACCTCACAGTCATTGGACGAGCAAAAGGCACTTGCCGAGGAAATCCAGAAGATTGCCTATGAGGAAGGGGTCTATGCACCGATTGGACAGTATTTTGTCCCATCCGCATGGTCCAACAGCCTTGAAGGCGTATTGGATGCACCGGCACCCCTGTTCTGGAACATTTCCAAGAACTGATCTGACATGTGGCCTCGCACAGGAATGTGCGGGGCCATACGCCTTTTCCCTTATCCGAGGTCACCCTGATGTTCGTGTATATACTCAAACGTGTCCTTGCCGCGATCCCCGTGATGGGTTTTGTTGCATTGTTCGTTTTTCTGCTGCTGCGCCTCACACCGGGGGATCCAGCGGCTATTATTGCGGGTGACACTGCCACTCCTGAACAACTCGAAGCGATCCGCACCTCGCTGGGTCTTAATGATCCGCTGGCGGTGCAGTTTTTCAATTGGGTTGGGCAGTTGCTGCGCGGTGATTTCGGCACCTCGATCCTCTCGGGCAAACCGGTGATCGAGTTGATTGCCGACCGGATGGAGCCAACGATCAGCCTCGCGCTGACCACGATCATTCTATCGGTCATCATCGCAGTGCCGCTCGGGGTGATTGCCGCATGGAAGCAGGGTACGATCATCGACCGCTTTGTAATGCTGCTTTCGGTGCTTGGGTTTTCCGTGCCGGTGTTTGTGATCGGCTATCTGATGATTTCGCTTTTCTCAATGCACCTCGGTTGGTTCCCGGTTCAGGGTTTTAGGCCCATTGGCGAGGGTGTGGGTGATTTCTTTCACCGCATCGCGCTCCCGACCTTCACGCTCACACTACTCTATATAGCGCTGATCGCGCGGATAACGCGCACCTCAATGCTGGAAATCCTTGGCGATGATTATGTGCGCACCGCGCGGGCCAAGGGATTGCCGGAGCATAAAGTGCTGATGCGCCATGCGCTGCGCAACTGTTCCGTGCCCATCATCACGGTCATCGGGATCGGCTTCGCGCTCATCATCTCGGGCGTGGTGGTGACGGAAAGCGTGTTTAACCTGCCTGGCCTCGGGCGCCTCACCGTCGATGCAGTGCTGAGCCGCGATTATCCGGTCATTCAGGCCGTGATCCTGCTCGCCTCGCTTATCTATGTCGTCATCAATTTATTGATCGACATCGCCTATGTCCTCCTCGACCCAAGGATCCGCTACGCATGACCGATCAAACATCCGCTGCCGCCCTCGTTCCTGTCCGCGTTACCCCTATAACGCGCGCGAGAGAGATCGTGTTTTCCAGCCCGCTCGTGACCATCGCCGCAGGGATACTGGTGTTCGTCGTGCTCTCGGCGCTGTTCGCGCCGTGGGTGGTGCCGCATGATCCGGTGCGTCTGTCGCCCTCCGTGCGGCTCAAACCGCCGAGCGATGAATTCTGGTTGGGGACCGATGCGTTCGGGCGCGACCTGTTCAGCCGGATTATCTATGGAGGACGGATTTCGCTGGTTGTAGGGGTCGCGGCAGCGATCTTTGCGGTGGCGCTGGGGTTGCTGTTCGGCCTGTTGGCGGGCTACATCCGCTGGATCGACGCGGTGCTGATGCGCGCGGTGGACGGGCTCATGGCGATCCCGTCGATCCTGCTGGCCATTGCCATCGTTTCGCTTTGGGGGGCGAGCATTTGGACCGTTTTGGTCGCGATCACCATCCCAGAGGTGCCGCGTGTCGTGCGCCTCGTCCGCTCCTTGGTACTCTCCGCGCGCGAGGAGCCCTATGTGGAGGCTGCCATCGCGGCGGGAACGCCCACATGGCTAATCATGCGCAGGCATCTGGTGCCCAACACGCTGGCGCCGTTGATCATTCAGGGCACATATATCTGTGCCAGCGCCATCCTGACCGAAGCGATCCTGTCGTTTCTCGGTGCGGGCATCAATCCCGAAACCCCCAGCTGGGGCAATATCATGGCCGAGGGGCGCATCTATTTCCAGATCAACCCCGGTATCGTGCTGTGGCCCGGATTAATCGTGTCGGTGGCGATCCTGTCGATCAACCTTTTGGGGGATGCGGTGCGTGATGCACTTGATCCGCGCATGGCAAAACGGGGGATTGACCGATGAGCGTTTTGGACATCAAAGACCTGCGCATCGCGCTGAACGGCGAGAAGGACAGTCAGGTCGTCAAAGGCCTCAACCTGACCATCGAGGCAGGCCAGACCATGTGTCTGGTGGGCGAGAGCGGATCGGGCAAGTCACTCACCGCCCTTGCCACGATGGGCTTGCTGCCGCCGGTGCTGCGCCCTATCTCAGGCTCTGTTAAACTCAAGGGTGAGGAACTGTTGGGCGCGAAGCAATCGCGCCTGCGCGATCTGCGTGGCACGTCGATGTCGATGATTTTCCAAGAGCCAATGACGGCGCTCAATCCGGTCGCTCGCGTCGGCCAGCAGATCGAGGAGGTGCTGGAATTCCATTCGGATATCTCCAAATCCGGGCGCGCTACCCGCGCGCGCGAAATGATGGAGGCTGTGCATTTACCCGACGTCGACAAGATGTATCGCAGCTTTCCACACCAGCTGTCGGGCGGGCAGCGCCAACGCATCATGATTGCTATGGCGCTGGTGATGAAGCCACAGTTGCTGATCGCGGATGAGCCGACGACCGCGCTGGACGTGACGACGCAGGCGCAGATCCTCAAGCTTATTCAGGAGCTGCGCGAAGAGCAGGGCACTGCCGTGCTGTTCATTACCCACGATATGGGCGTGGTGAGCGAGATCGCCGAGGACGTGACCGTGCTAAAGCTTGGCGAGGTGATGGAGACGCAGCCCGTCGATACCCTCCTGCGCCACCCGCAGACGGAGTATACCCGCGCGCTGCTGCGGTCCGTGCCCAGTCAGGTGCCGCGGATGGAGCGGGCTTCGACATCAGATAACATCGTGCTGGCCACAGACGATCTGTGCAAGACCTACGGCGGTGCTGGATTGTTCGCGCGCGGCCGCGAGGTGAAGGCGGCACAGGATGTGAGCATTTCACTCACCAAGGGCCGCACGCTGGGCATTGTTGGCGAAAGCGGCAGCGGCAAGACAACCGTGGCGCGCTGCATTTTGCGGTTGATCGATCCGACCTCGGGCGCGATCAAGGTGGGCGGGACCGACATCGCCACGCTCAGCCAGAAGGAGCTGAAACCGCACCGCAAGAATATCCAGATCGTGTTTCAGGACCCCATGCGGTCGCTGAACCCGCGGATCGAGGTGGGCCAATCCATCATCGAAGGGCCGCTCAATTTCGGCATACCGCGGGCAAAAGCCATGGAGCGCGCGCGCGAATTGCTGGAGTTGGTGGGCCTGCCCGCGAGTGCCGTCGACCGCTTCCCGCACCAGTTTTCAGGCGGGCAGCGGCAGCGTATCGCGATTGCGCGTGCGCTGGCGATGGACCCCGATGTGCTGGTCGCGGACGAGGCCGTCTCGGCCCTTGATGTATCCGTTCAGGCGCAGGTGCTCGATTTGCTGGCGGAGCTGCAGGAGCGGCTGGGCCTCGGCATCCTGTTCATCACCCACGATCTGGGTGTGGCCGCGCAGATCTGTGACGATGTGTTGGTGATGCAATACGGGCGCGTGGTCGAGTACGGGCCCGCGGGGCAAGTGTTGGGCGCGCCGCAGCAGGACTATACCAAGGCGTTGATCGCCGCCGCCCCCGGACGGCATTGGGATTTTGCGAACTTCCGCCCTTTTGCCGAGGCGGCTGAATAAGACGAAGGAGAACAACATGACCATTCTGCCCATTATCGACGCTGCGAAGGACGAGCTGACCGCGATTTTCAAAGACCTGCACCAGCACCCAGAGTTGGGTTTTACCGAGCACCGCACGTCAAGCGTCGTGGTGGAAAAGCTTAAAGAATACGGCGTGGACGAGGTGCATACCGGCATTGCGGGTACGGGGGTCGTGGGCATCATTAAAGGGCGCGATGGACCGCGCCGCATCGGGCTGCGCGCCGATATGGACGCGCTGCCGATAGACGAGCTGACGAATCTCGATTACGCCTCCAAAACTCCTGGCGTGATGCATGCCTGCGGCCATGACAGCCACACCACCATGCTCCTGGGTGCGGCCAAGCATCTGGCGGAAACGCGCGACTTCACGGGCACCGCCGTGCTGATCTTCCAACCCGCCGAGGAAGGTCTGGGCGGCGCGCGGGGCATGCTCAAGGACGGTTTGTTCGAGCGGTTCCCCTGCGATGAAATCTACGGCATGCACAATTATCCTAACGGGAAGCCGGGGACGGTGGGTATCTGCAAGGGCCCCGCGATGGCGGGGGCGTCCTTCTTTGACATCACGGTACAGGGCAAGGGCAGCCACGCCGCTATGCCGCACCAATCACGCGATCCGCTGGTCATCGCCTCCGACCTTGTGGGCAGTATCCAGACGATCCTGTCGCGTAACGTTGCACCCTTGGACACTTGCGTGCTGTCGGTGACGCAGATCCATTCTGGCTCTGCCTACAATGTGGTGCCGGATACTGCAACGCTTGCCGGCACGATCCGCTATTTCAAGCAAGAGGTCTGCGATTTGGCCGAGCAACGCATGCGCGAGCTGTGCGCGGGTTTCGCCACCGCTTACGGTGTGGATATCAGCGTGGATCACCGCAACATATTCGACGTGCTGATGAACGATTCCAAATTGTCGGACGCCTATCTGGAGGCGGCGGAAGATATTGTCGGAAAGGAGAACATTTCCGGCACCGACGAGCCAGCGACGGGGTCGGAAGATTTCGCCGACATGCTCAAGGTCGTACCGGGTGCCTATTGCCGGATCGGCCATTCAGGCACTACTGGTCTGCACAACCCCAGCTTTTTCCTCGACCCCGAGGTGCTGCCGGTGGGCGCTTCCGTCATGGCGCGTATCGTCGAGCGGAGGTTGTCTGCATGAACCCGTTGAAGCTGCCGTTTGACACAGACGAGATGATTACGGGTTTGCGCCCTTGGATCGAATGCGAAAGCCCCACGTGGGATGCGGATGCAGTCAACCGAATGATGGATATTGCCGCCTATGACATGGCCGCGATGGGGGCGAGCGTTGAGCGGATCCCCGGGCGTATGGGCTTTGGCGGGTCAGTGCGCGCGCGCATGCCCCACCCCGATCAGGGCAAGGTACCCGGTATCCTCATCGCCGGCCATATGGATACGGTGCATCCCATCGGCACGCTCGACGTGCTGCCGTTTAAACGCGACGGTGACATCTGCCATGGTCCTGGTCTGATGGACATGAAGGGCGGCAATTATATCTCGCTGGAAGCGATCCGCCAGCTTATCCGCACGGGACTGCAAACGCCGCTGCCGGTAACGGTATTGTTCACCCCCGACGAAGAGGTCGGCACGCCGTCGACCCGCGATCTGATCGAGGCGGAGGCTGCGCGCAGTGCCTACGTGCTGGTGCCCGAGCCGGGCCATGACGACGGCGGTGTAACAGTCGGACGCTACGCAATAGCGCGGTTCAATCTGGCGACCAAAGGCGCCCCCAGCCACGCGGGCGCTCGTCTCAAGGACGGCAAGAGCGCCATCGCCGCAATGGCGCGGCGCATTATCGAGATTGAGGATATGACCAGCGATGATTGCACCTTTTCGGTGGGTGTCATCCACGCGGGCCAGTGGGTCAACTGCGTGTCCTCCTCCTGTGCGGCGGAAGCGTTGAGCATGGCGAAGAAGCAGGAGGACCTTGATGATGGCGTGCAGCGCATGCTGGCCCTGCAAGGTACGAAAAACGGGGTGGAGTTCGTGGTAGAGCGCGGTGTGACCCGCCCGGTCTGGAACCCCGACACGCCCGGCACGGCCAAAATCTTCGAGGTGGCCAAGGACATCGCGAAAGAGCTTGGTTTCGTGATGAAAGGGCGAAGTCAGGGCGGCGGATCGGACGGAAACTTTACCGGTGCTATGGGCATCCCCACGCTCGACAGTCTGGGCGTGCGTGGTGCTGGTTTGCACACACTCAACGAGCATATTCAAGTGGATAGCCTGACGGAACGGGCGCGCCTGATGGCGGGCCTGCTGATGAGGCTGTCGTGAGCGGGCATCACAGGTTTGATTTGCGCGACTTCCGGTTGCAGTGCGGGGTTACGCTGCCTGATGCGCAGTTGACCTATCAGACGTACGGCACGCTGAACGCGGATAAATCCAACGCGGTGCTCTACCCTACGTCCTACGGCGCGCAGCACGCCGACACCGAATGGCTGATCGGATCGGGCAGGGTGCTCGACCCCGATCACTGGTTCATCGTGATCCCCAATATGTTCGGCAACGGGCTGTCGACCTCGCCATCGAATATAGCGGCGCCCTTTGGACCGGAGCGGTTTCCGTTGGTAACCCATTGGGACAATGTGCACGCACAGCGCGCGATGCTGGCCGATGTATTCGGTATCAAGAGGCTCGCGCTAATCTATGGGTGGTCGATGGGGGCGCAGCAAGCGCTGCACTGGGGCGCGCTTTTCCCCGGGGCTGTGGAACGGATTGTGGCGGTCTGTGGCTCTGCCCGCACATCCTCGCACAATGATGTGTTCCTGCAAGGGGTGCAGGCCACGCTCACCGGCGATCCGCATTGGACCGGCACTCATTTCACCGCCCCGCCCACGCGCGGCCTGCGCGCCATGGGCCGCGTCTATGCCGGCTGGGCGATGAGCCAGGCATTTTATCGCGAACGATTGTATGAGACGGTCGGCTACGGCTCGCTGGAGGATTTCCTTGTTCGTTCATGGGAGGCGAATTTCCTGCGTCGCGACGCGCATGATCTACTGGCGAGCCTTGCGACGTGGCGCGCCTCCGATATCTCTGACAACGATGTGTTTAACGGTGATCTGAAGGCCGCGCTGGGAGCGATCACGGCGCGGTCAATCGTAATGCCGTCGCGAACCGATCTCTACTTCACTCCAGAGGATAGCCAGATCGAGACGGCGATGATGCCCAATGCAGAATTGCGTGTGATCCCGTCAATCTGGGGGCACCGCGCTGGCAATCCCGCACAAAACCCCCAAGACGAGACGTTCTTGCGACAATCTGTCGACGACATCTTAAAGTTGCAGCCGAACTGATATTCTTTCTGTAGTGGACAACATGAACGTCGCGAGAATACGTGATGGAAAAAAGGTTCCGCTGAAGCAAGTGTATTGTTAATTCGAAATGGCAATCCGAGACTGTCTGTCGTCAGGGTTCTTGGCACCAATGGCAGCTTAAACTAAGAGAGAGTTCGGCTCATCTGGTTGGTTGGATTATGCGACGCGTTGTCTGTGATGCAAGCGTCGCGTTTCAAGCGTCTTTCGTTTGATCCTTTCTTGTTGCTGTCGAATGGCTTTGTCGCGTCCGAAGTAGACGTCGGCCGGTGTGACGTTGTTCAAGATCTCGTGGTAGCGCTGGTAGTTGTAGTGATCGACAAAGGCTTCGATCTGGGCTTCGAGATCACCCGGCAGGAAGTAGTTTTCCAGCAAGATGGACCTGTCGCGGTTTGATGCCGCTCCTTTGATAGCATTTACGGCAACAAAGGA
>NZ_JBALVJ010000088.1:0-12243 GCF_036961165.1 Sulfitobacter sp. | reverse complement strand
TTCTCAGTGACAATTTATGGGGCTACCGGGTCAGCTCTCAGTGACATTCAACAGAAACCGGACTTTCGCTGCGCTGAGGTCGAAAGGCCGCAATGTGGATAGAGAAACTATGCAATCGAACCTTGCTGCGGGTTCGAAGTTCCTCGCCCGTCTTCTTCATTGGCCCAGTAAGGATACAGAACGAATGGCAGCGTTATGAGGATTCGAGCCCGTGGCAATGCGTTCGGTTGCGCTTCACCGATCCCATCAGCCCATGCAAAGCTTCGCAGCTATCTCGATCCATGCTATGCTTCGGGTGACCGAGGTTAGTTATACCCGCTTCAGTTGATACAATAGTACTCAAATACACTGAACCCGGGGGGGGACCATGCAGAATTCAGGTAGCCGTTTTGTTGGGCCGTTGATGGTGAAGAACGAGTTAACTACGATAATAGGTCTTTTACCTAGCGGTGCGCTCGCAAACATTGGGCCGTCAAATTGTAAAGAAGTTACGGTCAATTGGCCGCAATTTCTCGAAGGAATTTCGCTTGGAAACAAATCCATTGGGAGCAAACTTCGTGACTACATTTCCGCCTGCCAGAGAGCATCCGAAGCAGAGCGGTTGCCAAGGCCGAGAAGCTTCGACATCGGGAACAAGTGGTATCTACACATTGACGCAGTCTATCTGCCGCGTGAATTACAATCACTGCTGGCGGGAACGAAACTGATGCTGATCATCCGAAAGACTCGACGGTCGTCGAAAATTGCAGCCGCACAATTAGAGCGCGAATATGACTTGACCAAATGCGAGGCGCGTGTGGCGTATGCTCTAGCGCAAGGTACCAGTTTGCAGGACACATCCAGCAAGCTAAACGTGTCGATTTGGACTGCAAAAAGCCATTTAAAATCAATATTTCAAAAGACAGGAACTAACCGACAGGCCGAGTTAGTTTCGATGGTGAATCACACGTTGGGGTGAGTGGTACACGACAATTGCACCACCAAACCACCGGCGGTGCCTTCGCCTCTTGGCTCAAGAACTCAGCTAAGTCTCGCTCGTTCGAGGGATGAGTTCCCCAAATTTCCTCCTCAAACGGGCGATGCGCAGTTAGCAGTTGTCGCTATAAAGGGACTCCTCGGAAACTCAATTAAAGAGGTTATCATGAAAATTTTCCCAACACTCGCAGTCATCTCATTTATGACCATCGCAGGAACAGCAAATGCAGGCGTTGACTGCAGCTCCTTGGTACCCGGTGCCAAGAACCTGGGCGACGTCCAACAATTTCTAAAGGATAATGGCTTCAATAACCTGAACCAGTTTATTCGGGAAGTCGCTCCGGGGGTTAAAACTGGTGAATACACCCAGGCTATCCTTGCCGCCTGCGGCGTCGGGAGCGAAGCACCCTGATCGTTGTATCTGAATGAAAGACAAAGGCCCTTTCCCCAAGGCAAGGGCCTTTTTGATGGTCGAGCATCTTTCAAGCTTTGTACCCTAGAATTACTTACCGTACGTCTTCGCAATCAACCTGAGCTTTAGCGACGCTTCGGTCAATCGGCCCGCAAACAGCTGATTGGATCTTCCGAAGAAGCGCGCATCGCCGGATAAAAGCCAAAGAACAGACCGACCCCGGCCGCAGACAGAACGGCAAGAAACATCATTTGCATCGATATGAAAACCGGCCACTGGGCGAAATGGGAAATCGCGAGAGCTGTGCCGACCCCCAGCATCAGTCCCAGCACACCACCAGCGACGCATAGGACCAATGCTTCGATCAGAAATTGAAACAGGATATGGCGACGCGTTGCGCCCATCGCGACGCGGATACCGATCTCGCGGCGGCGCTCCGCCACCGAAACCAGCATGATATTCATTATGCTGATGCCCCCCACAAGTAAAGAAATCGACGCGATCGTGGCAAGCAACCATGTGAATGTATTTGCCGATTCACTTTGCGCGTCCAATCCAACAGTGGGTTCCGATATGGTGAACGGGTCCGGTTTGCTGCCGATGACGCCGTGCCTTTGCCGCAGCAGGGAAGTGATTTCTCGGATCACCAGGTCCACATCATCGTGACTGGCGGCCTTGGCGATCAAATAATCGACCGAATTCCTGTTGATCTGGTTGGCACGCCCTATAATTCGCTGCCGCATCGTGCCGATTGGAACGATGACCACGTCGTCCTGATCCTGAATTGCGCCCCATGGCCCCTTGGGTGCCAACGTTCCAATGACCAAAAGATGCGAATGCCCGACCCTGATCTTTTTGCCAATTGCATCACCCGCTTCGCCAAATAGCCCTTCAGCGACCGTCCGGCCCAGAAGGGCTACCTTCTCCGCATGTAGCTCTTCTTGCGCAGAGAACATGCGCCCCGCGTCGATTTCCCATTCACGCACAGCGAAATAGGCGCTGCTAGTGCCCTGGACCCGCGTCCACAAATTGCGACTTCCCACAATGACCTGTGCGGGCATGCGCAAAGATGGTGCCGCTGCGGTGACACCTACGACCTCGTTCGTAATAGCTGCGGCATCCTCTTGCAGAACAGCGGTTTTGGACGTGTCCTTTTGTGTAATTCCCGACTCGCGCGAGCCTCTTGGCAGGATCATGATAACATTTGCACCCATAGATTCGATTTGTGTATCGATCTTGATTCTGGCTCCATTGCCGATAGAGACCATAGTGACAACTGAGGCGACCCCGATGATGATCCCAAGTGCGGTCAGTACGGCGCGCAGTGGGCTCGAGCGCAAGGAGCGTTTTGCAATCCGCCAAGAGTCGCTGGACATAGTCATGATTTATTCATCCGGGCGAAATCGGTAGTATGCCGGAATAAGTATTTGCCAGGTTCGGCAGGAGTGTCTGCCCCTTTTGCTAAGCGTCCATCCATGAGCGCGATTATCCGGTCCGCGCCAGAGGCTATGCGTTGATCATGCGTCACCAGGACAACCGAAGTGTTGCCTTGCGCCAACGCCCGCAGGATCTCCATGACAGCATCCCCGGTTTTGCTATCGAGGGCACCCGTGGGTTCATCCGCCAAGATCAGCGCGGGAGCGGATACAATGGCTCGCGCGATCGCGACACGTTGCTGCTCGCCACCCGACAACTGAGCAGGCCAGTGGTTCAGGCGGTTTTCCAGGCCCACTTGCGCCAGCGCCATCCGCGCACGTTCAAGTCGTTCTCGCGGTTTAACGCCTGCATAGATGAGCGGCACCTCGACGTTCTCAACAGCGGTAAGTCTCTGGAGGAGGTTGTAAGCTTGGAAAACAAAACCGATGCGACGGCCCCGTAATCTGGCCCGGTCGCTCGGGCTAAGGGTCGACACATCTCGGCCCTCAAAAATGATGCTCCCCTTGCTGGGAGTATCGAGAAGCCCGAACAAGTTCATCAAAGTGGATTTTCCCGATCCAGATGGCCCCATGATCGCTATCATCTTGCCCAAGGCGATATCGATACTTATTTTATCGAGCGCCAGCACGGCGCCGGCGCCGGATCTGTAGTAATGCGAAACAGAATGTGCTGATATTAATGTCAAAGTGTCACCATGCGATCCCAAGCTTATCCAGCAGAGACACGCCCTCGGCTTTCCTCTCAATTGCGCCAACGACAACCCTGTCACCCTGTATCAGATCAGTACCCGTGATCTCGATATGGGACGTATTCCGGATGCCAAGGTAAGCTGTGATCGCCTTCGGCTCCTCACCTTTCATTAGCAGCCAGATTGCAGCGCTGTCGTCCTTTTCGCCGGTGCGCGCCACGGGCGGTATTAGCCTGCTATCTCGGTAGTTCACCGCAGCCATCGGGACGTTCAACACTGGTTCGCTTTCGGTGACGACGATTTCCACCCCCGCTGTCATACCGGGAAACAACGAAAGGTCAGCATTGTTGGCACTTATGACAACAGTATATGTAACAACATTCTGGATGATTTCGGGTGACATGCGCACTTGGATGACCTTCCCCTCATAGACACGGGACGGATGCGCATCGACGGTAAAATTGACCCTTTGCTTTACTTTTATACGTCCGATATCGGTCTCATCAATGCTTGCATGTAACTCCATTAGAGTGAGATCGAGAGCAATGGTCAAAAGGATCGGAGTCTCAAGGCTTGCAGCTACGGTTTGTCCTGCTGATACAGTTTTGTTGATGACGACCCCGCTGATCGGTGCCTTGATATCAGTCCGCTCCAGTTCGACCTTTCTAAGCGAGAGTGTGGCCTCTGCTAAAGGCACGCTTGCATTCTGGCTCGCTAGCGCCGCCTCTTGCCGCGCAACATCGGCCTTAGCTGCGGCAACCTTGGTGGCATGGGTCGACAGAAGCACCTCCGCTTCCCTCAGGGCGGCGGCGCTGATGTCTATTTCGGTTTCCAGAGTTTCGCCTTCCGAGATTGGAACAAGCTTTTGCTTTGAAAGTACGCGGTTTCGGTCCAATTTTAATTGTGCCCCCTTGAGCCTCGCGAAGGCCTGATCTTGGCGAGCCTGGTAAACGGCACGGCTGGCGATCGTCTCATCTAATTCGGCATGCGCACGTTCCAACTCGGCCTGCTTAACCGCGACGCCTGCTTTGGCAATTTTCAAAGTGGCGTCCGCTTCAGATTTCAAGGCTTCAAAGCTTTGTCGGTCGAGTGTCAGCAAAGTCTGCCCTTTTTCCACGCGATCATTGAAGTCAACTAATACGCTTGAAATACGCCCTGATATCTCAGGACCTACATCAACTGTGCTAACCGCTTTCAATGTACCGGTGGCCGTGACCAGATCAATCAACTCATCTTTAGAGACCTCTGTTGTGATCCAAGTTGTTTGCAGTTCATCTAATCTGAAGTATTCTGACCAAAACGCTGCACCGCCCAGTCCCAGTATCGATAATAATATTATGATCTTGGAGCTAGTCATCTACAGATCCCTAATAACGAGGCCACAGTGTAGAATGCTAAAACAAAATGACAATTTTTGCAACTTTGAGTCACTTTCGGAACGGATAGAGGCCACTTCCCAGTTTGATATAGGGCCACTGTTGGTTGCAAACGATAGCGCCGTTGATCTTAAACCCGAGGTGACCAAGGTAGAAGCATGATTTTTGTCTGACTTAAGCGGATGTGAGACCAATTTGAAGGTTTGCACAATGGAGCCAGTTGCCCCAAAATCATAGATTGTTTTCGTGCCGATGTTAGGATTTCGACGTGGCTTCCAGCTCGGAGCTGGGATCCGGCCTTCGCCTCGACTCTCCCCTCGCTCAAAAGGACGGCAGCATTGAGCACGAGGCGCTCAGAGCCGCCGTTCGCTGCAATATCAACGAATGTCTCCTGTGGGCCGTTCGTGCGACTTTGCAAAGTGCGCTATCTGCGCAAAGCTGCCGTCGGTGCAAGACGCAGCGAAGGTCCGCTATCTGCCCATGTGGTTGAGAGGAAATAGTCAGCGTTCCCCGTCAGTCAGGGTATCTCATATTTTCAGTGCAGCTGATAAAAAATGCAACTCACACATCAGATGATCTCTTCCAGCAAGACTGACTACTATACGACTACTGTGAAAAACCTTATGCCAAAGAACCTTTGTCCATTTCAGGCAAGTGCATGAAATATTAAGGTAAAATGGCTCCGACGGTAGGGATCGAACCTACGACCAATTGATTAACAGTCAACTGCTCTACCGCTGAGCTACGTCGGAACGGTCCGCACCGTATAGCGGTGGTATTTTGGCGCGTCCAGAGGGTTTCGCGGAGATTTATGAAAAAATTTACACCGGCTCGTTGAGAGTAAAAATGGCGCTTTCATTTAGGGCTTCTGAGTGGGTGACGAGGCCACGACCATTGAGGTCAATTAGATGGGCCAGCACGTTGCGTACGGCTGCTCCGAGCAGAGCTGCTGGGGTGTCGGTATATATGATCCGGGCAAGGGAGGGGGCGGAGGAGGGACCTTTTGAAAGCAACGCTAGAATCGCCGTCTCGCGTTTGCGTCTATGGCCCACTAACCAATCGAGCCGCGCATTTGGCTCTTCGACCGGTGCGCCATGTCCTGGATAGAACACCTGCCAGTCACGGGCTTGCAGGCGCGCACAGGAGTGCATGAAGTCGGTGAGATCACCGTCGGGCGGAGATACCAATGAAGAGGCCCAGCCCATCACATGGTCGGCGGTAAAGCAGGCATCACCCCAGCCAAGGCTGATATGATTGCCAATGTGGCCTGGGGTGTGGATGACATCCAGTTTCCAACCGGTTCCGGTAATGATGTCACCATCTGCGACTGTCTGATTGGGAGAGAAGGCTGCATCAATTCCTTCACCACCGCCCACGGTGCCCGCATCGGCCAGTTGCTGCATCACTGTCGAGCGTCCGGCATCCGCCGTGCCAAAGGCAAGTATGGGCGCACCTGTTCGGTCTGACAGCGCTGCCGCCAGTGGCGAATGGTCCATATGGGTATGGGTTACAATGATGTGACTGACGTGTTGATCCGGACCAACTGCCTGCAAAATCGCAGATAAATGCGGCGCGCTATCGGGCCCCGGATCAATCACGGCAAGCGCGGTTTCGCCAAGCAAATAAGTATTCGTCCCACGATAGGTCATGGGCGAAGAGTTGGGGGCCACGATGCGTCGCAGGCCTGGAGCAAGTGTTTGGGCCACCCCAACGGGCGGGTTGAAGTCATCTGGTGGCAGCATGGTTTGGCCTTTCACTCGGGGGATTGTCCGCTTAGGTTTAGCTTATGTCATTCGACTTGCTCAAACACTATATGCCGCGGGGCATTTACGGGCGTGCAGCCTTGATCCTGCTACTGCCGGTGGTTTTCTTACAGCTTGTGGTCACGGTGATCTTTGCGCAGCGGCACTTCGAGGGTGTCACGCACCAGATGAGTGATACAGTCTTGCGTGAACTGGCGCTTGTGCTTCAAGTTGCGGATGCGGCGCCGAACGCAATCGAAGCGGTACGCGATGTCGATACACAGTTAACTCCGCTAGAGTATGGCATCATGCCTGCGACAGTGACGACACCGCAAAATGCTCGGCTCTGGTATGACTATTCCGGCAGGGTGCTGACGCAGCGGCTCTCGGAACGGCTCGACGGGTTCGTGGCGGTTGATCTGGTCGAGAGTGGCTTGGTCAAGCTTTATGTAGATAGCCCTCAGGGTCTCTTGCGGATTGACTTTGATCGCAGGCGGATCTCGGCGGCCAATCCGCACCAGCTGTTTGTCTATACCATTGCTTTCGGGGTGGTGATGACCTTGATCGCGAGCATCTACCTGCGCAACCAGCTGCGCCCGATCAAGCGGTTGGCACGGGCGGCAGAGGCATTCGGACGGGGACGCCACATCCCCTATACGCCGGCAGGCGCCGTCGAGATGCGTGCGGCTGGCAACGCCTTCGTCAACATGCGTAACCGGATCGAGCGCCATATTGAGCAGCGGACCCTGATGCTTTCAGGGGTCAGCCACGACCTGCGCACGCCGTTGACACGTCTGCGTTTGGGCCTTGCGATGCTGGATGAGGATGATGCCGCGTCGCTGCTCCGCGATGTGGACGATATGCAAGGTATGCTGGACGAGTTCTTAAGCTTTGCCAAAGGGGCCGCTGAGGGAGAGCCGACAAAGGTCGATCCGATCGCGATGGTTGCTGATATCGTGGAGGGTGCACAGCGTGCGGGGCGTGATGTGACTTTGATGGCACGTGACGGCGCGGGGCAGGGGACTGTCCGGCTGCGCGAGATTGCCATGCGCCGAGCGGTAGATAACCTGATCTCGAACGCGGTGCGATATGGCACACGGGCCGAAGTGTCTGTCATGCTGAGCGAAAAGTCCCTGCGCATCCGGGTGGAGGACGACGGCCCCGGTATTCCCGAGGACCAGCGAGAGCAAGCCACGCGCCCGTTTACCCGTCTTGATCCGTCTAGAAATCAGGACAATGGTGGTGGCGTGGGTCTGGGTCTTGCGATTGCGGTTGATGTGGCGCGCAGCCATGGTGGCGTGCTGCGCATGGGCGCGTCAGAGCGTCTGGGCGGATTGCGGGCTGACATCGTGATTGCGCGCTGATCTCCAGAACGCGGCAGGAGAGCGGACCATCTAGACTTAATCCACTGCTATCAAAGCCCGACATACGCCTGATTTCTTAGACGGATTTGTCGTTTTTTACCGCTAGGGCAGGTAGCGATTTGCGCCACAACGAGCTTGCATGACGTGCCGCGGGTTTAGGCGGTGGGAGATTTGGTAGGATCGCCAGTCGTGGAAAAGACAGCGATTCTTCTACATGAATAGGATGCAATATGGGTTGCTGTGTGAAGGAAAAGCATTTCAAATTTCGGATCGACCAAGACGCTTTGGGGTGCTTGCAGCCAAACGTTAGTATTGGTGCAAAACATGTTCTTTGGCTATTACTAGCCGATACGCGACTTGGGGTCGCCACTGCGCTGACTGGTGCGCTTTTCTGAAAGACCGAACGCCATATCTTTGACGAAGCTACAGAATGATGTGAAAACCTTGGTTCCAAAATTTGAGCGCTGAGCGAGTTGATTTGAGGGCCGTACTTCAAGGAAGGGGGCGCAATGGGTTATGCGCAATGCTTCTATCATTTGAGTGGCCTCAGCTACCGGAAACTCAACCGGTTATTGAATGGCAGATTTCGTTTGGTTTGTTTCGCCCGTGACCCAAGAAATGAAATCGCGCACTTCCGGCTTTTCAATCGCTGCCGTCGTTGCTGTGAGATCATAGCCAATATCAGTTTCGACCTTCGCAAGAAGCGGGCGCACCAACAATCCTGAAGAAACGAAATCCTGCATGACAGGTAAGCTGCCCAGCACGACACCCTGACCGGCGATAGCAGCCTGAACGGCGAGACTGTAATCCCTGAATTTAATACCCCGGCTGCTGTCGATATGCCCGGCCCCTAGCCGCCCAAGCCAAGGCTCCCAGCCCATCCACGCCCGCGTCGCCTGGGCCCAATCAAGATCCGCTAAGTCCCAGTGAATAAGGGGAACCCGATCAAGGTCTTCTAAAGACCGGATCGCGCCCTCACCTTGGGTTAGGGAGGGGGCGCAAAAAGCGCAAAGAGTCTCATCAAACAATCGCTGCGCAACCAAACCATCCTCAGGTTTGGAGCCGAACCGGATGGCCACATCCGCAGCGCCCCTGTGGAGATCGACGAGGGCTAGCGAGGAGTCGATGAGTACATCAACCTCAGGGAACGCGCCGCGAAAACGATCCAATCGGGGAACAAGCCATGCCGTGGCGAATGACGGCTCTGCGGAAATGATCAGCCTTTTTCGATCGTCATGCGTCCTTATCTGCGCAACACCCCGAGCGATCTGGTCAAAGCCCTCCCCAATGTCTTTTAACCCTGCATGACCAGCTGCCGTTAGACGCAAGCCACTTCCATCCCGCTCTATAAGCGGCGTGATTAGCGCACTCTCCAACTTCCGCACGAGCTGTTTTACCGCCGAGGGGGTGACGCGCAGTTCTTCTGCAGCCCGAACAAAGCTCAGGTGGCGGGCTGTCGCCTCAAAGGCTCGCAGCGCATTAAGGGAGGGTAACCAGTCAGACATAAAGAAAAGATAATCTAACTTTAGGGGGGAGATCAAATGATTTGAGATAAGGGCTATTACAATTGATAGTGACGCAAAATCTAACCCTATAGAAATGGAAGATGCGGTTCATGGTAGACAAACAAGCACAGCTTCTGGCTACGTTGATTGTCGTCCTTGCTGGCGCTATTTGGGGTTTTTACTGGATACCCGTAAGGGCGCTGTCCGGGTTTGGTTTGACGGGTGCTTGGGGGACGCTGGCAATCACCGCCGCTGCCGCAATGTTGCTCTCTCCCGTGGCATATCAAAGACGGCAACAGCTTTCACAGGCCAACCCTGTTGCACTGGCGTCGCTTGCTTTGGGCGGTGCTGCTTTTGCTCTTTATTCAATCGGTTTTGTTTATGGCCGCGTGGCCATCATCATCCTTCTCTACTTTCTCACGCCGGTCTGGAGCACGCTTATTGGCCATTACGTCATGGGCTGGCCCATCTCGCGCCTGCGATTGGCGGCAATTCTGTTGGGCTTGGCGGGGCTTTCTGTCATGCTCGGCGCGGAAGGCGAGCTTCCCTTGCCGCGCGGAGTGGGGGAATGGATGGCGCTGGCGGCTGGCATTCTGTGGTCGATAGGCACAACAGGCATGCGCGCTAAATCAGATCTGACACCAGGCCCCTCCGCATTCATCTTTGCCGTTGGCGCGGCAATCACCGCGTTGATCCTCGCGCCGGTCTTCGGCCCACTGCCCAGCGGTATCGGCGATATCGCAAAACCGTTGGGCTGGGCTTTGGCAACTGGTGGTTTGTGGTGGAGCATCTCCATCGCCAGTCTGATGTGGGCGACGGTTCGGCTTGAGCCTGCGCGCGTCGGGCTATTGTTAATGTCAGAGGTCGTCGTGGGTGCCGCCTCTGCCGCATTGATCGCCGCTGAGCGACTCTCTCCACTGGAGCTTGTTGGCGGCGCGCTAGTGCTCTGTGCAGGTGTTCTCGAAATTTGGCCTGCGGGCCGACGCTGCCCATAAACTGCGATAAGCGCATGATCAGGGGGCTATTTTAGTGCAGATCGAAGAATGACAGGATTGGCGCCCAACTCTGCCGTGATGTTTTGCCCTACATGTTTGTGTGGTAATGCTAATAATCGTTGAAATTAAAGAGGAGCCAGCCGCATGCAAAATAATGAAACTCTGTTTCAACCAGTCGAACTGCCTTGCGGCGTGGTATTGAAAAACCGGATTGTGAAATCCGCGATGTCGGACTCCTTAGGTGATGGCACTGGTCATCCGACCCCTGAGCAAAACTGACTCTATCAGCGTTGGGCGCAAGGCGGGTTGGCCCTGTCGATAATTGGCGAGGTGCAGCCCACACCCCATTACGCCGAAAAGCCGGGCAATCTGGTGCTCAGCGCTGATTCCGTTCTGTCAAAGTTTCGCGAACTTGCCGAGCATGGCGCGCAAAACGGCGCGCAGCTTTGGCTTCAAATCGGTCACGCCGGGGCGCTTGCTTATGCACCCATCAGCAACCCCAAGGGACCAAGCGCGCTTGATCTGCCATGCCTTCGGTGTGCAGAAATGACGCCGGATGAGATCACGCAAGTTCCTTTAACCTTTGCCAAGACTGCCAAACTGGCACAGCAGGCCGGGTTCAGCGTTGTGCAAATTCATGCGGCCCATGGGTTTTTACTTAGCCAATTCCTGTCGCCCTTATTCAACAAACGCAGCGACGGCTATGGCGGCGCATCCGCCAATCGCATGAAGCTGCTGCTTGAATCCATCGATGCCACACGTGCAGCGGTCGGCCCTGATTTTCCAATTGCGGTAAAGCTCAATTCATCAGACCAGCTGATCGGTGGGCTTGGCGAAGACGACGCGCTCCAAGTGGTGGCCGCGCTCGACAAATCATCGGTGGATCTGATCGACATCAGCGGCGGCACGTATTTCCCTGGTGCTAAATCTGCTTCTGATAGCGCTGGACGTGGACCCTATTTCCTCGAATTTGCAAAACGCGCCCGAACGGTGACAACGAAGCCCCTGATGCTGACCGGCGGCTTCAAGACGCGCGCGCAGGCCGAAGAGGCCGTGACGAGCGGCGCCGTTGATGTGGTTGGCCTCGCTCGGGCACTTGCGCTTGAGCCAAGCCTTCCCAATCTCTGGATGGAAAACCAGACGCCAGAGCCTGCATTTCCTAGGTTTCCGAATGCGCCCGAGGGAGGGATCACTGCGTGGTACACGATGCGCCTGACTGAAATCGGTGCTGACAAAGAGACAGCTGATGTTCGCGACCTTGAGCGAGCCATCCGCGATTATGAAGCGCGGGATAATATGCGCGCTGAAATCTGGTCTCTTTTTTTTAACGGCGAAAATGATTTGGGTTGAACGGCGAAACGCCCCTATCTTGCTTGCCCGTATCCTAGTCATGCGGGCAAGCATAAAAACTGGGTTATCAATGAACGCTCTCTTTTTCAGGAACCGCCGTTCGATGGAGGCCAAGCTTACCGGTTGTCGACTAAGTCGGTGCGCACTCCCAAATCAGGACATGTATTGTGCAAAGCCCGCTTCCTGCGCACTACTTTCAAGCTGCCACCTGCTATTCGGAACGATTGATGGAAAAGTCACGGTGTCAAAACTAGGCAAGGACATGATAGCCATCTAGGCCTCACCGGACACCATCTTAATGACCGTGAGAGGCATACTTACCTATCTTAATTAATTGAGCGTAGATTTGAAGTGGTCCTGCTTTTTAGGACAGTTTTGCGGCTTGGCTAAGATGCATCT
>NZ_JBALVJ010000087.1:0-12285 GCF_036961165.1 Sulfitobacter sp. | reverse complement strand
GGTTGCTGTTGCTGATCGTCTCGATGCTGACATTGGGGAGCGCATTGGACAATTCGGGCGCGCTTGCGCTGATTGTGGCCAAGGTTTCACCGCTGCTGTCGACGGTCCAACCGATCGTCGCCCTTGCGCTGGTCTATACCCTGACGTCGATCCTGACGGAACTTGTCACCAACAACGCCGTCGCCGTCCTGCTGGCACCGATCGCTGCGGGCGTGGCAATCCAGCTTGGACTCGATCCGCGCCCTTTCGTGGTGGCCGTGATGTTCGGCGCAAGCGCAAGCTTTGCGACGCCAATCGGCTACCAGACCAACACGCTCGTCTACAATGCCGGTGGGTACAGATTTACCGATTTCCTGAGAATCGGTATTCCCATGAACATTATTACCGGGGCAGCGACGGTGTTGCTGATCCCGCTCATTTGGCCACTTGTACCCTAAAAAAATGTTATCAGCGTTAGTTCGCCGTCCAGCAAGCTTGCCTCGGCGCAAAGCGAAATTTTGGTGCTGGAACAATGGGGTGAAACAGGCTTTCCAGGATCAGCAAAACAACGCCTACTTGCCGGTGAAGTCATTGAAATTCAAAGGGCAGTAGCCATTTAGATCAGTGAGAAGCGACCGGGAAGAATGAGGAGCTCTTGCAGTGAATCGAAGTGATAATGCCGATCCCGTTGTATTGATTGAACCAAATAGTCCTCCGCCATCCTTAACCCCAAACCAAAGAAAGAAAAATACGATGAAATGTCCGGTTGATGGCGAGAGTCTGGTGATGACGGACCGCAGCGGTGTCGAAATTGATTACTGCCCAACGTGCCGTGGGGTTTGGCTGGACCGCGGTGAACTTGACAAAATTATCGAACGCGCCGCACCAGCGCCGCAAGCAGCGAGCCCAACTTCACGCGGGACAAGTACGCGCGGCGCTGCGGATGGCGATTGGGACGATGAAGACCATCGCGGTGAACGTGACAGGCCGCGGAACAAGCGGCGCAGGTCCCTTCTGGGCGAGCTGTTCGACTTTTGACCTGCCAAGTAGGTCTTGCGAGACCTGATGGGAAACATTTGCGCGTGAGCGGACTCGAGAACAAAAATGATAAAAACGGCGATGCTCATGATGATGTTCATGGTCGCTACCTCCGCTTACGGCCAGGATGTCGACAGATCTGAAGACGTGCGCATGCTCGGAGATTGCAGTGGTTGCATTTTCGATGGTGCGGATTTTTCCGAGCGTAAATTGACGGGGATAAACCTAGAAGAATCACGCCTTAACGCTGTTGATTTTCACGCGGCTCAACTCAATATCGCCATCTTCAATGAGTCCGTGTTGCGAGACGTGAATTTTGCGTCTGCCAACTTGCGTGGCGCAAGTTTTACAGGTTCGACGCTTATAGACGTATCCTTTGAAGGCGCCGATTTGCGCGGCGCGGTTTTTGAAGGTGTCGTACTTGAGAACACAAATTTGCAGTCTGCACTGCTCTGCAATACTCAGATGCCCGACGATTCTATGGACAACTCAGACTGCAACTGATCGAGCAGCGACAAAAACGGTCTGCATATAAACTTCACCTAATCCGATCGTGCTCGTCCGACGAAATGTCAATCTATTGTTGGCCCCCTCCAAGTCAGTCAGCATTACTTTTGCCGTTTTTGGTCGCCTAGAAAGTCGAGGTCAACGGAATGTTCTGGTGACCCCAAATCAGCAAAAGTGTTTAAATAGTATTTTGCAACAGGTGATAACATGCCTGTTGCGTCTAACCGCAGTATTTAGACAGCAGAAATTGGTTGTGTTTCAAAGAATTGGATCGTGGGATTCTGAGCCGCTACTTGCCCAGCCTTTGTGCAATCACGGTCTGTGAAGACGACGGCATGAAGCCGTTCGCCAGACCCTCAAATGTTGATCTTTTCCGCGATGCTCAGGGCGTCTTCAAGTTCGACACCTAGATACCGCACCGTGCTGTCCACCTTGGTGTGTCCAAGTAGAAGTTGGACCGCGCGAAGATTGCCAGTTTTACGGTAGATCAGCGCGGCCTTCGTGCGCCGCATCGAATGGGTGCCATATGCACTCGGATCGAGACCAATTTCTGTGACCCAGTTCCGGACTAGACGTCCATACTGCCGAGTCGAAACGTGAGGCCGGTCATGGAAACGGCTTGGGAAAAGAAAGTTGCACCCGAGCATTTCTGGACTGCAAACCCAGTTCCATAGAGAATCGCGCGTATTTTCGGAGACTTCGAACTGCACCGGCCGTTTGGTCTTGCTCTGGATGACAGAAACACGTTCGCGAACCCTGTCATTGGATACGAGATCAGTAACTTTCAATCGGACGAGATCGCAGCCTCGCAACTTGCTGTCAATTGCGAGGTTGAACAGCGCCAGATCTCTGAGATTGCCCGCAAGTTCAAGCCGCGCACGAATGGCCCAGGCTTGTTTGGGAAGCAACGGGCGCTTTTGGCCAACCAGACGTCCTTTGTTCCAAGGTCGGCGTTTTGACTTAACTGCGGGAAGTTGGATTCTGGACATGAGTTTTCCTCCATCCATCCCTCCAACCCAGGCATCGACACAGTGTCGATTGGCAAATTCTATCAGAAAAGGTAATGGCCGCTCTCAGGGATATTTCATAGCGATGATGGCACGACAGATATCAGCCGCGTGGTCACGGGGCGCGCACTTAACAGCGGGCGGCTGGCTTGCCTGACGTTCCTGTGCCCAAGGGGTTCGGCGAAGCTGAAGACAATGCCGTAACCTTTGCATCGGAATAGCTTGCGCAAGCGAATGCGATCGCCAATCTGAATACCCAGCAGACCAGCCATAGCGGAACAGCTGTTCTGCACCGTGTTTCAGACATCGCTCTCTCGGTAACGAAGTGGCGCTAAGTCCCGAAGTGTGTGAATTCGCGGCTTTTCATTTGCTGCCTGATGATTGAATGGCCGGTTTTGCCGCTGCATAGCAGCGCCGAAGTTCGCGCACCCGCAGCATTTTTCTCGCTGCGAGCGCACGCAGCACGAATTAAACACTTCCGCTGTGGGCTCCTTGCAGACCTTCGCTGCACGTCGGACCGATGACCGCTATGCAGACTTAGCCGTCATTTAGCAATAGACCCGCCGATCTGAAAAACCGACGGGCCGAAGGTGCTGAAATTTCCCAGTTATGGGGAAATCTACTTCGCACACGAATGTGGATGTCACATGAAAATAATGAGGTCCTTTCGCGGCATGTCCGCTAAAGTCTGCTCTTCGGGACGAAGCGCCATTTGAACTGACAACGCTGAATGGCAGCTTTCCGTCAGGTCACCTGGAAGCACGATTACACTAACGCGAACACCCAAGAATGTGTCTGCAAACATCGAATATGGCTATTTGCCATCGGCTTGCCGTCCGTAATCCTCGGCATCAAACCACCCACGCGAAGCCTTTACTTTGAGGTCGTCACCAACCTCCCACTCCTCCCAGCCCTTAATGTTTAGCGGATTTCCACTGGTTGCGTCGTGGCCCGTAAATGTCCAAACGAAAATGACATGAGTTCCTGCACAACGCACGTCATCGCATGTAAGCGTCAAATCTGGGACATCTGCGTAGAAACCTGCGGCCATGTCCTGAACGCGCGAACGACCGCTCCATGGAACGCCATTGTTAATAATGATTTCGCCATCTTCTGCGTAGTAGGAAGCCACCGCCTCTGCGGACTTAGAGTTCCAAGCTGCGGTATAGTCTGCTGCCATTTTGGCAACGGCTTGCACATCAATCATTGCCTCACCTTTCCTGATCAAACACCAGCATCATGGCATGCCACCTTCTTTCGTCCAGTAGAATTTGCTCTGGCGATTGGAGCATTATTCGCAAGAGCAGCCATTCGAAACATTGCAAAAGGCTGTCACTCGGGGCTCAAACCTTCCGTGCACCGCGCGGCAGATCAATGTCGGCTCTGGGCCGTCAGTGACGTGAGGATTCTCGCCGAACGTGCAAGCTCGACGTGGCAGGCCGTGGGTGGTTTGGGCTCGAAGCTGCCGTTGATCTTATGGCCAGGTCAAGCCCCATTCAGGCGTGCGACGCATTTGCCGCCCAATCGCGAAGCACAGAAGCCCACGCATCTGTTCGACGACTGGTATCGGCTTCCACGTTGTAGTCGTAACTGTTTTAGTACCTGATTTCGTTAATTTTTGCCGAACCTTCACGGCTGGCTGACGATGGTTCCAGCGCCACAGGATCTCGTCGAGGTATCGCTGAAGGTGCTTTCGTCCAAGGCGATGATATACCCCGACAAGGGCGCGCTGGACCTGAGAATTGACGGCTTCCACTGTATTGATGTGCGCCCCGAGACTGGGGCGGGAATACTGTCGAGCACCGTGATTGACCGTATGATGTGCAGCAAATTTTTTGCCGATTTTGCGATAAGCCCTGTTACCGTCAGTCATCAGAACAGAATGCGGTTCCATCCATTCTGTCATGATTGGCCCAAGTGTTGCGCCCTGGGCGTTCGGAACCAGGGTCGCCTTGGCTTGGCCATTGCGGTCAGCGGCAACCAGCACGATAGGCTTTTTGGTGCCGCGCCCTCGCTTGTTTTTGACCCCTTTCTTGAACTTGGGGGCACCTCCCACGAAGGATTCATCGACCTCGACTATGCCGCCCAACTGACTGGCGATCCCTTCTCTGTCGTCCATCAGTTCACGGATGGCGTGACCGAGTTTCCAGGCAGTTTTTTGGTTCACGCCCAGGATTCGTGACATGACGACCGAGGAGATTCCCTTGCTTGATGTCAGCACGAGAAAGATCGCGGAAATCCACACTCGAAGATCCAGTTTGGTCGAGTGCATTGGCGTTCTTGTGGTGACGGTGAATTGACGACGACATTCGTGCTCGGAACATTGATACAGTCCGGCACGCGCAGACTGACAGCGAAGCGCCACAGACCGCACACTGCCGCAGTGTGGACAATACCGGCCGGTGGGCCAGATCATTTCTTCGAGGAAGACGCGCCCGTGATGTTCGCTCGGCATCTTCTTCCAGATGTCCCTGACGGATTTCAGTTCTGTGATCATGTCGGCACTCCAATGACTGGGAGCCGACAATATTGGCCAACTACCCGTTTCCCGAAGGGAACAGGTCATTTCGCGCGAAACGGTAACAGGTCCGAGGTTTTCCTATGGTTTTCAAAGCTATGGCTCAACCAACGTTTCTTTTCGTGGATAAAAGGGAAATCCAACAATCGTTGAACCCATGAATAGTAGACTGATAAGAGCTTCTCTCAGACCCATGAGCGCAGCTTGACGACCCCCGCGCGACTGTGCGTGGATCATTTGATCAGGGTTGATATCTCTTCATAACAGTAGTCAGATATAGCTCCGCTTGTTGTCAGCCAAACCTGATCGCGGTGGGAAGCAATATGCGACAACGCACGCCGCAGATGGCGAAGCCGGTAAGGCTGACCCACAAGGTATGGATGTAGTGCTATTCCCATCACAAGGGGTTGACGCACCGACTGCTCAAGCATCTCGTCAAAGTTATCAATGATCATATTTGCAAAATCGGCAACGCCATCCTTGCGCGCAACGATAGACGGAATATCATTTATCTCTTGTGGATAGGGGACAGACAAAAGGCGACCTGAACTCGTCGTCATCCATACCGGTTGATCGTCCATGCACCAGTTCAGCGTATAACGGTATCCCGATTGTGCCAGCAGGTCTGGCGTATTGTAGCTTTCTGCGATCCAAGGCGACAGCCAGCCTTTTGGCGGCGTGCCTTCAGCATCACGTAGGACATCGGTCGCTTCGGAGATCAATGCGGCCTCTGCGACCTTATCCAGATCACTTTGGCGTTCAGAATTTGTACGCCCGTGACCCACGATTTCATCACCGCGCGAACTGAACGCTGTCATGAGGTCAGGCGCGTAGCCATACATCGCGCTATTCGCAATCACACTGGCGGGCAGATCTAACGCATCGAACATCTCCAACAGTCGCCATGCACCAACACGGTTGCCATAGTCGCGCCAAGCGTAGTTCAGGATATCTGGTTGAGGGCCGCCGGGTGCCAGTTCAGCGCCGAGCCCTTCGCCAAAGGCAAAGTGTTCAAGGTTCAGGCCAATATAGACAGCAAGACGTTTGCCGTCTGGCCAACTATAGTCTGCGCGTTTGGTGATCGGGGAGTAGGCGTATCTTCCGTGTTGCGTCAGCATAATTCAAAGCTCCGCCTCTGCCAAACCTGCTCTGTGCAGTATGATTTCTGCGCTGTCATTCCAGACATCCGTGCTGATAATCTTTCCGCCGCGCACAACGAATTTGTCCATATAGCGGTTCGTCTCGAATGTGGTCCCATCCTTCCATGCACCAAACAAATAGCCCGTGTTGTAAACGTGGACATCGCCAGTCTCATCGTCCAAAGCGGCATCGGTGCGCAGGAAATTCTTCTTGACCCAAGCATATCGTTTCGCATTAAAATCCGCGCTTTCTGCTGGACCGGAGAATGTACGCCCGCCTGTGAAAACCAGTTTGAAATCATCACTAATATAGGTTGCGGCACCTTCCGGGTCCGGAACCATGGACCGTTCAAGATAACTTTCGACGATCACTTTTGCAGCACCTACGGGATCTGAATTCTGGTCCATGTCACCAACTTTCTATTTAATTTGGATAGGGGAGCGCGCAGTTGGCGCGGCAAAAACTTTGCACTACGGTTGATGCGGCCTCGTTCATCAGGCGAGTCTGCGCGTTTGCTGCATCAAGACGCTCTGCCGCATCTCGCGCCCTGACCGCAAGTGATGCTTCATCCAAGGTCAGCACGCGGTCGTTTGCAAAAACATAATCGCCTGCAATCATAACTTCGCGCAGGGCGGTACCGTTTTCGGCAAATACGATCTGGTCCAAAGGATTACGCAGCGGTGTATAGTGGCAATAGCCCGCATCAAGGAACACCATATCAGCGGACCAACCTTCGGCGATCATGCCAACATTCTTGAGCCCCATGATCCGCGCGCTGCCTGTGGACGCCATTGTAAATGCCTCGCGCGTGGAGACCCATTCTGCGCTATCGACAGCTTGTGCGCGACTGAGCGTCGCGGCAAGGCGCATCGCTTCAAACATATTCTGCCCGTCGCATGTGTTGGATGCGTCTGTTCCGATGCCCATGACAACACCGCTATCCATGAGCATCCGTACAGGTGCTGTGCCGGACCCAAGACGCAAATTGCTCAGCGGATTGTGGCAAATACAGGCCTCATGACCTGCAAGCAGGTCCGCCTCTCGCTGTGACAGCCAGACACCATGCGCGCCGCTGAACTGCGGACCAAGAACGCCTAATTGATCCAGATGCGCGGTGAGGCTGGTGCCATATTTGCGGTTAGCCATAACCTGCTGCATGCGTGTTTCCGCCAGATGTGTTTGAAGAGGCATTTCATCGCGCTTGGACATAGCTGCACACGATTGCAAAAAGGCATCCGAGCAATGCAGCGGAATCGTAGGGCCAAGTCCGGGGCGCACGCGCTCCATCGGCACTGGCCATGTGGCGAAAGCATCACTGCAGGTCGCCATGATGTGTCTCCATTCTGGCATCGACAAGGCCGCAACGATTTCACGCAGCAGTGGCTCAAAACGATCCAGTAACCCCGGCAGAGCCTGATAGATCGTCTGGTCCGCAATCATCGGGGCAACAACAGCACGCAGTCCAGCGTCGTGATATGCCTTGGCAACTGTATGTATACCTCCAACCGTCGGTCCGGGAAGTTCGATAAAAAGATCAAAACAGGCTGTACAGCCTTTTCGGATCAATTCTGCTGCGGAAAGTTCGGCCGCGAGGCGCAGGTCATCGACACGGCGCGATCCGTTCAGCCACGCAGCACCCGACAAGAATGGCTCCAGCGTTAGATCACCGGCGACTCCGCCGCGCCCAAGCGCACCGTGTGAATGGGTGTGTCCGTTCACTAAACCCGGGATGATTAGACGATTGCTGACATCAATCTGTTCTGCATCATCAGGCCCGTTGCCATCCGGAATAAGGGCTGCGATAGCGCCATCGCGCACAAGAATGGAAACCCGCTCAAAGCGGTCGTTTTTAACCAGAACTTGGCCACCGTTTAGCAACATCTGACGCTTGGACATCATAGGTTCCCGCAAAAACACGTCTCCGAAAGACTTGTCTTCCAAAATGAAATTTTCGCGACAGGAACAAGCCTGTCGCGAAAAGGATGGGCAGTTAGTTGATTGTCGTCACAAAAGTGCGTTCTTCAATTGGAGGGAGGAAGGACCGGTCAAAGATCTCTGACGCTTCAGGTAAACGTTCAAGATCATAGCCTTTTGCGACGATTTCGATCGAGCGGGTCAAACGCTCGTCGACAAGATCGCCCATACCGATGCTCTCTACTTCGGGGGCATTCATCAGGTTGGTCAGTGCAAATTCCAAACGCGCCCTTTCCAGATCTGCATCAATCAGATTGTCGTAGGCCATAAAGGCCTCGACCGAGCTGTCCTGGTTGGCCGCAACTTCCATCGTCGCTTTGTTCACGGCGCGAACGAGACCTGCAACGGCTTTGGGGTTGTCCGCCAAAAGCTCTCGCGAAACCATCATTCCGTTGGAATACAAATCCATGCCGTAATCTTCGAAGTTGAACCAGTTGAAGTCGTTGGCAGGGTCTTGGCGGTTGGCGATCAGGTTGAACCAACTTGTCGACGTAAACACGAATGCGCCGTCAATATCGCCACGGATCATCATCGGCTCTTGCAGGTTGGGTGCCATGCTTTCCTGCGCGACCTTAGTTAGATCAATGCCATTGATCTCGGCAAAAACTGGGAACAGCCGTGTCGTCGGTGTGCCTTGCGCGCCGCCCAGGGTCTTACCTTCAAAGTCAGCAGGGGTTTCAATGCCAGCGGTCTTTGGCGTCACAATGGCAAACGGCGGACGGTTCCATAATTGGTAGACCATGACTGGTGCTTCGCCCGGACGTGTGGCTGCATTCTGGATGATTGCGTTTATGTCGCCAAATCCGGCGTCATAGGCACCCCCCATTATCCGCGTGACCGTCGCTGCCGACCCTTCGCCTTGGTCAATCGTGACATTGAGACCTTCTTCTTCGAAGTAGCCTTTGTGCAGTGCCAACAAAAATGGCGCGTCAGACCCTTGTGTCTTCCAGCCAAGTGTAAAACGGATTTCGGTCATCTCGGCAAAAAGCGGCGCGGTGCCTGCCAGTAAGGAGAACGCGGCCCCCATGAGAATATGCTTCATTTCAGCTGTCCTTGTGTTGATGTGAAGAGGAATTAAGTGATTGTGATGTCATTGCCGCGTGTCGCCCAACCTGTCACACGGCGCTCCAGCCAGGAGAACAAGGCGTAGAGTGCGACGCCAAGCAGGGCGAGGATGATGAGGCCGGCAAACACCAGCGAGACCTGGAAGTTCGATGACGCGGTCATCATGACGTTTCCGATCCCGCGGTTGGAGGCCACAGTCTCCGAAAGCACAGCGCCGACAAAGGACAGCGTGATCGCAACCTTCAGCGCTGCAAAGAAGTAGGGCATCGTGCGCGGAAGCCCAACGTTCCAGAGAATTTCACGTTTCGAAGCTCCAAGCGTTTTCAGAACATCCTCAAGGTCAGGTTCCGTCGTAGCGAGACCCGTGGCGATATTCACAACGATCGGGAACACACAGATGACCATGGCAGTCAGAATTGCAGGCGTAGTGCCTGACCCGAACCAAAGCACAAAAATTGGTACAACCGCGACTTTGGGAATGGAGGAAAAACCCACCAGAAGCGGATATGCAACCGCATAGGCTACTTTAGATGTGCCAACCATCACACCAAGCGCAGTTCCGATAGCCACACCAAGCACAAAACCCGTAAGCGTAGAAAACAACGTCTGGAGAATGTGTGGCAGCAATATTGGGAACTTGACCCATAGCGTCACGAGAATTTCCGAAGGGCGCGGTAGAACAAGGTCAGATACGTTCAACAAGACACAAAGCACTTCCCACATCAGGAAAAAGCCAAAGATCAGGGAGAATGACATCATTCTGATGCGCGTTTTCTCGGTCATGCGAGACATCCTATTTACGAACCTGTGCGATCAATTCGCGCAGGCCTTGGGTCATTTCGACAAACTCGGGGCTGTAAATCATACCAATGTCTCGCGGCTGCGGGATGTTCACCGCTTCGTCCGATATGATCCGGCCTGGCCGCGCGCTCATCACGCAAATACGTTTGGCTAAAAAACCTGCTTCGCGCAGGTCGTGCGTGACCAGCAACACCGTCGGCTTGCGATCGAGGTAAAGATCCTGAAGTATCTGCCACAACTCTTCCCGGGTGAACTGGTCCAATGCGCCAAAGGGTTCGTCCAGCAGCAGCAGATCTGGTTCATGTATTAGCGCGCGACACAGGTTCGATCGCTGCAACATCCCGCCAGACAGTTGCCATGGGTAATGGTTTGCGAAGTCCTGCAAACCAACTTGTTCCAAAAGATTATGCACTCGATCCCGGAACGCTCCTTTGCGATCTTTGTGGAAGGTCGATTTGAAAGGTTGGACGATCTTCAGTGGCATCATCACGTTTTGCTCAATCGTCAACCAAGGTAGCATCGTCGGATTTTGGAATGCCATGCCGATCCGCAACTGCTTTGCAGCGGCTTCTCGTCCGCCCACAAGAACCACGCCAGATGATGGCTGGATCAGATTACTTACAAGCCGCAGAATCGTCGATTTGCCGCAACCCGAAGGTCCAACCAGAGCAACGAAGTCGCCAGCGTCCATTTTGAGAGACGTAGGCGAAAGCGCAGTAACAGCGTCCTCTCCTCTCCCGAAAACGACGGATGCAGTCTGCAACTCTACCGCATAGCGATGCTGTACAGGTGTTACTTTTCGGGCCGTATCGGAGGCCTGTTCATTATGATTTAATATGTTCATGCAGCCATCAGACTGCAGCGTGCTGCGGCGATAAATAAAATTAAGTAAAAATATTTAGAATTAGTGAAGATCGCACAAGAAACAGGCGTGATTTCAGATTTCGGCGTGAAAATGTAGCAGCCTGTGATCTCCTGATCGCGAAAACACACAGGTTCAACGATCGGGGCAAGCCACAGTGATGCCCGATCACAATCCCGGCAAGCTATCGATTCTGGATGCCAAGGTAGCTTAGGATCAGATCAATCGCATGTTCCCGACGCTCCTCCTGAAAATCTTCGTTAAACAAGTCCTGTCCGACGACGATGCCAAGCGTTGCTGCGTTGTTCAGGTGATGTGCCGAAATTGCGACAATGCTCAAATAGAGCTGGACAGGATCAGGCTTTCGGCTAAACGCACCGCTGGAAAAACCGCGTTCTACCAGATCGCTAATGGCGACAATGAGGGGTTCCGACATATCGCGCATCATAGCGGAACGCGCGATATATATACCATTCAAAGCATTTTCGTTACGCGTCATTTTGCGAAAGTTCGCGTTATTCCTAAAGTAATCGAAGGTGAATTCTACCAATTCATTTACCATTGTCGCAGGATCACCCCCACTAAAGTTCAGTTGCGCTTCTTGGTCTCGGATCTGTTGAAAAATATTTTCGAGTGCTGCGACGTAGAGCTGCTCTTTGCCGCCAAAATAGTGATAGATCATGCGCGAGTTGCATTTTGCAGCCTTGGTGATGCGATCTACCCGAGCCCCATGAAATCCGTGTTCGGCAAATTCATCCACAGCTACAGTCAAGATTTCGGCCTGCGTCCGCGCAGCATCGCGGCTTCGGAATTTTGAACTTCTATTTGTGACATTGGATTGATTGACAAGTTTTTCGGCCATCTTCTATCGTCTCAACTTTTTGTTTTTTGTAGACTGTTGATCTGTCGAAACATGTAATCGTTTGAATACTGCATGGTAAAGGTCAGTGGCATACCAAGCAGTGTCTGACGTCAACGCCTGTGGGGCCAAATAGGCGTATCTGATAAGTGAGTGTTTCTGGCTCATCGTGACCATCGAGGAGTGGACGATGGGGAAGACGACCCCCAAAAGGTGAAGATTTTCTGCGAAAGCGAACTTCAGCGCAGCGCCTCAGTAAAATTATGCCCCTCAGGTAGTTCATCTGAAGATATGGCTGAAGGTCCTTCTTTACGGTTTCCGCGTGTGTTTTCTCTAAAGCTATAGCCGCCACCGACGTGCCGGACAGCGCTGTAGCCCCCGATGAAACCACGCATCTCACTGAGGTGCTGGCCTTCGCCTCTGATTGAAATCCCGTGCTTCGCACATAACGCTGCATATTCATCAAGAAACGCTTTGATAAGAACGCCGGTGGAATACTGCACCACGTGAGCGGCGAGATTGTCTTGTCGCAGAT
>NZ_JBALVJ010000086.1:0-12395 GCF_036961165.1 Sulfitobacter sp. | reverse complement strand
GAACGATAAACCAAAAATCTCGCACTGTGGTGCGGGTGTCTGCCGCAACGTGGCAGCGCCATGACTTCGATGAGCTGGCTGACAGGATCTATTCCGCTGTCGGGCAACCGACGAAAGCTGAATTGAGAGCCAGTCGGCTCAAACGGAAAGACCGTAAAAAGCTGAGAAGCGGAGGCACGATGCCGAAGGGTCTGACTGCTCCTCAGCGCTTCAGCCTGATCCTTCAGGATCTTGAAGACATCAAGCGGCACTACGGAGGGCGCCCCCGAAGGTATGAGAAACACCTGGCTGCATCTCTACAGTGTCTGCCTGACGCATTGCGCGCCGTCCTCGGATGTCGCGGCGGAGATTGAGGCTCAGGCCGATGATGCGACACCGGGTTTGGCCCCTTCGGAAGTCGAGGGGATCATTCGCAGTGCAGAGCGAGCTGTCGAACGAGGCTTCGAAGCAAAATACATCTATAGCGGTCAAACGATTGCTTGGCATTTGTCACTCTCGGCTGCTGTTGCGCAGCGGCTTGGGTTGAGGATCGTCATGCCAGCAGAAGAGGGTAGGCGTCGCGCAGCGTTGGCCGAAGAGCGGCGACGCCGCGCCAGAGGTGCTGTATCTCGCGACGCGTATCTGGCTCGGAATAATGTTGAACAGGAAAAACCTTGGGAGGTGCTGAACCAGTCTCGTGCCACGTGGTACCGCCACCGTGCGCGGGAGAAGGCGGCAGCCCAACCAGCCGAAGCACTCGCGGGGAAAACTCCTACAGATGCTCCTGTGAGACAGGTCCCTTGCCACAACAAAGGGAACCTTAGGTTCCGCGTTACTGAAAGGAACGAGCAGAGCGTTTCAGAGACCAACAGAGCGCCCCAACCACTGCTGCGCAAGCCCACCCACCCCCCAATGAGAAATCCAGACGAAAACCGCACTGAAGAGTGGCAACGCAAAGAAAGACGAGAAGGTGATCCCCATGAGGTTTCATTTCTGGCCAGCCCCCCAGCTTTGAGGGGCCGGAAAGAAACGAACCCTACACGAGGATCTGAAGCCAGCAGGAGCAGTATGCCAAAAGATTGCTTGAGGGCTCAGCAGAAAGCCGAAAGAACAAGCTCGGCCTTGCCCTCCGCATCTTTGCTGGCGCGCAGCGTCTTGCCGTCAATCGCTATCTGGTGCGGGTCGGTATCGGCGTCGTCATCACGGGGTGGAGTAGCCGTGCTTCGAGCAAAAACTTCCGCCATCGCGTCCAGGTGCAAACTTTATTCCCGAAATAGCATTCACAGCTATTTTTCGCTCAAATGACGTGCACATCTTTCTGCAAACAAGATTGTAGCTGCGTTTATATTGCCCGAAATCATTTCAGGCATCAGCGATGCGTCAGCGACATAAAGATTTTCAATGCCGTTCACCGCGAAAGTATCGGAATTCACCACTGCATTTGTATCAGTGCCCATGCGACAGGTCCCCGCTGCGTGATATAGCGTTGTGCAATGGCCACGTATGTATTCGGCGATGTCTGTATCTGTTTGGCAATCACTGCTTGGTTGCATTTCCGGTCCCAGCACTTCGGCCAGAGGGCTGGTGGCTGCGATACGCCGCTGAATTTTGACGCCTTGGACCAGAGTGGCAAGGTCTTCACCGGTGGCATCCGACGAAAAGTATTTAGGGTCGATCATTGGGTGGGCGATCGGATCGGCCGAGGCGAGCTTGATCTCCCCGCGGCTCTTGGGGCGTTGCAGGACCGTATGCAGGGTCATGCCAGCCTGTGACGATAAAAAACGACCGTAATCGCGGTGCGGGCTGACCGCGCCATATAGTTGCAGATCTGGCTCTACATTCGGTCTGGAGCGAATGTGCGCCCCCGCTGCGGCCCATGTCGTCGTGCGCGGCCCGGTACGGTGTTGCTCCCATTCCTCAAAGCTTTGCTCCAGAAATTCAGCATCCCAAGCACCCACGCCTGTTTTTTCTTTGGAATAGAAAGAGATGGGGATGTTGATATGATCCTGGAGGTTCTTACCCATCTCGGGGATATCACATTTTGCCTTAACCCCGACCTCCATCAACTCGGCTGAATTTCCAAGACCGGACAGCATCAGAATTTGGGGCGTGCCGATGGCACCTGCGGCCATTATGACCTGTGCATCAGCATGTGCCTGATGCGGCGTACCGTTTTCGAGGTATTCGACACCTGTGCACCGGTCACCTTCGATCAGGATCTTTGTGATCAACACGCCTTTCTTGAGTGTCAGATTTGAGCGTCCCATCACCGGCTCAAGAAATGCCCTGTTGGTGCCCGAGCGCATGCCTTCTTTTACGGTAAGCTGGAAATAGCCAAACCCCTCCTGACTCTCTCCGTTGAAATCATCGTTGGCGGGAAATCCGGCAGCCACACCGGAATTGATCCATTTGCTCTCATAGTCGTGACTAAAGACGGGGTTTTCGACGTGCAGTTCGCCGTGCGCGCCATGAAACGGGGAATTTGCGTGCTGCGCGTTGCTCTCGCTTGCCTTGAAGTCGGGAAGGACACCGTTCCAACCCCATCCCGGACAATTGAGTTTCTCCCAATTGTCATAATCCGATGGCAAGCCCCGGATGTAGATCATGGCATTCATCGCACCCGACCCGCCGACCATTTTGCCGCGCGGCCAGAATATGCGCCTGCCCCTGCACCCTTCCTGCGGAACTGTGTGGTAGCTCCAGTCGGCCTGGGTGTTGAACAATGTCACCCAGTCTGACGGTACTTTTGAATTGATCGGCTGCGCGCCACCCGCTTCGAGCAGAAGGACCCTGCGATTAGGATCGGCGGAAAGGCGGTTGGCCAGTACACATCCGGCTGATCCGGCACCTACGATAATTGTATCATACATTTGTGTTTCTCCTCGTAGGTCTGCCAAAATTACGTTTTATCTGATAAGGGATTTCGGCCTGTGTGCCGTAGTCGAAAGCGATGCAACAGCTGCGATGTCAGTCCTGCAATGCCTTTGGGCAGGAACACGACGAAGAGCACCAGAACCACACCGATGACGGTATTGCGCACATCGCCCATACCCTTTGCGACCTCGACGAGGATCATCATCATCGCAGCACCAAATACAGGCCCCCACGTGGACCGCAACCCGCCGACTATCACCATTGCCAGAATGAAAAGGAGCGTCGAAAAGTCAAAAAGACTGGGACCGGTCGAGCGGAAATGTGTGGCGTAGACCGCGCCGGTCAAGCCGGTGAAAAAGGCTGTGACGACAAAGGCGATGAGCTGTGATCTGGTACGGTTCAGCCCGCGGGCCGCAGCATAGACCGGACTGTCGCTTAACGCCCGAAAAGCGAGGCCGAGGCGACCATGAATGACGAGAATGGAGGCCACAAGAGAGATGGTAAAAATCACCAACACCGTGAAATAGTTACCGACGACCCAATTGCCGCGCAGCATCTGCCGAAACCCGAGGTCTTCCAGTCGGGAAAATCCGGTTGTACCGCCGAAAAACCTTTGGCATCCCCCGGCAACGGTGGTGTAGCAGGCCGTATCTGTGATGATCAGAACGTAGACCATGTATGAGATCGCAAAGGTCAGCAGCGCGACGTAGGCCGGCCCCAACCTCAGGCAGGCCAGCCCGATAATAAACGCTGCCGCAGCTGCAACGACGGCCGACAGGGGCATGGCCATCCACGGCGAGATGTCCATATACGTCATCGATATTGCAGCACTATAAGCACCAACCGCAAAGATGAGCATTTGGCCCAGCGAAAAGACGCCCGCATGTCCCATCAGGACATTCCATTGAACCGCGACAGAGGCCCAGATCATAAAGACGATGATCTCGCCCAAGAAATAGCGTTGGGTGACGAAAAGTGGCACAATTGCCATAAAAATTAGCATTGCTACGACGCCGATCAGGTGCTTCTGGATGGTGCTGAGCGAGGTCATGACCGGACGACCTCCTGCTGGCCGAATAGACCCGAGGGTCGCCAGATCAGGACAACGACCACCAGCGCGAGCATCAGTGGCAAGCCGTAGCGGACCCCGAAATAGTACTGGATTGCCGCCTCAAAAAGGCCCAGCGCAATGGCTGCAATCCCAGCGCCTGTCACACTGCCCAATCCGGCGACCACACAAATGACAAAGGCGCGGACCGCTGGGTTTTGACCCATCTCGGGAGACAATGTAGACAGGGAAGATATCAGGATGCCCGCCGCGCCTGCCAGCATCCCCGCGATAATCAAGACCTGAAGATAGGTGCGCGAGGTTTTCACACCCATTAGCATCGCTGCCTCGCGGTTCATCGCTGTCGCGCGAATGGCCATCCCGAACTTCGTGCGCGTCAGCGCCCAGGCCAGCGCCGAGATCAGGACCGTAGCAAGCACCAGGATGACTACAGACTGGTAGGTCACCGCCACACCTCCGACCCTGAAGATACCCTCGATCCGCACAGGCTGGCTGAATGGATAACCGCCATATATCTTCAGCAAAAAGTCCTGCAACAATATGCCAACACCTGCCGTCGCTACGAGTATATTTATTTCGAAATCCTCTGTTTCCAGCATGAACTGCACAACAAGAAGATGCATGATCGCCCCGATCAGCCCGCCCGCGAGAATGCCCATTAGCAGCGCAACGATCAGTGGCGCGCCGAAGTAGGTTACGGCCGAAAAAGCGCCATAGGCACCAATCGTCATGAACACCCCGTGGGCCATGTTGAACATCCGCATCGTGCCGAATGTGAGGGCAAGACCGACTGCGCCAAGAGCGTACATCGCCCCCAGCGTCAGCCCGCTCACAAGGATTTGAATGATTGCTTCCATTTCCCGCTAAGCCCCCAGATAGGATTCTATAATTTCGCCGGACGTCTCAAGCTCGGCGGTGGTGCCGGACCACGCGAACGCACCACCATCCATAAGGTGAAAGCTGTCCGCGACCTGGGCCACGCGGCTCGGGTTTTCTTCCACGACGACGATGGCACGCCCGTCCGCAGCGATCTGGCCCAACGCTTCGTATATCTGCTCGATGATCAGCGGGGCGAGGCCCAGTGAAGGCTCGTCGATCATCATCAGCCTACCATCGGCCATCAGGCCGCGCCCGATGCCAACCATCCGCCGTTCTCCGCCCGACAGACTTTCCGCGCGCTGCGTGCGGCGTTCTTGCAATCGGGGGAACAGGGCAAATACAGTGTCCAGCGTTGCGCGGATGGCCGTTCGATCCGAGCGCGCGAACGCACCCATCATCAGATTTTCCTCGACGGTCATTCCGGTGAACAACTGATCGCCTTGCGGCACCAGCGTGAGGCCCAGCCGCGCCCGCTCCGGCGCTCCGTTGGGGAGCGGTTGACCGTCAAACAAAATCTCGCCCGACCACGCAGGCAGCAGCCCCGCGATAGTCTTGAGCAGCGTCGATTTTCCATGGCCGTTGGGACCAATTATTGCAGTCATTCCGCTTCCATCAACCGAAAAATCAATGGATTTGAGTACTTTGAGGTGACGATACCCCGACACTAATCCTTTTATGGAGAGTAGCTCAGCCATGATCTATGCGGCCCCCATGCTTTCGGCGGCAGAGCCAAGATAGACGGATTTCACCAATTCGTCCTTCGCAATGCCAGCAGGCTGCCCGTCATAAATCAGCTTGCCCTGATGCATGATCACGGCGCGATCTGCCACCGTCGTCAGAAACCGCATGACATGTTCGATGAAAACGATGGTCATCCCCTGATCTTTGAGCCGCTGCATCAATGCAATGAACTCGTCAATCTCGGCGGGCATCAGCCCACCAACGGGTTCATCCAAAAGAAATATCTTTGGCTTGTGAACGACGGCGGAGGCCACCATCAGTTTTTTGCGGTCGAGAACCGTAATATCGGAGACAAGCTGCCCTGCAATTGCAGACAGACCATATGTTTCCAGCGTGTCCATTGCGACATCAAGATGGCGCTTTTTGAACAGAAGGCCCGCTGTTTCACGCCCCGATCCGTACACCACAGAAGTCAGCATGTTTTCCAGAACCGTGAGACTGCCAAATCCACTGGTGATCTGAAATGTACGCGCCATGCCATCGTGGAACAATTTGTGGGGCGCTGTAACACTAATGGAGTGCCCGTCGAACAGGACCTGCCCGCCGCTGACGGCGGTCAGGCCCGATATCAGATCGAAAAATGTTGTTTTGCCAGCGCCGTTCGGCCCCCCAATTCCCACCGCCTCACCGGCGCCGATCCTCAGATCGACGCCATCGACGGCGGCCAGAGCACCATAATGCTTGGAAACATTACGGCATTCCAGAAGGGTCGCGGCGGCGCTGGTCATTGGATCTGATCCTACGACTTGAACCAGGACGGCAGCTCGAACGTCGCGACATCGTAAGGAGCAGGGGATATGATCGGACCCGTCTCCGTCTGGCTTTTGATCTGGCTGAAGATATGAGGCATGCCCAAAGATGGATCGTCTGTCTCGGCCGGATAGCAATAGGCCGACTGTGTCTCTGGGTCGATGCGCATGGCGCCCATCGGGCTGCGGTATATCATAGTGCGCAGGCGGTCCGCGACCTTGCGATTCTGCTCTTCTTCATAGGGCGCACCGGCACCCCCGGCCAGCGCTGCGGCCATCGCATAGGCATGCAGCGCCGAATAGGTTTGGCCTCCGCTGTTTGGTGATGCATTGTCGCCAAAGCGCGCAATATAGTCAGACGAGAACTTCTGACCGATCTCATCCTGAAGCGCACCGATCACAGTCGCATAAAGCACGCCTTCGGAGGCGGCACCGGCAATGTCGCGGAACGCCGCAAGGGATGCGCCGTACTGCATGTACACAAGGCTATCCATCGGGTCGTTCATGAATTGCAGCATGAACTGTGCCTGATCCTGCGGGAAAAAATGCGTGATCGCGATCATGCCGGGAGGATCTTCGCGCAGCTTTGCCATTGTCGGGCCCCACTCGGATGTGGGCGCCTGAACGCTTTCGAACAGGGAGACTTCGAACCCGTATTCGGATGCACTTTCGCGGATCGCGTTTGCGATGTTGATGGAATAAGCGATGGGTCCGGTGATCACGGCAATCTTGTTGTTGGCGGGCGTGAACTGGCCGCTGTCGATCAGATTGCGCATGAATTTCAGATAGCCGATGCCGTAATAGATCTCGGCTGGATCGTACTGGAACGAGCCATAGTAGGTTTCGGGATCGGAGCGGATCAACTCATTATGGGCAACCAAGGTATCAGCATGCATATAGACCACGGAAGCGTCCGCCGCCACGCCGGGCAATGCAGCGCCGCTGCCGAGGTTGTAGCCGGCAATCAGAACGCTGGCATTGCTGCGGTCCACCAAACGACGGCCCGCGCTACCAATGACGTCATCGCCTTTGGACTCCGTATCCTCGACGACAAGCTCCAGCGGACGCCCCAGAATGCCGCCCAAGCCATTGATCTCTTCAACCGCCATTTCGAGACCGCGCCGGAACTCGATGCCATCCGCAGCCGCACCACCTGTCATCGGCAACGGCGCACCGACAACAATCGGGTCCGTGCTTTGCGCGACAGCAGATTGGTTCATCCCCGCCAAAAGTGCGACAGAACCCGCGCCTCCCGCACCCGCCTTTTTCAGAAAGCCACGGCGAGACGTGTTTGTACTCTTCTTGTCAGTCATATCTTTTCCCCTGTTGCGTTTATTTTTTAGTGAGTGGTTTTTTGGTGATGCGCTGCGACTTCGTCGATCACAGCCTGCTGGTGAGGCAAAAGGTTTTGGCCTCCGTAATTCTCGATGAAATCCAGGAACGGGTCTGCGACCCCTGTGTCGTGACCCGACATGCGTTCCAGAACGGCCAAGCCGCAGTAAGGGACGTAAGCGGCTGAATATCCGCCCTCGTGGGTCATTAGTATCCGGCCCTGACAATGGGTATCCGCGATCGCCATCAATGCGTCGGTCATGTAGGCATAGTCTTGCGACGACAACATCATGTGCCCCAGCGGGTCCAATGCAGAGGCATCGAAACCGGATGCCACAAAGATAATCTCTGGCTGGAATTCTTCGAGCGCGGGAACGACAAGCTGATCAAATGCAGCTCTGTATGCACCGCTGCCGGAACCCGGAAATAGCGGGATGTTCAGGTTTGCGCCCGCACCGGCGCCTGTCCCCGTCTCTGTCATGCCACCACGACCGGGGGGGAACAGATTATCCTGATGCATGGAAATGGTCAGGATGTCCGGATCATCGTAGAACGCGCTTTCGGCACCATTGCCGTGATGCACATCCCAATCGACGATAGCGATCCGTTTCAGGCCATGGATTTGGCGCGCATGCTCGACCCCCAGAACGCCATTTGCAAGCAAGCAAAATCCGGTCACAAGCTCCTTTTCCGCGTGATGGCCCGGTGGGCGACACAACACATATGCGTTGTCCACTGTACCATTGATCACGGCATCCACTGCCTCCAGCACACCACCAACGGCCAGTTTGGCGATATCGAAACTCGCAGGTCCGACTGGAGACTTGCCCCCCGCTTCGCCACCGCCAGATTTGCACAGCGCGTCAAGGTCCGAGATGTGCTTTTGGGTGTGGAAGCGCAGCAGCTCTGCCTCGGTTGCGACCCGCGCCTTGATCGGAACCAATTCGTCCTCCATCGACGTGACCGCGACAAGATTGCGAAAGCGGCGCTTGGTCTCCTCATTCTCGGCGTGTTCACCCGGCTGCACAGTAAGGCCAGGTGGCACCAGAAGATTATACCGCTGCGTGTCGTGCCACATGAATTGTTCAGCGTAAACAAACCCGGTTTTTCTGGTTTTCGCTGTCTGCACTGCTCGTCTCCGATCTGGATAATGGGAATACTTTGCGGAAATCGTCCGCAGTTCGAATCAGATGCTAACACCAAAGCTTTGCATTCATAAATTTTTCATCATAATCGTTAGTATGAACAGCATTCATAGGCTTTACTGAAAACCGCGTATCAGAAGAAACTCCCAATATCTTCAGCTCTTAAGTTCCAATTGTATTCAGTGCCTTAGGTGAAATTTTGGTATGAAAACGCAAAGTCAGAAACAAGCAGGTGCACTTATCAAACGCGCAGAAACCAATGGATACCAAGATGAAAATTGAGGCAAATACACAGCGTGATGTTCACCAGCGCCTCGCACGGCATCTTGACTGGAACCTGCTACGTACCTTTATAGCGGTTGTCGAATGCGGTGGTTTTTCAAAGGCGGCACAGCATATTCATCTGACCCAACCAGCGATCAGCCATGCGTTGAAGCGTCTGGAGCAATCGCTTGGCCTGAAGCTGATCGAACGAAACGCAAGGCGGTTCGACGTGACCGATGCCGGCAAAATTGTCTATGCGAAGGCCATAGAAATCCACAGCCAGATTTCGCGATTGGCTGAGGTACCTTTACCTGGAGATCAACAAGTTTATGGACATCTGAGATTGCTTTTCGCCAGTCGGCTACAATCCGCAATCCTGAATTCTCTGTTACAGCAATTTCACCTGAAATACCCTGAAATCACCCTAAGCGTTGACGTTTTATCAAGTGCAGAAATCCAGTCCCGCATCGAGCGGGGCTTGGGAACTGTCGGGTTGTGTTTGATGCGTGACAGCCCCAGAAAATTGCGCTCTATACCTATAATTTCTCAGCGCTATGGCCTTTATTGTGGCCCGTCGCACAAACTGTTCCAAAGATCGGGTGTCGCGGCGTCGGACTTGCGCCATGAGGATTTTATCACCTTTCCAAGTGATCAGATCGGTGGTGTACTTTCGCCACTGGCGATCTTTCGGGAACAGCATCTTTACCGGGGCCGTGTTGTCGCCACTTCGAATAACCTCGAAGAGATAATCCGTCTCACCGAAATCGGAATTGGTGTTGGCCTTGTTCCTATGCATATCGGGTCTGATTTTGTGAAAGAAGACAGGCTGTTCGCTCTTCCACCTCTGGATGGAATTAGTCCGATTGATGTCCACTTTATATGGAATTCTGAAGTGAACATCACGAAAGCCGAAGATGTTTTTATTGACTATGCGCTCAAGTTTCTTGCGAAAGCGGCTGACTGAATATCGTAGATTTGCGGATATTTAATCTGATCGGATTGGACCCTGACCTTGGCGTTGCTTGTAGGAAGAGGGTTCGAGGCAAAATACATCTATAGCGGTCAAACGATTGCTTGGCATTTGTCACTCTCGGCTGCTGTTGCGCAGCGGCTTGGGTTGAGGATCGTCATGCCAGCAGAAGAGGGTAGGCGTCGCGCAGCGTTGGCCGAAGAGCGGCGACGCCGCGCCAGAGGTGCTGTATCTCGCGACGCGTATCTGGCTCGGAATAATGTTGAACAGGAAAAACCTTGGGAGGTGCTGAACCAGTCTCGTGCCACGTGGTACCGCCACCGTGCGCGGGAGAAGGCGGCAGCCCAACCAGCCGAAGCACTCGCGGGGAAAACTCCTACAGATGCTCCTGTGAGACAGGTCCCTTGCCACAACAAAGGGAACCTTAGGTTCCGCGTTACTGAAAGGAACGAGCAGAGCGTTTCAGAGACCAACAGAGCGCCCCAACCACTGCTGCGCAAGCCCACCCACCCCCCAATGAGAAATCCAGACGAAAACCGCACTGAAGAGTGGCAACGCAAAGAAAGACGAGAAGGTGATCCCCATGAGGTTTCATTTCTGGCCAGCCCCCCAGCTTTGAGGGGCCGGAAAGAAACGAACCCTACACGAGGATCTGAAGCCAGCAGGAGCAGATCCGGAACCCGCCATGCCGAGAAGAAAGGGCAGCGGCGATCTTGTCACCGGGCGATCCCGCCCGGTGTGGAACCGGAGGACAGCAATGTCTTACTTCGAACACCCGGCTCTCGCAGTTCTGCGTGAGTTTACCTCTACCAACTCTGTAGCTTTGCAAAATGCGTCTCTGCTCTTAGGAGGCCAGCCAGCGCTTCGGGCAACTATCCGCGTCCTCGATGACCTTGGGGACGCACGCGCCCTCACACGGCGCATGCGAGCCGATCTGCACCGCCTCTACGAGTTGCTCTCTCTGACGCATGTTCACGACCCTGACCGACCGGAGGCAGGCTATTTCGCGTTGATTGATCCGGAGTGGTCTGCCGTCGAAGACATCTGCTTGCTGTCAGATCAGCTGCCGGATTTGCTCTACGCTTTCAGTGATCAGCCAGACAGTCGCGATAGGCTGCCTCTCGTAGCCTGACCGGACAGTCAGTGGGGCAGGGATGTCTGCCCCATCCCCTCAACAAAGAACAAAACTCACCGACTGGAACCGGACCACGGTTCCGGTTGCGCAGCAGTCATGTCGCGCGGCCGAACACGAGGGTCTTACCCAACAAGTGAGAGGCGCGACCAACGCCATCAAAAAGGTATTTAAATGACACAACACCCAAGCAACGCCGCTCCCTTGTCCTGGCACTCCGCACTGAACGCAGGCGATATTGTCGCCTACCGCTTTCCCCATCAGTGGGAAGGCGCCCGGACACCGAAGGTACGACCCGCCTTAGTCGTCAACGTCGCAGAGAGGGCAGGCGAACGGGTCGTAACCTTGGCGTACGGCACGTCAAATTCACGGCTGCGCAGGGACGCCCTGACACTTGATGTGCAGCTCGGTGCGGAGCTCGAAGAAGCATCTCTATATAAGCCGACCCGCTTCCTTGTCTCCCGCCGCATTGAGGTGTCGCTCGAAGACACCGCCTTCAATGTACATCCGTCAAAACAAACACCCGTACTCGGCCGACTATCCGGACAATCTAAACGGCGCCTCGCCGTGGTCCGCGCAAACATTCGGTCAGGTCGGAGCCCGCTTCGACTTGATCGTGTCAGGCACGATGGAAGCGACAAAGCGGTCCATCAGGCGCCTCAACAACCTTCCGCCGCAACCACAAATATTAAACAGGAGCATCACCATGCTTAATCCGACCTCACATCAAAGCCCGCTTGAGGCAGCCGTTTACCATGCGTTGGACATCGCCCCCCCTCGCTGTGGAGGCACTCGGCGAGGTGGACCATCTCTTCAACTCCAGACTTCGCCGCAGGGCCCATGCGCTTGCAGTCAATATCGAGGCGGGGAGGTTCTTCTATGATAGTGACCTTCAGGATCTGACTCTGCTGCTCGAACCCATAACTGCTGCCATCGAGCGCAGATGGGTCACAGAGATCATCTCAGGCGAGCACTGTATGTCCGGAAGCTGGTTCAATCATCGCTTCACCAATGAAGCGGAAGAATTGCGACAAATTTCTGCGCCTCTATTGGCCCTCCACCGTGCGTTGATGCAGGTCCACAACGTGCTTTTGGCGGATCAAGCCATCGCTCGAATGCTCCAAAACTCGATGGGGTAGGCGGCGTCTCAATGCCTGCCATGCGCGATCAATTCACCTCCCCCTAAAAACTCTCAAACCGATTTGGCAAAAAACAAACGGTCAGAACTCCTCAATACCACCGCTGGGCGTGGCAGAAAAAT
>NZ_JBALVJ010000085.1:0-12434 GCF_036961165.1 Sulfitobacter sp. | reverse complement strand
TTGACATAGTGTCATCCTTTGGTTTGAGTTGACGGCAGACATAGAAAGGGCGCGAAGCTGCGAGACCTCGCGCCCGTTTGAAAGCCTTTCGGCCCCAAAATCCTCAAAGGTGCTGCCAAGCCCTCCGAGGCAAAACTGGTGTGTTAGATGTGTTGGCTGGTGTTGCTAACCGTGCGAGCTGCAATCCACTTTTCCAGATCGGCACGGCGGTAGCGTACAGAGCGGGAAGATACCTTTATAAAGTCAGGTCCGCCGCCGCGATGCCGCCAATTCTGTAGCGCGCGGACTGAATAGCAAAGGATAGACGCGGCTTCGCGCTCGTTCACTAGGTTATTGGATAGAGTCTGCTCCGAAATATGTTTCACATGTCGCTCCATTGTTATTCGGTGTCTGAAAAACAAAATGCAGCGTCAACGATGTCACGGCAAAGGACATAATTGCAGCAAGTTTGGTCCCTTTTTGTCTACGGGCTGTCTTCGCTGGTCAATGCGCGCTTGATTGCCTTCCCAAGCGCACCGTTGCTAAAAATTAATTTCGGATCATAGGCTTTTAAAAGTTTTTCAACAAAATCATAGAACTGACCTTGATATAGGCTGGATGCGCCATTGAAAAAACAGTGTTCAACAGCGAGTTTTCCAGACCCGTTTTCGAAAGTTGCACCAAGATCCAATAAGAGCTCTGTCAAAGCAGCATTCGAGACGGGGCGGCCCTTTTTTTCGACTGCCGTTTTTATTTCTTCGCGTACAGAACCAAGTACCGTCGAAAGCTGACTGCTCAAAGCTGTGATCTCCGGAAGTTCTATTGAAACAGCTGGATCGGATTTCATGAGAATGCTGCCCAATTGCTCCAAATGAATTTTTGTGTCTAAGATCTGAAGTGCGTCGGGATGCATTTCGCCCAATATACTTAGTGATCTCAGCAGGCTTTTCTCAAGCTTCTTCAAATGATAAGTGCTTCGAGCTTCGGCGACTTTTAAGCGCTGCTTTTCTCTTACCTCATAGCGTTCCAGCAACTTAAGGATGCGCACCTTGAACTGTCTTCGGTTCGTTTTGCCACCCTGAATATTGTGCAAATCCTCGAACAATGCATCTTTGAGGAAACCGTACTTAACGTCCCTTCTGTCCTCGTCTGCTTGGAAGATTGCTTCGAACTTCCTCTCAAAATCGTCTGACATAATGATGAAAACCATCTTTCAACTAAGGCAAGGCACGAAGTTCTTTTTTTTCGTGCTCGGATTGAGGATACTCGCGAAAACATAAGAAAATAGAACTACGTCACACTACCTAAAGTAGCGGCCAACCTGTTTGCAATCTGTCCCGCCGCCTTTTGAACAGCACCATTAGACAAATGTGCATAACGTAACGTAGTGGACAAGTTTTTGTGGCCTAAACTCTCTTTAAGCAAAAAGTACGATTAGCCTACCACACGTAGCTTGGGCTGGTCCGTCACGGAACGCCTCATAGCTCCAGCCAAACGGCTTGCGACCGATCCTGCAGCCTTCTGTACCGCCTCATCTGCGAAGTGCGAATAGCGCAGCGTGGTCTGCAAATTCTTATGGCCCATGATTTCTTTCAGTAGAAACGGGTCAATCCCACTCATGACGGCGACACTTGCATAAGTGTGCCGTAGATCATGCATGCGAACGTCATCAATTCCCGCTTTTGCTTTGATCCGCCGCCATGGCTTTTGCAGGTTGATAAGGTGGCCGTCTTCGCTCTCACCTAAGATCACGTACGGATTTCCAGCCACACGCGGCAACGACATGATCACTTCATAGGCTTCACGCGGTAGGGGAATACGACGCCGCCCCGTCTTGCTGTCAGGCAGTTCAAGATGACGAGCGGTCACAAAATCCCATTGCAGCGTCAGAATTTCTCCTAAGCGGCATCCTGTCAGCATCAGCAAGTAGATCGCTGAAAGCGTGTAAGGCGTCTCCTGCCCCGTTTCTAGCGCCTCTGCGAGCACGTCACCTAGCCTTGCTTGCTCATCATCTGACAAGTAGCGCTTTTTCTCTTCCTCTTTGAATTTCTTGATGCGCCGTGCTGGGTTTGCGCCGTCTTTCCGCATGCCCCAATCTTCTGCCAAATTGAACATCTTGGATAAAATACTGACGGCGCGATTTGCCATGTATGGTCGGTCACGCATGCCATGGTGAAAAGCCACGATTTCTGCGCGGGAGATATCAACGATCTTACGCGGTCCCAGCTTGGGCTTGATGCAGGTCCGAACAACAATCTCGTAGCCCTTGCGGGTTGACGGCTTGCAGTGGTGCTCAGCGTATTCGGTCAGAAAGCGATCACACAATGCCGCCATCGACGGACCACGCAAATGCTGTTGACGATCCTCAGAAGGATTGCCTCCTTTCGCTACCTCCCCCAATAGCTTTCGCGCTTCATTGCGGGCTTCTTCAGCGGTCAACACGCCATGCTGCCCAATGGAGCGCCGTCTAGTCCTCCCGCCTGCCCTATACTGCACCAGATAAGATTTCCGGCCCGATGCGAACACGCGAACACCAAATCCGGACAGTTCCGCGTCCCAGACGAGATAGTCGCTGCCGCTGACTTCCAGCGCTTCAACTGACCTCTTTGTTAACTTTGACATTGCTTGCACCTTTTCATTTTTCCACTCCTGCCCTCCATTTACGGAAGCACTACGGAAGCACTGAGCAGCGAATTATAGCGCTGAACATGGTCCACGAGCGCACAAGCGGTCAATAATAAATGTTCATTATCAATGATTTATGGGCGTTAAGCGTATATTGGAGAAAACGGGCGAAATGGCACTGACGGGGCTGTTAATCAATTGGTCGTAGGTTCGATCCCTACCGCCGGAGCCATTTTACCTTAATATTTCATGCACTTGCCTGAAATGGACAAAGGTTCTTTGGCATAAGGTTTTTCACAGTAGTCGTATAGTAGTCAGTCTTGCTGGAAGAGATCATCTGATGTGTGAGTTGCATTTTTTATCAGCTGCACTGAAAATATGAGATACCCTGACTGACGGGGAACGCTGACTATTTCCTCTCAACCACATGGGCAGATAGCGGACCTTCGCTGCGTCTTGCACCGACGGCAGCTTTGCGCAGATAGTGTACTTTGCAAAGTCGCACTAACGGCCCATAGCCGCCGTTCGTCATAGAGGTGACTGCTGCAACGCAGCTTCCGCAAAGCAGTCATTCGCGGTCAGATCTGAACGGGCCTGAGGTGCGTGGCGACGGTGGTTTGGCAATTAAGGACACAAGCAGCCCTTTTTGAGAGACTGAGATCGCAACCGGATTGTTTAGCAAAAATGTCGACAGTACCAAGATTACTTTACAGAATAACCCATCCCACATGCGAAGGGACATTTGCCAATTGATGTAATTTCTCAACTGGCAAATGTGCGTTTTTTAACGACGCAGTCAGGCAGCGTCGGACCGTTTCAGATCATATTCCGCAGAGATAATATCGGCTCCCTTTTCGCCGATCATGATAGAAGCAGCATTTGTATTTCCGCTGATGATGTCTGGCATGATACTTGCGTCTGCCACCCGCAGATTTGCGACGCCGTTCACACGCAACGTGGGATCAACCACGTCGCCCATGCGACAGGTTGAACACAAGTGATAGACAGTGACCGAGTAGTGCAAAGCCATGTTTTCAAGCAGCGCATCGCTTGGCGTCTGACCCTGTACATACCCGTGCTTTTTTGCAAGTGCGGGCGGAACATTCAATGGGCCGGGCTTGTTCTCGCCTGGCCAGTTTTCGGCAATGTCCAATGCTTTGCGCATCACGGCAACCATAACTTTCAAATCATGCGGATCAGTAAAGTAGTTCATCCGGATGATGGGTGCTGCGGCAGGATCGGCACTGGCCAGCACAATCTCGCCCTTGCTGTGTGGAAGGACCGGGTTGGCAAGCAGGATCATATTTTCCTGATCCGGGGCCAGCGTCTTTTCTGAATCCTCAAAGAAGGTAGATAGATCGATGCGCAACCGATCTCCCAGCAGACTTGCGTCATATCCACAAGGAACATAGCCAATTTGCGCATCATGGCTGTGCGTGTCCCCCAGTCCCGTCGAAAAGAACGCTACAGCATCATAAAGCGAGGAGGAAACAAGGCTTTCTCCTGTTTCCATCCATTGACCAATACGGCGCTCGGCTTCCGCCTTAAGGCCAGCAAGCTCAGGGGACATTGATGCATCATCCGCCGCATCAGTCGGCAACGGCCCTGCGGGTGCGCGCAATGCGTCTGGTCCAGCCGAGACGCCAATCTCTGCAATCGGCACGCCGATGCCAGGGGCGGGGAAAAACAGCGCACAATGCAGGTGATCTTTGAGGTTCTTACCGACACCGGGCAGCTCGTGGCGGCATTCAATATCAACGGCCTCGATTTCGCGGCGCGGGCCAATCCCGGAGAGCATCAGAATTTGCGGTGATCCGACAGCGCCCGCACTCAGAATGACCTCACGCGATGCACTTATCTGATGCAGCGCACCGTCCTCCGCCTGATACTCAATTCCAGTAGCGGTCAGATCGTCTGCACCGTCCGAAAGCAACACCCGCGTCACAAGAGCATGCGTGATAATTGTCAGGTTCGTACGGTTTTCTGCTTCGCCCGCCAGAAAGGCACGGTACGTGCTGGAGCGCATGCCCTTGCGGGTCGTCGTCTGAAACAATGACGCCACGCCGGATGGTCCACCGCGGTCTCGTCCGTTGTAGTCTCCGGTCGGGATCCCCGTTGCTCCGGCCGCTTTGACGAAATCGCGCGCTGCCGGAATAACCGGTGACCGTACCGAAACACCCAGCGGGCCACCTGTGCCATGGGCCTCACTATCCACCGAAATTTCGTTGCTCGGTGTCAGGTCCTCGCTCTTGATGAAATAGGGCAGCACATCGGCATAGCACCAACCGGTGGCACCGCCTTCTGCCCACGCGTTGAAATCGCCGGGGTGGCCGCGCACATAGGCCATATAGTTCAGACCCGATGATCCTCCCAGCATCTTGCCACGCGGAACCGGCATCAGGTTGTCTATCAAGCCCAGGCCAGCGTTGCCCGGATCGGCTGTGTACATCCAGTCGACCTGCGGATCCAATTGCAGGCTCGCAACTGCGGCCGGCATCATTTCGTGGTCAGGGGGCGTGCCGCCCGCCTCCACGAGTGCGACGCGGCAGTTTGGATCTTCGCTCAGCCGGGTCGCAATGACCGCTCCCGCTGAACCACCGCCTACTATGATAAAGTCATATGTATCGGACATGCTTCTATTCCCTCCCCAAACAAAGTCCCGGCTTTAGCCAGAAACTTTCAAACGACATTCCGGTCTGGAACGCCTCCATCCTTACGCTGCGCTTGTTTTGCCGTTCGAACAAGGCGTTTGAAGCCCTGAAGAAGGAAACGCAGTTACGCCTTATTCTCAGTGACATCGGGCGAACCGTAAGGCTACTGAAACCTCAGATCGTCAGGTGCGCCCACAGTATAAATCAGCCGGTCAGGGCCGTCGTTTGTGCCGTTAAGTCGCCTTAATCACGTGCCGGTCGTCGCAGCGCCAGACGGCAGAACATGTTCATTCTTGAAGCCTGATTCCTATTTCAGTCTCTTGCTTCATTGATCACAAAGCGTTTCCCCGAAGAATTGTCCCGCGCGCGCGGCGATAAGCTCCTTATCGTTGTCCAGCGTCGCGACATGGTACGAATTGTCCAGCCAAAGGAGTCTGATGTCCGACGACTTGATACCGCGCATGATCCGCAATGCGTTCGAGGGATGAACCACGTGGTCTTCGCGCGACTGGATGATCTGTACCGGGCAGGTGATGTTGTAAAGCGTATCGCCGATCGCGGCTTGCGCCAGATATACTTCGCGCAAGCAGGACACCGGAACCTCCGAATAGGCCAGTTCGGTCACACCGGATGCTTTGATGTCTGATCCGATGCCCGGAATGCGGTCAGGCGCGGCGGGGTCAAGCACAAGCGTGGCAAGACCTCCGTCGTTCTCTCCGGCAATTGCATTGATTGGCACAATTCCCGCAATAATATCGGGGTAGCGCGCAGCGAGGGCAAGCGTCAGCATCCCCCCCATCGACAGTCCAGTCACAAAGACCGGTTTGCCGCGTTTGGCCAGTTTGTGCAAAGCGGCGTCAGCGGATGCCATCCAGTCGCGATACCCGGTCTTGGCCATCTCATCTACGGATGTGCCATGCCCTGCGAGACACGGACCAAGGACATGAAAACCATAATTCTCGTTCAGCGACTTTCCAAGAAAGTGCATGCTTTGCGTCGTGCCGGTGAAGCCGTGCAAGACCAGCACCGATGGGCCATCACCGTCGAATTCGAATGGCTCGGCACCTTCCATGTAATTTCCCATCCAAAGTTCTCCCTTTGAGTTTAAAAATTTCGAAGCAGGTTATTTGTTCCTGCGCGAAGCATAAACCATTGCGGCGACTGCAATAATTGCGCCTTGTATCATCAGTTTTCCGGGTTCACCCAACCCCAGGGACGTCAACAGATTAAAGCTGAATGTCAGCATGAAGGCGGCAACAGCGGGACCAAGCACACCGCCTTTTCCGGCCCCGAAAGTGACACCACCAAGGATCACCGCAGCCAGAGAATTCAGCGCAAGGTCACCGCCGATATCCATGCTTCCGACGCCAACAAAACCGACCAACAGCAAACCACTGAAGACAGCAAACAGACTGGACAGGATGTGAACCATCGTCACTACTTGAATGTAGGGAATGCCAGACGCCCACGCGGCATTGGGATTGGCCCCAATCGCATCGACATAGCGGCCAAAAACGGAAAACCGCAGGAACAGGGCGGCGGGGATCAAAACGCCCAGCCAGACAAACAGCGCGATAGGAAATATGCCAATCCGCTTCTGGCCTATGAATTTCAGCACCTCCGGCGCATCGCCGGGAGCGTAGAACTGGCCAAGCGATATCACAACGCCAGTCAGGATCATCGCCATAGCAAGGGTCACGATCACCGACGAAGCCCTTAGACGGGTAATAAAGAACGCATTGGTGGCCCCAACCGCGAGACCGAATAATATGCAAATCACGATCAAGACAGGCTCGGAATAGGGCAGCGCGCCACTGGTCAGAATATAGCTGACTGCGACGATAACGCCACCAATCGACAGATCAAGCGACAGCACCCTCATGCAGATCGACTGGCCAATCACGGCGATGCCAAGCGGTGCTGCCTGCCTTACGATCAACAACAACAGCAATGGCGATAAAAGCATTGGCCGAGTAAAATAGGCGAACAGCAGCAACAGCGCCGTTCCCAGATAGGCAAACGGCAAGTTTAAAAAGAAACGGGCACATACACCCAGTCGGCTGCGCTTTGATACTGGAGTATCCAATGTCGTGACCGTCATGCGCCAATCGCTTTGCGGGGTTGAAGGCTGATCGCGGCCAACAGCAGCACGCCCGTCGCCGCCGCGCGAATGAAGGGCGACACGCCAATCAAATTCATCCCGTTTGTCATGAGACCCAAAGCGACAGTTCCTGCAATAACACCGGTCACACTGCCGATCCCTCCGGCTAACAGTACGCCGCCAAGCGCAATCGCGGTAACAGACTCAAGGCCAAAGTTTGCCCCCATCGTCGCGTCCGCCGAAGCGACCCGGGCAGACAGAAAAAAGCCAGCCATAACCCCACCAAGAGAACACAGAACATAGCAAGAAATTCGATGGAAGATCACATTCACACCGTTGCGGGCAGCGTTGTCGTCGTTTGCGCCCACTGCAAAGATCCTCAAACCAAATCGGGTAGATCGCAGCATGATCGCGGTCCCTGCGGCAAACACCAGACACCAGTAGAAGGCGGCTGGAAGGCCTAAGAATGAGAAATCGACCATCGCCTCGAGATAGTCCGGCACGTCGCCCCCGGGCACCGGCAGGACCAGCAGGGCAAGTCCCTGAAGAAAGGTCAACGAGGCCAACGTCATGACAAGAGGATGCACCGCGAACACAGTCACCCCTACACCATTAACAAGGCCGACCATCAATCCTGCAATCAATGCCAACGGTACGGCAAGAGCAGGATCCACCGAGACAATAATGGCACTGGTGAGACTGAGAACTGATCCGACTGACAGATCAATACCGCCGCCAATAGCGACAATCATCTGGCCCAGAGCCACAATCAAGAGAGCGGTAATCTGGGCATTTACATTGGAAATGTTCTGGACGTTCAGAAAGTTGGGCGAGGCAAAGCTAATGAAGATAAAGATCGCAATCGGTAAACTGATCGCCACAACCCCCAAACCCGAACGCCCGGGGAATCGCAGAATGTTGAACCTATTCATACGACGACTTCCAATTCTTCATGTAAACCCTCACCCAAGGCCAAACGCGTGACCCTTTCTTCTGTCGTTGTTGGACCATTGAATTCGGCCACAAAAGCCCCGGCACGCACCACAAGAATGCGATCGCAAAGACCCAGCACTTCGGTCAATTCACTGGATGTGATCAGAACCGCGCCACCGGCGTCGGCAAACTCCCTGAGCAATGTGTAAATCTCGGCTTTGGCACCGACATCGACACCACGTGTTGGCTCTTCGACCAGCAGCACGTCCACGCCTGACGCCAGCCAGCGGCCAATCATAACTTTCTGCTGATTGCCGCCAGACAGAGCACCGACCGCCTGATCTGAACCCGCCGATGCCACGCGCATCTGACCCAAGAGTGTTTCTATTTCATCGCGTTTGATCCGCGCACGTCGCCAGATGGATTGCTCTCGCAACATGCCAAGCGCCATGTTCTGGCGAATGGAAAGCGGCAGGTATAAGCCTTCGATTTTGCGATCTTCTGGAATAAACCCGATCCCGGCCTTTGCTGCAGCAACGATTGTGGGCCGCACGGTGTTTTGATCCGGCGCGCCGTCGATATGTTTGCAAACGTGCCCTGAAATCGGCGCATCAATCCCCGCAATCGCCCGAATAATGGCCCGCTGCCCTTGACCCTCAAGACCTGCAAGACCCAAAATTTCACCCTTTTCGAGCACAAATGAGACCTGCCCCGGAAATGCGCGGGTCGTCAGATTATTGATGCTCAACAGGGGTTTCGGAGAAGATCGTGGCCCCTTTCGCGCCGGAAATAACTGGCCCAGTTCGCGGCCGACCATCAAAGACACAAGCCGCTCCCGGTCAATATCGGCCACTGGATAGGTTGCGACATGCCTGCCGTCCTTGAGGATCGAGACCTCGTCACAGAAACGGAAAATTTCTTCAAGACGGTGACTGATATAGAAAATCAGTTTACCTTCGGACTTTATCGTCAGGATCAATTCGGCAAGCTTTTCGACCTCAGGCGCGTTCAGGGCGGCGGTCGGCTCATCCAGAATAAAAATTTCGGCGTCCGCGGCGATGCCTTTGGCTATTTCAACCATCTGCTGCTCGCCAACTGAAAGATCACCGCAGAATGTTCTGGGTGAGATGTTGCTTCCCAATCGCGCCAACGCCGCTTCTGCCCGTCTCTGCATTTCGCCGCGATCCACCAGCCCCATGCGGCGCGGCTCCCGGCCAAGGAACATATTTTCGGCGACGGTCAAATTGGGCAGCAGCGTCAGTTCCTGAAAGATGGTTGAGATGCCATGGGTGCGTGCGTCCTTGGGCGAGGTCAGAGCAACCGCCCTGCCATGCAGATGGATTGCGCCCCCATCAAGCCGGTGAACACCTGCAAGAAGGTTCATCAACGTCGATTTTCCCGCGCCATTCTCGCCGGTGACGGCGTGGACAGTTCCGCGCACGCCCTTGATTGAGACATCACCAAGGGCGATGTTCAACCCAAAGCGTTTGGTGACGTCAATAAACTCTACGATAGTCTGAGCATGGGCGTTGGGGTGCCCATGCTCAGATTCCTCCACTGGGCTTTGTATCGACATCTGCAGTTCAGCGTTTAAAGTTTTTGCTGATTTCTTCCTCTGGCAGCGTCGATGTCACCCAGAACGCGTCATTCAGATCGTCGCGGTAGAAGTCCTTGAGGGTCTCATTCGTGATCGGTGCCGGATCAGAATAATAAGCCTTGTTCAGAGTTTCCCCCTCAAGCAACGATACAGTCGCACGGACCAATGCTGGCCCGATACCCGGCGTATAAATAGGTGCTACCGAGTCGAGATTGTTTTCAGTCCAGATCCGCAGGAAGCCATTGTTTCCCTCTCCTGTCATCGGCACCAAAGGCTTACCCACATCCTTGAAAACATCAATGCACGCGCGTGTCATGTCGGCACCCGAAAACCAGATCGCGTCGACAGGTTGCCCTGACAGCACCAAGTTTTCGCAAAGCTGCTTGCCTTTGGTATAGTTCCAATCCCCAAAGACTTCAGCACCGATCTTGATATCCGTCCCTTCCAACGCTTCGGTCATGCCTTCATAGCGCAGTGTTTCTTCGTTCACGCCCGCGATGCCACGAAATGCCCAGATTGTCCCCTTACCATCCAGTTTCTCCTTCAGCCATTCGCCGCCGGTGCGCCCGAAAGCCTTGCCGCCAAGATTGAGTTCAACTGCAGAGTTCAGCACGCCCTCGGAAGAACCGTAGGTAGTCACAAGGATACCCGCCGCGATAGCCGCGTCGACCTGTTTTTTGACCGAAGCAGGTGCCATCGGTGCCACGATGATGGCGTCAACTTTTCGGGCGATCAAGTCTTCGAGATCGGCAACTTGCTTTGCGGGCGCCCACCCTGCTTCGGTAAAGATAAATTCACTGATCTGATCGTTTTGTGCAGCCGTGTATTTGGTCTCTTGAACCATTTGCACGATCCAAGTGTTGCCCAAGCCCGGGAATGACATACCGATGGTCCAAGGCCCGTCCTTCTGGAATTCGCCAGCTTTAGTCATTTCTTGTGTGGTCGGGTCCAGCAGGCCCGGCACCAGTAAGTCTTCTGCGTGCGCAATCGTTGCAGCCGCAGCCAATCCCGTCAAAGCCAGCGCACACGCCTTTGATATCATCGTGTTCATTCGGTATCCTCCCAGATATTTTATTTCTTATCACGGCTGTGCCATACTTGACGTGCAAAACACGGACTCTGAAATCAAGTCAGTTCAAACCAGCCTTTCGATGATTAGCGTCGACAAAAAACGTTTTAGCAAATAGCATTTGGCGATCATGTGATAGTTTATCGCTATCGCGATCAAATGCTCAGGAACGGGTTTACAGTTGAAGCCAACGCGGATCGATATTCGTCACATGCGCTATATAATTTCCGTTGCAGATGCCGGCGGTTTCAGGGCCGCAGCCAAGGCCCTGAACATCGTACAGCCGGCGATCTCGAAATGCGTTAAGGACGCTGAGCTTGATCTTGGATTTCTAATCTTTGAGCGTAACCCGCGCGGCATCAAACCGACAAATCGCGGGCTGCAGTTTATCGATGACGCGCGCCAAGTGGTTGCACTGTTCCAAAGGGCAATTCGTGCATCTCGGCAGAATGATGAAGGAACCACAGGGCATGTGATCGTTGGTTATTCTGCCTTAGCAACTTCGCAACAAATGTCACCCGGCCTCGAAGCCTTTCAGGCGTCCTTCCCCGAGGTGCAGATTGAAATGCACATGATGTCCACGGATACGATCATGAAATCGCTTAGGACGGGAAACATCGACATCGGTTTTCTGTTGTCTCACGCCAGCGTAACTGAACCTGATATCCGACAGCGTCCGATCTGGACAACGCAAATCGGCATCGTAACACCCCATGGCCCAACTTCATTTACACTGGACGCACTTCGGCAGCTCCCCTTCGTCATGGGTTTGAGAGAAAACTGGCGATCCTACAGAAACTTGCTGGACAAGGCCTGTTCTGACGCAGGAATAGAACCCCGCATCGTCGACGAAGCTTGGGATATTCAGGTCATTTTTCAGCGCATCGCTGCAGGACGCGGGGTTACGTTTTATCCAATGTCAGCGGCACAAAGCTTGCCCGCAACGCTGTCCATCGTTCCGATAGAGAATTTCAAAACTGACCTGACAATTTCCGTGGCATGGAGCGCTGCATCAGACACCGGATTACTGCAGACGTTTCGCATGATGTTTGAATAGTAAAGACAATTCATATGCGCGTGCGGAATTGACGGTTCTGGCCATGGGTCCTTGAATGACCGCTTTTCCAAAATCGTCGCTCGAAGTTTGCAATCGCAGCTAATGCAAACTTTCCGCCCCCTTCTGTTGGAGGAACACGAACGCCCCAAAGCTGCCGTTCGCGTTGCCGCCGCACGCTGCGTTGCAGCTTCCCCGAAGCAGACATTGATCCGTTGCCGCAGCATTATTGACGCCTAAGGTCTGCTATGGGCGGCGATTTCAACGGGTCGACGCAACACTTTAATCTTTAGCCAAAGATGGAGTGATCAAAATGAAGTATCGTCGCCGCGTATTTTTCACGGACAAGCAGAAGTCGGAGATTTGGGACAGAGGTGGTCCCAGTAATTCGACCAGTTTGCAGCCAACTTAAGGTGGACCAAGGT
>NZ_JBALVJ010000084.1:0-12748 GCF_036961165.1 Sulfitobacter sp. | reverse complement strand
TCTTTGGCTAAAGACTAAAGTGTTGCGTCGACCCGTTGAAATCGCCCCGCATAGCAGCCATCGGGGCAAAGCGCGGCGAATGTCCGGTTCTCGCCAATTGTGTTGAAAAACTAACCTTTTCGCCCGAACGGGCTGAGGTGCCCCTAGTTTCCTAGACGCCTGCTTCGTTCATTTTCTTCTGTTCTGCTTCATAGTCGACTGGTGACAGCATGCCGTTGTTCGTGTGCTTGCGGGTCGGGTTGTAGAACATCTCAATGTAATCGAACACGTCTTGCCGTGCAGCATCGCGCGTAACTCACTGAGACTCTCGCGCGAAGTACGCGGTCGCCTTTTTTAGAATTGTGCGTTCCTCAGTTACCCGCGCCAGTTCCCGCTTCAGCCGCCTTATCTCTGCGGCCTGATCCAAAACCTCGGCTCGCGCATGCGGTGGCTTCGAAAACTGCGCCTTCCAAGTGTACAGCGACTTGGTCCTGATGCCGAGCCGTTCCGCAACTTCGCTGACCGCACCACCACGCTCAACAACCTGTGCCACAGCGTCCTGCTTGAACTCATCCGTAAACCGAATTCCCTTGTTCATATCCGTCTCTCCTTGGTTCCAAAATTACCAAACAATGCGTCTACAATTCTTGGAGCAACTCAATTTTAGATAGCTCATCACAGGTAGGGACCTATGCCTCAAGTACAGCGCAATTAAACCGAATCTGGTGTCAAAATCACCAAAGATCGGAACTGCTGGCACAGGGTTTTCAGGTCAACCGTGGCTTGAGGCAGACAAGGTTAATTTAATTTACCTTTTGCGGACGGTTGTACCGCTGTGCGAAATCTTTGCCGGAGTTTTCGATTAAAATTGTTGAGGTATCTTACAAGGAACGTCAGTGTAGCGGCACGAGATACGGTTTCGGGCTATCCGAAATCCGTCGGCGCATCGCAAAACTGCTGCGCTGAATGACAAACGATTGGGAGGAATACATGAGTAATTCAAACATTAACCGTCGGTCCGTTTTGCGCGGTGCCGCCGTCGCAGCCGTCGCTTCACCCGCATTGATCGGCACCGCCATCGCACAAGGCCAAGTCACCTGGCGCGTTCAGGCTCACTGGCCGAAAGCGTCAAGCTCGTTCACTGACAGCCTTGGGGTAATCGCCACACTGCTGGAAGAAAAAACCGAAGGCGCGTTCAAGCTTGATCTGTTGGGTGCGGGCGAATTCGCCAAGGGCCCCGATATCTACAACATCGTGCGCAAGGGTGTTGTACCTATGGGTACAATCAGCCCGTCCTACATCAGCGACAATGCACAGGCGGCAACGTTCGTCTATGGCATCCCCGGCACGCTGCGGCAGGCGTGGGAGATGGAACACGCGATGAAGAACCTCGGCGTCGAAGCGCTGGTAAACGAAGACCTTAATGCCGATGGCGTGCATCTGATGTGCGAAAAGGTACTGCCAACTGAAATGACAGTATCCAAAAAGATCGAATCTGCAGCCGATTTCAAAGGTCTCAAGATTCGTTCTTCAGGGTCGATGCTCGACTATCTGGCAGCAGCCGGTGCATCGCCGCAATATATTCCGGGCTCAGAACTCTATCAAGCGCTCAGCTCGGGCGTGGTGGATGGCGCACACTGGGGGGCCGCGATCGGCGCGCAATCCATGTCGCTGTGGGAGGTTTGTAAATATCACTACAAGCCGGTTCTCGCACAGACAACCGATGCGTTCATCATGAACATCGACGCGCTTGAAGAGCTGCCTGATGACCTGCGCGGCGCACTGGAAGAGATTATCACGACGCGCTTCTTCCTGCGCTCGGCAGAGTATCAGCACAAGGAAGCCATCGCTTTGGCCGAAGGTGTTGCAAAAGAGGGTATCGAGGTTGTGCAATTGCCCGACGACGTGCTGGAGATGCTGGCCACCGCCTCCGCTCAAATCCTTGAGCAAGAGGGCCAAAAGGGCGAGCGCGCTGCAAAGGCTGCGGACATCTACCGCACATTGATGAAGGACATGGGGTACGCCTAACCTCAGCAGTTAAATGGCGGGTGGCCTGTTTCGGGCCGCCCGCCTTCTTTTCACTATATGGAGCTTTCAGACATGTGGCAGTTGGCCCGCGTCATTACGCGCATAAATCGATTTATCGGGCGGTGGGTATCGCTCGCGGTTCTTGTGATCTTTGCCCTTTTGCTGGCCGATGTGGTCATGCGATATCTGGTGGGCACCCCGACAATCTGGACGGCCGAACTCGCCACGTTGATATTTGGCGGCTATGCGGTCATCGGTGGCGGCTATCTGCTGGCAGAGCGCGGCCACGTGAACGTCGATATCTTTTATGGGAGCATGAGCAGCAAACGCCGCTCGCTGCTGGATATTTTGACGTGGCCACTGTTCCTGCTCTTCGTTGGCGTTCTGCTTTGGCAGGGCTGGGACATCGCGTCTGACGCACTCGCAGATTTCGAGCGCTCTAATTCAGTCTGGAAAGCACCGCTTTGGCCGACCAAGGCCCTGATCCCCGTCGCGGCGATCCTGCTGCTGCTGCAAGGTCTGGTGCGCCTTTGGGCCGACATCCGCGTTCTGCGCGGGCTGCCCACTCCCGAAGATGTGTTCGGCAAGCCGGGCACACCGGATTCTACGGAAGAAACCGCACAGGAGGTGCAGCGATGAGTGTCGAACTTTTAACGGTTCTGTTCTTCGGCAGCCTTCTGGTTTTCCTTATGCTTGGCACCCCTTTGGCATTTGTGCTGGGTGGTGTTTCGGTGGTGTTTCTCTACTTTGAAATGGGGCCAATCGGGTTCTATCTTCTTGCCTCAAAGATGTGGGAGACGATGCAATCGCCGACGTTAATGGCGATCCCGCTGTTTGTTTTCATGGCCATATTACTTGAGAAATCGGGGGTTGCGAATGACCTCTACGATATGATGCACCAGTGGTGGGGTGGCCTGCGCGGCGGTCTGGCCATTGGCACCGTGCTGATTTGCGTGATCTTCGCCGCGATGTCGGGGATTTCAGGTGCAGCCGTTGTGACCATGGGCACCATCGCCCTGCCCAAGATGCTTGAGCGGGGGTATGATAAAAAACTTGCTCTCGGCGCAATCAACGCCGGCGGCGGCTGGGGTATCCTAATCCCCCCGTCGATCCTGATGGTTCTCTATGCGCTGCTGACAGAAGTATCAGTAGGCCGTTTGTTCGCTGCAGGGGTCGGACCGGGCCTGACGCTGTTTGTGCTGGTGTCGATCTACATCGGAGGGCGCTGCTGGCTCCAACCAGAGCTGGGGCCCGCCCTGCCCCTTGATGAACGCGCAAGCTGGAGTCAGAAGTTCCGCTCGCTCAAGGCTGTTATTCTGCCGATCATGATCGTCACTATCGTTCTTGGCGCGATCTTTGGTGGCTTCGCCACCCCGACAGAAGCCGCGGCTATCGGCGTGTTTGGCGCGCTGGTGGCAACTGGCATCAATGGTCAACTGAGCCGCACTGTGATCCATGGCGCTGCAATCGACACGCTTAAACTTACCGCACTTGTCATGTGGATTCTGTTCGCCGCGCACGCCTTTTCCACCGCCTACACGGCACTTGGCGCGCAGAGCCTGATCTCCAACATTATGACTATGATACCAGGCGGTCGCTGGGGCGCGTTGTTCTTTATGCTGATGGTGCTGTTCTTTCTGGGGATGGTCTTGGATCCCGTTGGCATCATGCTGATCACCCTCCCCGTCTTCCTTCCCGTGGTGCGCGATGCAGGGTTTGATCCCATCTGGTTCGGCATTCTGTTCATCATCATGATGGAGGTCGGGTACATGACGCCACCGTTTGGCTTCAACCTGTTCTACCTCAAAGGGGTCGCACCGCCTGATGTCACGATGGGTGATATCTACGCCTCGGTGTTCCCCTATGTTGTGGTGACGCTGATAGGCGTGGTTCTTATCATCCTCTTCCCCGCTATTGCGTTGTTTTTGCCGGAGTATTTCTACGGCTAGCAGGCAGGATAGAGGGCCTGTGGGCGCTGTTATCTGATAACACGCTCACAGGGTGGGTCGGTAATAGGATAACAGTGTGCGTTTGTCTTATGAGGAACGCATCGTCGGGGGACTTCTGAGATACGGTCTCTGCAAGGCCCCCAACACCCACACCGTCGCCATCGAAACGGCGGCTTCTCAGGACATCGAACATGAAATTCATCTATACACTCATCGCTGCAACCGCCCTGATTTCAGCCTGCGCACCAGGTGCCGCAATTGACAGCGATATGGAACGCGGCCTCGTGGGGGCGGCTCTAGGGTACGGTGCAGCCAAGGCTGTGAATGGAAACGGCGATCGCGGCGCAATCATGGGCGGGCTTGCCGGTGTATTCTGCGACGACGCAGGCGTTTGCAGCCGCCCACGCTATTGAGCGCAACCAACATTGATAGAAGGGCGTGGATCAGTTCCGCGCCCTATTTTATTTGGCGGACACTGGAATCCCCAGTTGTCACACGAGACCAAAGCGAACGTTTGGTGGTTAAACGAACAGCTGATACTTCACTATACCAATCGGCTTTTCAAAAGGTCACCGGATTTCAGCAAGATCGGGTACCCAACCATCGAAAACGCAGTGTTGACTTGCTTTAGGGCCCTGAGTGTTTCTTGGTGGATGTTGCTGGTTTCAATGCTTTCAACCAAACCTTCACGCAGTCGGACAATGTGATTGCGTTGCAACTTTTGTTCCACTTTGCGGACCTTTTCTTTAGCGGACACAAGCTCGCGCGCTTCTGCAGGATTCTGGTTCATCATCACATTGAGCGCTAGCTGCACATTGCTTTGAACACGGTCCGAGAAATCGCCAATTTCGGCGCGCCCTTGTTCCGAAAACTGGAGTTTATCGGCATCGAGCCGCTTGGCCAAATCTAGCATTATTCTAGCAATGGCATCTGACGCGGAATCGAGACTGGAAGAAATCGAAGCAAGTTCCATAGACCTTCGGCCAAGGTCTTCCTCCAGACCGGTCTTGCCCAATCGTGCAAGGTACAGCTTTATATCAAGGTGCATTTTCTTGATCGTTTCATCCTGATCACGGATCACCTTTGCGGAAGCTTCATTCCAAGTATCGTATAACGGCTCCACCGCAATTAGCATCTGTTCAACTTTTTGCCCCATCACCAGCAGTTCTCGTGCGGCGCAATCCAGACCTCGTTGAGGTCTATTCAAAGCGCTTGGATCAAGCGCCGTCACGGCCACCAACGAGTTATCGTCATCGGGATTGTCTGGCATCAGGCGTGTCAAAATTGCCGTTACCCCTCCGACAAAAGGCAGGGCAACAAGCGCAAGCGCCAGATTGAAGACCAGATGCAAATTGATGGACTGACGTGCAGGGGTGGCGCCAAGACGGTCAAGCAGATCAGGCATTGCATCTACCGAGAAGGTCACAAGAGCGGCTCCACCACCACGCAGCACAAGGTTTGCCACAACCATGCGGCGCGAAGCAATCGGTGCAGAAAGTGTTAAAACATATGCAATAACCCCACCGCCAAGGTTAGCCCCAAGGATCATGGCGGCAGTCGCAGGCACCGGTAAGATTCCTTGCCCAGCCAGCGTGACGAACAACAGCACAGCCGCAACGCTTGAATGCACAACCCAAGCGAAAATCGCACCAATGATGAACGCAGTCAAAAGATCACGCCCCAGATAGGCCATCACCGTCTCCGTTGCGGGATGTGCAACCATTGGGCCAGTTGCAGAACGGATCATGTCGAGCGAAACGAAAATCAAAGCCAACCCGATGAGTATGCGACCGATCTGTCGCGTGTTTCCCTCTGCACGCAGGAAGGTTGTGACACCAATCAGCAATAAGAGAGGGATCAGAAACGGTTGTCGAACCATCAGGATTTGAGTGACAACAGCCGATCCCACATCAGCGCCCAGCAGCATCGCAAGGCCCACGGCCGTCGCCAATCCGCCTTTACCAACAAAGTTGGACACAAGCACCGCCACCGCCGTCGAGCTTTGCAGGAATACCGCAGCACCCATACCAGTCGCGGCCGCAATCACCCTGTTGTTGGCCGAGTGTCGCATCCAGAACCGCAGAGGGGCGGCAAAACCGCGTTCAACCCCGGTACGGACCAACCGCACAGACCAAATCAACAAAGCGGCAGCACCGGCGATGTTAAGAAGGAAAAGTATCAGATACGGTTCATCCATGAATGGCCTCTCTCCGTTTAAGCGGAAAATGAACGGAATACAGGGCCGCAGCCCACATTGGACCAAAGCCGTAACGTTTCGGAACCTGCATCCAACTTGTCCAAAAGGCAACTGCCTTGCGCTGAGTGGAACTACAAACCGTTTTCAAAACAGTCTTTTGAGTTTGTAGAACCACAAACGAAGCGATATCAAAACACTATGATACACACAAAAATGATCATATTCGATCTGGACGGAACCTTGATCCACAGCGCGCCTGATCTGCATGCTGCGGCTAATATCACGCTGGATGCTCTTGGTCGTGAAGCCCTTGATCTCCCCACCATCATCTCCTTTATCGGCAACGGGGTGGAAAAGCTTGTTGAGCGGTGCCTTGACGCGACGGGTGGTTACGATGCCCCCCTCAGACAAACAGCACTTGATCTGTTCCTGAACAGCTACAATCAAAACATGACGACGCTGACGCGGCCCTACTCCGGTGTTGTGTCCGCACTTCGCACCTTTCAAGCTGCTGGCATTCCGATGGGCATTTGCACCAATAAGCCAACTCAACCCGCTCGGGAAATCTGCGACCGGCTTGATCTGACGCAGTTCTTCAGAGTGATCGCAGGCGCGGAGGACGGCCAACCAAAAAAGCCGGACAGTGCTCCCTTGCTGACCTGCATCCAAGAAATGTCCGGCCAACCATCCCAGACTTTATACGTTGGGGATAGCACCATTGACTACTTCACGGCGCGCAATGCGGATGTGACTTTCCGACTGTTTTCTGGCGGCTACCTGAACGCGCCCCTGCCCGATTTTCCGGATGCCGACCGCTTTGCGGATTGGGCAACCCACGGCATCCTGACTGACTGACGTTTCCGAACAAAAACGAACGTTAACGCGCTTGCAATATATTCGTTTCCGGTTAGCCTCAGGTATCTGGGAGGATATATAAATAAAAATAATGAATTCACTTTTGTCCAGTGCGGCCTTGGCTTTCGCGCTTTCACTGGCTGGTCCAACTGCGGCGCAAGACTGCCCGCGCGGTGATTTGGATAAACGGTTTTGCGACGTGGACGGCGATCTGATTGCAGATACACCCACCGATGCTGCGGATCAGGTTGACCCTGACACGCTGATCTTTGCATATACCCCCGTAGAAGACCCTGCTGTCTACAAAGAAGCATGGTCCGACTTTCTGACCCATCTTGAAAAAGAAACCGGCAAGACGGTCGTCTTTTTCCCGGTACAAAACAACGCAGCCCAAATTGAGGCAATGCGGTCGGGACGTTTGCATATCGCGGGCTTCAACACGGGATCTAACCCCTTGGCAGTCAACTGTGCGGGCTTTAACCCCTTCACGATCATGGCGTCCAAAGACGGCAATTTCGGCTATGAGATGGAAATCATCACCTATCCGGGCTCTGGCATCGAAAAGGTCGAAGACATCAAAGGCAAACAGCTCGCCTTTACGTCGCCCACGTCGAATTCCGGCTTCAAAGCGCCAAGCGCGATCTTGAAGGGTGACTTCGACATGCTGCCCGAACGCGACTTTGAACCGGTCTACTCCGGCAAGCACGACAATTCGATCCTTGGTGTGGCCAACAAAGATTACGCCGCCGCGTCGATTGCAAATTCGGTCAAGGCGCGGATGCTCAGCCGTGATGTGATTACCGAAGATCAGGTCATAACAATCTATAAATCCCAAACCTTTCCGACCACAGGATTTGGCACAGCCCATAACCTGACGCCCGACCTGAAAGAGAAAATTCGCAATGCGTTTTTCAATTTTGAATGGGAAGGCACGTCGCTTCAGGCCGAATTCTAGAAGTCGAACGAAGGCCAATTCCTTCCGATGACCTATAAGGAATTCTGGGAAGTAATCCGTAAGATCGATACCGCAAATGGCGTCAGCTATTCCTGCGAGTAACGGCTGATTTGGCGGGCCTCAGGGCCCGCCTTTTCCAACGACAATAATTGAGGTGGGGGTACGTTCATGCTGCGGCTTGAGAAGCTTGTTAAGACATATAAAACGGGTGATCAGGCCCTTAAGGCAGTTGATCTGGTTGTTCCAGAAGGTCAGGTGCTTGCATTGATCGGCCCCTCGGGTGCCGGTAAATCCACCCTAATCCGCTGCATTAACCGGTTGGTTGAGCCAAGCTCCGGCAAGGTCTATCTCGGCGATGTTGAACTTACGGGGTTGTCCTCGGGCAACCTTCGCCGTGAACGCCGCCGCATGGGGATGATCTTTCAGGAATACGCATTGGTCGAACGCCTCAGCGTGATGGAGAACGTGCTGTCGGGTCGTTTGGGCTATGTCGGGTTTTGGCGCAGCTTCTTGCGCCGTTTCCCACAGTCAGATGTGGACGAAGCATTTCGCCTGCTGGACCGCGTGGGCCTTGCCCATATGGCCGACAAACGCGCGGATGAGCTGTCTGGCGGGCAACGCCAGCGTGTCGGCATTTGCCGCGCACTTATCCAGAACCCCGCGCTCCTGTTGGTGGATGAGCCAACAGCGTCGCTCGACCCAAAAACCTCGCGCCAGATCATGCGCCTGATATGCGAGCTGTGCAAAGAACGAGGTTTGGCAGCGATCATCAACATCCACGATGTGGCCCTCGCGCAGATGTTTGTGCAGCGCGTTATCGGATTGCGGTTCGGAGCAGTTGAATTCGACGGCCCACCAGAGGGGCTTAGCCCCGAAGTCCTAACGACGATTTATGGCGAGGAAGATTGGGAAGCGACCATCGAGGCGGTCGATGAGGATGATATCGAGGCCGCGGAATGAGCGAACTTGATATCCTGATCGGCAAGCCCTGGCGCAAACCCTCCTTCATCAAGCGGCCTTGGCTCCGTTGGGCGCTGATACTCGGCTTTCTGGCCTATCTGATTGCAGCCTACATGACGGTCGAGGTCAACTGGTCCCGCGTTTACGAAGGCCTTGAGCGTGGCAAGAAATTTGTTCTGGCCTTTACCAATCCGGATTTTACCACGCGGTCGTCTGACATCTACGAAGGCATGGTGGAAAGTATCATCATGACCATCGCGTCGTCGGTCGTGGGCATCGCGATTTCGATCCCGATTGCACTGGGGGCCGCGCGCAACATCGCGCCCCTGCCCGTCTACCTGATCTGCCGGTCGATCATCGCCATCAGCCGCGCCTTGCAGGAAATCATCGTGGCGATCCTGTTGGTTGCGATCTTTGGCTTTGGCCCCCTGGCCGGCTTCCTGACACTTAGCTTTGCCACCATCGGGTTCTTGTCCAAACTATTGGCAGAAGATATCGAAAGCATGGACAAGGTACAGGCCGAGGCGATCAAGACATCGGGGGCCAAATGGACGCAATGGATCAACTACGGCGTGCAGCCACAGGTGATGCCGCGACTGATCGGGCTGAGCATCTACCGGCTTGATATCAACTTTCGCGAAAGCGCGATCCTTGGGCTGGTTGGCGCGGGCGGCATCGGTGCCACCTTGAACACCGCCTTTGACCGCTATGAATACGACACAGCTGCGGCGATCCTGCTGATCATCATCCTTATTGTGATGGCCTTGGAATATCTGTCCGGCGTGATCAGGGCGAGGGTTCAATAATGCCAGTACAAGACCTGAAAGGCCAGAAGATCTGGCAACGCCGCACGGGCCGCGAAAGCCTTGGCCACTGGACGATTTGGTTGATTGGCGTCGCAATCTTCGCCTATTGTTGGCAGCAGATTTCAGCCTCGACCACGTGGTTCTTCGTTTACGATGCACCGCGTATCGCTGATGATATCTGGACCCGCGCAACACCGCCCCGATGGGAATACATCACCCAGTTGGGCAAGCCGATCTGGGATACGCTGAACATCGCCACACTGGGCACGATCTTTTCGCTGATCCTTGCTGTGCCGGTCGCTTTTCTCGCGGCGCGCAACACCACACCATCACGGTTCTTTGTCCGTCCCATTGCACTGCTTATCATCGTCTCGACCCGCTCGATCAACTCCTTGATCTGGGCGCTGCTGCTGATCGCCATTATCGGGCCGGGCGTTTTCGCCGGCGTCATTGCGATTGCCATCCGGTCCATCGGGTTTTGCGCCAAGCTACTTTACGAAGCGATCGAAGAGATCGATAAAACACAGGTCGAAGCGATCACCGCCACAGGCGCGTCCCGCTGGCAGGTCATGGCATACGGGATTGTGCCGCAAATCATGCCCGCCTTTGCCGGCATCGCCGTGTTCCGCTGGGACATCAACATTCGCGAATCCACCGTGCTGGGCTTGGTGGGCGCGGGCGGCATCGGCTTGCAGTTGTCGTCATCGTTGAACGTGTTGGCATGGCCGCAGGTTTCGCTGATCTTGCTGGTTATTCTGGCGGCAGTGGTCATATCTGAATGGGTCTCGGCCAAAGTACGGGGCGCAATCATTTGAACGTCACCGAAGCATTTGCCAGCTATGAGCGCGTGCGCCAACGCCTGCCCTCAGCAACCTCCGGAGGGTCTTGCAAACGGCTGGCAAACCTTGATGCGCTTGCCGATGAGGTAGACGCATTCCTGTTGGATGCTTTTGGCGTTCTGAATATTGGCGACACTGCTATTGAGGGCGTGCCTGCGCGCGTTGCAAACCTGCAGAAAGCAGGCAAGCGGGTGATGATCGTGTCAAACGCAGCCGGGTTTCCCCACGCCAACCTGATGGAGAAATACAAGCGCCTCGGATATGACTTTGCGCCCGAGGATGTGATAACCAGCCGTAAAGCGACCCTTCACGCCCTACACACTGCACCCCCTCTGAAATGGGGGCTGATGGCGACAGAAAGTCTGGGACGTGGGGATATCGAGCCTTTCGATATGACCTATCTAGCCGAAGACGCTGCCGCTTACGACAACGCCGATGCTTTTGTTTTGTTAGGCAGCGCAGTCTGGACCGAAACGCGGCAAGCGCTGCTTGAAGCCTCGCTGAAGGCGCACCCCCGGCCCGTCTATGTCGGCAACCCCGATATCGTGGCCCCCCGCGAGAACGGCTTTTCGGTTGAACCTGGACACTATGCGCACCGCTTGGCAGATCAGACCGGGATCGAATTGCAGTTCTTTGGGAAACCGTTCGGCAACATCTTTGATCTGGCCTTCGCGCAACTTGGCCCTGTGCCGAAGGACCGTATCGTGATGGTTGGAGACAGCCTTCATACAGATATCCTAGGCGGTCAGGCCGCAGGGCTGAAAACTGCATTGATTGCCGATTACGGTTTCTTTTCGGGCAGTGACCTTGATGGCCTAATCACTGCATCAGGCATTCAGCCGGACTATATTCTTACGCGCCCCTGATTGCCGGCAACCGCTTACCGATACTGATACACCTCGCAATTGTTCAGGATGTAGCCAATCGTTTCCTGAAACGCGTTCCCGTGGCCAACAATCGCAACCCGCTCTGGGCCAAAGTTGTCTAAAGCCGCGACAAATTGAGCAATACGGCACTGGAACACTGGCAATGGCTCCTTTGACATCTCACCTTCCGCGTTGTCTTGGGCATGCCACCATTGATCGGGAAAATGATCGAATGACAGGTCGGGAAAATCTTGTTTCAGCGCCATCAAGGGGCGACCGACATCACCACTGTACTGCAAAAGCTCATGATGGCCGTGGTTGACTTCAATCGGGGCGAGGCCGACAAAGGTGGCTTTGGCTGTTTGAATGGCACGGGTAAGTGGAGACGTGATCACGCGGGTAATGCCCAGATCTGATACACGCACGCCCGCTTCCGCTGCTTGTGAAAAGCCCAGTGGCGTTAGAGGAGCATCAAAGATCATTGGATCAAAGCTCCCTTCAAAGGCCGCGTTAAATTTAGACTGTCCGTGCCAGATAAAGAAAATGGCCATGAAAAGAGCTTTCGGAAACTTGGGCGTCATCGGCGCCGCAGAGTAGAATTTTGCGTTGCGGGGCTGTTTTGAGGGTGTCGTGCTCAAAACTTCGGCACAAGCGCAGCACTGCTCATGAATAAAACAGATCTGGGCAGTTGGCGATATCGACAATCAGCGGGCGCTACCTATTGGCGCCCGCTGTGTGTTTTAAGAGACCTAGGTTACTTCGTTTCGGTCAGTTCACTCTGCAAACCACGGAAGATGCAATAACACAGCCCCAGCAGGATAAACGTGAACAGCAGACCGGTTGAGATGACCATCGATTGAAGCGCCGCAAGCCCGCCACCAAGCAACAACGCGATCGCAACAGCACCCTCGAAGAGGCACCAGAATACACGCTGAGGTACAGGCGCATCCACCTTGCCCCCGGCCGTGATAGTATCAACTACCAACGAACCGGAATCCGAAGACGTCACGAAGAAAACAATCACGAGGATGATCCCGATAAACGAGGTGATCGACGAAAGCGGCAACTCACCCAACATCTGGAACAGTTGGCGCGGCAATTCGGCTGATTGAGCCCCCGTGAATCCGTCATTGATAACCTGATGGATTGCTGTGCCGCCGAGAATCGATATCCAAACCACGCAAACCAGCGAAGGGATCAACAAAACGCAAACTATAAATTCACGGACCGTACGGCCGCGGCTGACACGCGCGATGAACATACTGTTGAATGTCACTGAGAACTGACCCGGTATTTTCACCGAGATTTGACCCG
>NZ_JBALVJ010000083.1:0-12870 GCF_036961165.1 Sulfitobacter sp. | reverse complement strand
TCGTCATCTTCATCAAAATCTCCTCAGATATCTTGCCGAGAAAATGCTACTTCCGCATCCCCTCAGTTTCGGGGGGGGATTACCGAGGCAGGCAATACGGCTCTATGTTTCCTACTGCAGGTTTTATCAGCGGTTATATTGCAATAGAGCCGTGGAGCACACAGGAGAAAACTATGGATCTGAAGAACAAACGTGTCATCGTCACTGGCGGCAGCGACGGTATCGGGCGGCATATCTGCTTGAAACTGGCAGAAACCGGCACGCGTCTCGCAATTTTTGGACGTAACGCTGAACGTCTGTCCAAAGTGAAGGCGGAGTGTGTTGCAGCAGGCGCAGTGGAAGTTGTCAGTGTCGCCTGTGATCTTCAAAACCCTCACGAGATTAATGCAGCTGTGTCGAAAGTAACGGCAACTTTTGGCGGGCTGGATATTTTGATCAACAATGCGGGTATCTGGCACAAGACCGGACCGCTTGATACAATCGCGCCAGAGATGCTGCAGGCAACCGTACAAACAAACCTGACGGGGCTGATGCAGTTCACCCAAGCTGCGCTTCCAGCACTGCGGTCAAACGATGAAAGCATCATTCTTAACGTAGTCTCCAAATCTGGCGTGGTCGCGCAGGCTGGTCAGTCGGTCTACACCGCGACGAAATACGGTGTGCGCGGCTTTACAGAAGTTCTCAAGGCGGACGAGGAGAACACAGGCGTGCGCGTCGGAGGTGTTTACCAGTCAGGGACCAACACAAGGATGTTCGAGAAAGCCGGTGAAGACGTGCCAAATCACATTTTTACAGAACCGGATGACTTGGCAGACGTGGTGGTTTTCGTGCTGTCGCGCCCTCCAAAGCTTTGGATTCACGATATCCGTATTGAGCTTTAGGCTGCTTTAAAAGCCATTGAACAAGCTTCTATCGGAAAGTAGTCTTTGAAATACATGAGCTTGCCAGTGGGTGGCTAGACACGAACGATATGCGCAATTGCCGAAACGCATGTGTCGCGTTTGGCGATGATCCTTGGTCATTCAGTAGTGTTTGGTAGGCTGTGTCGTTAATTTCGTTAAGGAGATACGAGATGTCAGAAGCTTTCATCGCTGATGCTGATCAGCAGCTACCGCGTGACGTTTTCAACATGCGATGTGCTAAAGGAGCGAGCGCTCTCATCGCTCTGGGTGCCGGTGCTGACGTGCCTGTTGCCGTCATAATGCGCAACGATGTGACACAGCTTGAAGTGATGCGTGCAGCGGCTCTGGCTGGTACAGTAATCGTGGCCTTGAACTGGCACGGCGCTGCCGATGAGGTGAAGGCGATCTGTGACGACAGTAACGCGAAATTCGTTATCATTCACCGTGATCTGATCGAAGGGTTGAGGCCCGCGTTGAGCGGGCGCACTGTCATTGGAGTGACCCCGGGGGCATCGCTTTGCTCTGCGTATGCCATCGACGCAGATGCCGCTGCTGCGGGGGAGAACTGCCCCGAATGGGCTGCTCTTGTGGACGCGCAACCACCGCTGGCAGAGCGGGAAATGATGCGTCCGCTGATGCGCTACACTTCCGGCTCGACAGGCGCACCGAAAGGTGTCCGCCGCGTGGGGTCCGGTCCGCGCAGGGATTTCGAGCTGGTCCTTTCGCGAGTGGGTACCGAAATGATGCAGCTAAAGCCGGGATCGCGTTTTTTTACGGCCGCCCCGATCTATCACTCTGCCTCTTCGACGCTGACAAGCGCGGCGCTGGTTTCAGAGGGTGTATCAACATTTGTCGCTGCGAAATTCGATCCTGAGCCCTTTCTCGCGACCATTCAGGCGCAGCGCATTACCCATATCTATCTTGTGCCCACAATGATGAGCCGCCTGCTCAAGCTGCCTGAAGAGGTAAAGGCGCGCTACGAATTGTCATCCATCGAATATTGCGTCTCTACAGGATCGCCTTGGCCGCATGATTTGAAAGTAGCGATGATTGATTGGTGGGGGCCGGTATTCTGGGAAAGCTATGGCGCGACCGAGATTGGGTTCATGACCATGGTGTCCTCACAAGAGTCGCTGGCGAAACCGGGAACTGCGGGCCGCATGCAGATGGGTGGCACCTTACTCATCCTCGATTCTGACGGCAATAAGTTGGACGCAGGCGAAGTGGGTGAGATTCATGCCCGAATGGATGCCTTTGGCGGGTTCGACTATTCAAACGATCCCGAAAGCAGGCAGGCAGCGGAAAAGCACGGCCATTTTTCTGTTGGCGATCTTGGCTGGCTCGATGAAGACGGGTTCCTGTTCATCACCGACAGGAAAAAAGACATGATCATTTCGGGTGGGGCGAATATCTTCCCTGCCGAGATTGAGGCTGTTCTGATGCGTGCGCCCTTCATCCGCGACGTGGCGGTTTTTGGCGCGCCAGACCCCGAGTTCGGGGAGCAGATCGTTGCTGCGGTTGAGCCCTCAGAGGGTTGGACACCGAACGCGGATGAGGTGATGGAGTTTCTCGACGGTAAGCTCGCGCGCTTCAAACAGCCGCGCATCATCGATTTTCACGATGCTTTGCCACGTGAAGACAGCGGTAAGATTTTCAAGCCGAGGTTGCGTGGACCTTATTGGGCAGACGCAGGCAGAAAAATTTAGAATTCTTGTCGCTCAGCATCCTCCGCCTCGGCTGTCTGTACAGTTGGGCTAGGGGGCGGCGGTATCCTATAGCTTTCGCAAAACAAATCTGGACCGTTGACGCCGCATCTCTCCGGGGCGCAGCATAGCTGTTGGGAAGTGGGGATGGTTAGGGGCATCAGGCCAAATTTGCGGTTCCAAGGCAATTCCTGCAAAGGCCTGTACCGTACTAGGGTGCGAGATCCCCGAACCAGAATAGACCTGCAATCCCGGCTCTGATGTTTGGATGTTCGGACTAATACCAGAAAACAAAGAGGACAGTTTCGCGACCGTAGCACCTTCGGGTCCTTGGTTGTCGAGGCAATAATTGTGATCGATCGAGGTGATCTCTTTACCCTTAGCCAAGGGGCGAGAGCTTCGGAAATCAAAGGGGGTTCCGTCAACCGCAGCGGTATCGCCGCTAGGGATGCCTTCGTGGTCCACAGTCAAAATGTGATCGGCGGCGACGCTCAGCTGATGGTGGCGGACGTCTGCGCTGCCATCGAGATTGAAATAGAACTGAGGTGCGAAGTTGCACAATGTTACCGCATCTGTTCGGCCCTTATATGTGATGGTGAATGCGTGTCCGTCCGCTATGCTGAAACTCGCGAGTACCGTCAGATTTCCAGGGAAACCCATATGCCCGTCTGGCAGGACATCGCCACAAACGACTTCGTTCTGTGAGGGTTCAAGGACCCGCCAGTTTCGATGCGATGAACCGCCTGATCCACCATGCAGGTGGTGTCTGCCAAGGTAGTTCGGATCAAGAGCGATGTTGTCGCCGTCCAAGCAGGCGCTCGCTCCGCTGATCCTGTTGGCGACGCGCCCAATTGCCGATCCGATATAGTTGGAGTTTTTGAGATAGGGCTCGAAATCAGGATAGCCAAGAGTGAGGCTGTGATCGGTGCCTTGTAGCCGCAAATCCTGCAGCGTCGCGCCGAAGAACAGGAGGTAAGCACTCAATCCGCCGTGCGAGATCTTCACCCGTTGTACTCTGTCCCGTCAGGCGCAGTGCCCCAAAGCTCGATCACGCGCGCCGATCCTGCCTTGTCACCGATATCGGCTCAAGGACCTGTCCTGCCACATCGTGTGCTATGGTATCAAAGTTGAACCAGAAACGTTCAGTTGCGGTGTCGCGGATGCGGACGCCTTCAGGCAGATCGATCACTGTGATGCCCTGCCGCTTACAAATGTCGCGCAATAATATCCGCCAGCCCGTCTGATCCAGCCAAGCGCCGACATATGTCAACGGGCCGTTGCCCACTGCGACTGCTTCATTGCTGTTGGTGGTCAGTAGAATTGTTTCGCTGGTTTCGAGAATTTCGCGATAGCCTTCGATATACCCGCCGTTTTGCAGAGGGATCGACATGTCTGGACGAAGGATTTCGACCCGCGCAACCGTTACATCCAGCTCCGCAAGGTTCGGAGGCAGGGGGGTAGGTATGCTCATGTCGCAGGTGCGCGCGGCAGAGCGTGGGCCGATCAGGACCTCTGCGCCGCTATCGGTGAGCGCTGCCTTCAACGCGTCGGTCATATGCATCACGCCGGGTGCGGCGATCAGATCATAACCTTCAAAACTCTGTCCGTCTGGAGGCAGAATATCTACCGATAAACCAAGCGATCGCATCGCACGATAAAGCCCGAAAACAAGGTCGAAATAGTTCAGCCCCTGTCCGTGTGGCTGAACAGTCCACGCGGCATCGGCGTCATAGTCAAAGATCAGGCCGATGCGGCTTCGTGTCGGTACAACGTCAGGCGCATGCGCGATTTCGCGCGCAACCTGCTGTGCCTCGGCCAATGCGGGGGCGTCTGCGCTGTCAGGGCGCAACAGCCCTGCGTGCATCTGTTCCTGCGCCATCGGAGCCTGCCTCCAGCGGAAGTAACACACGGCTTCGGCACCATGGGCAAACGCTTCCCAGCTCCATAGGCGCACCATGCCGGGCAGGGGGGCTGGGTTGTAGGGTGCCCAGTTCACTGGGCCGGGTTGCTGTTCCATCACCCACCAGCGCCCGCGACCGACAGCGCGGTAAAGATCATGGTGAAATGCCTGAAAATCCGGATCGCCTTGACGGGAAAAGCGACGTTGGCGTCCAGCATCCGCCCCCACGCGATCCTCAAGAAAGCCCAGCGGGTAGCTGTCCCAAGTGGCGATATCCAAATCTGCGCCAACCTTGAAATGGTCAAAGTCAGTGATCCGCCCCATGTAGTTAAGGCTGACCGGCGCGTCCGAATGCGCGCGGATAATGTCAACCTGCAGCCGGTTGAACGCGACCACCTGATCAGAGGCAAAGCGTCGAAAGGCGAGGCTGTGCGCGGGGTTCGGCTCGGTCACCGTCAGGTTGGGCAGATCAATCTGGTCAAAGTCATCATAGTCCATCGACCAGAACACATTACCCCACGCTTCATTCAGCGCGGCAATATTGCCGTCATTCCTCGCGCCAGTGTAGCGCGCGCAACCACTGACGGAACGCCACCTGCGCAGCATCGCTGTAAGAGATCGTGGTGTCGTGGCAGCCGTATTCGTTGTCAGCCTGCCATGCGGCTACATGTAGATTGCGGCCATAGCGTTTGGCCAGCTTTTTCACGATTGTCGCGCAGTCGACCTTATAGCCTTCGTGGCTAAAACAGTAATGTCTGCGGGATCCGAATTTGCGTGGCCGCCCCTCAATATCCACAGCCAGCATATCGGGATGCTTGTCCAGCATCCAACGCGGTGGCGTGGCGGTGGGCGTGCCAAGAACCACTTTCAGACCTGCGCGGCCTAAAACCTCTATGGCGTCATCCAGCCAGCCGAACTGATACTGTCCCGGTTGCGGTTCAAGGCGGGACCAGGCAAATTCGCCGATCCGCACCCACGTCAGGCCAGCCTCTGCCATGCGGCGCGCGTCATCCTCCCAGATTTCGCGCGGCCAATGTTCAGGATAATAGCAGGTGCCAAGGCTACGTTTCATAACGCCTCACAGAATAACTCGGTGTTCGGGTTGCCCCTTGATTTCAAGCTTACACAGATACGTCCGGCCCTGATCCATGGATAGGGTGTCGATGCTTTCGGATGCGCTGGTCGCGAAGAGTGTGGGAAGCCCGTCACCGCCAAAAGCCGGACAAGAAATTCGTTCAGCTGGATAGGTCACAGCAGACATAAACGCCCCATCCGGCGCATAGCGCGCAACACGCGCCGCGCCGCACTGCGCGTTCCACATGCAGCCATCCGCATCCACGACCGAGCCGTCGGGGTTCAACCCTTCTTGCGTCAGGTCGATGAAGACAGCCGGATCGCCACTGGGCCAGCCATCTGCATCAAGCTGCTGGCGCATGATCTGACTCTTCACAGTATCGGTGAAATAGGGGTGGTTCCGATCCGGCGAAAAACAGGTCGAGTTCGTGATTGTGATCCCGTCGAAAAGCTTGGTCACCTTACCTTCATAAAACCGGTAAATTGGGCCTTTCCTTGGCTCTGCCTGTTTGCCCATCGTCCCGATCTAAAAGCCGCCCCAAGGATCGGCTCCTCCGTCGTTGGAGCGGATGAAGGGATCGTCAGACTCCAACGCACACAAAGAACGGCTGGTGCTTGTATTTTGGTTGAACACGAACAGGTCGCTCTCGCTTGCGATCAAAAGCTCGTTGCGGTTGATCCAGCTTGCCGCAGAGACATACCTGTCAAAGCACCACTCAAGCGGTCGACCGTCCTTTTGACTAAGTAGTTTGCTGTTGTTGATATCGAACCAGAAAAGTTGACCGCGTTCAGGGTGCCAAAGCGTTCCCTCACCCAAAGAGCATTGGCGCGGATCAAAAACCTGCCATTCCATCAGCCGAACACGAGGTCATATTCGGCCACGATATGGGTCGCGCGTTCGCGTACGTCTGACGCTGTCAGCCCCGGCTTGTAGAGTGCCGAGCCAATGCCGAAACCATCCGCACCAGCCGCTTTCCAATCGGCAAAATTATCCGGCCCTGCACCGCCCACAGCCAAAACTTCGGTACCTGCGGGCAAAACAGCGCGAATGGCTTTGATGCCTTCGGGACCGATGAGAGATCCAGGAAATATCTTTAGCCCGTCCGCACCCGCGCGCAGGGCGGCAAAACATTCGGTCGGGGTCATCACCCCGGGATAGGACAGCATGCCCACCTGCTTTGTTGCGGCAATAACCTCCGGGTTACAATCTGGCGAAACGATCAGTTCGCCGCCCACGTCCTGAACCCGCTTCACATCGTCAGTTGTCAGGACGGTTCCTGCCCCGATAAGCGCATGTGCGCCAAAGCTTCGCGCCATGTGTCTGATGCTGCTGAAGGGATCGGGCGAATTCAGCGGCACCTCAATCTTGGTTATTCCGCAGTCGATCAGAACTCGAGCCAGTTCCTCGGCCTCTGACGGCTGAATGCCTCGCAAAATGGCGACGATGTTCCGGCTCATAGCGCGTCCTTTTCCAAGGCAGCGTGCGCGGCTTTCAGACCTGCCAATGTCATCTCGTTTCCGCTGATTGCGCGGCTTGGTGTGCCTTGTCGCGTCAAGGTGTCGCCGTATAGTTTGGTGAGCGCGGGGTCGCCGATCAATGCCAGATCCTGACCCAACCAGTAGCCACGCGCGCCAGCCAGTTCCATGCCGATCAAATAGCCGGACAGGCGCGCACGCGCTTCCGCGTGGTCAAGTTCATTTACCAACCCACCTGCTCTAAGGCTGAACAATCGGCTTGCCACCTGTTGCGGAGCTCCCATCGCGTCGCTGACCGCTTCGTGAAATGCTTCGTCCGACCAACCGTCACCACTGACGCTGTGGCGCAGCACTGATTTTGTACCTAGAAGCGAGAAAAGCTCTCCGGTCATGAATGTGCGGAAGCTGACGATCTCTCCGGCGCTGATCTGAACCCATTTGGTGTGGGTCCCGGGCAAACAAATTGTGCCGAAGAATTTGGGGTTTTGGGCCAAAAATCCGGCAATCTGGATTTCCTCACCGCGCATGACATCCGCCGGAGATTTCTGCATCACGCCGGGAAGAATGCGCACATCTAGGCGCGGTTCGTTTGCCTGTACCCGCAATGCGGTGTTGGCATCCGGAGGTGGGCAGGGCGCTTGGGCATAGGCGGCCTCTGCCCAACCTTGCCGCGCACCAACCATACCGCAGCAGATTACTGGCACCCGACCCGTGCCCAGACGGTCGCAGATCAGCCCCAGCAGCGTCGGCTCGAATTCATCAGGCTTGAGCGCGCCCATCCCTCGGTCTGATGACCGCTCTTCAATCAGCGTATCATCGGCACCAAACACCCAAACCCGCACGTTCGACGTGCCCCAGTCAACCGCGATCCATTCCACTAAACTCATCACTCTACCCCGTTGCGACCACGCCGCCATCTACAGCCATCATCTGGCCTGTCATCATGCGACTTGCTTTTGAGGCAAGGAACAAGGTGGCGTCAACAATGTCGGAGGGGGCTAGGTGGGTTTTCAGGCACTGCCGCTCCAGATGCGCTGCTAGCGCTTCGGGCGTGGCCCATTTATCAAGCTGCTTATCGGTCAGTACCCATCCCGGTGCCAAAGTATTCACACGGATGTTGTCCGGCCCGAACTCCCGCGCAAGCGATCGGGTCATGCCCGTGATCCCAGCGTTCGCCGTTGTATAGGATGGATAACCGGTATTCCCCATCATGTAGCTGATGGATGAGAAGTTAATGATGGCCCCACCGCCTGCCTTCTTCATGCCCGCCATCACGGACTGGCAAGCAAAGAAATAGGCTTTGAGGTTGATCGCTTGGGACCAGTCCCAGAAATCCTCGGTGACTTCGACAGTGGTGTGACGTTGGTCATTGGCGGCGTTGTTGACCAGCACCTGCACCGAACCATGCGCCTGCTCTGCCTGATCGATGGCGGCCTTCAGCGCGGAAATTTCGGTGATGTCGCAGGGGATGAACAGCGGGCGTCGGCCATGCTGGGCCTCCATCGCATTGCAAAATGCTACGGAGTCAGAGCGTTGGACAAAGGCAACCTGCGCGCCTTGCGCAAGGAAGCCATCGGTTAGGGCCGCGCCAATGCCCGCGCCGCCGCCGGTGATGAATACGCTCTTTCCTTTGAGGTCATGAAACGTTGCAGTCTGGGTCATCAGTGGCTCTCTCGGGTGACAAGGCGGGTATCTTTGCCGACTAGGAAGTCCAAATCCGCACCCTGATCGGCCTGAAGGACATGATCAACGTACATTTTGGCATAGCCGCGCGTGTAATGCGGGGCGTCAGGCGTCCATTCGGCGCGGCGCTGTGCCAGCTCCTCGTCAGAGACCAGCAGCTCAAGCGCGCCTTCGCTGGCGGAAAAGCGGATGCGGTCGCCGGTTTTGACAAGGCCCAGCTGGCCACCGTCCTGCGCTTCGGGGGACACATGCAAGATAACAGTTCCAAAAGCCGTGCCGGACATACGCGCGTCAGAGATACGTACCATGTCGCGCACCCCTTCTTTCAGCAGCTTCGACGGGATCGGCATATTGCCCACCTCTGCCATGCCGGGATACCCTTTTGGGCCGCAGCCTTTGAGCACCAGAATGCTGTCTTTGGTCACCGGCAGGTCATCGTTGTTGATGGTGGATTTCAGCTCTTCGATGTTCTCGAACACATAGGCTTCGCCCTCATGCTCCAACAGCTCGGGGCTGGCGGCAGAGGGTTTTATAATCGCACCGCGCGGAGCAAGGTTGCCGCGCAGCACCTTTATGCCGGCATTGGGTTTCAGCGGCGCGTCCATGCTCCAGATTACATCGTCATTATAACACTCTGCCCCTTCGGAGTAGACCGAGATATCGCGCCCCAGCACGGTGTTCGCCTTGCGAAGATGACCCGAGAGTTCTTTCAGGATGACAGGCATACCGCCGGCATAGCAGAAATCTTCCATCAGGTACTGGCCAGAAGGCATGCAGTTGACCAGCAGCGGAATATCCGACCCCAGATCGAAATCATCCAGCGTCAGATCAATCCCCACACGGCCTGCAATCGCCAGCAAGTGCACCACTGCGTTGGTTGATCCGCCCACTGCGCCATTGGCGAGAATAGCATTTTCAAAGCTTTCGCGGGTCAGGACATCAGACAGCTTCAGGTCTTCTTCGACCATCTCGACGATACGTTTGCCGGTCATGTGGGCCAAGGCCATGCGGCGTGCGTCTACCGCGGGCAGGGCGGCGTTGGTGGGCAGGCTCATCCCCATCGCTTCAACCAAGGACGCCATAGTCGAGGCCGTGCCCATAGTCATGCAAACCCCTTTGGAGCGGCTCATGCCGGACTCAGCTGCCATGAAGTCCTGTAGGGTCATATCGCCCGCGCGCACATCTTCGGAGAACTTCCAGACGTCGGTACCAGAACCGATATCCTTGCCCTTCCATTTGCCGTTCAGCATCGGGCCAGAGCTGACAACGATGGTTGGCAGGTCAACTGACGCGGCCCCCATCAGTTGGCCGGGCGTTGTCTTGTCACAGCCGCCCAGCAGGACAACACCGTCGATACCATAAGCGCGGATCGACTCCTCTACGTCCATGGCCAACAAATTGCGGAACAGCATCGCGGTTGGCTTCATCTGGGTTTCGCCCAAACTCATCACCGGAAACTCGACTGGAAATCCGCCCGCTTCCCAGACGCCGCGCTTTACGCCTTCGGCCAGATCGCGCAAGCCGCTGTTGCACGGGGTCAACTCGGACCAAGTGTTGCAAATGCCGATAATGGGGCGGCCTTCAAACAGGTGATCGGGAAACCCCTGGTTCTTCATCCAGCTGCGGTGGATGAAGCCGTCTGTATCCAGCTTTCCGTACCAATTCGAGGACCGCCGTTTGCTCATGCTGCTTTCCTTTGACGCGCCCATTCAGGGATCCAGTCGCAATGCGCGACCAAGAGATCATCAACCATTTTGCGGATCTGGCGCAGATCCAGCTCGGCCGCAGTATGCGGGTCCATCATTGCCGCGTGATAGAGGTGTTCCGGGTTCTCATCAACGAGCGCCCGAACGGTAAGTTCCTACACATTAATCTGGCTGCGCATCAAGGCAACCAGTTGCGGCGGGATGTCTGTCACGACCGAAGGCTGAACCCCGTTGGCATCCACTAGACAAGGCGTCTCTACCGCAGCACCCATTGGCAATTGCGGGATCTGGCCGGTGTTGGCCAGATTGCCGTGCATGACATAAGGCGTGTCAGTCACCATCGCGTTCATGATCTCGGCCGCGAATTCGTGGCTTTTTTCCACTGGGATGGACGTCTGACCGTCCAGCTCAGCGGCTTGGCGCGCCCAATCCTCGCGTTGCTCAATGCAGCGCTTGGGGTATTCATCCAGCGGGATGCCGAAAGTATCAATCAGATCATCGCGACCTTCCTTGATCAACCACGGCACGTATTCGGCCAAACGCTCCGAGCTTTCGGTGCAGAAATAGCCAAGCTGGTCCATTACTTCGTAGCGCACCTTGTTGGGGCAGCGTGGCATGAGCAGAGGCGCTTTGGGCAAGCGCCCGGCCGCATAACCGTCGCGCAAGCGCGGATAAAGCGAGCCTTTGTCGTCTTCGAGTTTGAGGAAAAACGCCACGTGGTTCACGCCTGCTACGCGGTAGCGGATATCGCGTTGGTCAATATCCAGATCATGAGCCAACTCTTGAATCGTGTTTTGTACCGAATGGCACAGCCCGACCTGCCGCAAGTTAGAGAACCGCTCTGCCAATGCCCAAGTGTTGATGGCCATCGGATTGACGTATTGCAGCATGACCGCATTCGGGCACAGCTCTGCCATATCGGCGGCAACCGACCACAGATGCGGCACAGTCCGCAGACCGCGCATGATGCCACCAATGCCCAGCGTGTCGGCAATGGTCTGTTGCAGGCCGTAGCGTTTGGGGATGTCGAAATCGGTAACAGTGCAAGGCTCGTACCCACCGATTTGGAACGCGGTGACGACAAAGTCGGCCCCGTTCAGTGCGGCACGGCGGTTGAGATGCGTGGTCACGGTCGCACCGGTACCCATCACTGCGATCATTTTGCGCGCAACAGTAGCGCTTTCGTTGAGGCGCTGTTCGTTGATATCCATCAGGGCGATTTCAGCGTCGCGCAGGGATTCAAAGTGGAGCATATCGCCAACGATATTCTTCATGAAGATGGTCGATCCAGCCCCGATAAAGGTCAGCTTGGTCATTTAACGGCTCCTAGTGTCAAACCGGCTATGAAGTGTTTTTGCATAAGAAAGAACATTGCCACGGGTGGCAAAGCGGCGATAATCGAACCCGCAGACATCAGATGATACATCGCGCGGTATTGGGCGTTGAAGCTGGTGATCCCCGCAGTCACAGGCTGCGCAGCCTCGCCTTGGGTCAGGACAGCAGCCCAGAAATAGTCGTTCCAGATAAACGTGAAGACCAGCACCGCCAAAGCCGCCAACGCGGGCTTCATCAGTGGCAGCACAACGAACCAGAAAATGCGCCATTCTGCGACACCTTCCACCCGCGCGGCCTCGATCAGCTCAACCGGCAGCGCCTTGATGAAATTGCGCATGAACAGCGTGCAGAATCCGGTCTGAAAGGCGATATGAAACAGGACGAGCCCCGTCTTGGTATTGTACAGCCCCATGTCCAGCGTCAGGTCGCGTACTGGCACCATGAGGATTTGGAACGGCACAAAATTCCCTGCAATAAAGAGGAAGAACAAAAACAGATTGCCTTTGAACCTATAGACGCCAAGGGCGAAGCCCGCCATCGCCGACAGGGCAACGGCCCCGATCACCGTCGGGATCGTGATCAGAAATGAATTCAGGATGTAGCGTGGCATGGACGAGTTGAAGACCTGACCGTAGTTGCTGATCATCTCCCACGAAGAAGGCCAACCCCAGTAGTTGCCAGCGGTAAAATCCGCTGCCGGTCGCACCGAGAAAAGCGCAACCGCAATTAGAGGTGCCAGCCACAGCAGTAGCACGGCGGGCAGCATAGCCTGATATGAGACCTGTACGGCGCGGGAGGATTTTTCGATGGGTGAGGGGAACATCTCAGTGGTCTCCTCTTTCGTCTTGATACATGCGCCACAGGAAATAGCTGATGAAGATTAGCATGATGAAGAACAGGATTACCGCGATCGCCGCGCCATAGCCCATCTTGAAGCCGTACTCTGACAATGATTTTTCGAACATGTAAAAGCTAAGGACGCGTGTTGATCCGAACGGCCCGCCGTTGGTCATGATCGAGATCAGACCGAACGACCGCAATGCGCGGTGATTTCAACGGGTCGACGCAACACTTTAATCTTTAGCCAAAGA
>NZ_JBALVJ010000007.1:0-109918 GCF_036961165.1 Sulfitobacter sp. | reverse complement strand
ATTGTGCCGATGTTGACGTGTGGTTTGTTACGTTCAAACTTTGCCTTTGCCATGGGGGCGCCCTTCCAAAAGTCCAAGGGCCCAACGCGGGCCCATATTGCGTATGGCGCGCGGCATATTTGGTCTGGCCGATAAAATCAAGCGGGTCTTGCCCTCTCGCTGCAGTTTCATGCCAAAGGGCCACAGCAAAAGGCGTCACTCGTCCTCGACCACGGCTGCGGCTGCGATCTCCGAATCTTCTGAAACGTCTTTTTTTGCAGCGCTACCGTTGAACCAGTCCTCTTCTCGGTTCTGGCGAACAAGGTAATTTTCGATTTGTTTAACCGCGTTCTGGCTAAGGTTCTTGAACTGCTCTTCAGCGGTCTTGGTATAGCCGGAACCGACCAACGGCCCCTGGTCCAGCGACTCGAATACCGTGATCTGATGCGCCTTGGAGTTAAGCTTTTTGTTCTTGGCGTCGTCCCAGACGGTAATGCGAATAATCATCACCGATTTTGGGGCCGCAACAACCGGAACACCCGGAGGGGCAAGGCAGTAGCCTTCGATGGAAACTCCGAAATGATAGAGGCGGTCGCCGTCATACCGCTCGAAACGTTCAGCCACGGCTTCTTGCAGCATTTTGGTCATAGTATCGGTGTCCATTTCGCGGCACAGCGGCACTTTCTGGACCTTCGGAGCAACGACGATGTTGTGGCCAAGGTGAAAGTCCCCCAGCGGCACGGCGGCTTTGTTAAGGTCGGAAGCGCCGTTACAAGCAGCCAGCGCGCCCACCAAAAGCATTGCGCCTGTTTTCCGCATCATCGTCATCCGACCCATTTCGCATTCCCTCCGAAATTGCTGGCACCGCGATACCTTAACCGCATGTTTGGTGCAATGCGCGCGCACAGTGGCAGGTATGGGCAAAGACCGTATGTTGTTAAGCGGACGCACAGAAGATTTCTGCCTGCCAAGTCAGGCTTCGTTATCTCGCTATTCATCATCGAAACTGGGCAACACTGTTTGGTCGCAAACAGCCTTCAGGGCCGACCATTCTTCATCCGACAGAATGTCGCTGTACTCCGATTCCGCAAGCGCGGCATCGCGGGATCGATCAATACGGCTCGACAAGGTCGGGTGGCTGACAAAATGCGAGACGACCCCTTCCGTATCGCCATATTTGGCCCGCAAACGTTCAAACATATCGCCAAGCGCGGCGGGCGAAACACCGGCATCTTCCAGCGCAACGTAAGCGAACTCGTCCGCGCCGGCTTCCGCGCCCTGCGCATAATTGGCACTGATCAGCTTCTCGGTCAGGAACAAGACGGCCGCCCCTCCCGCGAAGTCCCCGAACAGCAAGCCAAGGATACCTATAGAACCGGCAGAGCGCAGGGCATGTCGTGTCGGATCACGGTTCGCGACATGACCCGCCTCATGTGCCATGACCGCCGCGATCTCATTGGGGCTTAAAGCGGCATCAATCATGCCGCGGAAAAACACAACGTAGCCGCCCGGCAAAGCAAAAGCATTGACCATCTCGTGATCCAGCACGAATACCTTGATCGCGTCATCAGAGCCGCGCGGCACGCCGAGGCCCTCCAACATGGTCTCCAACGCAGCAAGGCCGAGTTCGTCCTCACAGGTAGGCAAAGGCGGCAAGCCTGTACCAGCCAGTGCCTGACGAATTTGTCCAAAGGTCGCCTCGCCCAGTGCCCGTTCTCCCGCAGGCGGAACGAAGGTGGCCAGCCTGTCGGCCAGCAATGGCACTAGCACGCCGATCTGAATTCCCACCCCAACGACCGCGGCCAGCGCCCATGCCGCTAGGCGAGCACGTCCCTTGGGCGGCGCGCGGCGTGTAAGTTTGGGCATGTGATGCAAGACAGCAAGGTCAGCCAAATGCAACCGCGCCAATGGATCGCCCATCCAGCGCAGGATGGCGCCGTCCCTACCGGCGATGTCTTCCAGCTTACGAATCTCGTCGAGTGGCCAGCGCACGCCTGCCAGATCACTCCCCGGCAGGCCGATTTCCAGAACCCGGGCCGGCGCATCAACCATTAACGTGACCGTGCGCGGAACAGGCGTGTCCCCGTCGAAATAGGAACTATGCAGGCCGTTGATTATGTTTCCCTGAACCTCAGACTGAGGAGGAAGATCAGGCGGCAGGGTCATATGGCAGCCCCCAAATCCAACGCCTCGGCAAAGCCTTCGGCCTCTGCGAATTCGTCGCGGGCACGCTGACTGACCTGCGCAAGACCGGCGACATTCAGAAGGCCAAGCGTCACAGCCATGTGCCGCATTAGAGCATAGGTCACGAAGGCGTGGTGCAACACGCCCCAAAACAAAAACACAGCCAGATAAAGCGCCGCGATAATCCCAACGGAAAGCCAACGCGGCAGGTCGCCAAATGGATCAGAGGTACCAATCTGCGCCTCCAAAAGCGCGCCCGATCCAAAAAACCCGAAAGCGACACCGACGATCCCAAGGATACCGAACACAAGGATCGAATAGGCAATCGTCGTTCCCAATACGTAGATCATCGAAATCCGCAGACCATTGAGCTTTGATCGCAGTTGCACGCCCGCGCAACGCTTGTGATCCGCCAGAATACGCTTGCTCACAAAGCGGTAGTGCACCGCGCCGTAGATCAGCCCCAAGGCCAGTGGCCCCAGCAAAACCATCCGCCAAATGCCCTGCCATCCAAGGACCGCAAAACCCAAAGTGTCCGGATCATCGAAACTGCTCATGATGTCCGCAAGCGGCGTCGCGCTGTCGGGGATCAGTGGATCGAGCCACACCAGCCAGCAAACAAGACCTGCCGTGAGCGCAAGCACGACAGCAAAAGGCACAGTGGCACGGTAAAGCATTGCCCAATGCCCGCCCTGCACCAGCTTGGCCGAGCCAAAGAAGGTACGGTCGGTTTTGTATTTTTCCAGCCAAAAAGTCATGCGCGGCCACAAAAGACCCAGCGTGCATATGGTAATGAGCCAATGCACCAGCGCGCGCCAAGCATAGCCCCAAGCCCCCGCCTCAAGCCCGAAGCGCACACCGCGCCAGCGCGTGCGCGCCAGAACGTAGCGCCGCGCACGGTACTGAGCATAAAACCAGATTGGAATGACCCCGAGAACGCTGCCAAAATACCCGACAACAGAGTTCTGAAACAATGAGAAGCTCACAAACATCAGCAACAGGTTCACGATGCCGATGTAGAAGGTCAGGAACACCACAGCGATGAAAAAGCCCAACAGCTTTTCCCACGGGTCGCCCACATACTCCAACGGGTGACCACCCGGACGGATCGCTGACCAGTACCAGCGGCGCAACCTCGTTTTCATCCAGAAACGGTAGAACCCAAGGCTTAGCACTGTCCAGAAACCGGATTTCAGCGCCAACCAGAACAGCGCAGAGCGGTTCCCGACAAACCACACGTCCAACCCCTGCTCAGGCAGGGGCGGAGGAGCGATATCAGGTAAACTTGTTGTCACGCGGGAAGCCACGAGGCGCCATGCGACCAGCGCTGGCACGTTTGCTGGTCCATTCGTCCAGTTTGGTCTGGGTGCGGGTACGGCCAGCCGGATCAAGCCAGCTTAGGCCATCGGCGCGCGTAAAGGTGATGGCATCGGACAGGCCGCCATCCTTGTACTTTTGTAGACGCACGCCCTTGCCACGGCCCATTTCGGGCAGCTCTTCAATGTCGAACACCAGCACTTTGCGGTTCTCGCCCACGGCAGCCACGCTATCACCGGTCACCGTTTTGCACACCAGTGCGCGCACGTCGCCGCGCACATTAAGAACCTGCTTGCCCGAGCGGGTCTGCGCGACGACCTCCGCCTCTGGAACGATGAAACCATCCCCTGCTGAAGACACGACCAAGAGCTTGCCATCGGGTTTGTGGATGAACAGATCGACCAGTTGCACTTCGTTGGGCAGATCCACAATCAGACGCAGCGGTTCACCCATACCGCGCCCTCCGGGCAGATTGGCGGCAGATACGGTGTAGAATCGCCCATTGCTGCCAAACGCCAGCAAACGGTCGGTCGTTTCGGCATGGAAGGTAAAGCGCGGGCCGTCCCCGTCTTTGAATTTCAGCTCGCGCGTGAGGTCGATGTGACCAGTCATCGCGCGAATCCAGCCCATTTCTGAACAAACAACCGTAATCGGTTCACGGTCGATCATTGCCTCCAGCGGCACATCTTCGATTTCGCCCGCCTCGGCAAAGGTGGTGCGGCGCGCGCCGCCTGCGTATTCCTTGCCGAACTGTTTTTTGGTTTCGCGGAGTTGGTCGGTGATGCTGTCCCACTGCAGGGTCTCATTTTCCAACAAGTCCTCAAGACCCGCGCGCTCTTCCATCAATTCGGACTGCTCGCGCAGCAGCTCAAGCTCTTCAAGGCGGCGCAAGCTGCGCAGGCGCATGTTCAGAATCGCTTCGGCCTGTACTTCGGACAACTCTCCATCGCCCGCAGGCGGAGAGACATAGTCCTTATCGTCGATCGCGCGCACATGGGACTTGCTCCAATCTTCGCGCATCAGCGCGTCCTTGGGCTCGTCATCATAGCGAATGATGTCGATCACACGGTCGAGGTTGAGGAAGGCGACGATAAAGCCCTCCAAGACCTCCAGACGGTGGTCGATCTTTTCCATCCGGTGACGAGAGCGACGCTCAAGCACTTCGCGTCGGTGATCAAGAAACGCACGCAGCACTTCCTTCATCGAGCAGACCTTGGGCGTGACCCCGTCGATCAGCACGTTCATGTTGAGCGAGAAGCGCACTTCGAGATCGGAGGCGCGGTACATCATGCCCATCAGCACTTCGGGATCGACATTTTTTGAGCGCGGCTCAAGCACCATGCGCACGTCTTCGGCGCTTTCATCGCGCACATCTGCCAGAATCGGGATCTTCTTGGTCTGGATGGCTTCCGCGATCTTTTCGATCAGTTTGGATTTTTGCACCTGATAAGGAATCTCGGTGACCACGATCTGCCACTGTCCACGGCCAAGGTCCTCGACCTCCCAGCGACAACGCAGGCGGAAGCCGCCTTTACCCGTGCGGTAAGCCTGTGCAATATTCTCTGCCGGTTCAACGATAATACCACCGGTAGGGAAATCCGGACCGGGCACGTATTTCAGCAACGTGTCATCACGTGCGTCAGGCGTTTTGATCAGATGGATACAAGCGTCACACAACTCGGCAATATTGTGGGGCGGAATATTCGTGGCCATGCCCACCGCGATCCCGCTTGAGCCGTTGGCCAGCAAGTTTGGGAACTGCGCAGGCAGCACCGAAGGCTCTGTTAGACGGCCATCATAGTTGTCGCGGAAATCGACAACATTCTCGCTCAGTCCCTCAAGCATCGCTTCGGCGACAGCAGTCATCCGTGCTTCGGTATAACGGCTTGCAGCGGGGTTATCGCCATCGATGTTACCAAAGTTACCCTGCCCGTCGACCAACGGGTAGCGGACGTTGAAGTCCTGCGCCAGACGCGCCATCGCATCATAGATGGCCGCATCACCGTGCGGGTGGAAATCACCCATGGTGTCGCCGCTAATCTTGGCGGACTTCAGAAAACCACCTGTGGAGTTGAGCCGCAGTCGGCTCATCGCATAGAGAATTCGGCGGTGCACAGGCTTCAGCCCGTCCCGCGCATCCGGCAGCGCACGGTGCATGATCGTGCTGAGCGCATAGGTCAGATAGCGATCCCCCAACGCACGTCGCAGCGGCTCTGAAGTTTCCTCGAAACGGGGGGGGACTGGTGTGGTTGTATCTGACATAAGTGCTGTGTAGCCGCGAGACAGACAGCCGACAAGCGTCTGGTTTTGGAATAATGACGCGCGCAGAACAAACCGTTGCTTTCGTGTGACGAGAAAACTTTCTTCCCTTTCCCCCTAAAAAAGAATCCCTTTCTTTGCTATGACAGCGGTGGGGGAAGCCAGACGTGTGGCTTCATAAGATTCTGCAGGAGCCACACCATGAAAACGTTTATTTTATTGACCTTTGGTTTTCTAGGTTTCGCCTTTTATGAAATGAGTGGCGGTGCGGAATTTGAACCGGCAAGCGCCCGCGTGGCCAAAGCTGCGCCAAAGGTCGCAGAAGCAAAACAAATCGTGGAAGCGACACCAAAAACAGGTAGTTCCGCGATCAACACAGCATCAATCACAAAAATTGACAGCACTCCCAACGTCACGCGCGCATCCCTAAACCTTGCAGATGCCAGCGAAGCGACTGCGCAGGCAACACAACAAATTGCGGCGGCAGCGACCGCAAAGGTGATCGATAGCGCGGACACACCGCAGATCATTCTGCCAAGCCTGATCGCGACAACCAACACACGCCCAAGCAGCGATGGCGACGTGCGTGTTGTCTCCGGCAACCGTGTGAATGTCCGCGGCGGCCCTTCCACTAATTATGGCATCGTCAGCAAACTTACCCGTGGCATTGAGGTTCGCATCCTCGAAGATAACGGCGATGGATGGGTGCGGATGCAGCCTCTGGACGGCGGCGAGGCGGGCTGGATGGCCGATTTCCTGCTCACTTCGGGCTGATATTTCCAAGGGCGATTGCCAAATCCCCGAAAAAAGCGCATTTCGGGCCTCGTCCCCGTACGAGGCCTTTTCCATGTCAAAACCTTCTATTCTAATTACTGGCTGTTCGTCAGGTATCGGCTATGCAGCAGCCTACGGTCTACGCGAGCGTGGCTGGCATGTTTATGCCGCCTGTCGGCAAGAACTGGATTGCGCGCGTTTGCGTGATGAAGGATTTGACAGCCCCCGCATCGACTACACCGATCCGGACAGCATCATCACAGCGCTTGCCGATGTGCTGGAGGATACCGGCGGCACGTTGGATGCAGTTTTCAACAACGGCGCACACGCGATTCCCGGCGCGGTCGAAGACCTGCCTACCGAAGCACTGCGCGAGATATTTGAGGCCAACTTTTTTGGCTGGCACACACTGACACGGGCCATCATTCCGATCATGCGCGCACAAGGGCATGGCCGCATTGTGCAATGTTCATCCGTACTGGGGCTTGTCGCGCTGCCATGGCGTGGTGCCTATAACGCGACCAAATTTGCGCTTGAGGGTTTGACCGACACCCTGCGCCTTGAGATGCAAGGCACAGGTGTTCATCCAATCCTGATTGAGCCGGGCCCGATCACCACCAAAATCCGCGCCAATTCGATACCCCACTTCGAGCGGTGGATCGACTGGGAAAACTCCGCCCGCTCGGACCAATACGAATCCGATCTTGCCCAACGGCTTTATGGCGAAGGCGGGCCGGATAAATTTGAGCTGCCCCCAGAGGCGGTCGTCAAGAAACTGATCCATGCACTCGAAGCACACCGCCCGCGGGCGCGCTATTATGTCACAACACCGACCTATCTGGCTGGAATATTGCGTCGCCTGCTGTCTACAAAGCTACTTGACCGCGTGATGAGCCGCTGAGGGGTTGCAGTGACCCAACGCACCGCTACATCGCGCAGTAGCACTGAAGGGAAACACCCATGTCTGATCCATTTTTTATTCTGGTTATCATCGCCATCATCGCAGTGGTCATTATTCTGCTGATGGGCTTGGGCGGATTTGCCGGCGGCGGCGCCTTCAACAAGGCGAACTCGAACAAGCTGATGCGATGGCGCATCATTGCACAATTCATCGCCGTAGTGCTGATCGTCATCTACGTCTATTTCTTCAAAGGGTAAGCATCATGGTGGTTCTGAACAAAATCTACACACGTACCGGAGACAAAGGTGACACCGCCCTTGGCAACGGAACGCGAGTGGCAAAGCACGATGTACGAGTCGAAGCCTACGGCACCTCGGATGAGCTGAACTGTTTTGTCGGCGTTGCACGCCTTCATGCTACGGGCGAGACCGACATCGCGCTTTCTCGCATCCAGAACGACCTGTTCGATCTGGGCGCAGATCTGTGCCGCCCCGACATGGAGAAGGACGCCGGGGCCGAATACCCGCCGCTGCGCATGATCGGCTCCCAAGTTGATCGTCTGGAAACAGAGATAGACGTGATGAATGCCGTCCTCGAACCGCTCCGCAGCTTTATCTTGCCCGGCGGCTCAGATCTTGCCGCGCATCTGCACGTCTGCCGGACAGTGGCCCGCCGAGCGGAGCGCCTTGCCACCCAGCTTGCCACTCTCGAAACTGTAAATGACGCCGCTGTGCGCTACCTAAACCGCCTTAGCGATTGGTTCTTCGTGGCCGCACGTGTGGCGAATAACAGCGGAAAAGACGACGTTTTGTGGGTCCCCGGCGCAAACCGCTGACTGGTACTGACATGCCAAAGACCACAGCAAACAAAGCCTCCCTGCGCAAGATTCTTGCGATTGGGCGGCCAAAAGAGAATGTAACGTGACGTGCCTCATCTGCCATGCGGCGATTTTGCTCTGTTTTGCGCGGGATTGCTTCGTTAGACATGGCCAAGATAAATTGACTGGCCCGCTCGGGGTCTGAGTCGCAACCAAGGAGATAATCGCTCATGAAGGTGCTCGTACCTGTCAAACGCGTGATCGACTATAACGTGAAAGTGCGCGTAAAAGCGGACGGTTCCGGTGTCGATCTTGCCAACGTCAAAATGTCCATGAACCCGTTTGACGAGATTTCGGTCGAACAGGCCATCCGTCTGAAAGAAGCTGGTCAGGCCGACGAGATTGTCGTCGTATCCATCGGCGTCAAGCAAGCACAGGAAACACTGCGTACAGCTCTCGCTATGGGCGCGGACCGCGCGATCCTAGTGGTTGCGTCGGATGATGTACACAACGACATTGAGCCGCTGGCAGTCGCCAAGATCCTCAAAGGTATCGTGGATGAAGAGCAGCCCGGCCTTGTCATGTGTGGCAAGCAAGCGATCGACAATGACATGAACGCAACGGGTCAGATGCTTTCGGCGTTGATGGGCTGGTCCCAGGCGACGTTTGCCTCAGAAGTTACGATCGAAGGTGACAAGGCTATTGTCACCCGTGAAGTTGACGGCGGTCTGCAAACAATCAAAGTCGGTATGCCAACAGTCATCACTGTTGACCTGCGCCTCAACGAGCCGCGCTATGCCTCCCTGCCCAACATCATGAAGGCGAAGAAAAAGCCGCTGGATGAAAAGACACCTGCCGACTACGGCGTGGATGTCACCCACCGTCTCGAAATCGTAAAAACTGTAGAGCCTGCCGCACGTGCCGCAGGTATCAAAGTAGGCTCGGTTGACGAGCTGGTGGCGAAACTCAAAGAAGCGGGGGCCGTGTAATGGCTGTTCTACTCCTTGCAGAAGTAAACGATGGCGAGCTGGCAATGGACGCAACGGCCAAGGCCGTGACCGCTGCGCAAAAGCTGGGTGATGTGACTGTATTGGCTTGTGGCGGCTCTGCTGCTGCGGCTGGTGAAGCTGCCGCCAAAATTGCTGGTGTGTCCAAAGTTCTGGTCGCCGAAGATGCGTCCCTTGGGCACCGTCTGGCCGAAACGACAGCAGCACTGATCGTTTCGCTGGCAGGTGACTACGATCACATCGTAGCTCCAGCGACGACAGATGCGAAAAACGTCATGCCCCGCGTTGCGGCGTTGCTTGACGTGATGATTATCTCCGACGCTTCCGGCGTTGTAGATGCAGACACGTTCGAGCGTTCGATCTATGCGGGCAACGCAATCCAGACAGTCAAATCCACTGATGCCAAGAAGGTTATCACCTTCCGCACATCGACATTTGACGCGGCTGGCGAAGGCGGTTCCGCCTCGGTCGAGACCATCTCTGCCGTTGCAAACCCCGGCCTGTCCGAGTGGGTCGAAGACAAAGTTGCTGCAAGCGATCGCCCAGAGCTGACATCAGCTGGTGTTGTTGTTTCGGGTGGCCGCGGTGTGGGTTCTGAAGAGAACTTCGCACTGATCGAGCAACTTGCCGATAAACTGGGTGCAGCTGTAGGTGCATCGCGCGCTGCGGTTGATTCGGGCTACGCGCCTAACGACTGGCAGGTTGGCCAGACGGGTAAAGTCGTCGCTCCGAACCTTTATGTCGCTGTCGGTATTTCCGGTGCGATTCAGCACCTTGCCGGTATGAAAGACAGCAAGATCATCGTCGCCATCAACAAAGACGAAGAAGCGCCTATCTTCCAGGTTGCTGACTACGGTCTGGTGGCTGACTTGTTCGAAGCAGTGCCGGATTTGATTGGCAAGCTTTGATCGGCGCAGACTGATCTGGGCCATTATGAAGGCCCGCCAGATATTGGCGGGCCTTTTTTCATTCTACATGAGCCGATCAAGCACAGGCAGTAGCGCCTGCGCCACAGCAGCATGAACACTTGGCGGCGCCACGGCTTTTGCGGCCTCTTCCTCAAGCGCGCTCACGATCATCCCTTCGTATCTTGTGTTCCCGTCGTCCAGGTTCGCGGGAACGTTGACGATTGCGCTTACAGTCCCTCGCAACCCTTCGATCATCGCGTCGTTCACCAACACAGGACCGAATCCCCGTCCCACGGGCCATGTTTGATCCCAAAGGTCACCACCAATGCGAAGGAGCACCACCTGCCCCCGGAGAGCGGCAATCAACTGGCGCATGCGCCGAAGCCAAGAACGCTGCAGGCTGCGGCGCACTGTGGAAAAGCGGTGACTGTCACGCTGGTGAAGGTCCGACAGCATATGCTGCGTGAAGTTGAACTGTGAAAAATCGACCTCCGGGTATAATTTTTGTAGATCCGGCGCTGTGCGCAGAAACCGGTCATTGCGGCGCGGATGCACAGAATAGAGCCTGTTGCTAAGATTGCTTGCGCCCAACACCTCCAACACTGTGATACGCGCACCGCTTGCCGCCCCCAACACCACCGGATCAGAAGCAAATACATCCAGCCCAGCATTCATCTGGCCTAAATTCACCGAAGTCACACCGGTCAAATGCTCCACCCTCAGCGGATAGGGCTGCTCAATGAACTTCCCAAACGTCTGCGTGCCCCCTAGGAAGGCAACATAGGGATCCTTCAACTCACGCTGCGGCCCCCGAAAAATCAATTTTGACGTGCCGTATTGGCACGGCAAATAGTCCAGAGCCCCTAGCCCCATTACATCATAGGTCATTACGCCCACCTTTTCTCTCACCCGAAGCCACAATTGTCAGGCGGCTCTTACGATTCGTTTAATGAGCAGTTTTGAGACAGTTTTTCCGGTGCTACAGCCCTTGCGGCGGTATGACTGTCCACCGTAAGCTACGGCAATCTCAGCAAAGGAACGCACCCCATGGACATCCAGACAATCGGCATCGTCGGCGCAGGCCAGATGGGTAACGGAATTGCACATGTGATGTCACTGGCGGGCTATGATGTGATGCTGAACGACATCAGCGAAGATGCCCTGAACTCCGCAATGGAAATCATGCGGGGCAATATGTCCCGTCAGGTTGGCCGCGGCAAGATCACCGAAGCAGACATGAACGCAGCGCTGGAGCGGATCAAAACCACGACCACGCTGATCGATCTGGGCCCCTCAGACCTTATCATTGAGGCCGCTACCGAGCGTGAGACCGTCAAACAGGCGATTTTTGAGGACCTGCTGCCGCACCTCAAACCTGAGACCATCCTGACATCGAACACGTCTTCGATCTCGATCACCCGTCTGGCAAGCCGCACGGATCGGCCTGAGAAATTTATGGGCTTCCACTTCATGAATCCCGTGCCGGTGATGCAACTGGTTGAACTGATCCGCGGGATTGCCACCAATGCGGAAACATTTGCCGCGTGCAAGGCCGTAGTAGACCGGCTGGAGAAGACCTCTGCCTCGGCCGAAGACTTCCCTGCCTTCATCGTGAACCGCATTTTGATGCCGATGATCAATGAGGCCGTTTACACGCTTTATGAAGGCGTCGGTAACGTTGAGTCCATCGATAGCTCTATGAAACTGGGCGCCAACCACCCGATGGGGCCGCTGGAACTTGCTGACTTTATCGGACTGGATACATGTCTTGCGATCATGAACGTGCTGCATGACGGTCTGGCCGATACCAAGTATCGCCCCTGCCCGCTGCTAACCAAATACGTTGAAGCCGGTTGGCTGGGCCGCAAAACCCAGCGCGGGTTCTATGATTATCGAGGTGAAGTGCCGGTGCCTACACGCTGATAGGGAGGCTCAATTACCATCCAGCCCCAACGTGCGCACCCGGAGCCACGCCATAAATGCACGAGGGTCGTCAACTCGTGCGTCAATCTCGGACTGGGGGATGGGCCCTCCGACAATCGGGGCCTGAGGCTTGTTACAGCTTTGCACGATCTCATGCAGCAAAAGCCCCTGCCGCAGCATTGGCGAAACCTGATTGGCGATTTGGTAGGCACGACTGTTCTGGCCGGGAAACTTCAACGGCACAACCTGAGCGCCCGAGCGGCGGATCATCTTGGCGGTAAAGACGTTCCACTCCGCCTCGATTGCGGGGCCCCACCATGTCTCTGACGTTGCGACCACGCCAGAGGGGAACAGCGCCACGACGCCGCCGTCCTTCAAGTGCGCCATCGCCTTGGCGCGCATTTCAACGCCTTTGCGCTGCGCGTCAGGATCATGCGGGAAGGGAACAGGGATCATGTAGCTTCCCGCGACCTCGTCGATCGAGGTCAACAACGAGCGCGTCAGGATACGGTAATCAGGTCGTACACGGCCGATCAAATCTGCAAAGATCATCCCGTCCACCATCCCGTGGGGGTGGTTGGCCACAACAATCACAGGACCCTCTTTCGGGATCAGATCAAGCTGCGCCTGCGGTGTCGTCAGGTCGATCCCCATCGTATCCAACGCTGCCCGCCAAAACCCCTGACCGCTTGGTGCGTCAAGTTTTTCAAACTGGCGGGTCATCTGCAGAATTTTCAATTTCCCAGTAAACAGCTCGATCGCAGAAATCATTCGCGACTTCCACGGGTCTTCGAAAGTCGAGGCATACGACAGGCTACGCCGGTCATAGCGGTTGAAACTCACTTGCGCAGTTTCCTCACCATCGGGTGCGTCGGAACCAACGATCTGAGTTTTCTCTGTCAAGTAAGGTACCCTCGCTGCCACTTCAGGCGCGGTACGTTACATGCCCTCGCCAAATTTGTCGGCCACCAGCGCGGTCAGAGCGCCGGCAAGCGCCTCTGCATCAGGGCCGGAGGTTTCCACGTCAATAAAGCTTCCCTTGGCCGCTGCCAACATCAAAAGCCCCATAATACTATCGCCAGACGCGTTCATACCGTCCTTTGACACCTCAGCGCTGGCGTCAAAGCCTTCGACGACTTCGACCAGCTTCGCGGAGGCGCGTGCGTGCAAACCTTTTTCGTTCACGATCTCAAGAGTGATATTGGTCATGGGTTTGCCCTGTTATTCCGTACTGACGTTTTGTGCATCAATATATTTCTTGCCAGCTTCAAGCGCGGCGCGAACTGCGTCCGTTACTGGTTTGTCCCGGCTTTTCGCCAGCTTGATAAGCATGGGAAGATTTGCACCATACAGAATCCGACGCCCTGCCGGCTGACACGCCAACATGCTGAGGTTCGATGGAGAACCACCAAACAGATCCGTGACCACAACAACGCCATGCCCCATATCGACAGCATCAGCGGCTTCGCAAATTTCGGCTTGCTTGGCCAAGCGGTCATGGTCAGCGCGAATTTCAATCGCACGTACACCGTTCTGGGACCCGACCACATGCTCGATCGCCGCAAGATACTCGCGGGCCAGTCCACCGTGTGCCACGATCACAATACCAATCACGTATCTTGCGTCCCTGTTCGTTGCCGCGCGCTTAACTCTCTGTGCCTTATTGACACCTGCCAGCCCTCCTCTGCAAGCCGCAAAGCATGGCTTTCAGCAAGGGTGACTGACCGATGCTGGCCGCCGGTGCAACCGAAGGCGATGGAAAAGTGGCTTTTGCCCTCTTCGCGGCAGGCGGGCAGGATGAGCAAGCTAAGATCGAGAACCTTCTGCGCGAACTCATGATAGCGCTTATCGGTCGCGACGTGCGAAGCCACGCGCGGATCGGTCCCGTTCAGATCGCGCAAACTAGGCTCCCAATAGGGATTTTTAAGGAAGCGACAGTCGTAAACCATGTCAACAGAGCGCGGCAGACCACGCTTGTAGGAGAACGATTGCACCGTCACGGTCATATGCCGTTTGCCGCCGGGGGCAAACCAATGCTCCACCTCCGCACGAAGTTCATGCACGTTCAAATCTGACGTATCAATCAACACGTCTGCCCGCGCACGCAAAGGCGCGAGCAAGTCCTGTTCCGCCTCGATCCCTTCGCCCGGACGGTCCGCAGGCGCCATCGGGTGGCGGCGGCGCGTCTCGGAGAAACGGCGCAAAAGAACATCTGTGCTGCAATCCAGAAAAACCAACTCGGCCACGATGCCTGGACGGGTCGCGAGGGTGCCAAGAAGATTGATGACCGTGTTTGTGGAAAAGTCGCGATTGCGGGCATCAATGCCAAGGGCAAGTGGACGGGTCTGGTCCGGCTCGTCAAACAACAGAGGGAGCAGTCGCATTGGCAGGTTATCGATCACCTCGAATCCTGCATCTTCCAACACGTTTAACGTCGAAGACCTACCAGCGCCTGAAGGCCCGGTGACAAAGACGATGCGGCGAAGGGATTGGTCAGGAGAAGTCATGATACCTCGGGTCCGGTATCTTCAAGATAAGCTAGAAGCGCGACAGGGAAATAGGGTGCGTCAACTTTGTGCAGGCATCGCACCGGTATGTCCAGCAGTGTGGCGCTACGGATATGCGGAAGGCGCATCGTTTCGATCACACCCATGTCAACCACCAGCTGCACCACTGCTTGCTCGACGTAGGCCACATGAAGTATTCCGATGCCCCGCGCCTCGATCATTCCAGCGATAGTAGGAGGCGGCGTCGCACGGACTTTTCCGTTGTCCGAGGTAAGATGCGTGCGGTCATCCGAAACAAGCACTGCTCCCAGAGCCATAAGCTGGAGCGCCAAAGACGATTTGCCGCTGCCTGCAGCACCCGTGATCAGAACGCCTTTGCCTGCCATGTCGACACAGGTGCCATGCACGATCAGGCCATCGTCTGTCATGGTCTAAATCGGCAGACCCACGACGAAACGCGCGCCGAGCGGGTCAGAAGTGATATCAGCATCGGTCGGACGGATATTCTCGGCCCAGATCACACCACCATGCGCTTCGACGATCTGCTTTGAGATCGCAAGCCCGAGACCGGAGTTGTTACCGAAATGCTCGTCGGGGCGTTGGGAATAGAAGCGTTTGAAAATCTTGCCGAGTGCCTGATCGGGAATGCCCGGGCCCGTATCTTCTACAACGATCAAAACACGGTTTTCACGCTTGCGCGCCCAGACGCGGATCGCATCGCCGTCTTCACAGAATGAAATCGCATTGGCAATCAGGTTTACAAAAACCTGTGCAAGACGAGCTTCTAGCCCCTGCACAACAATGGGATCTTTTGGCAAATCAACTATAAAGTCTATGCCCTTACCCTTGGCGTCCTCACCCAGATACTGGCCCAAATTCCCGAGCATGTTCACCAAATTGAACGGCTCTTCCTCTTCTTTCACCAGCTCGCTATCAAGCCGCGAAGCGTTAGAGATATCGCTGACCAAACGGTCAAGGCGGCGCACATCGTGGTCAATCACGTCCAGAAGTTTATCGCGCTGGTCCTCGCGTTTGATCATCCGCAACGTCCCAACAGCCGAGCGCAGGGACGCAAGCGGGTTCTTGATCTCATGCGCCACATCTGCGGCGAACTGTTCGTTGCCCTCAATCCGGTTGTAAAGCGCCGACACCATACCGCGCAAAGCGGCTGACAGGCGACCAATCTCATCCGGACGTGCAGTCAGATCAGGTATGCGGATTCGGCCGGGGTTCATCTTGCGCGCGTCTTTGTCGCGCCCCAATTCAGCCGCTGCGGCCAGATCGGCCAAAGGGTTTGCAATGGTCGAGGCTAAAACAAGGCTTAGACCAATAGAAACAAGCGTTGCGATAATGAACATCTGGAGGACACGCTCGCGTTCTCCGCGCACTAGGCGGTCAATCTCACCACTGGCGCTTGCGATGGCAACCGCGCCCACAGCAGCACCGTCAAGCTCGATAGGCGTGGCGACGGCCAGCAGCGTAGCACCCGCCTCGTCGCGTTCTTCTTTAATCTGCGCGCCGTTCACGAGAGCGGCTGCGATTACCGGTTTCAGCCGGTCTTCGATAGATACTTCCTGTGCGTCACCTCGAAACGGGGACGATACGGCATCCCACAGCCAACTTAATCCATCAGTCAAGATAGTCTTGCTCTCGACGCCGTCCGCACGACCTTCTGCGCGGGCATCACTGCCGCCTTCAAATCGAGAGATCAAAACACCGTCCGGATCGAAGACAAAGACTTGAATCCCGCTGCGCAGATCAAGCCCCAACAGGGTCTTGTGGACATCCACACCTTCACCAACTGACAGATCAACAGATTGTCCTTCGGGCAGCTGCGCTTCGATCACATCTGCAATCAACTCTGCCTCGGAAACCAGTGAAGCTGCACGTTGCACCGCAAGGCTTTCGCGCGATGAATTCAGGTAAAGAATTCCGGCGACAAGCACATTCAAAGCAATCAGATTGAATGTGATGATCTTCCGCGTCAGCGGTGACGCACGCAACGAAAACAGCCCCCGCCGTTCCCGGCGAGCTCTGATCTCATTTGGCGCAGCACTGTCCGGGGCGACCCAATCGTCGCCCAGAACAACATCACCATCACGTCTTGCGGGTGTCAGATCGCGCACGAATTTCCTTTCGGCAATCGCCATGATACCAGATCATTCTTCGTTATATCTGTAACCGATCCCGTAGAGTGTCTCAATCGCGGAGAATTCGTCATCCGCAGTCCGCATTTTCTTACGCAGACGTTTGATGTGGCTGTCGATCGTACGGTCGTCTACATAAACCTGATCGTCATAAGCCACGTCCATCAACTGATCGCGTGATTTAACAAAACCGGGGCGTTGGGCCAGCGCCTGCAAAAGCAGGAATTCCGTGACTGTCAGAGATACGTCTTTGCCTTTCCAGCTGACGGCATGACGCAATGGATCCATGCGCAAATCGCCACGCTCCATCACCTTGGTCTCTTCGGTATCGCCCACCTCGTCAGTCGCCACCGCCTCCTGACGACGCAGAAGGGCGCGAATACGCTCAACAAGCAAACGCTGAGAGAAAGGTTTTTTCACATAATCGTCGGCGCCCATGCGCAGGCCCAGAACTTCGTCAATCTCGTCATCCTTGGACGTGAGAAAGATCACCGGCATCGCGCTTTTTTGGCGCAAACGTTGGAGCAGGTCCATCCCATCCATGCGCGGCATCTTGATATCCAGCACGGCCATATCGGGCATTCGCTTGTTAAACGCGTCCAATGCGGCCTGACCGTCATTATAAGTTTCCACCTCAAAGCCTTCGGCTTCAAGAGTCATCGAGACGGACGTCAGGATATTCCTGTCGTCGTCGACCAATGCAATTTTTGACATTGCCTGTTTCCTTGTGCTGCTCAATGTATTTTTGTTTTTCCAAGCATTGATCACTCCTTTTGCTGTCGAATCAATCCCAAAGTGCGAATCGGCGGGCTATACTGACATATTTCAGCCATAATTTATTTAGGAATGGCTAAATTACCTCACCTTGCGCTTGCTGAATTCAACTCAGTAGACCCGTTAGACGTCCGTCAGCACCGCACACAGGCAAAACCGCGCCATTGTGTCGCGTCCTGCGGCAATTGGCAAAGTGGTGGCGCTAACTATGCAAACGCGCCTGTTCAACCTGTAAATCATCGTGTTAAGAGGCCGATATTCCATTGATGCCCGCGTGCGTTTGGTCCCGGGCATTCCCCATTACGCTGCGCGAGATGCGCAGTTTCCAAAGGAGACATTGCATGCAAACCGGACGGGTAAACCCTAACTTCAGCCTCGACGATCAAGGGATCACAGGGCTCGGCAATGTATATTACAACCTCATGGAACCTGCGCTGATTGAGACCGCTCTCAAACGCGATGAGGGGACACTGGGCAAGGGTGGCGCATTTTTGGTGACCACCGGAAAATTCACTGGCCGCTCACCCAAAGACAAACATGTCGTGATGAGCGACAGCGTAAAAGACACGATCTGGTGGGAAAATAACGCCGAAATGTCCGAGGCGGGCTTCGACGCTTTGTATGAGGACATGCTGGCCCACATGAAGGGCGGCGATTATTTCGTTCAGGACCTTGTTGGCGGCGCGGACCCCAAACATGCGATCAACGTTCGTTTTGTGACCGAACTGGCATGGCACGGCCTGTTCATCCGCCACATGATGCGCCGTCCCGACCGCGATCAACTGGACGACTTTCTGGCTGACTTTACCGTAATCAACTGCCCCAAGTTCTCGGCCGATCCGAAGAAGCATGATTGCCGCTCCGAGACAGTCATCGCGATGAACTTCGACCGCAAGATGATCCTTATCGGCGGAACAGAGTACGCAGGCGAGAACAAGAAATCTGTCTTCTCCCTGCTGAACTACCTGCTGCCCGGAAAAGGCGTGATGCCGATGCATTGTTCGGCCAACCACGCGGTGGGCAATCCTGTCGATACAGCTATCTTCTTTGGCTTGTCGGGCACGGGTAAAACGACCCTATCCGCTGATCCCGAGCGTATCCTAATCGGCGATGACGAGCATGGCTGGTCCGACACTGGCACCTTCAACTTTGAAGGAGGTTGCTACGCCAAGACGATTAGCCTCAGCGCCGAAGCAGAGCCTGAAATTTACGCGACGACAGAGAAATTCGGAACCGTGATCGAAAACATGATCTACGATGACGAAACCAAAGACCTTGATTTCGACGATGACAGCCTGACGGCCAACATGCGCTGCGCGTATCCGCTGCACTACATCTCAAACGCTTCCAAAAAGGCGATTGGTGGCCACCCGAAGAACATCATCATGCTGACGTGCGATGCCTTCGGTACGCTGCCACCCATCGCACGCCTGACACCAGCGCAAGCGATGTACCACTTCCTGTCCGGCTTCACCTCGAAGGTAGCAGGCACAGAACGTGGTGTGACTGAGCCAGAACCGACCTTCTCTACCTGCTTTGGCGCACCGTTCATGCCACGCCGTCCCGAAGTCTATGGCAACCTGCTGCGTGAAAAGATCGCCCAACACGGCGCGACCTGCTGGCTGGTCAACACCGGCTGGACCGGTGGCGCTTACGGAACCGGCTCTCGTATGCCGATCCGTGCTACACGTGCGCTGCTGACGGCCGCCCTTGACGGGTCGCTTGTGGCTGGCAAATTCCGCGTGGACGAAAACTTCGGCTTTGAAGTGCCCGTTTCTGTCGAGGGAGTAGCAGACATCTTGCTGGACCCACGTCGCACTTGGGACAATCCAGAAGCGTATGACCGCCAGGTGACAAAACTGGTGAAAATGTTCGCCGACAATTTCGAACAATACATGCCGCATATTGACGATGAAGTTAAAGCCGCTGTCATTCGCTAAATCGGCAATGAGATGTAAAGAAGGGCCGCTGTTCGGGCAGCGGCCCTTCTTTATTCAGCTATTACAATTTTAAATATTCAGGCTGCCATCTCGACCAAATCGTTGAGAGGCAACTCCAACACGTAATGTAGGTCTTCTCGGTCCATATAGGCCATGAACCCCTCAATCGGCACATCATTCCCCTTCAGGAACCAGCGCAGCGCGCCAGGCTGGGTGTGCATCCACCCTGTACGCTCCGCGAGGCCTTTAAACGCGATGCCCTTTGCCATGAACGCCACAATGTGGTCGGGATCCCAATGCTGAATCGCTTCAAAGAAACCATAACGCCCCAGAACGCAGGACATGCCCTGCCCCCGCAGGCTTTCCGCACCAGGCGCGATCCAGAACTCTCCATGATAGGCCACGGACCCGAACATCCGCATAGCCCCCGGCCCTGCACGGAACCGCGAACGTTCAAGATCAAGCGTCCGAACGGATGGCGGATACTCACGGAAACGGCGAGTAAAATACTCTCCGACTGAGAGCGAATGATTTTCAAGCATTCGTAAAGCTTGTGTATGAACAACCTTGCCTGCCGTGTTACGCCCGACGATCCAAAGGGCATTCTGCGCCGTCATTTCACGGAGTCGTGGATCATAAGGGGCTCCCAGTTCATGATCGGGACGCGCTTCTTTCAATAAACTGCGGTACTCTTCAAAATCATACCCGACCTCCAGTGTTACGCCATATCGCTGGAAAATTTCGGCACTATTGGCAACAAAACGGTCGCCAGTTTGCATCTTGATAAGTGTCATTTGGAATCGCCTTTTGCTCCGGTACACGCTTAGGTTACCGGATTGCGCGAAAAAACACCCGAATTTATGTTTCCTTTACGAAATCCACCCTTGCTTTGTCAGAGACCTGATCCAAAAGGCACTTGTCCACGTCTGTAATGAGTATCTCTTCCGCCCGATCTACGACTGAAATAATCGCGGGCGATCCGTCAGGCATTTGGACACCCAAGAGCAATCTGTCGAAAGCAATATATTGCATCGGCCCATCGCCGCTGAGACGCATTTTGCTTATAATTTGATCTATCCTGACACCATGGCTCTCGCTCACGTCAGTGAACGGAGCCGTAGCGAGGCTCATAAACTGCTCACCGCCGGGAAACTGATTAAGATTCCGCCCAATGCTGCTACGCGCTTCAGCCCACCCATACCAATTGGAGTAAAAGGACTTCTCCCCGACTTCGACGCAAATCCAGCTGTCAGCAATGTCGCGGTAGGCCAGAATGTAAGGCCGGACGTGCAGCATCCCCTTACTTTCAAGCCTGCCCTCACTCTGCGTCCAGGCCTTCAGCGCCTCGCGCAACAACTCTGACCTGCCTGACCAAATCCGGCTCATCGGAAGCTGCTGCTGGTGAAAAACCCAGCCGGTATCGCCTTCGAAAGACACCCGCAGCATGCCATCTACATCCTGAAATTGACCCTGCAACCAAACGCTTCCTTGATCAAGAAGCAGTCGGGCCGGCGCCAACGCACGCGTGCCGTGATCTGTTAATGTATAGCGGCGCTGCTGAATATCGAAGAGCTTGTGACCCATCGCTTCTTCTAGCTGACCGATATGACGACGCACGGTCTGGCGGGTGCTGCCCAATTCCTCAACAGCCTGAGACAAATTCAGAGTGTGCGCCAAACCGGAGAAAGAACGCATCATTTCATACAGCAAGGCCGGAGCAGGCTCTCGCTTTTTTTGAGGTAGAGATATTTTCAAATTTGATCCCATCCAAAATATTGACCACAAATCACCCATTAGGGCAACGAAAATCATCCGTTGTCGTGACGGCAATCGTTCATATATCTGACATAAATTGATCGAAACTTAATAAATCTATCCAATTGATCGAATGAGCGATTTTTCGCAAAATTGCACTCACACAACCAGAGGTTAATTATTTATGGCGCATCCAGTAGACGTACATGTCGGGCGAAAGCTCAGAGAAATGAGAACACTCCGTCGCTATTCGCAAACCGACGTCGCACAACGTCTTGGACTTTCGTTCCAGCAAATTCAGAAATACGAAATCGGATCAAATCGAATCGCGGCGAGCCGCCTTTTTGAATTAGGTCAGATATTCGAAGTTTCACCCGCCTATTTCTTTGAAGGGCTTTACGAAGATGCACACAGCAGTGTTTCCACCCGCGATACTGGGATGGAAATTGTAAACGCTCTGGCCTCTATTCAGGACGACAAAGTGAAATCTCGAATCGTGACGTTTATCGAAGATGTTTCTGGCATGACGGTGGCTCGGCAGGGGTAATCACCCCAGCCACGCCCGCCGGATCAGGTTTAGACCTGCAACCAAAAGCACAAACAGCGTCAAGCGGCGAAAAGCGGTCTGGTCGATTCGGTCCATGACCGATATCCCGATCGACATCCCGAGATACGCAGTTGGTACCATCGCCAGCGAGAAGCCTATCGTCTCGGCGCGTAATACGCCCGAGCCGACATGTGCTGCAAGCAACGCGACAGCACCGAGCCCATAGATCACGCCCTGAACCCGCATCTGGTCTTGCTTAGGTGTGTTCAGCGCAGTCAGGTACGCGACCGTTGGCGGCCCCCAGATACCAGAAAGCCCTCCCAGCGCGCCGGCAATAGTACCGGCAGTTACTTCGACCCGCATGTCGCGACCAGAGAGCTTGAACGTATACCCCACCAATTGCAGCAGCGCGAAGAAGGTCACTGGCACGCCTATAACACCTAGCATAACCTGATCCGGAAACACCCGGACAAGTTGTGCACAGGCGATCAGCGTCACACCGCCGCAGGCAAGAAACACGCGAAACTCAATAGTAGAACGGACGGCGGCCTGCATCCCTTGCCGCAGCGCCTGATGCGCATTGGTAACGAGGGTCGGCGCGATCAACCCTGCCAAGGCAAGCTCGGGAGGCATGAAGGTTGTGAGGCCCGAAATAAAGACCAATGGCATAGCGAATCCGACCACGCCTTTGACAAATCCCGCGAGAATCGCAATCAAAGCAGCAAGGCCAAGCTCGTATGGTGATAAAAGCGGGAAAATTGTGTCCATGGCCCTACATATCAAATGACATTCTCGACGCACTTAAATTCGGCAGCGAAACTTTCGACCACATTGACGCAACCAAACGTATCTTTGTTGCGCTGCACCTGCAAAGTGATTATGCCGAGCACTAAGTAAAAAAGGATGTAGATAATGGCACATGATGGACAGCTGAATATGGAGGCGCCTGCCCTCCTTGATGATCTGCTGAAGCTTACAGCATCGGCCGTGGCACCAGTTGAGGCAGTCCTTGTCCGCGCAACCGAAACAGTGCGCACGATGGTCACTGAAAACGGCCGCGTATCAAATGCGCTGGTTGAACAAAACCAGACTGCCGCTCACGGGCTGGCATGGCTGGCGACCTACGCGCAGGCCCTGCGCCAGATGCAATCCTGGGCCGAAGCGTTGGAAAAGGACAGCAAGTTCGGCGAGACCGAAGCCTTGATCCACCAGATCGCGTTCGGCGAATACCTGTGGCAGATCTACGGCGGCATCCAGATGAATCAGGGTGAGATCGTCCGCCTTCAGGATCTTGGCCTTGGTCAGGATGACCAGCTCGGCCTGATGGAGCCAGCGATCATGACGCTGACCCAAGGCGGCAACACTCAAGCCGCCCGCACCCGTCTTGTCGAGTTGATGCAAGAGCACTCCGCCAACGTCACGGTCGGGGCCTCTGGTCTTGATGACGAACTTGAGATGATTCGCGAGCAGTTCCACCGCTACGCAGTGGAGAAGGTAGAACCGTTCGCCCACGAATGGCACCTCAAGGACGAACTGATCCCGATGGAGATCATCGACGATCTTGCCGAAATGGGCGTATTCGGCCTTACCATCCCCGAAGAATTTGGCGGCTTTGGACTGTCCAAAGCATCCATGTGCGTTGTGTCCGAAGAACTCTCGCGCGGTTATATCGGTGTAGGCTCGCTTGGCACACGTTCCGAAATCGCAGCCGAGCTTATTATTGCTGGCGGCACGGACGAGCAAAAACAGAAATGGCTGCCGCGCATCGCAAGTGCTGAAACCCTGCCAACCGCCGTCTTTACAGAACCAAACACCGGTTCTGATCTGGGCTCCCTTCGCACACGTGCGATCAAAGATGGTGAAAGCTACAAAGTCACTGGCAACAAGACATGGATCACCCATGCTGCGCGTACACATGTGATGACCCTGCTGGCCCGCACCGACCCTGACACGACGGACTACAAAGGCCTGTCCATGTTCTTGGCCGAGAAGACCCCCGGGACTGATGAAAACCCCTTTCCGACCGACGGCATGACAGGCGGTGAGATCGAAGTGCTCGGTTATCGCGGCATGAAAGAATATGAGCTGGCGTTCGACGGCTTTGAAGTCAACGCTGAGAACCTTCTCGGCGGCGAAGAAGGCAAAGGCTTTAAACAGCTGATGGAAACCTTTGAAAGCGCGCGCATCCAAACAGCTGCCCGTGCCATTGGCGTGGCGCAGTCCGCGCTGGATATCTCCATGCAGTATGCCCTTGACCGCAAACAGTTCGGCAAAGCTCTGATCAACTTCCCGCGCGTCTCCAGCAAGCTGGCGATGATGGCCGTTGAAATCATGGTGGCGCGTCAGCTCACTTATTTCTCTGCGTTCGAGAAGGACGAAGGTCGCCGCTGTGACGTGGAAGCAGGTATGGCGAAACTGCTTGGCGCACGTGTGGCTTGGGCTGCTGCGGACAACGGTTTGCAGATCCACGGCGGCAATGGTTTTGCACTAGAATACAAGATCAGTCGCGTTCTGTGTGACGCCCGTATCCTCAACATCTTCGAAGGTGCGGCTGAAATTCAGGCACAGGTTATCGCCCGCCGTATCTTGGGCTAATCTTTGCCGACCAGAACGGGGCGCCCCTTGCGGCGCGCCCCGCCTGCGCATACCCTAAAAACTATGACAAGCACGCGACTTTCACCGGAAAAATGGATAGATGCTGGTTTCGCCGCACTTTGTGCGGAGGGCCCGGCCTGCCTTGCCGCCGAACCTATGGCACGCCGTCTTGGGGCCACTAAAGGGTCGTTCTACTGGCATTTCAAGGACGTCCCCACGTATCATGCTGCCCTCGTACGTCAGTGGCATACACGGGCTCTCTCTGATGTGATGGAGCGCTTAGAGACAGGGGACAGCGCAGAAACCGCTTTGCGCGCCTTCGGGCATAGTATTCTGGACACCCCTACCGAGTCTGCATTGCGGGTCTGGTCTCAATCCGACTCAGCCGTGGCTTCTGCCGTGGCAGAGGTGGACGCAGAACGCCTGACTTTTCTCCAACATTTGCTCAACCAAATCGGATTGCGCAATCCGGCGTTCGGGCAATCGCTGCTTGCGTCGCTTGTCGGCCTGCCACAAATTAAAGCAGAGACAGACACACACGCGGCCTTTGACGCCCTCGTGGATACGGTGCTTGCCCTAGCATGAAGTGGTTTACCTCGATTGCTTTACTGGTTGTCTCGCTGACAGCCTGCCGCGCCGACGACTTCCAGCGCATTTACGGCGGTGCAGATCGTGTCTGGCTGCTGAAAGAACTTAATGGCGCGCCCTTTCCTGTCCGTGCCACGCTCACCTTTCCCAAGGCGGGTGAAATCGCAGGCGAAGGCCCCTGCAACCGCTACTTCGGCGGTATGAAAGCCCCCTACCCGACCTTTGATGCCGGTCCCATTGGTAGCACCAGAAGGGGGTGTCCTGAAATTGAGGCTGAAATCGCCTTTCTTGCAGCGCTAGAAACTGCAACCAATTCCAAGGTTGATGGCGAAACGCTCGTGCTGACCAGTTCGGACGGTACCAAGATGCTTTTTAAAACGAGCGATTAAACGCTTCGACAAAGCGCGCTCGGGCCTGTGGCAGTGGCCTGCCCCCCAAACCAGCAGCAAGGTGATGCATCAGGAAGTATCCAGTTGTTTTAAAGCTTTCTGCAATCTCCGCATCACTGGCATCACCAACGCCACGCAACACATCCGGCAAGGGCAGCAACCGCTCGGCCCAGTCCCCCGCCCCTTCACGTGAAACCGCCCGCCCTGATTTGGGTGAGACATAGGCCAATCCGTCTGTTGCCCCCGTTACGGCGCAGCTACCCAGATCAAGGCCGTAGCCAAGCTCTTCCAGCAGACTCAGTTCCCAGCGGAGATAGGCCAGTGGCCAGATATCGTCCTGGCCCAGCAAGTCTAACAAGGCTTCCGTCCGGTGATAGAGCGGCAGATGGACCTCGCGTTCTGGCAGACTGAAACTGATCAATCCGGTCACCGCGTTCAGCCCTGCCAACGCCAGCCGCCCCCCCATCGCTATTGCGGCGCGGCTGCGCACAGGCTCTACGGCAAACGCTCCCATGTGATCTTCTAGCCGCGCGCGCCATGCCACATCCAACTGTGCGCCGGGCTGCAAAATTGGAGAAATTTTTCGACTGGTCCCGCCCCGCACAACGCCAGCGTGGCGCCCCTGCGAGGGCGTAAACATCTCGATGATCGCAGATGTCTCTCCATGGCGGCGTGCGCTCAGCAAGATGCCCTGATCGCGCCATTCCATTAGCCAAGACCCTCTTGATCCAGAAGATGCCGACCCTCTCGGTCTTCCACCTCTATCACCCAAAGATCGGGGTCGAACCCGCGCTGCTTACGCACCGCTTCGTCCACCTCAGACTCAGGGCCACCGGCCAGCTCTACCCAAACACGCTCTCCGCTCATCAGGTCGAAGGAGCGCTGAAATACCGTCGCTTTGCCATCCAACGTTGCCAGCTTCACCAGAACAGCACCGCCTGTGTCATCCCCGTGGGCTACGACAAAAGCGGGAATATCGAACATCCGCAGCCGTGCCAGATAGGCATCAACCCAGAACCTTGCCGTCAGACGCGGCACGAAAGCCCCTCAAGGACAACGCATCCAGAACCGCAGGCGATGCTGCACATCATTGGTTGCCGTCCTTGAACTCCAACCCCATCTCGGAATAACGCTCGGCGTCCTCAAGCCAGTTAGGCCGGACTTTCACCTTCAAAAACAGGTGGACCTTGCGCCCGAGAAACTCTTCCATTTCTTCGCGCGCAGCCTTGCTAACGGACTTGATCGTCTCACCCTTGTTGCCCAGGACGATCCCCTTGTGGCCGTCCCGCATAACATAGATCAACTGGTCAATCCGCGCCGAGCCGTCCTTGCGTTCTTCCCAGTTCTCCGTCTCAACGGTCAACTGGTACGGCAGCTCCTGATGCAGGCGGAGGGTCAGTTTTTCGCGCGTCATTTCGGCGGCGATCATTCGCATCGGCAGATCGGCGATCTGGTCCTCAGGATACAGCCATGGCCCTTCGGGCACCTCACCGGCAAGCCAGATCCGTAGCGCATCTACGCCATGCCCCTTCTCGGCGGAGATCATGAAGGTCTCGACGAAGGGATAAGCTTCATTCAGCTTCTTGCTGAGCCCCAGCAACACAGGCGCTTCGACACGGTCAATCTTGTTGATGGCCAGAGCGACGCGTGCGCCTTTACCAATCTCATTTAGACGAGTCAAAATACGCTCGACACCTTCGGTCACGCCACGCTGCGCTTCAACCAGCAGCACCACTAGATCGGCATCCGCTGCCCCACCCCAAGCTGCGGCAACCATCGCGCGGTCAAGCCTGCGACGCGGCTGGAACAAGCCGGGCGTGTCCACGAAAACAATCTGGCTTGCACCCTGCATGGCAACGCCACGGATGCGCGCACGTGTGGTTTGTACCTTGTGCGTGACGATGGAAACTTTCGCACCAACCATCCGGTTAAGCAGCGTCGACTTACCCGCGTTGGGTTCTCCGATGAGGGCAACGAACCCCGCGCGTGTCGGTGTTTCGGTCATGTGTCTCGCTCCAATTGCGCCAACAGCGATGCTGCGGCGTCTTGTTCTGCGGCGCGCTTGGCGCCCGCTGTCGCACTCGCTGTCTGTCCGGTCGACAGACGCGCGGCGATTGTGAATATCGGAGCATGGTCCGGCCCGCTCCGCTTCGTCAATACATAGGCAGGTGGTTCTAGCCCTCGGGCTTGCGCCCATTCCTGCAAGGATGTCTTTGCGTCCCGTGCATCATCTTTAACAGAAGTCGTCCGATCACCCCAGAGCCGAAGCACCAGCGCACGTGAGGCATCAAAGCCTCCGTCAATATAGACGGCGGCAATCACCGCCTCCATCGCATCGCCCAGCAGTGCTTGCTTGCGTCTCCCGCCTGACAGCATCTCTGACCGGCCAAGGCGCAGAACCGCGCCAATGTCGATATCACGCGCCACATCGGCGCAGGCTTCTTTGCGGACCAACGCATTAAAGCGCGGGGCCAACTGGCCCTCGGATGCCTTTGTATCAAGCTTAAGCAAAGCCTCAGCCATCACAAGACCCAGCACACGGTCGCCCAAAAACTCAAGCCGCTGATTGTCATCACGGTTCGCCGTAGACATTGACGCATGCGTCACCGCTTCGTTCAGCAATTGCGGCGACTGAAACGTGTAACCAAGACGTTTCTCGAACGCTCTGAGTTCAGCGGACAGCTTCACTTGATCGCTTTGAAAAAGCGATCAGAGCGCCACGTCCAGAAGAACAGCATCGAGCGTCCGCCCGAGCTAAACACGATCCGATCAGCGCGACCAATCAGGTTTTCGAACGGGACAAAACCGACGCCACCAGCCGTCTGAGCCAAACGGCTGTCGGCAGAGTTGTCGCGGTTATCGCCCATGAAGAAATAATTGCCCTCCGGCACGGTATAGACACCGGTACGATCAGAGGCTTGAGGACCAATGTCCAGAACCACATGGCTCACGCCGTTAGGCAGAGTTTCGATCGCGCGATCCTTGATGCACATGCCGCCCTGACCGACTGCACCGTTGGCGCAACGCGGGCGCAAGGCTTGAGGACCTTGGAGCTCCATAAGCTCTTCGAACTTGCCTGCGGGTTCTTGTGGTGCGGCAACACCGTTGATCTGAACAATTCCATTTGTGACCTGAATTTGGTCACCGGGCAGGCCAATCAGTCGTTTGATATAATCATGGCCGGAAATCGGATGCCGGAACACCACCACATCGCCGCGCTCTGGCTCACTGCCGAACAGGCGCGTGTTGTCGCCATCAAACACGCCACACAGCTTTTTGGCGTCTACGTTAATGCCGACGCTGGGCATAATCACGCTGGGGCAGGAGGCATAGGAATAGCCATACGCCATCTTGTTCACAAAGACGAAGTCGCCGATCAGAAGCGTCTCTTTCATCGAACCGGAAGGAATCCAGAAAGGCTGAAAAAACAGGGTGCGGAAGACACCTGCAATCAACAGCGCATAGACAACAGTCTTGATCGTTTCGACAATCACATTGCCTGTCTTTTCGGTCTTGGCCATCCGGCGCTCCTAGCATGTATTACGTGGGTTACATGCGCAGGGCAGCGCGTAGTGTCAAGGTGCGCGTCACCCTAGCGGGCGCGCCTCAATTACCACAAATGCCTGCGCCCATGGATGATCGTCCGTGAGGGTCACGTGAATGATGGCCTCATGACCTTCCGGGGTCATGGTCGCCAGACGCTCGGCGGCCCATCCGGTCACTTCCATGACTGGCTGGCCAGTTCGCAAATTGCTCACCGCCATATCGCGCCAGCTGATCCCCATGCGTAGCCCGGTTCCCAATGCTTTGGAGCACGCCTCTTTTGCGGCCCAGCGTTTGGCATAGGTTCCCGCCACATCCACGCGCCGCTCTGCCTTCGCCTGCTCTACCGACGTGAACACTCGGTTGCGAAAGCGGTCGCCAAAACGTTCAAGCGTACCTTGAATACGTTCGATATTCGCCAAATCAGTGCCAATGCCCAAAATCATCGCGTATCCTCGTGTTGCGCAAGCGGCCATGCGTCGGCAAAACGCCTAAACGGCGCGGGCCTCATCCATCAACCGGCGCATTTCTGCGATTGCTGGCTCAAGACCAAGAAAGATCGCCTCTCCAATTAGAAAATGTCCGATGTTGAGCTCCATGACTTCGGGAAAGGCTGCGACAGGAGTTACCGTGTCATAGGTCAATCCGTGTCCTACATGCACCTCAAGACCCAGCCCATGTGCAAAGACCGACATATCGCGCAGTTTTCCCAACTCGAGCTCAGCCTGCTCGAAACGGCCCTCATGATAGGCATCACAATAGGCGCCTGAGTGGAGTTCGATCACTTGGGCACCAATACGGTGCGCCGCTTCGATCTGACGCTGCTCTGCTGCGATGAAGATTGAAACTCGGCAGCCCACATCACGCAGGGGCGCGATGAAGTGGGCAAGGCGGTTTTCCTCGCGTGCGACTTCCAGCCCGCCTTCAGTTGTGCGTTCTTCGCGCTTTTCAGGCACGATGCAAACCGCGTGCGGCTTGTGACGCAAGGCAATCGCCTGCATCTCTTCGGTAGCGGCCATTTCAAAGTTCAAAGGCACTGTCAGAATCTCCATCAGCCCCTCAATGTCCGCGTCCGAGATATGGCGGCGGTCCTCACGCAAATGTGCAGTGATGCCATCAGCGCCGGCCTCTTGTGCGATACGGGCAGCGCGCAACGGGTCAGGCGTATTGCCGCCGCGCGCGTTACGCACAGTTGCGACGTGGTCGATGTTTACGCCCAAACGCAGCTTATTCTTGTCAGCCATTCGCTCTCTCTTTTTTGTCTTTTGCAGCCTGCTTTTTCTCTTCGGCTTTCGCGGCTGTCTTAGCTTTCAGCGCCTCGAACTTCGCCTTGATCACCCCCCTGCGGCGCTTTTGATACGCCCGCAAAACCGGAACAGCCATATAATAGGCCACTGTCGCAAAGAAGATACCGGACACAATGCCGCCCATCAAATAGGGATAAAAAACATCGCGAGAAAAAATGGCAAGACCGGACCAGTCCATTTTTTCTGGTGTAAAGATCGAGATAACATTGCGCCAAAGGTCGCTGCCTGCATCAGAGAACTTACGGCTGAGCGCGCGCAATTCGCCTTCCTGCAACTCCGTGCCCAATATCCAATGGCCTGATTTCAACGAAGACAGCGCGATGAAAACAAATGTCAGCGGGTTACCCACAAAGGTCGCCATGAGCGACGCAAGGATGTTGCCCTTCATCGCCCTCGAGATCAGCACAGCAAAGAGAAAATGCATCCCGAACAGCGGCGTGAATGTAATAAACACACCAGCCCAAATCCCTCGTGCGATCCGTTCAGGACTGTCGGGTAAACGGCGCATCCGGTGTTTGACATAGTGAAACGCGCGCGCCCATCCACCACGGGGCCAAAGGAACTCGGCCACAGAGCGGCCGAGTGATTTTGGATCACGGCGCTTGAATATCACGGCAGATGTCCCCCTGCCGCAGCACCCTCTCCGGTCGCGTTCACATTGCGATACCTGCTGACAGTGGCGACATCGCTTTCAGCTTCCAGCGTGAGCATTAGCGAATGAAGCTGGGCGGCGTCACGCAGCTCTACATGCACCAAAACGCGGAAGAAATCTTGCTTACGCTCAACAAAGTTGAGGTCAGCGATATTCGCCCCAGCCTCACCGATCAACGTGCAAATCCGGCCCAGAACACCGCGGTCGTTGGCAACCGTCAGATCAATGGTCGCACCGTAAACGGCGGGGTGACTGCCATCATGCCAGCGCAGATCGAGCCAACGGTCGGGCTGTTCTTCGTAATCACTCAGCCTGTCACAATCGATGGCATGCAGGGTCACGCCCTTGCCACGGAAGGTAATCCCGACAATGCGTTCGCCCGGCAGCGGCTCACAACATGAAGCCCGGTCAAAGGATTGACCCGGTTCAAGCCCGATCACTGCCCGCTTACGATCCACTTCTTCGCCGGTCACCAGACCAAGCTCAGGGTAAACTACGCTTACTACCTCGCGGCCAGTGCGGTTCGAACTCCCCAGCTGTTCCAGCAGGTTATCCACGCCCCCTACACGCAACGCACGCGCAGCGGTTGCCAGTACTTTGTCTGTCGCCCGTTTCCCAACATGCTCAAAAGCCGAACGGGCCAGTTCGCGGCCCAGTTTGATAAACCGCGCGCGGTCCACCTCCCGCAGGGAGCGGCGAATGGCAGTCTTGGCTTTACCCGTTGTTGCAATCTCCAGCCATGTGGTCTGCGGCGTTTGCCCTTCGGCTGTAATGATCTCAACCGACTGCCCATTTTTCACCCGCGTCCAAAGCGGCACGCGTAGGCCGTCAATCTTGGCGCCCACGCAGGCCGACCCGATGCGCGTGTGAATTGCATAGGCAAAATCAATTGGTGTAGCGCCGCGTGGCAGCTTGATCACTTCGCCCTTCGGCGTGAAGCAAAACACCTTGTCGGTATACATCTCCAGCTTGACCGCTTCGAGGAAATTCTCGTGATCGTCCTCACCGTCGAACTGTTCGGTGAGCTGCGCAATCCACTTAACCGGATCAACTGCAAAGGGGTTCTTGGAGCGGACACCGTCGCGGTAAGACCAATGCGCCGCAACGCCTGTTTCCGCCACATCATGCATCTGCCGCGTTCTGATCTGAACCTCGACCCGCTTACCATCACGGCCCGAAACGGTCGTATGGATAGAACGGTAACCGTTCGTCTTGGGCTGGCTGATATAATCTTTGAAACGTCCCGGTACCGCGCGCCACCGCCGGTGGATCGCGCCCAGCGCACGGTAGCAGTCTTCCTCGCTATCCGTAATCACGCGAAATCCATAGATGTCGGAGAGGCGTGAAAAAGATTGCTCCTTTTCCTCCATCTTACGCCAGATAGAATATGGTTTTTTCGCGCGACCAAAAACCTCGGCTTCGACGTCTGCCTTGGACAATTCCTTGCGCATATCCGTCGTGATCCGCGAGATCACATCGCCAGTTTCTTTCTGGAGCATGATAAAGCGGCGCATGATGGACTGGCGCGCCTCAGGGTTCAGAACCCGAAACGCCAGATCTTCCAGTTCTTCGCGCATCCACTGCATACCCATCCGGCCTGCAAGCGGCGCATAGATATCCATGGTTTCACGCGCTTTTTGCGCCTGCTTTTCAGGGCGCATCGCCTTGATCGTGCGCATGTTGTGCAAGCGGTCCGAAAGCTTCACCAGAATAACCCGCAGGTCCTTGGACATCGCCATGAACAGTTTGCGAAAATTTTCGGCCTGCTTGGTCTCGGAGGAATTCAGCTGCAGATTGGTCAGCTTCGTGACGCCGTCCACCAATTCTGCGACTTCCTTACCGAATTCCTCCTGCACTTCCGAATAGGAGGCAGGCGTGTCTTCGATGGTGTCGTGCAAGAGCGCTGTGATGATGGTGGCATCATCCAACTGTTGCGACGCCAGAATGGCGGCAACGGCTACAGGATGAGTAAAATAGGGCTCACCGGAATGCCGGAACTGCCCTTCATGCATGCGTTCACCGTACGCATAGGCCGCGCGGATCAACGCTTGGTTTGTTCTAGGGTTAAACCCGCGAACCAATGTGACAAGGTCGTCGGCAGTGGTTGTCATTATCTGCCTCAGCCCTCAAGCGGAACGGTCATTCCCGCCGCAATCACCCCTGCCCTTGCGCAGCCATCAACTGCCGCAAAAGCATTTCTTCGGACATGCTGTCTTCTTCCGGCTTGTCCTGCTCGGCACCCATAAGAATCGCCATGGCGTCCTCTTCAGGCTCATCCACTTCGATCTGGTTCTGGTTGCTTTCGATCAGACGCTCGCGCAGATCATCAGCCGACTGCGTCTCATCCGCGATCTCGCGCAGCGAAACCACAGGGTTTTTATCGTTGTCACGGTCCACAGTTACAGGAGATCCTGCAGCAATCTCACGGGCACGGTGAGCCGCAAGCATGACCAGCTCAAACCGGTTCGGGACTTTATCAACACAATCTTCGACGGTAACGCGGGCCATTGGATGCTCCAATAAATTATCTGCTAGAAGACGCTACCTAGGCCCGTTCAGCCAGATTTACAAGCAGGTATTATAGCGCACGCACCTCGTAGCGCATCGCCTCCGGCAATGCGTCATGCATCTCCCGAATACTCAGTCCAGTCACCGGATGGCGCCAGTCAGGTACGACGTCCAGCAACGGAACCAACACAAACGCCCGCTCCGCCAATCGCGGATGCGGCAGGATCAACTGCTCTGGCGTGGCGGCCCTTTGCATCTCTAGCGGCATCTTACGCCAGTATTGGTGTGTTTTCGCATCTGGCAACACCAAATCCCCTGCCGCGATCAAATCCAGATCTAGCGTACGCGCGCTCCAACGCACCTCACGGGTGCGGCTCAGCTCAGCTTCGACTGCATGCAATTGCGCAAGCACCTCGACCGGATCAATCTGCGCTTCAAGCACAGCAGCCGCGTTCACAAAGTCCGGACCTGCACCCGCTGGGAAAGCCGGTGTTTGGAAAAAGCGGCTCTGCGACCGAACCGCGAACCCCCTGCCCTGTAGAGATTTCAATGCCCTTTCAAGCACTTCAGCCGGAGCAATTTCGCCAACGCCCAAGTTTGACCCCAGGGCAATCAAGTAGCGGCATTCTGCCGCTGTTGTGCTATAATCAATATTTCCCATGACCCTCCCTAGCCAAATCTGCCATTCTTAAAGGATAGCCTCTTGGCGATGCAGGGCAGGCTTAAATATACTCAAGAACACCCTGACTGGCCAAAAAGTTAATTATCGATACCACATTCCCATTTGACGAATTTTAAAATGTGCTGCAATACGCTTCTGAATTTGAGGAATTAATTATGTTTTACAAGGACGAGCGTTTAGCTCTCTTCATCGATGGCTCCAACCTCTATGCAGCTGGCAAGACACTTGGATTTGACGTAGATTACAAGCTTCTACGCTCTGAATTCATGCGCCGGGGCAAGCTTTTGCGCGCCTTCTACTACACTGCTTTGCTGGAAAACGACGAGTATTCGCCGATCCGTCCACTGGTAGATTGGTTGCACTACAACGGCTATTCGATGGTCACAAAACCGGCCAAAGAATACACCGATAGCATGGGGCGACGTAAGGTAAAAGGGAACATGGACATCGAACTGGCCGTCGATGCGATGGAGCTTGCACCTCACCTTGATCACATTGTCATTTTCTCCGGCGATGGAGATTTCCGCCCGCTGGTTGAAAGCCTGCAACGCCAAGGTGTACGGGTATCCGTGGTTTCGACCATCCGCAGCCAACCTCCGATGATTTCAGACGAACTACGCCGTCAGGCCGACAACTTCATCGAACTTGACGATCTGCGTGATGTAATCGGTCGTCCTCCGCGAGAGCCATCCGAAAAAAACGCAGGTTGATAGCCTGAAAACATCCATAGGCGTTGCTGCAAAAAATAATGCACCGAGCCGTTCTCACGGCATCGGTGCATGGTCATCATTGAAATCTAGCAGGCCGTAAAAAAATCCGGGCCGGTAAATTGCAATCTCACTGCACGGCCCAGTGGCTTTGATAGCACGCTGGACCAAACCCTTCTCCCCCCTTAAAAGGGGGGTAAGGAAGTTTATTCGATGATTGTAGATAGAGCGGCTAATATCGAAAAAGGTCAGACGCTTGATGCCGTCTGGAGCGGTCTGCTAGATGTATTGCCCCTCATTGGGATGGACTTCGCCACCTATGTGAGCGTGACCAACACCTTTGAAGCCCAATTCGCGCTCAGCAACATTCCAGACCTTTACGAGGAAACGCCACCCGACAAAGATCCTTTCCTGATCCATTGCTGCAACAGCTATGATATCGTTCCCGTCGGGCCAGCCTTCTACCACAAATATTCCCAACTCACCGATGCCGACCGCGCCTTTATCGACAGGGCTGGCGCGCGCGGCTTCAATGCGGGGTTTGCCATTCCCATGCGCCTGAAGGGCAGCAGCCGGTTCGGCGGTTTCATCTTGGGCAATGGTACGAAAAATAACGATTTTTCCGCAAAAATCTTACCCAAAGCTGAAGAGCTTCGTCTGTTTTGCATGATCATCCACCGCCGCATCGAAGAGCTTATCGAGACACCGGAGCAGCCAGTACCTGCAGACAATCGCAAAGCGTTTTTGTCCCATGGGCTTCCCGATGTCTTTGACCAGCTTACGCCGCGTGAAAGCGAAGTGATCGTCTTGCTGTCACAAGGGAAGACACGTGCGGAAACAGCGCAAATTTGCAATATCTCGGTGCACACCGTGTCCGACTACGCCAAGCATGGCTACCGCAAACTGGGCGTGCACAACCGTGCCGAAGCTGCGGCCTTGATGCTCCCCCCGATATCAGGCTCTAGGAGCGTATATTTGCACCGCTTCTGGGCTGGACCTGACGCATCCGGCACCTTACCTCTGTAGGCCAATCACGGAGCAACCGATGAACAAGCCCCCTCTTATCCTCTACCTTGCTGCACCTCGCGGATTTTGCGCAGGCGTCGACCGCGCGATCAAGATCGTCGAGATGGCGCTCACCAAATGGGGGGCGCCCGTCTATGTCCGGCACGAGATCGTGCACAACAAATTCGTGGTGGACGATCTGCGCGAAAAGGGTGCTGTTTTTGTCGAAGAACTATCGGAATGCCCCGACGACCGGCCTGTGATCTTTTCAGCCCACGGCGTGCCAAAATCCGTGCCAAACGCCGCCCAAGCGCGCAACATGGTCTACGTGGATGCGACCTGCCCACTTGTCAGCAAGGTCCACATTGAAGCCCAGCGCCATGCTGACGCGGGCTTGCAAATGATCATGATCGGCCATGAAGGCCACCCCGAAACTGTAGGTACCATGGGCCAGCTTCCCGATGGTGAGGTGTTGCTGGTGGAAACTCCCAACGACGTGGCCCACGTCGTCGTGCGCGACGAGGCGAAGCTCGCCTATGTTACCCAAACCACGCTCAGCATTGACGACACCGCTGATATTGTCGCCGCGCTACAGGCGCGTTTTCCCGCGATTGTCGGCCCACACAAGGAAGATATTTGCTACGCCACGACCAACCGGCAGGAAGCGGTCAAAGCAATGGCGCCGAAATGCGATGCGATGCTGGTGGTGGGTGCGCCAAACTCCTCCAATTCGAAGCGACTGGTGGAGGTTGGTTCCCGCGCTGGCTGCGCCTATGCGCAATTAGTGCAACGTGCAGATGACATCGATTGGCGCGCGCTTGACGGGATCACCAGCATCGGCATCACCGCCGGCGCCTCCGCCCCGGAGGTTCTCATCAACGAGGTCATCGACGCATTCAAAGCCCGCTATGCCGTCACCGAAAAAATGGTCGAGACCGCCGTCGAGAACGTAGAATTCAAAGTTCCCCGCGTTCTGCGCGAATCTGCCTGACGGGATAGTGCCTACACCCTTCGAACCAGAGATCATTCTCGAACGGCCTTTGATGGCCATACTTGGTACATCAGCTGCGGATGGCAGCCCGCGCACAGCACCGGTTTGGTATCACTGGGAAGCAGGCATGTTGTGCATGTTAGGCAGCGCCGACAACGCAAGCACGAAGCGGGTCAGCGCAGATCCCCGCGTCAGCGTCGAGATAACGGATTTCGACACAACCAGCGGCCGCCTGCTGCACCTCGGACTGCGTGGTCGCGCCACAGTCGCCGCAATGGACCAAGCGCTGTTCGAGCGTCTTTTGACGCGATACCTAGGTCCCAAGGAAAGCTGGAACCCGTGGTTCATGGACAACATTGCGCGGATTGATGACCCGGAAGGGCGGCTGATCCTGCTGCGCCCTGACAGCATCTTCACGAACAACGTCTCATTTTTTCGAACAGGTCCGGATATCTTGCCCGCCAGATAGACGGCATGGACACCAATGGTGTCTTGCGGCATCGTGGCTTCGCACCACAGCAAAGGTACGTCCGATGATCACCCTCCACTTCCTGATTACCGCCCTCGTTGTTGTCATGGCTCCCGGTACAGGCGTGATCTACACTCTCGCTCTGGGTCTTGGCCAAGGTCGACGCGCAGCACTTTGGGCAGCACTTGGGTGCACCATCGGGGTCCTCCCACACTTGGCCGCCGCGACGCTTGGACTGGCAGCGGTTCTGCACACCTCCGCGCTTTTGTTTGCGGCGGTAAAGTGGGCTGGCGTCGCCTATCTACTCTATCTCGCCTGGCAAACCCTGAAAGACGACGGCGCGCTGAGCGTGCAGGAGACCAAAACACGTCAAAGCGGCTGGCAAATCGCGCGGCGCGGTGCCTTAATCAACATCCTCAACCCGAAGCTGTCGATCTTCTTTCTCGCCCTGCTGCCCCCATTCTTGTCCGGCAACACTGCCAGTGCCACGACCGAGATGACTGCGATGGGCGCCGTGTTTATGGCAATGACCTTTGGTGTCTTCGCGCTTTACGGCATATTCGCAGCTGGCGCGCGCCGCCAATTGCTTGGTTCCGCGCAGGTGATGGCGTGGCTGAACCGCTCCTTTGCTGGCATCTTCGCCGCACTTGCCGGTCGCCTCGCATTCGAGCGCGCCTGATGTTCGGCATTCCACGCGCCCCGCTGGTACTTGGCCTTGCCGGCTTGCTTCCGTTTATCGCGGCGGCATTCGCTTCAACGTTAGCACACAGCAATCCACTGCTCACCAAGGTGGACAGCCTTGAGGCGCTATTGCTTTACGGCACCATCATCCTGTCGTTCATGTCCGGCGTGCTCTGGGGGTTTGCAACCAAAGCTGAAGGAACGAAGGCCACCGTCGGCTATATCCTCTCGGTTTTGCCTGCGCTCTGGGCCTTCTTCATGCGCGGGGGTGCGGTTGCCGATACGCTCTTCTACCTCGCCATCGGTTTTATCGGCCTTCTCGTACTTGACTATTTCTTCTACCGGAACGGTTTGACCCCACGGTGGTGGATGCGCTTGCGCATTGTATTGACGGTCATCGTAGTGACCTGCCTCTCCATCGGAGCGTACCAATGAGCGATCCTGAAACCCTATCGGTCTATGCTGAACAGTCCGCGCATTATGCCTCCCTCACTGATACAGTGTTGGCCAAGGACCCCCTGCTGGCGGACTTTATCACCTCTTTACCCAAGGGCGGCCGCGCCCTCGACCTTGACTGCGGCCCCGGCGCGGCGGCGGCCGTCATGGCCCGCGCAGGACTGAAGGTGCACGCCACAGATGCTGTCCCCGAGATGATAGCACTCGCCAGCCAGCATTCCCTTGTTCACGCAGAGGTCAAAACCTTCGAACAGATTGACGGCACGGATTTATACGACGGCGTCTGGGCCAACTTCAGCCTCCTCCATGCAGACCGTGATGCTTTGCCTGTAATCCTGACGGCGTTGCACACCACAATAAAGGCAAATGGCCGCTTTCACATCGCGATGAAGCTTGGCTCTGAGACAGAGCGCGACGCGATCGGCCGCCAATACACCTACGTTACAGAGGCCGAACTGCGCGGTTTGCTGTCCGATGCTGGCTTCACCGTAATCAAAAAACACATAGGGTGTGATATGGGGCTGGACGGCACCCATGCGGATTGGATAGCACTCGCCGCATATGGCTAAATTATACGCATACACAGACGGTGCCTGTTCGGGCAATCCCGGCCCCGGTGGCTGGGGAGCATTGATGCAGGCAGTCGACGGGAAAACTGTCGTCAAAGAACGAGAGCTCAAGGGCGGTGAGCCTAACACCACCAACAACCGCATGGAACTTCTGGCTGCGATCCACGCTCTCGAAGCACTGGCGCGGGATACCGAGATCACAATTGTTACAGATAGCAACTATGTCAAAAACGGGATCACCGGCTGGATCTTTGGCTGGAAAAATAACGGCTGGAAGAATGCCGCCAAGAAGCCAGTAAAGAACGCTGAGCTCTGGCAGCGGCTTGATGCCGCGAACGCCCGCCACCGCGTCACATGGGAATGGGTCAAAGGCCACGCAGGCCACACCGAGAACGAACGCGCAGATGCGCTTGCCCGCGCCGGTATGGCACCCTTCAAATCCAAATGACCCTGATTAGTTTTCTTGATTACGCCTCGGTCATCGTTTTCGCACTGACCGGCGCACTTGTGGCGAGCCGCGCTCAGCTTGATCTGGTGGGATTCGCCTTTATTGCGTGTCTCACGGCGGTTGGCGGCGGCACAATTCGTGACCTGCTGCTGGACCGAAATCCGATTTTCTGGATTGCTGACCCGTCCTACCTCGGGGCCGCTGCAATCGCAGCGCTGATCACCTTCTTTACCGCCCACCTGCTGGAAAGCCGCCTGCGCACGATCATCTGGCTCGATAGCTTTGCGCTAGCCGTTGCCGTTGCTGCTGGCGCAGGTGTCGCCATGAGCTTAGACCAAGACCCAGTCATCGTCGTGCTGATGGGCATCGTGACAAGCTGTATGGGCGGCCTGATGCGCGACGTTGTGGTGGGTGACGTTCCAGTCGTGCTTAAACAAGGTGAGCTTTACGTGACCGCCGCCTTTGCAGGTGCCGCAACAAGCGTTTTGCTAAAAACCTACCTGCCCGACGTGCCCTACGGCCTTATCATCGGTACTGCTGTGACGTGGGTGCTGCGCGCAGGTTCAATCTTTTTCGGCTGGCACCTGCCAGTCTACAAAAGCGCGCCTCCCAAAAACTGAACCAGCTCAATTTCTTTGATAAAATGTTATTCGGGGCTCGCCCTAGAACACTTATTTCCGCCAGTGAAAGGGCACGATAATAAGTGCACCGATGGATGACACGATTGCGTTCACCCCCGGTGATGAGAACCCGAAACCGAACATCAATCGTATGAAGTAGAACAAGAACGCTCCGCCTACGCAAATAATGATGCTGGCCAATATGCCGTTATGTGTGAATTCGGTCTTTTCTGCGAGATAGCCGATGATCCCCGCAATCACGACAGTTCCGATCATGGTGGGAAACATAGGGCTATCCTTTGCTCAAATCCGTACCAACAGCGATCTGGGCGCCGCGTTGGAACACATCGACATCCTGCGCGCCTTTACCTGCCCTTTGCAAGCGTGTCAGCGCAACAGCACCTTCTCCGCAGGCCACGTGCAACGTGTCGGACAGGACCACGCCAGCTTCCCCGGCCCCTTCGACGCAATTCGATCCAAGCACTTTGATCCGGACACCGTCGTGTTCAAACCACGCGCCGGGAAAAGGCGAGAGACCACGGATCATTCTGTCGACCTGCGCAGCAGGCAGGCTCCAATCAATTCGGGCCTCGGCCTTGTCTATTTTCGAGGCATAGGTCACGCCCTCATCAGGCTGCACCTGTGGGGTCAATGCATCTAACTGGCTCAGCGCCTCGACAATCAGGCGCGCGCCAATCGTGCTCAACCGGTCGTGCAACTGCGCAGTGGTTTCCTGCGCACCAATGTCCAACGCCTCGCGCAGCAGGACGGGGCCCGTGTCCAGTCCCGCTTCCATTTGCATGATGCAGACACCTGTTTGCGCGTCGCCCGCCATGATCGCACGGTGGATCGGAGCGGCACCGCGCCAACGCGGCAGCAGGCTCGCGTGGATGTTCAGGCAGCCGTGCGCAGGTGCGTCCAGAATTGCCTGTGGTAGGATCAACCCGTAGGCCACCACAACGGCCACTTCTGCATCAAGCGCGGCGAAGTCGTCTTGGGATTCTGCCGTTTTTAGAGACACCGGCGTGCGCACATCAAACCCCAAAGCCTCTGCGCGCGCATGGACCGGACCGGGACGATCCTTTTTCCCACGTCCTGCGGGGCGGGGTGGTTGGGAATATACAGCTGCGATTTCGTGTCCGGCCTCGACTAAGGCATCCAGCACCGGCACCGAAAACTCGGGCGTCCCCATGAAGACAATCCGCATCGGCTTAGCCCTTCATTTTGCGCGCGCGGCGCAAGAGAATGTCGCGCTTGACCTTGCTCAGACGAGCAAAATAGAGCTTGCCGACGAGATGGTCGACTTGGTGCTGCACACTGGTCGCATCCAACCCGACAAAGTCACGCTCAACACTTGCGCCAGTTTCGTCAAGATACCGCACACGCACCCCGCGCGGGCGGCTTACTTTGGCTGATACACCGGGCAGACAAGGGGAGGCCTCTTCATGGACGTTCATGATGGCAGACGCGTCTACCACTTCGGGATTGGCAAGCCGGATACGTTTATCCCGCGCCTCCGAAGTATCCACGACCGCAAGCCGCAGCATCACGCCAATCTGTGGGGCACCAAGGCCGACGCCCGGCATCGCGTCCATCGTGTCGATCATGTCCTGCCAGATCGCCCGCACTTCATCGGTCACTTCTGTGACGTCTTCGCAAGAACTGCGCAGGCGCTTGTCGGGCCATTGTAATATCGTGCGGACGGTCATGCAGTATACTCCGCTTCCAATGCCGCGCGGGTTTGCGCGTCGAGATGATCAAAGGTGACGACACCGTCCAAATGGTCCAGCTCATGCTGGACGCAGACGGCGGCGAAACCTGTAAAACTTTGGACATAGCGCGCACCGTTCAGCCCGGTCCAAACCATCTGCACCTGCGCAGAGCGCGAAACGTCGGCGCTAATGCCGGGGATGCTGAGGCAACCTTCACTGTTGGTCGCGCAATCTTCGCTGACTTCCTGTAGCATCGGGTTGAGGCACACCAGCGGATCCGGCTTTCCCTCTTTCCAACTCACATCCATCACAAAGATACGCTGCATCGCGCCCACCTGTGGCCCGGCGAGGCCACGGCCCGGGGCGGCATACATAGTCTCCAACATGTCCGCTGCCAGCGCTTCGATCTCTGGGGTAATCGCCTCAATCGGAGCGCAAATATCCATAAGCCGCGGATCGGGCCATTTCAGGATCGGCAGCACGCTCATCCGCGGGCCAGCTCACGCTTGAACTTGATCATTTTGCGGGTAATCATTTGCCGCTTGAGCGGCTTGAGATGATCGATGAAAAGCTTGCCATCAAGGTGGTCAATCTCGTGCTGCACACAAGTGGCCCACAACCCGTCCATACCTTCGCGATGCTCTTTCCCGTCGCGGTCAATCCACGACACTTCGACCTCGGCCGGTCGCGTCACATCTGCGAACTGTTCAGGGATGCTTAGACAACCTTCTTCATAAGTGTTCAGCGCGTCCGACACACCAAGAAGCTGCGGGTTGAACATGATCAACGGGCGTTGCTTTTCACCTTCTTCCTTGACGCAATCAAGAACGATCAGACGCGTCAGCGCCCCCACCTGCGGCGCGGCAAGCCCCACACCGGGAGCGTCATACATCGTCGCCAGCATATCATCTGCCAGTGTCCGCAGATCATCAGTCAGATCATCAACGGGGGCACAGGATTTCTTCAGGCGCGGGTCGGGGTGGTATAGGATTGGGCGTTTCATGGAAGGTGATGTAGGGCATGCCCCCTGATCCCGCAAGCAGGGCTTGCACATAAGTCGTTCCGCGTTACGGTTCTGCGCAAATCTTTCTGGAGAAATATGATGAGCTTTGACACCCCGATTGAACGCCGCGGCACACATTGTGTGAAATGGGACGGCATGGAGCAGATCTATGGCGTGCCTGCTGATACGGGCATTTCCATGTGGGTGGCAGACATGGATTTCGCGACAGCGCCAGTTGTCCAGAACGCTGTGCAAGTGATGGTAGATCACGGCGTCTATGGCTACTTCGGAGACGACAGCAAATACCGTGCCGCAATTCAGTGGTGGATGAACGAACGTCACGGCTGGGATCTGGACCCCGCGCATATCTTCACCACGCACGGTCTGGTGAACGGAACAGCCATGTGCGTAGACGCATTCACGGCGCCGGGCGACGGTGTAGTGCTTTTCACCCCCGTCTATCACGCCTTTGCCAAGGTGATTAACGCCTCGGGTCGCAAGGTGGTCGAATGCCAAATGGTGCCTGAGAATGGCCGCTATCACATGGACTTTGATGCCTATGACGCGCAGATGACTGGCACCGAGAAGATGGTGATCCTCTGCTCGCCCCATAACCCAGGCGGATGCGTGTGGTCCCGCGAAGAGCTTCAGCAAGTCGCCGATTTCGCCAAGCGGCATGATCTGGTGCTGGTCTCGGACGAGATTCACCACGATCTGGTGATGCCCGGACACACCCATACGCCGATGACCTTGATTGACGGCATCGCAGACCGGCTGGTGATGATGACTGCGACCACCAAGACCTTCAACATCGCCGGAAGCCATTCGGGCAACGTGATTATTGCCGATCCAGACCTGCGCGCGCGCTTTGGTGCGCGCATGATGGCGCTAGGGATGTCGCCCAACAGCTTTGGCCTGTTCATGGCCACGGCGGCCTATTGCCCCGAAGGTGCCGCATGGGTGGATGATCTGATCGCCTATCTGGACGGTAACCGTCGTCTGTTTGACGACGCTGTGAATGCCATCCCAGGTCTGAAATCAATGCCTCTCGAAGCGACCTATCTTGCGTGGGTTGATTTCGAAGACACCGGCATGAGCCGCGAAGAGTTCACCAAGCGGGTCGAACAAGGCGCAGGCATCGCAGCCAATCACGGCCCCACCTTTGGCAGCGGCGGAGAAACATACCTGCGCTTTAACATCGCCACACCTCGCGCACGGGTGCAGGAAGCTTGTGACCGCTTAGCTGAAGCTTTTAAAGACCTTCAGTAAAATTGGAATGGCGCCCCGATGTGGGCGCCATTCGCATCCGTATGTAAATGTCACGATTCAGAAAAGCGCGCTGCCAATACAGCACCGTCAATCTCTGCTGCGGCTGCGTAGTCCAATTTCGCGGCACGCTTAACTGTAAAAATACGTTCTTCTCCGACCGTTTCACGGCCTTTGATCAGACATTGGCCCAAATGCTCTGTCCCCTCATAGAGATCAACCACGCCGTCCAGAGCGGGCACCTCGCCAGCTGAAACAGCAAACCCCGCAGCCCAACGCCGCAAAACGGGATAATGAACGCCGCCCGCATCAACACTCAACTGCGCCTGTCGGCGAGGTTGGCTAAAGCTGGCCCGATTCAAGCCCGGCTCAAAGCCTTTGGGTAAAAATACGTCCATGATTCTCTCCGACTGTTCCTACTTGAAGGTATTCCATAAGTTTCACACAGCAACAGAAAATTGGTTTTTATGTCGGCATGTGTATTTTCGCACGTTCTATGCGCGATGTCGTCTCTACGCTTTCTAGCGGATCAACATTACATTCGTGTTAAGCATGAAAAGAGGAGAAGAGCGTGGGATTGTTGATCGACGGCCAATGGCATGACAGCTGGTATGACACAAAAGACAACGGCGGCGCGTTTAAACGGCAAGAGGCAAACTTCCGCAACTGGATTACCGCGGACGGCAGCGCAGGCCCCAGTGGTGAATCAGGCTTTAAGGCCGAGCCGGACCGCTATCACCTTTACGTCAGCCATGCGTGCCCATGGGCGCACCGGGCCCTTATCTTTCGCACTCTTAAACAGCTAGCACCGTTCATTGAAGTCTCTGCCGTCCACCCGGACATGTTGGGGGACGGATGGACTTTCGAGACAGATTTTGACGGAGCAACCGGCGACCAGCAGTTCGGCCTACCCTTTGCACGTGACATCTATACCCGCGCAGTGCCAGATTTCACGGGGCGGGTCACGGTCCCAATCCTCTGGGACAAAGCCAGAGACACTATCGTCTCAAACGAATCGTCCGAGATCATCCGGATGATGAACAGCGCCTTTGACGGACTCACCAGCAACACCGATGACTACTGGCCAACTGCGCTGCACCCGCAGATCGAGGAAATCAACGCCCGTGTTTACGACACTCTCAACAATGGCGTGTATAAATCAGGCTTTGCCACAACTCAGCAGGCCTATGATGCTGCTGTGCATCCGTTGTTTGATACCCTCGACTGGTTGGAAGCGATTCTGTCCAACAACCGTTACCTAACCGGCGACCGGATCACCGAGGCGGACTGGCGGCTGTTTACCACCCTTGTCCGTTTCGATTGCGTCTATCACCAGCACTTCAAATGCAATCGTAGCCGGATCGTCGACTATCCGAACCTATGGGCTTACACCCGCGAACTGTTTCAATGGGAAGGTGTCGCCGAAACCGTGCATTTTGACCATATCGTGCGGCACTACCACTACAGCCATGAGACCATAAACCCGAACCGGATCATCCCGATCAATCCAGTCATCGACTGGAACACGCCACACGGCAGAGGTTAGCCCGCGCGCAGCTCAGCCCCGTAATGCGCTACCATCGCTGCCAGATCTTCTGGCGGTGTGCTGCTTTGCACAAAAGCGCGCGCATTGGCGGAATGCGCAAAAATCGACCCGTCTGAGAAAAAGCTGGTGTTGGTCACAAAGATGATCCGCGCTGCGGGCTGACGGTAATTTGCGTAGTCCGAAATCGCCAGGGCAGAGCCTTCGTCAATTACCAAATCTTGAATGATAATATCAGTCTCATGCTCTGACAAATAATCAATCGCTTCAGTTTGGCCATTCGCGCACGCGACATCCATGCCTTGGCGAACCAAGTGCCGCTGCCAAAGGATTGCAAGCTCGGGCACGCTTTCTACGATAAGTACACGCGTGGGATTCATTGTATTAACAGTCATTCGAAAGGCCTCCTCGGCCGTCGATAGCATGCATAAAATTGGTCGTATCTGGGAAAAAATCTCAAAAATATTCAGAAAATTAACACGCTATTGAATGTTACACAAAAGTCCGGTTTGTCAAACTGTGGAACTGGCAGAAATCAGCCGAACGGCCAAACAGCGGGTAGACCGATTGCAAAAAGTACAGCGAGATCACGGCGGCGGATTAGATGCGGCAGCAACCAAGTTTGGAGGGGTGCGTAAGGACTGGATTGATCTGTCTACAGGTATCAATCCTGTATGCTATCCCGTGGGCGAGGTGTCGCAGGATGCGTGGAAGGCCCTCCCCGATAGGGCGGCGTATAGCGCGTTGATCGCCACCGCACGCCAATTTTGGCAAGTGCCTGACGGCGCAGATATCCTCGCCACGCCGGGCGCGTCGGCCCCCATCGCCCTGATCCCGCGCCTGCGCGATAAGGGGCGCGTTCACATCGTAACGCCCACCTACAACGAACACGCTGCAGCTTTTGCCGCGGCTGGTTGGACCGAAACAGCTGATCTACGTCATGCAGATGCACAGGTCATCGTGCATCCCAACAACCCTGACGGGCGACTGTTTGACTTGAATGCACTGCAGGCCCACTTACGCGTAATCGATGAAAGTTTCTGCGACGTCGCTCCGCGCGACACGCTGATTGCGCAAGCCGCAACCGATGGCACGATTGTTCTCAAGAGCTTTGGTAAATTCTGGGGGCTGGCGGGTCTGCGTCTAGGTTTTGCGATCGGCGACCCTGCCCTGATCGCACAGCTAGAGCAGATGCTGGGACCGTGGCCTGTGACAGGTCCCGCTCTTGAAATAGGAGCGCGGGCTTTGCGCGACCCTCATTGGGCAGATCAGACACGCCAAAGATTAGGAAATGACGCAGCGCGCCTTGATACCATGATGCAAGAAACCGGTGTCGGGGTCTTGGGCGGCACCTCTCTGTTTCGTCTCTATGAGACTGAAGATGCCTCCGTTTGGCAAGAACGTCTTGCCCGCCACCATATCTGGAGCCGTGTCTTCCCGTATAACCCGCGCTGGCTGCGTCTTGGCCTTCCGGCACCGGATCAATGGGACCGGCTTGCGGCGGCGCTTACATGAGCACTGCTGCAATCCTCTTTTTCGCCCTGCTGCTTGATGCGATCATGGGTGAGCCGAAATGGCTTTGGGATCGGCTTCCGCATCCTGCCGTCCTGATGGGCCGCGCCGTTTCCCTGTTGGACAATCGCTTCAATCCCGCACACGGCGGGTTCAAGGCCGGTGCTTTGACCTTGGTGCTCCTAATGTCCGGTGCTTACCTACTGGGCTGGGGGCTAAGCCAGCTTGGCGGTGTTGTCCAAATTCTAGTCACCGCGATTCTGCTCGCACAACGATCATTAGTTCAACATGTACGCGAGGTTGCCGATGGATTGCGCGTGTCCCTTGGTGATGGACGGCGCGCAGTTGCGATGATTGTCAGCCGGGATACTGGCGCGATGGACCGCTCTGCCGTTGCACGCTCCGCCATTGAAAGCGCCGCCGAGAACCTCTCCGATGGCGTCATCGCCCCCGCTTTCTGGTTCCTTGTAGGCGGCCTGCCGGGTTTGATGGTCTACAAGGTCGTTAACACAGCGGACAGCATGATCGGCTACCGCACCCCCCGCTACGAATACTTCGGCAAGGCCGCAGCGCGCATGGACGATGTGATGAACTGGCTCCCCGCGCGGCTCACGTGCGCCTTGATCGCACTGCCTGCCGGTGTCGCGGGCGCGTGGCGCGCCATAGCCCGCGATGCCGCGCAGCACCGTTCCCCGAATGCAGGCTGGCCCGAGGCCGCGATGGCACGCGCTATAGGTGTAGCGCTGGCAGGTCCACGCGCCTATGATGGCAAGATGCAGGAGTTTCCTTGGGTCGGCGGCGCGGGCGCGCGTATAATTGGTCCTGAAGCGATTGATGCGGCCTTGCACAGACTTTGGCAGGCGTGGGGCTTGATGCTGGGCCTGGTACTTATTTTTGCCCTTTTCGGATAATTTTCTATAGGTATTTCATGCGGTCCCATTTTTTCGCGGCTCTCCTGACCCTTTCGCCTCTATCTGCTCTGGCAGACGTCCCCTGTGGTGGATCGTTCAGCAATTTCCTCGATGACCTTAACGTCGAGGCCCAAAACCACGGCATAGACGCGGACACCGCAGCGCGTTTCTTGCGCACTGTGCGCAAAAATCCCGCTGTGTTGCGTGCCGATGGCGCACAGGGTGTCTTCCAACGTCCCTTTGTCGATTTTTCTCGCCGTCTGATTTCGGATGACCGGATCAACCGCGGTCGTGGCAATGCGCAGCGCTATGGTAACGTTTTTGACCGGATCGAAGCCGAGTTCGGCGTGGATCGAAATATCCTGCTGGCCTTTTGGGCGTTCGAGACTGACTACGGCGCGATTCAGGGCGACTTTAACACCGCCAATGCACTGGTGACTCTCGCCCACGATTGCCGCCGCCCCGAACTTTTCCGCCCGCAAATCTTCGCCGCGATGGAACTGTTCGCCCGTGGTGATTTCGATCCAACCACCACAAAAGGCGCTTGGGCCGGAGAGATTGGCATGGTCCAAATGCTGCCCCGCGATATTCTTGATAACGGTACTGACGGTGATGGTGACGGTCACGTTTCCCTCAAAACATCTGCCCCTGACGCGCTGATGTCAGGGGGCAAAATGCTCTCCTCTCTCGGGTGGCGCGCAGGTGAGCCCTGGATCGACGAAGTAAGCGTACCTGATACCTTTGATTGGTCGCTCAGCGGGCTGGAGATTGAAAAGTCTGGCGCGCGGTGGGCCGCTCTAGGTATCACAGCACGTGACAGCGCGTTGGAAAGCAGTCTGCCCGCCTCACTGATCCTGCCGCAAGGTCGGCGTGGACCAGCGTTCCTTGTCTACCCGAACTTTCGCGTTTATTTTGAGTGGAACCAAAGCTTTACCTACGTTCTTACCGCAGCCTATTTCGCCACCCGCCTAGGAGGCGCGCAGGTTTACGACGCGGGCACCCCCGAAGCAGGTCTGAGCGGCGAGCAGATGAAGCAACTGCAAATCAGACTTCAGGCACGCGGCTATGATGTAGGGGATATTGACGGTATCCTTGGTTCCAAGACACGTCAGGCTGTGCAGGCCGAACAGCAACGCCTTGGCCTTCCCGCAGATGCGTGGCCCACGCCCGCACTCTTGTCAAAAATTTAGAATAGGAGACCCCATGCCCCTTAAGATCACCGCCGCCCAAATGGTCGCCAACGCACGCGGCCGGATCGAAGAAATTGGCGCTGCCGATGCTATCGCACTGGTGGATGATCCCACCGTACAAATCGTTGATCTGCGCGATCCACGGGAGCGTGAGCGCACCGGATTCATCCCCGGCAGCTTCCACTGCCCCCGCGGCATGTTGGAATTCTGGGTTGATCCCGACAGCCCCTATTTCAAGGACGTCTTTGCACAGGACAAAAAATTCTTGTTCCATTGCGCATCCGGCTGGCGCTCGGCTATCTCGGTCGCCACGCTTCAGGATATGGGATTTGACGCGGCGCACATCACCGAAGGCTTCGGCGGCTGGGAAAAGGCAGGCGGCCAAATTGAAAAGGTAAAACCACGCAGCTGATTGCGCTTACGCCACCAGCGTCTCGGCCTTCTTCAGATCGACCGAGACAAGCTGGCTCACGCCCTGCTCTGCCATCGTTACTCCGAACAGACGGTCCATCCGTGCCATCGTCACCGCATGGTGCGTGATAATCAGGAAACGTGTGTCAGTCTGGCGGCACATCTCGTCCAGCAGGTCACAAAAGCGCGTCACGTTAGCATCATCCAGCGGCGCGTCCACCTCGTCCAACACACAAATCGGGGCGGGGTTGGCTAGGAACACGGCAAAGATCAGCGCCATCGCTGTCAACGTTTGCTCGCCCCCCGACAGAAGGCTGAGCGTGCTCAGCTTTTTGCCCGGTGGTTGGCACATAATTTCGAGGCCAGCTTCCAGCGGATCATCGGATTCAACCATCACCAGATTGGCTTCACCACCGCCAAACAAATGGGTGAACAGCAACGCGAAGTTCGTATTTACCTGCTCGAAAGCGGTCAGCAAACGCTCACGACCTTCTTTGTTCAGGCTCGCGATGCCAGAGCGTAGCGTCTTGATCGCTTCTTCCAGATCAGCTTTTTCCGTGACCAAATGGTCATGGTCTTCCTGCACCTCTTTGGCGTCTTCCTCGGCGCGCAGGTTCACCGCTCCCAGCGCATCCCGCTGACGTTTCAGCCGGTTCACATCGGCTTCCAATACATCCGCTGCGGGCATCTCGTCAGGGTTCACATCCAACTGGGTCAGCAACTGGTTCGGCGTCAACTGCTGGTCTTCGGCGATACGTTCTGCTGCGGCGGCCACGGTCTCCTTGGCCGCATCGCTGCGTGCCTCGGACCGCGCACGGGCCTCCCGCGCCTCGGACGCCGCACGCTCTGCTTCGCGCTCGGCCAACGTTGTATCACGCAAGATACCCTCCGCGGTGGAGAGCTTATCCATCGCTTCGGCACGGCGTGCTTCGGCCGTCTCAATACCGCTGTTCAACTCGTCACGCTTGGCCGCAATCTCTAACGGCTCAGCGCTCGCCTCTTTCAGCTCTGCTTCGGAGGTTTGCTTGCGGTCTACCAACTCTGCACTGCGCTTTTCGGCTGTCTCCAAGCGGTGCCGCCAGCCGCTCAACTCCTTGGTAACTTCTTGCGCACGTTTCAGGCGCGCATCACCTTCGCGGCGCAATTCATCATGGTTCGACCGGCGCGACATCATCGTGATCCGCGCTGCTTCAACCGTCATGCGCAGGTCTTCAACCGCGCCGCGCGCTTCACCCAGATCACCCAGATCAACCAGCGCGCGCTCTGCCTCCACCACGCGGGCGCGCGCTGCCATTGCTTCTTCTTCATGGCGTGCCACAGCAAGGCCGAGGCTCTCAAGACGGCCTTCCGCCAGATTACGATCCGCCTCAACGCGGCTCAGCGCGCGGCCTGCGTCGGCCACCATGCGGTCCCCATTGCGCCTTGCTTCGCGGGCCATTTTATCTGCTTCCGTCTGGGCAGCCAGATGCGAGGTCAGGCTTTCATGTGCTGCACGCGCCCCTTCGGCACGTTGGCTGGCTTGCTCCAACGACTGCTTTAGCACTTCCAAACGGTTCAGCTGCTGCAACCGCAGTGCCGCAACCGAGGGCGCATCCTCGGCCCAAGCACGGAACCCATCCCAACGCCACAAATCACCCTCAAGCGAAACAAGCCGCTGGCCTGGCTCCAAATCTGCCTGAAGTCTTGGCCCGTCGTCAGCATCCACAAGCCCGATCTGCCCCATCCGGCGCCCCAGCACATCGGGGCAGGACACGTGATTTGTAAGCGGAGTGACTCCGTTCGGCAGTGGTTGAACCTGCGCGTAGGAGGGCAGCGTGGACCAGCCTGACGGGCCGTCCGCATCAACTTCAGGCGCGCGCAGATCATCTGCCAGCGCCGCCCCCAGCGCCTTTTCAAAACCGTGTTCAACTTGCAAGAGGTCGAGGATCTGGCCACCCTCAGCTGTGTCACGCTGCACCAGCTTGGCCAACGCGGTTGTCTCTGCCCGAAGCGCGTTCATCTCGCCCTCGGCTTCAGAGCGTTCGGCACGCGCATCCGCTTCGCGTGCCTGTGTCTCTGCCCGCATTTCCTCTGCGTTGATCAGCGCTTCTTCAGCGGCCTCGGCCGCGGCGACTGCGGCAGCCTCTTGCACCGATGCAGCCTCAAAATCTGCTGCTGCTTTTGCAAGCGCCGCTTCACTTGCTGCAACTGCCTCGCGGGCACGCACGGCTTCAGCTTCTGATTTGGCCTGCGTCTTTCGGCTGTCCTCCAGCAGACGTTCCGCCGAACCGTACCGCGCAGCAAGCCGCGCCACATCTTCTGTCTGTTGGCTTAGATCGCCTTCACGTTCCTGCAAAACCGACGCCGCTTCCCGCGCCATTTCCGCTGCAGCTTCCAAAGCATCGCCGTGCCCTTCGCCAGCCTTTGCAAGCTCGCGTGCTTCCCATTCGAGACGCTCAATCGTTTCGCCTGCGTCGCGGTTCAGTCCACTTTCGCGATCAATGTCGAGGGCAAGCTGTGCAATCCGCCCCTGCAAGGTCTCAATCATCGCAGTCGCCCGGCTTTCTTGGTCGCTGAGCGTGTCGCGCTGTACGATTAGCCGCTGCACCACGGCAGCTGCAATCGCATCCTCTTCGCGCAGCGCTGGCAAGGCATCTTCCGCTTCCTGTCGCGCCGCCGCTGTGCTGCGCACCAGCCCTTCAGCCTGCGCGGCCGAAGTGAGCCGAGCGCGCAATTCCTCTTCAGCACGCGCGCGCGCATCATCAGCTTCACGCCAGCGGCGATACAAAAGGGTGCCTTCGGTCTGGCGCAACTGGTCACCGATCTCGCGGTAGCGCGCCGCCTGCCGCGCCTGACGGGCAAGCTGAGCCAATTGTGTTGCTAATTGTTCAACTACATCGTCGACACGCACTAGATTGACCTCTGCGCCGTTGAGCTTCAGCTCCGCCTCATGGCGCCGCGCATAGAGCCCCGAAATCCCAGCAGCTTCTTCCAGAATACGGCGGCGATTCTTTGGCTTCGCGTTAATCAACTCACTGATCTGGCCCTGCCGCACAAGTGCCGGAGAATGAGAGCCTGTCGAGGCATCGGCGAAGAGCATCTGCACATCACGCGCGCGAACATCCTTGCCGGCGGCCTTGTAGGCGCTGCCCACATCACGGGTAATCCGCCGGACGATCTCCAACGTGTCAGCGTCGTTGAAACCCGGCGGGGCCAGCCGTTCAGTGTTGTCTATTTGTAAAGAAACTTCAGCAAAGTTTCGCGCAGGACGCGTGGCTGCACCCGCAAAGATCACGTCTTCCATACCGCCGCCACGCATGGCTGTCGGCCGGTTTTCTCCCATGACCCACCGCAGCGCTTCCAACAGGTTCGACTTCCCACAGCCGTTCGGCCCCACAACACCGGTCAGACCATCCGCGATGGTCAGATCGGTGGGGTCAACAAAGCTTTTGAAGCCTGTCAGTCTGAGTTTTGAAAAGCGCATTTACCGCCTGAGTGGTGATTCCAGATCGTGCAATAGCGTGACTGTTTTGACAGGTAGCTGTCAACCGGCCGCCACAATCTACAGCACCATTGCGCCAGTTATCCACAAGATATTGCGCTAGAGACTCGGTTCACACTCGATCAGGATCGAATTGCCACCCATTTGCTTCACTTCCGTCCCGCGTAACGGAACACAATCGATATCAACGGGCGTCGGACGAGAACGCCTGCGTGGTCCTTTGCCGCATTTCAAAATGCCCGTAGCTTTTGACTGATCTCCGCGAACTTCTTCCGCCTCACAACCGCTTACCATCGCCATCGCGCGACCTGCGCGTTCGCGGATCGGCCCAAAGCGGGGGGCGTATTCAGAGTTCGTGCGGATCGCTTCTGCAAGTTCACCACGCACCCGCACGTCAAATGTTGAGCCATCCACAGTTATGGTGGTCGCTGGCAGTCCGCGAAAATGCGGACCGGCAGTGTTGCAGGCGACCAAAGGGACGACAAGTGTAAGAGCAAATACTAGGTTCTTCATGCCTCAATCCTGCAACCATCATCCTTAACAAATGATAAAGACGCGCATGAATTCTTTTAACTAGCTCAATTCTTCCGTTGCGTGCTTGCCCACCCCAAGCACTGGTCATATAATTTGACCAATTGAAGGATACCCCATGCCATTTCGCCCCGTCAGCCCAGAAAAACTCTCGTCGGCCGTCGTGAGGCAAGTGGAAGAGCTCATCCTGCGTGGGATTCTGCAACCGGGAAAACGCTTACCACCGGAGCGGGAGCTTGCCGAAAGGTTGTGCGTTTCCCGTCCTTCCCTGCGCGATGCGATTGCGCAATTGCAGGACGCAGGATTATTGACGGCAAAGCCCGGCGCGGGTGTGTTTGTGGCGAATGTGCTTGGCTCCGCCTTCTCCCCTGCCCTCGCGGCTCTGTTCTCCCGCCATGATGAGGCCGCGATGGACTACCTCGCGTTTCGTCGCGACATGGAGGGGCTAGCCGCAGAGCGTGCTGCACGACTGGGGTCCGATACCGATCTGGCTGTCGTTACTGCTGTATTCCGCAAGATGGAGACCGCCCACGATACCCAGAGCGCAGAGGACGAGGCCGCGCTGGACGCGCAGTTCCACATGAGCATCATTGAGGCGAGCCATAATGTGGTGATGCTGCACATGATGCGGTCGATGTATGAACTGTTGCGCAGTGGTGTGTTCTACAATCGGCAGATCATGTTCAAACAGCAGACAAAGCGCGCTGTCTTGCTGGACCAGCACCGTGCCATTCATGACGCATTGATTGCCCGTGATGCTGCTGGCGCCCGCGAAGCTGTTGAGGCGCACCTCACCTATGTTGAGCGGGCGCTGCTGGACCAGCAACGTGCCGCGCGCCATGAGGATGTAGCGCGGCAACGCCTAGATCAGGAACTGGACGGTTAGCGGCAAAACTGGCACTCCAGACCTCATGACAGTTCTGCAGGACATATCGTACCGAAGCACTGGGCATCGGTACAAAAGCAAATAGCCCCACCAAATGGCGGGGCTTTTGTATTAGGATTTGAGCAGCTTAGTGAAGCTTGGCGTCAACCTGTGCGATGCCATCTTCGATCAGCTTGTTGCCATCCGTTGCAGTCATCTGCTTGCCAATGATGTCGCGGGATGCGGCGATTGCAATTTGAATGGCTTGATCGCGGACTTCCTTGATCGCGGCGGATTGAGCAGACCCAATCTGTTCTTCCGCAGCAGCCAAACGACGTTCGACTGATTTGGCGAGATCAGCGCGCGCTTCCTCGCCCGCAGCCACAGCTTCCTGCTTGGCTGTGGCAACAATACGATCGGCTTGCTCCTGCACTTCTTTCTGCTTGCGCTCGTAAGAGGCCAACAGGCTCTGCGCGTCTTCACGCAGCTTTCGGGCTTCTTCAAGCTCAGTCTGGATGCCTTCGGCACGTTTGTCCAGCATACCACCGATCAGCGACGGCACATTGAAATAGAACAGGACCGCAATGAACAGCAAGAAGGCCAACAGAACGACAAAGTCTGTGTTACCCAGTGAAAAGAACGGACCCGAAGCCGCAAAGGCAGGGGATGCGCCCAGAAGGGACAGTACGGATGTCAGTGTAAAACGCATGACGTTATCCTTTCATCCGTGAGGTCACAGCGGCGGTGATGGTTTTAGCATCTGCCTTGCCACCCATGGCTGCAACGATTTCTTTGACAGTGTCTTTGGCGACCGTTTTCACGTTCTCCGCAGCACCGGCACGAATTTCTGCAATCGCTCTTTCAGACTCGCCTGATTGCGCTGCAATCTGCTCGTCCGCTTTGGCGATGGCTTTGTCCAGATCGACCTGCATGTCTGCCTTGGCCTCTGCAATGATGCGCTGTGCTTCTGCACGTGCATCCAGCAGCGCCTTGTCATAGGCTGCTTCTGCATCTGCGGCTTTAGACTTGAGGTCCTCAGCGGCAGCAATATCGTTAGTAATGGTGCCCTGACGCTCGGCCAGAACGGCCGCGATACGTGGCAGGGCCACGCGCGACAGGATCAGGTAGATCGCGATCAACGCAAGAACGAGCCAGAAAATCTGGTTGCCCCAAGTGGAAAAATCCAGCTGCGGCATGCCCGCATTTCCTGCGCCGGAATGTTCCGCAACGCCCGTGGCGTCTGCCAGACCATCGCTATGTGTGGTTTCGGTTGCCATCATGGCCTCCTGTCAGAACATTCAATCCAATGGGCGGTGCAGTGTACCACACCGCCCAATGCGTAAGGAATAACCGTCAGTCGCTTAAACTGCGAACATCAGCAGAAGTGCTACGAGGAACGAGAAGATCCCCAGCGCTTCGGCGAACGCGATGCCGATGAAGAGTGTTGCAGTCTGCGAAGCAGCTGCGGATGGGTTGCGCAGAGCGCCTGCCAGGTAGTTGCCAGCAACGTTACCAACACCGATAGCGGCTGCGCCGGAACCGATTGCTGCCAGACCTGCGCCGATGTGTGCGAGTTCGCCTTCCATGTGAATTCTCCTTACGATTGGAAGTTGAGTAGATAGTGAGACGGAAATGTTCCGCCTGTCGTTAGTGGTGTGGGTGCAGCGCGTCCTTGAGGTACACGCATGTCAGGATCGTGAAAACGTAGGCCTGAATGAAGGACACGAGGACCTCCAGACCGTACATCGCCGTGATCCCGAGGATCGCGATGGGCGACACAGCAACCAGTGCTGCGAAACCCGCGAAAACTTTGATGACCGCGTGGCCCGCCATGACGTTACCAGCCAAACGAATGGAGTGGCTCACGGGACGTACGAAGTAAGAGATAAGCTCGATGATCGCCAGAACCGGGCGCAAGGCCAACGGTGCGGAAGCAACCCAGAACAAGCTCAGGAATGCGGTGCCGTTTTTGACAAAGCCCAGAATAGTCACAACCAGGAACACAGCCATTGCCAGCACAACTGTTACAGCGAAGTGCGATGTGGGTGTGAATGCTGTCGGGAGCAGGCCCAAGAAGTTGGCGCAAACGATAAACATAAACAATGTCATAATATAGGGGAAGTATTTAACCCCCTCTTTGCCGCAGATGTCTTCGACCATTTTGTAAACAAAGCCGTAGGCCAGTTCAGCCACGGATTGCATCCGGCCCGGCACAACTGCGCGCTTGGACGTTGCGACCACGAGCAGCAAAAACACTGCGATAACAGCGAAGCTGGTCCACAACGCTGCGTTGGTGAATGTAAACCAATATACGGGACCATCGCCGCCCAAGGGGGAAACGATAAATTGGTCCATCGGGTGAAAGACCAGACCGCCTCCTTCCGCGCCGTGTGCTTCTGTTGCCATCTCTAGGCCCCTTCACTCATCGCCCCCAGTGAGGCGGTTAACAATTGCCCCGAACGGGGCGTTATTCTTCTCCGGCCTCTTCGGCCACTTTCTTGTCCTGTATCTCCTGCGCGGAGCGGAGCATCGTCTTTACCCCGGCCGCGAGGCCCAACATGACAAACAGCACCATAAATATGGGCAGCGTTCCAAAGAACAGATCCAGCCCGTATCCGATGCCGAAGCCGATCCCAAGACCGGCCACAAGCTCTATCACCATCCGCCAGGCCATCTGCGCCTGTGAGTGATGTTCTTCCACCCGCGACTGGGGCGCTTTCACACCCCTTGCCGCTGCAATCCGCGCCTCGATCGCGGCCATTTCCGCTTTGCGATCCTGGTCGTTCAAAGTAGCGCCCCCGCTGGGATATCGTGGGCAGTAAGTACTGCGCGCCAGCGTTTGAGTCAACGGCGCATGAGAGACACATAAGACGCTGAATAAAAACGATAAATGAAACCACACGTATCCGCATCGCAGGAAAAACCCGTCAATTTGCACCCAAATTTCGCCAAAACGTTATTCAACCCACTGGTTGATCTTTCCCGCATCCGCACCGTCGTGACTGACAAACCGCCCCCCTGCTGCTGAAGCACGAGGGCTTGACGACGCGGCGTCGACATGGCCATTGAACACATGCCTCCAACGCTCGATGCCACATTTGCGGCCCTAGCCGATCCCACCCGCCGCGCGATCCTCGCGATGCTGCTGGAAGATGATATGGCCGTGACCGATGTGGCAGAGCCATTTCAGGTCTCTTTGGCGGCAATTTCGAAGCACCTGACCGTTCTTACTACCGCAGGTCTGATAAGTCAGGAAAAGCACGGGCGGGTTAAGTGGTGCAAGCTGGAACCGGACGCCCTGCGCGCAGCCTCTGTCTGGATGCAAAGTTTTGGCCAGTTCGAACCAGTACATCTAGACGCTTTTGAGCGCTTTCTGGAGAAAGAGCTGGGCAAGGGTGGCGATCACACCCCCTGAAACGCAAAAGAGAGCCCGAAGGCTCTCTTGAACTCGCAAAAACCCAAAACGAGTTGTTACATTACAAAACGGACAATCGCCAAAACAATCACGACGAGACCGACAAGATAAATGATACCACGCATTGGGTTTTCCTTTCAAAAGTTGGTGTACCGACGCACAGAGCACCGGGTCATCAGAAGGAGAGCTGCACAATAACCCAGGTCACCGAGGTAAAAATGCTCCGGCTCATTGCGCGGCTTTCGCTTCGTTATGCACCAAACGCGATCCAAACCAATCTGGTTCCGTGGCTAGGGAAATTTAATTGCGAGAGACCTTCATAGGCAGCGCGTCATCATCCCGCACCAAAAGCAACAGGGCAAGAATGGTCAGGCCCGTCCCCGCGATGATCAGCGTGGGCGGTAGGCTGTTGCCCAACGCCGCTTCCCAAACAATCACCCAGCTTGGCACCAGATACGTATAGGCCATCACCTTGGCCGAAGGCAGACGCAGTGCTGCGAATTGGACCAGCACGAATGTAATCGCGCTCGCCCCGAGCGATACATAAAGGATAGTGACCCAGACCATCGAGCGCAGGGCGCTCCAATCAGTCGCAAGAATATCGCGCGCACCGACCAACCCCAACCAGATTGCCCCCGCAACAAGTGTCCCGAAGGAGAAGACAACAGCCGTCTCACCGCGATTAAGCAGACGCACCAGCGGCGTATAAACGGCATGAGCGATACAGCCGAAGAAAAAGATCACCTCGCCGCGTCCGACATCAAACGCCAATAGCGCACCAAGGTCGGCGCGGAAAATCACCCATACAGCGCCAAGACCGCCAATGCACAGCGCCAGCCCTATCCTAGGTGTGATGCGCTGGCGCAGCATGAACCACGCGAACACACCAGACATTGCAGGCGCCAGCGTGAACACCGCTGCCGAACTAACCGGCGCCGAGGTTTTCAACCCTTCGAACATCAGCACAAAATAGATCGCAAACAGCCCGCCCAGCAAGAAATAGCGCCACGGTGCTGCGAAGGCGCTGCGCGAGATGCCCGTTGTCGCCAAAGCGACTGCTCCGACCGCCACGCCAGCAATCACAAAGCGCACAGCATTCAACGCCAGCGGCGCGATCTCGTTCGCAACCATCCCACCAAGAGAGAACGAGCCAGCAACAAGCGCCGAGAAAAGCAGCATCGCGAGATGCCCCTGTGTTTGCGGAGCCATTATACTGTGTCCTTGATCCGGGTTTTGAGGAATTTCACCAGCGCCTGCACCTTACTTGTCCGGTGCAGATCCACATGGGTAACAAGCCAAAGCCGTGCTGCCCATTCGGCCCGCGGAGCGGCGATTTCGACTAACTCTGAATGCGTGGCCGCGTCCTCTTCCGTAAGAAATCCGATCCCCGCCCCTGCGCGAATAGCCAGCACAAGCGCATGCGCGTCATCACTTCGGTAGACAATGTTCTGTCGCGGCACCGTCGTCGCCAACCATTTGTGGAAAGGGGCACGCGTGTCCGGATCGTCATGCCCGACAAAACGGTGACTGGCATAGTCTTGTGTGGTCTTGGGCAAACCGTGCTTTGCGACATAAGCCTTGGACGCATAAAGCCCGATGGCCTGAGCAGTCAGCGGCTGGACCACATTATCGGGCTGCTCCGGCGCTGCTCCCGCGCGGATCGCCACGTGCGCCTCGCCATACTCCAGCCGGAACAACCGCTCACCGGTCAGGTAGCGCACGACAATACCGGGGTGCTCTTGCTGGAATAGCACCAGCAGTGGCGCAATTCGTGGCGTCATCGCCTCGACAGAGGTTACAACCAGATCCCCTGAGACATCAGTGCCGTGCCCTTTGATCCGGCTGACCAGCTGGCTGAACTGGTCTTCGGTGGCCTGCGCCACCCGCAACAGGTCCTCTCCCGCTTCCGTCGCTGTGTACCCGCGCGCATGGCGCTGGAACAATTTAATGCCCAGCCGATTCTCCAATGCATCGATATGGCGAATAACTGTCGCATGGTGGACCCCGAGGACTTCAGCCGCACCACTTACTGTGCCCATTCGGGCCACTTGATAAGCAGTCCGCACCTCATCCCAGTTTTGCATGCCGCCGCTCCCTGTGCGCAGATGAACACTCGTGCGCCCACTTTCGTATATTCGCACAGAAGTGCAAGGGCGTGCGTGCCCGTGCAGCGCCCACGCTTGACTCAGCGCGACCATCAGCATAAACGACATGCAAATCTCCGGAAGCAAAGACTTCCGGTCCTGACCCGATGTCAGGATCGCCCCCAGTCAGCGTGTTACGCCCACTGGGGCATTTGTGCATTTACGCGACTGCTCCTACATTGGGGTTAGACGCAACCGACGAAAAGGGGCTTCCGCCCATGTTTGAGAATCTCAGTGAACGCCTCTCAGGTGTTTTTGACCGCCTGACCAAACAAGGCGCGCTTAGCGAAGAGGACGTCAAAACCGCCCTCCGCGAAGTCCGCGTGGCCCTACTGGAAGCGGACGTATCGCTTCCTGTGGCGCGTGATTTTGTCAACGCTGTGCAGGAAAAGGCCACTGGTCAGTCCGTAACCAAGTCCATTACGCCAGGCCAGCAGGTCGTCAAAATTGTACATGACGCCCTGATTGACGTGCTTAAAGGCGAAGGCGAGCCGGGTGCACTGAAGATCGACAACCCGCCTGCCCCGATCCTGATAGTCGGTCTGCAAGGCTCCGGTAAAACCACCACCACTGCCAAGCTGGCAAAACGTCTGAAAGAAAAAGACGGCAAGCGCGTGCTGATGGCGTCCCTCGACGTGAACCGGCCCGCCGCGATGGAGCAGCTTGCGATCCTTGGCGTTCAGATCGGCGTGGACACCCTGCCGATCGTTAAGGGTGAAAACCCTGTTGCCATTGCCAAACGCGCCAAGACCCAAGCGGCGCTTGGCGGTTATGATGTCTACATGCTCGATACCGCAGGTCGCCTGTCGATCGACGAAGAGCTGATGGCGCAGGTCGAAGCGGTCCGTGACGTTGTCTCTCCGCGTGAAACGCTGCTGGTGGTTGATGGCCTTACCGGTCAGGACGCCGTGCAAACCGCCGAGAACTTCAACCAGCGCATCGGCATCTCCGGCGTTGTCCTGACCCGTATGGACGGTGACGGCCGCGGTGGCGCAGCGCTTTCCATGCGCGCCATCACGGGCAAGCCGATCAAATACGTTGGTCTGGGCGAAAAGATGGATGCGCTTGAGACGTTCGAGCCAGAGCGTATCGCCGGCCGCATCCTTGGCATGGGCGATATCGTTGCCCTCGTAGAACGCGCCCAAGAAACCATCGAGGCCGAACAAGCCGAAAAGATGATGAAGCGCATGGCGAAGGGTCAGTTCAATATGAACGACCTCAAGATGCAGCTTGAGCAGATGATCAAGATGGGTGGCATGCAAGGCATGATGGGCATGATGCCCGGCATGGGCAAGATGGCCAAACAGGTCGAAGACGCAGGCCTTGATGACCGCATCCTCAAACAGCAGATCGCCCTGATCAACTCGATGACCAAGAAAGAGCGCGCCAATCCTGCGCTGCTTCAGGCCAGCCGCAAAAAGCGCATCGCCAAGGGTGCCGGCATGGAGGTCAGCGACCTTAACAAGCTGATGAAAATGCAGCGCCAGATGTCCGACATGATGAAAAAAATGGGCAAGATGGGCAAAGGTGGCATGATGAAACAGGCCATGAAACAGATGATGGGCAAAGGCGGCATGGACCCTGCGGCGATGGCGCAAGGCATGGACCCCAAAGCGCTTGAAGCAGCAGCAAAACAGATGGGCGGCGGCATGGGCTTGCCCTCTGGCCTCAGCGGCTTTGGGAAGAAGAAATGATCAGCTGCTCCGTCAGATATGAAATCGACCCGGACAAACTGCCCGAGTTCGAAGTCTACGCGAAAGCTTGGCTGCATCTTGTCGAAAAGCTCGGCGGGACACATCACGGCTATCACATGCCGCATGAGGGCCCGAACGACATCGCCTATTGCCACTTTTCGTTCCCCACGCTGGCTGATTATGAAGATTACCGCGCCCGCATGTGGAAGGACCCCGATTGCATCCGCGCCTATGACCACGCCAAGCGCACCAAATGCATACGCCGCTACGACCGCTCCTTCACAAAACCGCTTTTCAATGGCGCAACGGTAGAGGAGTTGGGCCTATGACCGATCACGTCAAACTCGCCGCTGAGGTCCTCAAGGGTCACCGCGCCAGCATCGACCGCCTTGATGCGATCCTTGTCTACACACTTGGCGAGCGGTTCAAACACACTCAGGCTGTGGGTAAACTCAAAGCCGAGCATGACCTTCCCCCGTCCGATCCAGATCGCGAAGCGACCCAGATTGCACGGCTAGAAGATTTGGCGGAACAGGCCGATCTGGATCCTGAATTCGCCAAGAAGTTTCTCAACTTCATCATCGCTGAAGTCATTCAGCACCACAAACATCACCAAGATAACACCTAAAGGAATCTACACCATGTCCATGAAAATTCGTCTCGCCCGCGGCGGTTCCAAAAAGCGCCCGTTCTACCGCATCGTTGCTGCTGACAGCCGCATGCCACGCGATGGCCGCTTCATCGAAAAGCTGGGCACGTACTCTCCGCTGCTGCCAAAAGACAGCGAAGACCGTGTAAAAATGAACGTTGAGCGCATCGAATACTGGATGAGCCACGGCGCCCAGCCAACCGAGCGTGTTCAGCGCATGCTGGAGGCCGCAGGCGTGAGCCCCAAGAAAGAGCGCAACAACCCAAAGAAGGGTACGCCTGGCAAGAAAGCGCAAGAGCGCGTTCAGGAGAAAGCCGACAAGGCAGCAGCAGAAGCCGCAGCAGCAGCACCAGCAGCAGAAGAAGCAGCCGCTGAGTAAATCAGGAAACGGCCCCGGCATGCATGCGTTTTCGGATGAGTTCCGTGCCGGGCTGACCGACCTGATGCGATGGCGCCGCGATGTGCGCCACTTTCGCACCGATCCCGTGGAGGAGGCACTTGTTCAAGTGTGCCTCTCCACACTCTCTCTGGCCCCTTCTGTGGGCCTGTCAGAGCCTTGGCGCGTGCTGCGCGTTCGCTCCGACACCGCGCGCAATGCTGCGCTGACCAATTATCAACACGCAAATGAAAAAGCGCTTGAGGGCTACTCGGGCGATAAGGCAGCACTTTATGCCTCGCTCAAGCTGTCCGGCATGCGCGAGGCGCCTGAGCATATCGCCGTGTTTTGCGATGACAGCACTCCAAAGGGCGCAGGGTTAGGCGCAGCGACCATGCCTGAGATGCGCCGCTATTCCGTTGTGGGGGCGATCACGCTGATGTGGTTGCATGCCCGCACCTTGGGGTTGGGAATTGGCTGGGTCTCTGTGCTTGATCCCGAACAGCTTTGTCGTGATCTTGATGCACCGGAAGACTGGTCGCTTGTCGCTTACCTTTGCCTTGGCTGGCCTGCCGATGTATCCCTAACCCCAGAGCTTGAAACCAAAGGCTGGGAAGCGCGTGCCGCTGCCCTGCATATCGAGGATCGTTGATGTTTGGACTGCTGAAATTCGGAGCCACACTTGCCCTAGGCGCTGTGCTGGGCTTTTACCTAAACGGAATGCTGATGCGCGCCGAATGCTCGGCAGGCGAAGGTCAGTGGACTGGCACCATCTGCGTAAATTCGGAGTTGCTGCAATGAACGATACCCACATCTGTGTCGGCGTCATCTCAGGCTCATATGGCGTGAACGGCGAACTGCGTATCAAAAGCTTTTGCGCCATCCCCGAAGACATCGAGACCTATAGCCCACTCACAGACGAGAGCGGTGACCGTCAGTTTGAGTTGGCCATTTTGCGTCCGATTAAAAACGGCTTTGCTGCCCGCCTGCCTGATGTCACAACAAAAGAAGAAGCTGACGCGATGCGCGCCACGCAACTTTTTGCCCGCCGTGAACAGCTGCCATCTTTGCCTGATGACGAATTCTACCACGCCGATCTGATCGGACTAGATGTGTATGACACAGGCGGCGAATTGCTGGGCCGCGTAAAAACCGTACAGAACCATGGCGCTGACGATCTGCTGGAACTCCAGCTGAGCGGCTCGTCTACGACAACCTTCCTGCCTTTCACCAAGGCTGCAGTGCCAACCGTTGATCTGGCCTCGCGCCGTATCGTTGCAGACCCGCCAGAGGGTATTTTGCCTACGCCCAAGCCTGCACCGCAGGAGTAGCAATGCGGCGGGTCATCATCCACGCCGGATTTCACAAAACGGGCACGACCAGCCTGCAACAGACGCTGCGCGCAAACCGCGCGGCGCTGCGTCCTGACATCCGTCTGGTGTTACGTCCCGGTATGACCGCCCTATGTGACAGCGCCCGCGCCTACAGCCGCTCGCGTGAAGACTATGATCTGGGCATGGTGAAGTACGAGGCCGCGTTATTGATCGAGTCCCTTCAGGCAGAGCAAGCAACCACACTTATCATCAGCTCCGAAGACTTGAGCGGCCATATCCCCGGCCGCCACGGCCTGCACGGCTATGGTGCGGCCCCGCATCTGATGCGCGCGCTTTCAGTCGCGTTCAAAACTACGGCGCCCGATGACGAAGTGAGCTTTTTCTTCACCACGCGCGCGGCAGAGCCGTGGCTGCGCAGCTGCTATGCCCAGCACCTGCGGGCATCGCGCATGGTGTGGGATGAGGCCGACTATCTCAAGCGCCGCAAAGCATCTGCCGAGCACGACAGAATCTTGGACGAGATTAAACGCGAAGTGCCCGGTCATGCTTTGATAGACGCACGCCTTGAGGAGCATACAGACCGCCGCCTTGGCATTTCCGAAGCATTGCTTGATTATCTAAAGCTGGACGAACAGCGGCGCTCAGCGCTGGTGGCGGCGCCGGCACAAACGCGCAATCCAAAACTGCCCGCAGCCCTGCTAGCTGATTTTTTGGACCTCAACCGCTCGGATCTGGGCCCGCAAGAGTTGAAGAAAGCCAAGCGCGGCCTGATCGAGGCAGCAAGCTGATGCCGCGCAAAATCGTCATCCACGCAGGCTTTCACAAGACAGGCACCTCAAGCGTGCAGGCCGTGTTGCGCGCCAACCGTAAGGCTCTGATGCCTGCCGTTGCAATCCGCCTCAAAGGTCAGATGCAAGAACTGATGCACGCGACGCGAGGCTACTCCACTTTTGGCAACGAAGACGCGTTGAACAAAGTCAGCCACCGGTTCGATGCACTGCTGGCCGATTTGCCAGGCATGCCCCGCCGCACCTTGCTGCTGAGCGCCGAAGAGCTGTCTGGCCACATGCCCGGACGCGGCGCCTTGGGGGATTACAGTGCCGCTCCGGTACTGATGTATCTTTATTGGCAGCGCGCGCAGGCCGCGTTCCCTGAAACACCGATGGTCTTCTGCTTTGGCACCCGCGCGCCCGCCGACTGGCGCCGCTCCGCTTGGGCAGAGCATGTAAAATCATCGGCAATGGCCCTCGATTATGCGAGCTTCAGCGCCCAATACCCTGATGCGCATGATCTGGACGGGATCGTGAACGAAGTGCGCCGCCGCGTACCAGCACCGGTAAACAGCTTCGCATTGGACAATTGCGCGGAACTGCCACTAGGCCCAGCAGATCCGGTATTGGACCTTTGTGATGTTCCGGCAGACCTGCGCGCGACGCTCACGGCCCAACCGCCCCAGAACACACGACTTGATGATGACACCCTTGCCGCCTTGCTGGAGATCAACAGAACGCATAGGGACACGGACGCACGAAACGCCGCCAAGGCCGCATTGCTCCACAAAGGACCACAGACATGACCCCGCCAAACCGCTCCCACGGCAAACAGCGCGTGGTGCCCATTTTGAAGCCGCGTGATTTGATGAGCAACACGCCGGATTATGCGGATGTCTGGCAAGCCCATATCATCACCCTATTCCCCGAGCTTTTCCCAGGCGTGCTGGGGGCCAGTCTGACGGGCCGCGCGCTTCAGGAAGGCCGCTGGCAGCTGCATCCCCATGATTTGCGCAAATTCGGCCTGACCAAACACCGCAATGTCGATGACACCCCTGCAGGTGGTGGCGCGGGCATGGTCCTGCGCGCCGATGTCGTTGGCCCCGCAATCGAAGCTGTGCAAGCGCGTGCACAGGGGCGCTGGCCGATCCTTTATATGTCGCCGCGCGGGCTCCGGTTTGATCAGGCCATGGCCCGTGATCTGGCGGACTGCGCCGGAGTGACCATGCTTTGCGGTCGGTTTGAGGGCGTGGACGAGCGGGTGATCGAACACTACGGCATTACCGAAGTTTCCTTGGGTGATTTTGTGATGACTGGCGGTGAGCTGGCAGCACAAGCGATGATCGACGCCACCGTCCGGCTGCTGCCCGGCGTGCTGGGCAATGCCGAAAGCACGATAGAGGAAAGCCACTCCGCCGGTCTACTGGAGCATCCGCAATACACCAAACCTGCCGAGTGGCAGGGCCGTGCGATCCCGCCTGTGCTGATGTCCGGCAACCATGCAGAGATTGAAAAATGGCGCCGCGAGATGTCTCACAAGCTCACAAAAGAGCGCAGGCCTGACCTTTGGGCTGCACTTCAGGCGCGTGAAGATGTCTGATTGGGCCGCCCTAGATACCGAGTTAGAGGCTTGGGAAGCAGTCGGCTTACGCCCGCGCCTTTGGTGGCGCGACGATGATGCCCAAACCGTAACGCCTGATCTGGAAACATTGCTGGACCTTTCACAGCGGCACGCCGTACCAGTGCATCTGGCCGTGATCCCTGACGGTCTGAGACCCGATCTTGCCGTGCGACTACGCGACACGGATCAGGCCTTCGTGCTGCAACACGGGCTTTGCCATATCAACCATGAACCCAAAGGCCTGCCAGCCTCAGAAGTGGGCGACACCCGCGACCTTGCACTGCAAGAGCAGGACCTGCGGCGCGGATGGGCACTGCTGAAGGATGCACAGATGCCGCGCCTGCTGCGCGGGTTTGTGCCGCCTTGGAACCGGATTGGCGATGCCACACGCCGTCGCTTGCCCGATTGGGGTTACACGTTCCTGTCCGCTTACGAAGGGCGCGGTGATGATGCGGTTGTTGCAGGGCTGTCTCACATTGATGCCCACCTTGATCCAATCCGCTGGAAGTATGACCGCGTCTTTCGCGGTGAAGATAAAATGCTTACCATGATGATCGAGTATCTGGCAGAGCGGCGTCATAGCGATCCGACAAAGCCATTGGGCTATGTCACCCACCACCTACAAACTCCACCTGCTGTCTGGTCCTTCTCGGACCGCCTATTCACCCGAACACGCGGCATGTGGGCGGCGGTCCAGCACATGCAACAGGAAGCCTGAACATGGTCGACATCACCTTTGCCACAGCCGACCAACGCGAAGAGGTCGAGGGGTTTATGCACACCGCTTTCCCCCGCGCCAAATGGGGTGCCGATGGCTGGACCCGACTTCTTGCAAATCGTTGGGGTGGAACGCGTGGCGAATTTGCCGTGACCGCACGGGACAACGGCGCACTGGTCGGCGTGATGGGCATGAACGACAGCCTGCGCCACACGCCACGCGGGCCACAGCGCTACCGCAACCTGACATCTTGGTATGTGCTGAAAACTCACCGTGGCATGGGGTTGGGTGAACGCCTGATGCACGCTGCGATGGCTGATCGGGAAGTCACCTCGACCAATCTAACAAGCGCCAAAGGTGCGCTGCCTCTGGTGGACAGAATTGGTTTCAAGATCCTTGATGCCCAGCGCCATGTCTGGCGACACAGTGGTGGAGCGCCCCTGTCACACACGTTTGATCCGCTGAACGAGGCGACGTTGAATTTGGTGGATGCACAAGTATTGGCGGATCACGCAGATCTGAACCTCAAGCCCGTGGTGGTTGAGACTGCGGACGGGCCGCTGACGCTGGTGCTATCGGTGAAGCAAAAGGTCGACGAATATGTCACCCATGAGATGCTTTACGTTGGTCAACCGGATCTGCTGACACGCCATGTGCGGGCAGTGGCAGACACCTTACTGCCCACCGAGGCTGCAGTTTTCAGCGGGGACAGCCGCCTGATTTTAGACGCGCACCCCGATGCGACAGAGCCGATCGAGGTGCCACGGTTTTATAAGGGCGACAGCATGCTGCCGTCCGAGATTGATCACATGTATTCAGAGATCGCCCTGATGGACATGAAGCTCTACTAGGCCTTTTCACGCAGGTAGTTTGCGATCTCGTCTTTCAGCGCCAGCCGCTCGCGGCGCATCTGCTGCATGTGGTCATCGCTGGTCGGCTCCACATCTGCCTCTGCGCGGTGAATGGCGCGGTTCACAGTGTGATAGCTTTCGGACAGTTTCGCAAAGTGGTTATCCGACTGACGCAGTGCGGCCATCTGCTCAACCTGCTGTGGAAACTCTTCGTTCAGTTCGTGGGGTGTATGGGACATTGGTTTTTCCTTGTTACGTTTTGCGGTGTTTGGGGTGAAGTGAAGTCGCGAGGATATGCTCGGACTGTTTTAAAAGCGCCTCCGCCTGATGATAGATTTTTGGATCAGGCGGTTGCGCGACAGAGGGGTCTTTTTCGGGATAATCCAACTGTGACAGGAAATGCCGCATGCACGTCAGGCGCGCGCGCTTCTTGTCATTAGGGCGGATCACGGTCCAAGGCGCATCAGCGGTGTCCGTGTAAAAGAACATCGCCTCTTTGGCTTCGGTATAGTCGTCCCACTTATCAAGGCTGGCACGGTCGATGGGCGACAGCTTCCAACGCTTGAGCGGATCAGTTTCGCGGGACGCAAAGCGCTGTCTCTGCTCTTCTTGCGTAACCGAGAACCAGTACTTGAACAGACGGATGCCGCTGCGTGTCAACATGCGTTCAAACTCAGGCGTCTGGCGCATGAACTCCAGATATTCGGCGGGGGCGCAAAAATCCATGACCCGCTCTACTCCGGCACGGTTGTACCAAGACCGATCATACAGGACCATCTCGCCAGCCGTTGGCAGGTGTTTGATGTAGCGCTGGAAATACCATTGGCCGCGTTCTTCGTCTGAGGGTTTGTTCAGGGCTACGACCCGGACGGCTCGGGGATTGAGATGCTCAGTAAACCGTTTGATCGTGCCCCCCTTGCCCGCTGCGTCGCGACCCTCAAAAAGCAGAACAAACTTCTGGCCCGTTTCTTGAACCCAATGCTGGACCTTCAGCAGCTCAACCTGAAGCGCGGCTTTCTCCGCCTCATAGGCGGCGCGGGACAGTTTGGTTTTATACGGGTATTCACCTTGCTCGAATCCGGCAATTGGCGCGCTTCGAGACACCCTATTTTGCTCATTGCTTCCTGCTGTCATGGGCTCCCCTTCCGGTCTGCTGCATCCGTCTATTAGTATGGCGATTATGTGCTACTTTGCTTTGATGTGGATCAACTACGCGGCACAACTCAGCCCTTGATCTGAAGGCCTATCAAGCCTATACGGCTATCAACCTCGGAATCGCATCAGTGCGGATTGGGGTCTTTGCGCTTTGGGCGCAGCAAAAGCAAAAGATGATGCTATCTCCGGTGGGCTGCCCCCTGACCAGATCAGGCCAGACCCGACAGACAGACCGAAGCTCTTGGATCGACAAACAACTTCGTGGCATACCACGAGCATTATAGGAGTCGCGTCAGATGAACCTGATTGCACAGATCGAGGCGGAACATATCGCCGAACTCGCCAAGGAGATCCCAGATTTCCGCGCAGGCGATACCATCCGGGTTGGCTTTAAAGTCACCGAAGGCACACGTACCCGTGTGCAGAACTACGAAGGTGTTTGCATCAGCCGCAAGCACGGCAAAGGCATTGCCGGCGCATTCACCGTTCGCAAGATTTCCTTTGGCGAAGGTGTGGAGCGTGTATTCCCGCTGCACTCCACCAACATCGACAGCATCACCGTGGTTCGCCGTGGTCGCGTGCGTCGCGCCAAGCTGTATTATCTGCGTACACGTCGTGGTAAATCCGCGCGTATCGTCGAGAACGCACATTACAAAGCTCCGAAGGTGTAATTCAGATGAAAACCGAAACACATCCAGAATACCACACGATCAACGTCAAAATGACCGACGGCACAGTCGTGGAAATGAAATCGACTTGGGGCAAAGAGGGCGATCAGCTGTCGCTTGATATCGACCCTTCCGTGCACCCTGCATGGACCGGCGGCACAAGCCGTCTGATGGACACTGGCGGCCGCGTGTCCAAGTTCAAAAACAAATACGCTGGTCTTACTCTGTAACTCAGAGCGACCTTCACAAAACGTGGAAATGGCGCAGCTTTCGGGCTGCGCCTTTTTTCGCTTGGAACAACTGAAGCAAGATCCCGATCTGGAGATTATCAGCTTTGAGCGCCGCGTCTGGGACGCCCTTGTGAGCGGAGACACAATGGCCGATGGATACCTTCCTGCACGATGGTTTTATCGGCGTCTACTCAGATGGGTTTGCGGACAAAGCGGCCATACCGGCCAGCTTGCCGCTGGTCCTACCGTCAGCAGCTACACCCTTGACTAAACCAGGTCAGAGAGACTGGGCGAGGATCACCCGCTCATCTGTTATCGTGCTTCCCTCAAGCGACGGGCACGCAACACACCCGCCTTTTAGGCAGCCAGCCCTACCCCGATCACCTAACACTCATCACGCGTAAGCGCGGGTCTCACAGGCCGCTGCGTGGTGCGCGGCCCGTGGCATCCGCCACGCCCTATCTGCGGGTATCTACCTTCCGTGGCGCCCAAGCAGCAATCCTGAGCATCCAAATGTGGGTCTGGCTCAGCGTTCTGGCAGCTAAAGTGTAGTGACCTGCACGCCCCACTGCGCAAGCATTGGGGCGTTCACCGCTTTCCAAAGGTCTGATCCCTAAATATAGTGCACCCAATATTACCCTGCGCTAATGCAGGCTACGTAAAAAGGGCATCGGACATGGCGCATATTATCGTCGTCGGAAACGAAAAAGGCGGCGCGGGAAAATCGACGGTCTCGATGCATGTGGCCACCGCATTGGCCCGCATGGGCCACAAGGTCAGCGCGCTTGATCTGGATCTGCGTCAGCGCACATTTGGCCGCTATTGCGATAATCGGGCCTCCTTCCTTAAGGAAGCCGGTTTGGACCTGCCCAGCCCCAAGTGCCACCCACTGCCCGAGGTTGATCCAAGTACGCTGAAGCCCGGTGAAAACATCTATGACCACCGCCTGTCCGCTGCAGTCGCCGAGCTTGAGCCAAATAACGGTTTCATTCTTATCGATTGCCCCGGCTCGCACACACGGCTGAGCCAGGTAGCGCATTCGCTTGCCGATACGCTTGTGACACCGCTAAACGACAGCTTCATCGACTTTGACCTGCTGGCCCATACCGATGCTTCCGGTGACAAGATCACTGGCCCTTCTGTCTATTCCGAAATGGTCTGGAACGCGAGGCAGCTACGCTCTCAAGCCGGTTTGCCTGCGATTGACTGGGTCGTAGTGCGCAACCGCATGGGCGCGCAGCGTATGGTCAACAAGGACAAGATGGAGCGTGCGATCCTGAACCTGAGCAAGCGCATCGGTTTCCGCATCGCTCCAGGCTTTAACGAACGGGTGATTTTCCGCGAACTCTTCCCCCGCGGCCTGACCCTGCTGGATCTAAAAGACATTGGCGTCAAGCAGCTCAACATTTCCAACATTGCCGCACGGCAAGAGCTGCGTGATCTGATCAAAGCGTTGAAGCTGCCCGGCGTTGACGCTGACTTTTAGACTCTGCCATCCAGCCTAGTCAGCATATAGAAGTTGGACGAGAGCGATCGCCCTGCTAACTTCTATTGCAACAAAGTAGAGACGCTTCATGCAGAACATCAAAGTCCCGTGCGTCCTGCTGCGTACTCCTGAACGCTTTGGTGGGCAGAAAGACGGAGACTGCCAGATCGGGGCTCCAATAATCCGGAATGACCGCCTTGTCGGACTCGACGCCCCCGTTCCTGACATTCCTGTGCAGATGGTTATTCCGGCGCTTACGGAAGCCCACTGCCATCTGGATAAGTGCCACACGATTGCGCGCCTCGGTCCAGTGGCAGGTGATCTGCAAACTGCAATCGCGGCCCAGTTGCGCGACAAAATTCATTGGACCCACGAGGACATTCACACACGCGCGACACAAGGTCTGACAGAAGCAAGGGCCGCCGGTGTCCTAACGCTGCGCAGTCACGTTGACTGGGGCGATACTCCGGAACCTCCGCTATCATGGCACGTCTTGTGCGAAATCGCGCAGGAACATCAGGACGTAACCCTGCAACTCAGTCCGCTGACAGGCATCGACAAGATGGCCGACGGCAGCTTCACCCGATCACTTGCCCGCGCCACGGCCGATGCGCATGGTGCCTTGGGGGCCTTCCTGCACGGTCATGACAAAATGCGCGAAGGGATCTTTCAAATGATCCGCGCTGCCAAGGAGTACGGGCTTCCGCTGGATTTTCACGTCGACGAGGGCCTCGACGAATGCAACGGGATTGAGGTGATTGCCGATGCGATCCTTGAAGCGGGGTTCGAGGGGCCGGTTCTCTGTGGTCATGCGGTGAGCTTGATGAACCGCGACCCGGAACATCTCAAACGCATCGCAGACAAACTGGCGCGCGCTGGTATCGCCGTGTGTGCCCTGCCAACCACCAACCTATATCTGCAAGATCGCCGTGAAGGGACGCCGGACCGTCGCGGCATGACCCGCCTGCGGGAATTGCGCGCGTCTGGTGTGCCGATCCTCACTGCGTCAGATAACGTCGCAGATGCCTTTTGCCCGCTGGGTCAGTTCGACCCGATGGCCGCACTACATCTGACGGCACTTGCCGCGCATCTAGATCCGCCTATGGCGCGATGGTTGCCAATGATCACCATCGACGCACGACGCGCCATGGGGCTTGATCCATTCTTTATCGAAGACGCCCCGCTGAGGACACTGCGCCTGAGTGATGCCATCGATTGTGAGGGATTGGTGGCTGGTCGTAGCCCGCTTCGAGATCTGAAAAAAGCGCTAGATTCGCGAAACAGCTCAACTTCGAGATTCAAAGCACGTTGGCAACCGCTTTAGCCAATCGTCACAACGTGAGCTTCCGATTGCGGCATTCGCGCCGTACCCGTCGCGATGCGAGCACATGCGCGACCTCCTAGGCCGCAAGATGTCGCTCAGAGGAAACTGGCGCCTTGAACCCTTGGCTGATAGCCTCAACATAAGAACAGATATATTTTCCGCACGCTCACCGCCCCTTGATCCATCGGAACGATAGGGTTGACGAGAGGGGCATATCGCCGGATCATCAAACTAGAGCTGCCGTTCGAGCAGACCGGAAAGCAGGATCAACCTGCAATCACCGAACCCGCAAGACCGGGTTTTATGTGGCAGTGCGCCCTGATGCGCACCGGCACACCTACAACAGAGAGGAAGATCATGACATTCACAACACGCACCGGAAAGCCGCTGCCGCAGTCCATACTGGACAGCGCAGAGCAGGCCAAGGCCGACCCCGTCAACCGCCGCGAGTTCCTCGCGCTTGCCAGTGCCTTTGGTGCTACAACTGCCACGGCCTACGCCATGCTTGGCATGGCCGCACCCGCGCAGGCTGCGTCCCACTCTGACAAGAAGATGGGCGGCACCGTGCGCATGCAGATGGAAGTCCGCGCGCTGAAAGATCCGCGCACCTATGACTGGTCTCAGATCGCCAACTTCTCCCGCGGCTGGCTCGAGTACCTCGCAATTTGGGAAAACGACGGTACGTTTACGCCTGCCTTGCTGGAAAGCTGGGAAATCAATGACAACGCCACTGAATATACTTTGAATGTCCGTAAAGGCGTCAAATGGAACAACGGTGACGATTTCACAGCCGAGGACGTGGCCCGCAATATCACTGGCTGGTGCGACAAGAAGGTTGAAGGCAACTCCATGGCGGGCCGTTTTGCGACCCTGATCGACGCCACGACCGAAAAAGCCATCGAAGGTGCTATCGAAGTTGTAGACACCCATACCGTCAAGCTGAAGCTGCCGACACCGGACATCACCTTGGTCGCCGGCATGGCCGATTATCCTGCCGCAATCGTACACAGCTCTTTCAGTGCAGATACGATGACCGACAATCCTGTTGGCACAGGCCCGTTCCTGCCAGAATTGCTGGAAGTTGGCGTCAAAGGTGTGCTGGTCAAGAACGAAGACCACACGTGGTGGGGCACAGAAGTCTACGGTGGCCCCTATATCGACCGTCTGGAATACATCGACTACGGTACAGACCCTTCCGCATGGATCGCGGCAGCCGAAGCCGAAGAAGTTGACGCTTTCTACTCTATGGAAGGCGATTTCATCGACATCCTGACTGGCCTTGGTGGCTGGGTCGAGCATGAGATTGCAACCGGCTCAACCATTGTCATCCGGCCTAACCAATTGGCCGAAGTTGACGGCAAGCGCCCTTACGAAGACGCCCGTGTGCGTCGTGCCTTGGCGTTGGCCGTGGACAACAACGTGCTCCTTGAGCTTGGTCAAGCCGGACGCGGCCTTACTGCAGAAAACCACCACGTTGGCCCGATGCACCCCGAGTATGCAGAACTGCCGCTTATCAAAGCCGATCCAGCAGCAGCCAAGGCGCTGATGGAAGAGGCAGGCATGGCCGATTTCGAGCATGAGCTGTTCTCGATCGACGATGCATGGCGCAAGGACACCACCGATGCTGTGGCTGCTCAACTGCGCGACGCAGGTATCAAAGTGAAGCGGACGATCCTGCCCGGCTCCACGTTCTGGAACGACTGGACGAAGTATTCCTTCTCCTCCACCAACTGGAACCCGCGCCCGCTGGGTGTGCAAATCTGGGCGCTTGCCTACCGTTCAGGTGAGGCATGGAACGAGTTCGGCTGGTCCAACGCCGAGTTTGACGCCATCCTGACCGAAGCACTGGCGACGCCAGACATCGAAAAACGCCGTGCGCTGATGGCGAAGGGTCAGAAACTGATTCAGGACGAAGGCGTGACGATCCAGCCGTACTGGCGTTCGCTTTACAACCACACCAAAGAGGGCCTGACAGGTGCTGCGCACCACATCGCCTTCGAATACCACCCTGCACGGATGGCGTGGACCTAACCCTCTGCCGTCAAAGTTAGACACCTACAAAGGGCCGCACATGTCGCGGCTCTTTTTTCATGTCCGGCAGCAAAGTGCTTTGTCAGCAGAGCACGAACAGGGTGATCGAAATGCACTCTTGGCAACGCTGTCAGCGCTATGAACATGATATCCATGCCCCTTCCCCTTTTTGCCCCCCCAGAGCAGTAACGGCACACGCCCGATTGAACGCTACTAGCGCTACAGACAACAGTAGTGTTGTCATGCGCTACGCAGCCCTGTTTGGCTGAGGTTTGGATGGGGGAGAAGTGGTGGCGTTACCTGGATTTGAACCAGGGACCTAACGATTATGAGTCGTTCGCTCTAACCAACTGAGCTATAACGCCGTGGGCCGTGAACTATGATAGCGGCCAGCCCACGTCAAGCCAGAAACAGCATGCCATGTGCTGCAAAATTTCTGGTCAGACCCACTTGGCCATGGGTGGCAGGCTCATCAGGACCGCATTCGCGTCATGGCCTGTCTCAAGCCCGAACTTTGTGCCGCGATCGTAGACAAGATTATATTCCGCATAGAGGCCCCGATGGATCAACTGTGCGTCCTTGTCTGCTTCGGTCCAGACTTGGGGTTTACGCTTTTCTACCAGTGGCAAATAGGCTGGTAGGAAGGCGCGCCCGATGTCTTGGGTTAGGGCAAAATCCGCCTCCCAATCGCCTGTGTTCCGGTCATCCATAAAGATGCCGCCAACGCCGCGCGCACGATTGCGGTGGGGGATATAGAAATACTCGTCAGCCCACTCCTTGAGCTTTGGGTAGATGTCGGCCCCGTGGGGATCGAGATGCTCTTTCTGGGCCGCGTGGAAGTGCGCCGTGTCTTCATCGTATTCGATACAAGGGTTCAGGTCTGACCCGCCACCGAACCACCATGCGCCCGGCGTCCAGAACATGCGGGTGTTCATGTGAACTGCCGGCGCGTGAGGGTTCTGCATATGCGCCACCAGACTGATGCCAGAGGCCCAGAACCGTGGATCATCTTCCATCCCTGGCACACCGCGCGCGGCCATGGCCTTTTGCGCGCGTGCGCCCAGCGTGCCGTAAACGGTGGAGATATTCACTCCGACCTTTTCAAAAACGCGCCCGCCGCGCATCACGCTCATCAGGCCGCCGCCCGCGTCAGAACCATCCTCGGACGTTCGCGTTGTCTGGCTGACCTCAAACCGGCCCGGCGCCATATCACTGAGCGGCCCTTCGGCGTGGCTATCTTCAAGACCCTCGAACGCTGTGACGATATCGTCGCGCAGACTACTGAACCACGTGCTTGCGCGATCTTTTTCGGTCTCAAAATTTGCTGTCATGGCCGTGCTCTCTGTCAGATTAGCTGACGCGCTTACAGCACAATTTCTCTTAGGTGAACAGGGTGACGTCTTGCCGCGTCAGTGCGCTGGCGCACTAACCGCATCCAGCAGCGACCGGCCACCATCCACCACCATCACCTCGCCTGTGATGAAGCTGGAGCTTTCTGCCGCCAGAAACTGCACTGCTTCAACCAGTTCCCCCGGTGACGCGATGCGACCCAGTGGCGTGTGGCTGCGGATATCATCCCGCCACTCACGATTTTCCGCCACCGACGCCTTGAGCGATGCAGACATGACAGAACCGAAAGCCACCGCATTCACGCGGATGCGGTGAGGCGCCAAAGCAAGCGCCATGGAGCGCGTCATTTGGTTCAGCGCAGCCGAGGCAATGGAATAGCCCATGAGTTCCGACTGTGTATGAGAGGCCGCCGTCGAGCTAAGGTTTATGATAGAGCCAACAGCACCATTGGGCTGGTCTTCAGCCTGCTTCATCATCCGCTTTGCAACCTGTTGGGACAGGCGCAGCGACGTCATCAGGTTCTGCTCCAGCAGCAACTCGACGGACTGGTCTTCCACATTCAGGGCTTCGGTCGGCATCACCTGCCGCGAGGCATTCACCAGAATGTCCACTTGCTCGAACGCGTCGATGGTCGCAGACACCAGATTTGCGATCGTCAGACGCTGGCGCAAATCACCGGCAAAGAAACGTATATTTCCTTCGTCGCGGACATCGCCCAGCTCTTCCTTGAGCTTTTTCTCATCCATATCGGCGCACATCACGTTTGCGCCCTTGTCAGCAAAGCTGCGCGCAATGGCGAGGCCGATGCCGTTGGCTGCACCAGTAACAATCGCGGTCTTGCCGGAAATCGAAAATGACATGTTGTGTCCCTTGAACCGGTCAGCGCCGCTTACGTAGGGGGCGTGACGCATGGAAAAGTTTGAACCGCGCATCGCCGCCTATCTCTTCGACCTGCACAAAGCGGGTTTTCAACTCTGCCTCATAGGGCAAATGACGATTCGCCACCATCCAAAGATGCCCTTGAGGCGCCAATAGGCGGGCGGCTGACGCTACGAAAGCCTGCCCGATCTGCGGCTCCGCTGCGCGGCCCACATGAAACGGGGGGTTCATGACAACGGTGTCCATCTTGTGCTCTGGCGCCCAGTCGGTGCCGTCAGCCCAATGGAAGCGCGCGCGCGGGTCCGTGACATTGCGTTTGGCACACTCAAGCGCGAGGTGCCCAGCCTCTACCAGATGCACAGCCTCAACGCCTTCGCGGGCCAGCACATGGGCCGACAAAAAGCCCCACCCTGCGCCAAGGTCGCAGACATGTTTGCCCATCTTCTGGGGAAGTGCATCCGCAAGCAACGCGGACGCAAGATCAACGCCGTCAGCCGAGAATACGCCCGGAGCGGTCCAAAAACCACCTTCGGTCAGTGATGGGCCAGCCTCCCAATCGGCAAAGCAATCAGCGGCCGGCGCATCAATCCAGAAAAGCTTACCATGTGTTTTGGTCACAGGGCCGTGCACTGTCACACGGGCCCTCATCGCCTTCAGGATACTTTCAACGCCATCTGTCTTCTGGCCGTCAATCACGACGGCACCATCGCTCAGCGCACAGGCCTTGGCGATCATTGCACGTGCTTCCATCTTGGAACGCGGCAGACAGACCACAGCAGCGCTGTAGCGCCCCTCGCTAAGCACGTTCACGTGAAAGCCGCGCCCAGCCCAAGCGGCATGTGCCGGATAATAATCCTGAATAATCTCGGCGCGGTCTTTTGGTATACCGTCCAGATCAGCATCCGCACTTGGCGCAAATACGGCAATTGGGCCGCTTTCGGGCCACTCAAGGCCGCCGCCATCAAGCGCCAGCGGCAATCGCGAATCAAGCATCGCTTATTCTTCTTTTTCCATAGTGCATTGCAGCGGGTGCTGATGACGGCGGGCAAAATCCATCACTTGCGCGACTTTCGTCTCCGCAATCTCGTGACTGAACACACCCACAACCGCCAGCCCCTTTTTGTGAACGATCAGCATGATCTCGAACGCTTGCGCGTGATTGAGGCCAAAAAACCGTTCCAAAACATGCACAACGAATTCCATCGGCGTGAAATCATCATTCAGCAGCATCACCTTATACATCGGCGGCCGCTTCGTCTTTGGCTTCACTTTGGTCAGCAGCTCGGTTTCGTCACCGTCTTGCGGGTCTGCCATGGATATCGGATCAAGGTGCATCGCTGCTCCTGCGGTTAAGGCATGTTCATCGGGGTTGTGTATTGTCTATATAACGTGACGCCCCGTTTAGAAAAGAGGCAGCGCACCAATATGTCCAACACTCTGACGACAATCGGTTTCGATGCCGACGACACCTTGTGGCATAACGAACGTTTTTTTGCTCTGACACAGGAACGGTTTTCTGACCTGCTGGCCGATCACACGGACCGCGGAACGCTGATGGCGCGGCTACTTGAGGCAGAGCGCCGCAACCTGCCCCACTATGGCTTTGGCATCAAAGGCTTCACTTTATCCATGATCGAAACAGCCGTTGAGGTGACAGAGGGGCGCGTTTCCGCATCCGTGATTGCGCAGCTTCTGGATGCCGGTCGCGATATGCTGAGCCATTCCGTTGACCTGCTCCCGCACGCGGCTGAGACCATCGAAGCGCTGCGCCATAATTATAAAGTCCTCGTCATAACCAAGGGCGATCTTCTGGATCAGGAGCGCAAGCTGGCCCAGTCCGGCCTGCGCGACCTGTTTCATGGAATCGAAATCGTCTCAGCCGAGACGCCTGATACATACGCCCGCATTTTCAGCCAGCATGGCACCGGTGCGGATCAAGGTTTAATGATCGGAAATTCGATGGCGTCGGATGTGATCCCGATGATCAATGCAGGTGGTTGGGGCGTCTACATCCCACACGGTCTAACCTGGGAGATCGAACATGCACCGACACCAGATCACAGTAAATTTCATAAAATCAGCATCTTGTCCGTACTGCCGCCGCTGATCCAGACTCTCACCAACGGAGACACTAATGCCCCAAGCTGACCTAAGTTTTTCCGCACATATCGCGCTTGATCCAACAGTTATCCTCGCGAAAATCGAAGGGGTAATAGGCGCTTACGACAGCAACGCAGGCGACTGTAAAGGCCGCGCATTTGCCTTGGAAAAAACACACCACGCTCACATCCTGCTGAGACTACGCATGTTACGTAAACCACATCGTGACGACGCCTTTATGCAAGGCCTGCTCGCAGCACTTCAGACCGAGCTCCGCAGCCACATTCCGCCCCCTTGCATACTGGGAGTCGAATTGGGGTTTCTTGAGACGCATTATAGCTCGCTCACGCTGGAATGAATCGCCCGCCTGAAATGCGGCGGAGCACGCCCAGATCCTGCCACAATCTTGCCACAATGGCGGGTGTTGTGGTTGTTGATTTGGCGGCATCTACATATGCTATGCCGCATTGCAGAAGATCGCCTAATTCCTTTTCAAATAAGGGTTATCAGAAACGAAAATTGCTGCTATCCTTTACCTATAAATAATACGGCCACCCGAAAAATCGGGGGTCATAGGCAGAGTTAGGCAGGTTACCATGAAGGTTCGGCGCATGCAGCCGGCCCGTTTCGGGCTATTCATAATTGCGGCTATCTGGTTGTTCGTCATCGTTCCGATGAGCGCCCTTGCAGCACCCTATGCTGCCTATGTTATTGATGCGCGCACCGGCGAGGTGCTACATGCGCGCAACGCAGATACACGCCTCCATCCAGCATCCCTGACCAAGATGATGACGCTCTACATCGCATTTCAAGCGATTGAGCGCGGTGAGATTTCGCTTGATACAAAAGTAACTATTTCCCAGAATTCAGCGTCTGAGCAACCCAGCAAACTGGGCCTGCGCTCCGGTCAAAAAATTGCCCTGCGCTATCTGGTCCGTGCTGCAGCGGTCAAATCCGCAAATGACGCGGCGACAGCAATTGGTGAGGCGATTGAAGGCTCTGAAGCAAAGTTCGCCCGCCGGATGAACCGCACTGCAAAACAACTGGGCATGACGCGCACGACCTTCAAGAACGCACACGGCCTGACCGAAGACGGCCACCTCTCCACGGCCCACGACATGACCGTGATGGGCCGTCACTTGCTGTATGACTTCCCCCAGTACTACAACCTGTTCTCCCGCATTACCGCAGACGCAGGCGTGCGTCAGGTGTCCCACACCAACCGCCGCTTCCTGTCGTCCTACAAAGGCGCAGACGGGATCAAGACGGGTTATACTCGCGCCGCAGGCTTTAACCTTACTGCCTCGGCCGAGCGCGGCAATGAACGCATTATCGTGACTGTTTTTGGTGGCGCCTCCACATCCGCGCGTAACGCAAAAGTGGCCGAGCTGATGGACCTCGGTTTCCGCCGTGCACCATCCTCCGCCCCCGTACGCAAGCCAGCAGTTCCGGACTATATCGCTCAGGCAGATCCGGAACCCGCGACCCAGCAAACAGCATCAGCAGCGTCTGCCCCCGGCGCGAAGGGTAAGACAATCCGCCTGATCCGAGCTGTGAAGGAATCCAAAAGGCCCAAAATTCGCCCCGGTTCGGACGAGGCAGTCCTGGCCGCCGTGGCCGAAGCCTCTGACGCCATGAGTGACGTCCTCAGCTCAGCAATTGATGCCGCTGTTGCACAGGCGAACGCCACGCCCGCCCCTGAGGCACCAAAAGTGGCTTCAGCGGCCCCTGTCCCCATCAAGCCCGCCGCCGCTGAAGCTGTTGAGCAGGTCATCCTCGCCGTAGCTAACACATCCGCGCGCCCGACCCTCCGGCCCAAGGGCCTTGTTGTCATTGGAGCGCAACCGAAATCTGAAAAGCAGGCAGCCCCACAAGAAGTTGTCACACGGGTATCCACATCAGGCGGACGTCATTGGGGCGTGAACGTGGGACGCTTTGGCAGCCGCTATGCCGCCGAAAAGGTATTGATCAAAACCGCCTTGGCCGAGATGGCAACGCTCGATGGCTCGCTGCGAAAGGTTGTTCAAAAGCCACAAGGGTTTGACGCCAATTTCCTTGGTATGACCCGCGAAACAGCCGATCTGGCCTGTCGTCGCCTGAAAGCACGCAATGTTAGCTGCTTTATGATCGGGCCAGGCTAAGCTTCAAGGCTTCAGCCCTTCCCCACCAATCCATATCCTGAGCAGACTGCCTCCAAGGCAGTCAGTGTGGAGCTATTCGCTTATTCCATGATCGGCGCCGCATCGGCGCTTATGTCCGAGATGGCCAAGCTTTAGGTTGCGGCTTGCAACAAGCTCCGCGTGTATTCGGTTTTTGGGTTGTCGTAGAGCGCGTCTGCATCGCCATATTCCACTACATCGCCCCGCTTCATCACGATGACGCGGTGCGACATCGCGCGCACGACTTTCAGATCATGGCTGATGAACAGATAGGCCAGCCCGTATTTGACCTGTAATGCGCGCAGCAGATCGACGATCTGGACTTGAACGGTCATATCCAGCGCCGAGGTAGGCTCGTCCAGCACCAGTAGGCGTGGCCGCAGCACCATCGCGCGCGCAATCGCAATCCGTTGGCGCTGACCGCCAGAGAACTCATGTGGGTAGCGGTCCATAGTGGCAGGGTCGAGCCCGACCTCAACCATCACATCATGCACGAGCTCACGCTTGTCGCGGTCCGGGTCCACTTTGTGGATGCTCAGGCCTTCTGCGATGATCTGCATACAGGTCATACGGGGCGAGAGGCTGCCGAACGGATCCTGAAAAACGATCTGCATGTCTTTGCGCAAGCGGCGCAGGGCCTTTGTGGACCACTTACGGACATCGTCCCCCATGAAGGTGATCCCGCCCTCTGACGCGATCAGACGCATGATGGCTAGCGCTAGCGTTGTCTTGCCAGAGCCGCTTTCACCCACGATGCCGATTGTCTCACCAGCGCGCACGCTGATGGTCGCGTCGTTGACCGCTTTGACGTAACCCACTGTGCGGCGCAGGAGACCCTGCTGGATCGGGAACCAGATTTTCAGATGATCGGTCTGCGCGATTACTTCGGCATCGGCTGGAACAGGCGCAGGACGGCCCGTAGGCTCCGCACCTAGCAACTTTTGCGTATAGGGGTGCTGCGGGTTGTCGAAAATGTCTTTGGTTGGCCCCTGCTCGACGATCTCACCCTGTTGCATGACGCAGACACGGTCCGCGATGCGGCGCACCACACCCAGATCATGCGTGATGAACAGCAGGCCCATGCCCTCACTGTCTTTAAGGTCTTTGAGCAGGTCCAGAATTTGCGCCTGAATGGTCACGTCCAGCGCGGTTGTCGGCTCATCCGCGATCAGCACGTCAGGCTTGTTCGCCAGCGCCATCGCAATCATCACTCGCTGGCGCTGCCCGCCCGATAACTGGTGCGGATAGGAACCAAGGCGGCTTTCGGCATCGTGAATTCCCACCTTCTCCAACAATTCGAGAATACGCTGATGCAACGCGGCGCCGGTCAGCCCTTGATGCAAGGTCAGGCTTTCGGCCAACTGCTTGTCGATGGTGTGTAGCGGGTTGAGCGATGTCATCGGCTCTTGGAAGATAAAGCTGATGTCGTTGCCACGCACCTTGCGCAATAGCGCGTCATTTGCGCCGATCATCTGCTGCCCGTCATACGTCACCGACCCTTCGACATGGGCCGTGTCACCCAGCAAGGAGACGGTGCTGAGCGCGGAGACAGACTTGCCCGAGCCGCTCTCCCCCACCAGCGCCACGGTTTCGCCGCGTTCAAGATGGAAGGAGATCCCCTTAACCGCCGGAGTGAGCGTGCCATCCTGCCGGAAAGAGACACGCAGGTTTTGTACATCCAGAAGCGGAGCCATCAGGTGAACGTCTTTCTGGGATCAAACGCATCGCGGATCCCTTCAAAGATAAATACAAGCAGCGACAACATGATCGCAAAGGTGAAAAAGGCCGTGAAAGCCAGCCAGGGCGCTTGCAGGTTCTGCTTGGCCTGCAATGTCAGCTCGCCAAGCGAGGGCGCAGAGGACGGCAGACCAAATCCGAGGAAGTCCAGTACCGCGAGGGACGAGATAGTGCCAGTGATCAGGAACGGCAGCATCGTCAGCGTGGCGACCATCGCGTTGGGCAGCATGTGCCGGAACATGATCGTGACGTTGCCAACACCGAGCGCCCGCGCCGCGCGGACATACTCAAGATTGCGGGCGCGCAGAAACTCGGCACGGACAACGCCCACAAGGGCCGTCCAACTGAACAGCACCAACAAGAACACCAACAGCCAAAAACTGCGCCCCAGAATCGCGAACATAATGATGATCACATACAGCGACGGGGTGGATGTCCAAATTTCGATCACGCGTTGGAAGATCAGGTCAAGCCAACCCCCAAAGAAGCCCTGCACCGCGCCAGCCGCGACACCAATCACGGTGCTAAGGCCTGTTACCAGCAAAGTGAACACAATAGACAGGCGGAAGCCGTGTATCACGCGAGCCAACACATCACGCTTGGTCCCGTCCGTGCCCAGCAGGTTCTCACTATTGGGTGGCAGCGGTGCCGCACCGGGACGGTCCACGGCAGTATCAAAACTGTAGGGAATAGGCGGCCAGATCGACCATCCTTTTTGGAAGCCCTCGACACCTTCGCCGAAGGTGCCTTCAGAAATCTGCGCGACAATCCCTTCGGGATCATCAAAACAATCCTCAAGCCCACCACTAGCAATCAGGCATTTCACCTCTGGATCGCGGTAGGCGGCTTCGGTCTGGAAATCCCCGCCAAAGGCCGTTTCGGGATAGAAGTTGAAGATCGGCATAAAATAATCGCCGCGGTAGTTCACCACGATCGGTTTGTCATTCGCCAGAAACTCCGCAAAGAGCGACAGCGTGAACACCACCAAAAATATCCATAGGGACCAATAGGCACGGCGGTTGCGTGTAAAGTTGCGCCAGCGGCGTTGGTTGAGCGGAGACAGAGCCATCAGCCTTCCCTCTTGTCGAAATCAATGCGCGGATCAACCAGCACATACATCAGATCCGAAATGATCCCTACGACAAGGCCGATCAGACCAAAGATAAACAGCGTGCCGAACACGATGGGATAATCCCGCGCCACGGCAGCCTCAAAACCCAGGCGCCCCAAACCATCGAGCGAGAAGATCGTTTCGATAATCAGGCTAGACCCGAAGAAGACTCCAATGAACACCGCTGGAAATCCTGCAATCACAATCAGCATCGCGTTGCGGAATACGTGGCCATAAAGCACCCTACGCTCTGACAAGCCTTTGGCGCGGGCGGTCATGACGTAGTGCTTTTTGATCTCATCAAGAAAGCTGTTCTTAGTCAGCAGCGTCAACGTGGCAAAGGCGGAAATGGTAGAGGCCAGCACCGGCAGCGTGATGTGCCAGATATAGTCCTTTACCTTGCCCCACGCGCTGAGTTGATCAAAGTTATCAGAGGTCAGACCGCGCAGCGGAAAAAGCTCGTAACAGGTCGGGTTAAACGTCGCCCCACCGGGCCACATATCGGACAGACCGGGGATGCGGAAACAGTTGGCCGGGACGAACAGCACCAGCAACAAGATCGCAAACAAAAAGCCCGGAATCGCATAGGCGGCGATAATCGCACCAGAGGTCCATGTGTCAAACCGTGATCCGTCGCGCACTGCCTTCTTGATGCCCAACGGAATCGAAATGAGATAGGCGATCAGCGTAGACCACAGCCCCAGCGTGATCGACACTGGCAGTTTTTCCTTGATCAGATCAATCACAGAGATCGAGCGAAAGTAACTCTCTCCGAAGTCGAACATCATATAGTTGCCCAGCATACGGAAAAACCGTTCTACCGGCGGCTTGTCGAAGCCGAACTCTTTCTCCAACTCAGCGATAAACTCAGGTGGCAGCCCTCGTGAGCCCACGTAATTGTCGCTGCCTCCCAAATCCACAGTCTCTGAATCAGACCCTGAACCGGCGAAGCCGCCAAAGACATCGCCGCCACCCTGAATTCGCGCAATAGCCTGCTCAACCGGTCCGCCCGGCACGAACTGCACCAATGCAAAATTGACCAGCATGATCCCGAACAAGGTGACGGGAATCAGCAATAGCCGTCTGAGAATATAGGCGCCCATATTTTACCTCAGCGCGCCTGCCGCGCGCAGTTTTTCTGCTTTGTCGGCGTCGTACCACCAGAAATCCAGATAGCCCAGCGCATAGGCGGGCTGATCCTCTGGGTGACCATACTGATCGTAATATGCGGTCCAGTAGACGTCATTGTACCATGCCGGAATCATAATGAACTCATGCCGCAAGGCACGATCAAGGGCAGTCATGGCCGCCTCTTCCTGTTCGCGGGTTTCGGCCATCAAGGATGCCTCGATGATGGCGTCTACCATCGGGCTTGCCAGACCAGCGGGGTTGAACAGCGAATAGCCTGCTGCTTCTGATCCGTACCGCTGGGAGAGACCTGTTCCGGTCCCAAGGAAGGCCGCATATTGATCGTAGACCATGTCATAATCGCGGTCCCGTTCGCGCGCGGTATATTGTGAGCTGTCGACTTTCTCCAGAACCGCGTCGATCCCGAAGTTTGACAAATTTGACATGAAGTTCTCGATCACAGCCGACAACGTCGCAGAGCCGGAAGAGTTCAGCAGGAAGGTCAGCTTGAGCGGCTCACCGGCGGCATCGCGCCGCTTACCGTCATCGCCCACGGCCCAACCGGCCTCGTCCAACAGCTTCATCGCGGTACGTGCGTTGCGCCTGTCTAGAAGACGGTCTGAGCTAGACGTATGCGGCTGACGCACCTCTTCGGTAAGCATCTCGGGCGGGATGACAGCACCAAGGCTTTTCAGAAACTCCAGCTCCGGCCCTTCCGGCAGACCCGATGCCATCAATGGGGTGTCCTGAGTGAAGGATGCGCGCTGCTTGAACAACCCATACTGGAGCGATTCGTTGATCCATTCAAAGTTGAACGCCAGCGACACAGCCTCACGAACCCGCTTGTCCTGCAACACGTCGCGGCCAAGATTGAACACGATCCCCGTCGGTGTCGGAGGTGAGCCATCAGTGATTTCTTCTTTCACCACAAAGCCATCAGCAACCTTCGGGAAATCATAGGCTGTCGCCCACTGCTTGGAATTCCCTTCGTTCCGAAAGGTGTATTCGCCGGATTTGAAGGCCTCGAAGGCTGAGTTTTCATCGCCGAAATACTCTACGCGGATGCGGTCAAAATTGTTACGGCCCACGTTGAAGGGCAAATCCTTACCCCAATAGTCAGGGTTGCGCTTGTAAACGATGCGGCGGTTCACATCGACAGTTTCGACCATATAGGCGCCGGAACCGTGCGAAATCTCAAGACGGCTTTCATCCAGTCGCGCGCCAGTTTCCTCGTACCACTTCTTAGACCACGCAGGCACAAAACCCACCTGATCAATCAGCGAGCGGCGCGAGATACCTTCTGTAAAGTAAAATTTCACCGTCAGGTCGTCGATCACTTCGACCTTGGGGATACGTTTGCGCACCGCATCGGCGTAAGATTTCAAACCCTGATCCAAAAGCAGATTGTGGGAGAAAGCGATGTCATGCGCCGTGACCGGATCACCGTTGGAGAAGCGGGCCTCTGGGCGCATCCTGAAGATCACCCAATCTTTGCTTTCGGGGTATTCGACGCTCTCACACAGCAGGCAGTAGTATTCCGAATATACATCCGCTGGCGCAGCCTCCCCACCTACACCGTCACCCAGCAGGCTTTCATACATGACTGTACTCAGCGCGCCGCCACGGCCCTTGCGGGAATAGGGGTTCATCGAATCGAAAGTGCCGAGGGTAGAGATCGAAATCTCTCCGCCTTTCGGCGCTTCGGGGTTCACGTAATTGAAGTGTGGAAAATCGAAGGGATAGCTCAAATCACCGTAAAATGAATAGCCGTGGCTCTTGACCATCTTGTCATGTTCGTCCGCCTGAACCGCATCCCCCCAGATCACCGCACACGCACTCACCGCGAGGGCAGAACAAAACTGCGCGATGGAGAGGGGACGCTTGGGGGCGAGAGTGTCTGACGTCATGAAAAGGCTCCTTGGGGCAAATCAAACGGCTGTGCATTCAGAAATGTAAGCTAAAGGCCACGCAGGCCAAGATACAAGTTGCAACTCTGTGATCTGGCGGAAATCTGTCGGTAAACAGCAAAAAGGCCGCCCGAAGGCGACCCATTCAAAGTGTAGCGCTTATGTAGCCTCGGTTCAGTCGTCGAGGCTGTCGAGATAGGCAATCACATTTGCGCGGTCTTCAGGCTTGCTCAAGCCTGCGAAACCCATGGTTGTGCCTGGCGCCCATGCGCTTGGCTTTTCCAGAAACGCATAGAGGTTCTCAGGGGTCCAGACATCGCCTGATTCCTCAAGTGCGCCTGAGTACTGAAAGCCCTCGACAGCATCGATCGCACGACCCACAACACCGTAGAGGTAAGGACCGGTTGCATTCGCGCCCTGCTCTGCCTTGTGGCACGCGGTGCATTTGCGGAACACTTTGGCGCCATCATCAGCAGAGGCTGTGGCAAGAAGTTCTTCGAAAGGCACTTCTGCCTCGGGCTCTGCGGCCTCTCCGCCTTCAATTGCGATCGCATAGGACGGCTCGCCGTGCAGTTCGGAATGGTACAGTTCATCGCCGGCCCAGCCGCCCAACAACAGCACAAGCCATGCGCCCAAAACACCAGCAGCTACTTTCGTAAGGGTCATTGTATCCATGGGTCAGTCCATCGTTTTAAAAAATTTTCAGTCGTTTGACGGGCTATCTATTGCTTTCCCTCCCCGCAAGCAAGGTGTAGTTACCGCGACCAATTGCCCAACGCGCCATGTTTTTACAAAGGACCGATGTGATGACCGTGAAACAGCCACAACGCATCGCGTTTCAGGGCGCTCTGGGCGCCTACAGCCATGAGGCCTGCTTGCAAGCGCGCCCTGACGGAATTCCCGTGCCTTGCACGACCTTTGAAGGTGTCTTGCGCGCCGTGCGTGAGGGCCGCGCAGATCTGGCGATGCTTCCGGTCGAAAACACGACCTATGGCCGTGTCGCTGACATTCACCGCCTTCTGCCCGAAAGCGGCATGTACATCATTGATGAAGCTTTTGTGCGCGTGCGGATCGCCTTGATGGCGCGTCCAGGCATCACGCTGGAACAAGTCAAACATGTTCGCGCGCATTTGGTTCTATTGCCACAGGCCCGCAGTTACCTTGAGGCGCGCGGAATCACCTCAGAAGCCGCCGCCGACAGCGCTGGCGCCGCAGAAGAGTTGGCCGCAGGCGGGCCCGCCCATGAGGGCGTTCTGGCCAGTGCGGTCGCTGCAAAAATTCATGGGCTGGACGTATTGGCCGATGGCATTGAGGATCTGGATCATAACACCACTCGCTTCTTGCTGATGGCGCCTGAAATCGATCTTACACGCCGTGGCACCAAGATGATGACCACCTTCGTGTTCGAAGTGCGCAACATTCCCGCAGCTCTGTACAAGGCGATGGGCGGCTTTGCGACGAACGGCGTCAACATGACCAAGCTTGAAAGCTACATGGTCGGTGGATCGTTCACCGCGACGCAATTCTACGCCGATATCGAAGGCCATCCTGATGATCCTGCGGTTCAGCGTGCGCTAGAAGAGCTGTCGTACTTTACAAATATGCTGGAAATTCTCGGCGTCTACCCTGCACACCCCGGACGCTGGGACATCCCGACCTAGGCGCTCAAGTGCCGCTCTTCTAGAGACTTCACAAACTCTGCGACGCGCAGTTTGTACTTCTTGTTCAAAGAGGTTTTTGCCAGCTTAAGCGACTGCACCAGCAGACGTGCAGACAGGTTCAACGGCTTGACGTCAAAGCTCATCATGATTCGCGTGCGGCTTCTGGAAAGCGCCACCAGCTCAACCGTCATCAGTGAGATCAACCCCTGCGAGCGGCACTCGAAAACCATCTCATTGGGTTTATCGAAGGTAATCATTTCGATCTCAACCTGACGGCGCTTGCCACGCAGGCTAAAGGCCGTCTGCCACCCCATTCCGACACCCGGCACCGACTTCATATCTGTTCGCTGGACCTCAGCGCCGCGGCGCATGGCAGCGCGTTCGAACATTTCGAAATCACACAACATCTTAAAAACAGCATCAATCGGTGCCTCGATGTCTTCTTTGGTCGAGAATTTCATGACTGCCTCGTTTTATTGTTTTTATATGCCATGGTGATCCTAAAGTCTCTCGGGACGGGTTCAAGCCACTTCGTAGCGTAATCGTTAACGCCAAATTAATCCAGCGCGTCCGCAAGCCAACGCTCAATCAGAAAATGCGCAATCGCGCCTTTTCGTGCAGGCATGATCTCCGGATGATGACCCTGTGAAACAGCCATCATCTCTTCGCGGGCAACCCAACGGGCATCCTCAATCTCGACTGGATCGATAGTGATTTCGCTGCTGGTGGCATGGCCCCAACATCCAAACATAAGCGAGGCAGGAAATGGCCACGGCTGGCTTGCCAGATATCCCACTTCACCAACGCGCACGCCAGCCTCTTCAAACACCTCCCGCCGCACGGCGGCTTCCAGTGTCTCCCCCGGTTCGACAAAACCGGCAAGCAGCGAATACATCCCCTTCGGCCAACCCGGAGAGCGGCCAACGAGCACTGAATTGCCATGCGTGATCAACATAATCACTACAGGGTCGGTGCGTGGGAAATGAGAAGCACCACAAGACGGGCAACTACGCTGCCAGCCGCCCTGGGAAAGCTCTGTCTTCGCGCCACAGCACGCGCAGAATTGGTGGATTTCATGCCATCCGAAGACCGCCTTACCAGACGCCGCAAGCTCCGCGTCGCGCGGCGTCAGCCATGTCATCACGCGGCGCAATTCGGCAAAAACCATCCAATCCGGTAAGCTAGGGTGGCGTTGCTCGCTCGGGTCCATAAAACCGCCAAGATTGTTTTCATCCAGACTGGAGGGCGTCCAAGCCGACAGGTCGACTGCAAAGGTCGGCCCACCCTCTTCGCGCCCAAGCAAGATCGGCGGCGTATCTGAATCGCGCAGCGCCGCGTGATCCATTGGCAGACGGATCAATCCTGCAGGACGCTCCGCCGAAATGAGTGGCTTGCCGCGCCAGAACACAACTGCACGGGCTGAAGGATCAGCCAAAGCTTCGCTCAACGCCTGCGGATTGCCGCGCAGCTCTCCGGCGCGGTCAAGGCCGGAGCCGCCAAATGTCACGTGTTCTGCATTCTTCATTCGATATTCCTCTTAGTCCACCCGGACATTTCAGGATGTTTGAGCGATCCGATGAAATCATGCAACGCCTACGCACATTCCGATTTACCTTCACAACTCAAAGTGGTAATTCTTTTTAATGGCCGCCCCATTCATTCAGCCTGAGCGATCCTCAAGCCGGCCCGCCGCGCAAATTCGCATTTTGGCAACAACTGACCTACACGGCCATATTCTGCCCTATGACTACATTAAGGATCGACCAACACAAGGCGGTGGGCTTGCTGGGCTTGCCACACTGATGGCCGAGGCAAGGGCACAGGCCGAGGCAGAAGGCGTACCTGTAGTGCTGCTGGACAACGGCGATACGTTTCAGGGCACCCCACTGGCCAGCTATCTGGCCGAAGAGACGGTGCAACCGGACCATCCTATTGTCTCCGCCCTTAATTACCTGAACTACGATGCAGTCGGGCTGGGCAACCACGATCTCGACCATGGACTGCCGTATCTAAAGGCGGTCGCTCGCGCGTTGAAGATGCCTATGCTCAACTCGAACCTGCGAGGGAATGACATCCACCCGATGCAACAAAGCCTGCTGCTGCCCGTGGACATTGGCCCAAACGCCCCCGCCCCTTTGACGATTGGCGTGCTGTCGGTCCTCCCCGAACAAAGCGTCGCGTGGCACAGCCATCACCTGAGCCCGCAGACGACGCTAAATCCGCCGTGCGCAACAATTCGAACAGCGGCTAATGATCTCCGGCAAGCAGGCGCAGATCTGATCGTCGTGCTCGCACACCTGGGCGTAGGCCAACTCGACAGCCCCCACCCGGCGGTGCGGGCTGCGCATGCGATTGTGCCGGAAGGTCAGATTGATGCGATGATCCTCGGCCACACGCACCGCCGATTTCCATCACTGGATTATGACGGTCGCGAAGGCGTTGATCTGCGCCGGAGCACGGTTGGTGACGTCCCTACGGTTATGCCGGGGCATGCAGGCTCTGATCTGGGCATGATCGATCTGGATTTGGGGTATGACGCGGTGCAAGGCTGGCACGTGGTCGGATACCGGAGCGTGCTGGTGTCAAATAGTGGCACTGATAGCCCGACCCATTCTGCCGCCATCGAAACCCTTGCGGCGACAAAGCACATCGAGGTCAGGGCAGCATTGGGCGCGCCGGTAGGGAGCACTAATAAGAACCTTCACAGCTATTTCTCCCTTGTTGCCCCCGCATCTACGCAGTTGCTTCTCGCTCGCGCGCAGCTTGGGCTTGTATCCGGGGCGCTCGCGGGCACGCTATATGAAGGGGTACCGGTGCTTTCGGCAGTGGCGGCACACAGCGCGGGTGGGCGAGACGGTCCGGACAACTTTATGTTCATCCCGAAAGGCACCGTCCTAAAGCGGCACATCGCGGGGATGAACCTGTTTGCCAATCAAACTGTGGCGATCCGGATCACCGGAGCAGAGCTGAAGGATTGGTTGGAACATTCAGCGCTTTTGTTCAACGCGTTGCAGGCCAATCAACCGGGGCAGACGCTGGTAAATCCGGACATCCCCGCATTCCAGTTCGACACGATTTTTGGCCTGCACGTCCAGATTGATCCGACAGCACCGCACTACGCCCGCATCACGGAAATGAATTTCGAAAATGCGCCTGTGCACCCTGAGCAAGAATTCATATTAGCCACAAACCAGTTTCGCGTCGCGGGCGGCGGAGGCTATCCGCTCAGAGACCCCGAACGAATCGTGGCGCGCAGCGAAGCGTCTCTTCAGGATGCCATCATCAATATCTTGCGCAACTCCGGCCCCCTGCCCTACGCAGGGCCGCCACCGTGGCGCTTTGAGCCGCTCGGCGGCATCGAGGCTGTTTTCCATACACATCCGGATGCGCTAAACTCCCTCGAAGAAATCGCACATCTGATACCACGGTTCATAGAACAAACGCCGCAGGGCTTTGTGGCCCTTTCTGTCACGCTCTAGACTTGCAGGATCGCGACAGATTGCCTATATCGCTTGTTGAGAGGTTGGTGCGGGCAGGCGCCTCGCCAACCTGGTCAGATCCGGAAGGAAGCAGCCACAACGAGTCCCGCTTGGGTCGTTATCAATCTCTCACCTAAGCGCTTTTTGCCCCGCAAAAAGCGTGAAAGTCTGGCTGGGCATTCGCAGAATTCCCCCGCGAGGACAAAGCCCTCCCACAAAGCACCTCATCACAGCGCCCGCACAAAGACATTTAAGCCCGCCTCGTTACAATCGGTTCGCGGCGAACGTATCGCATTCTCCCACAGCACCTGTGTCAAAGCCGAGCCCGAACCAGCGCGCGCTGTTCCGATGTGCCGTGCGTAAAGGTATGCGGCTGAGGTACGCGCCCCGCCTGCCGTTGGAGATGGTCATCACCGATCTTGCGCGCGGCATTCAGTGCCTCTTCCAGATCACCGCGTTCCATCAAGCCTTGAACATTGCGGGCCCATACACCCGACAGGCAATCCGCCATGAGCTCCAACCGTACGGTAAGCGCGTTCGCCTCTGCCTCGGACGCGCGCTGTCGCGCAGCGTTGACCTTGGGCAGAATGCCCAACTCATTCTGGACGTGGTGCGCCACTTCGTGCGCGATGACGTAGGCTGCCGCAAAATCACCGCCTGCGCCCATCTGCCGGCCTAGTGCACGGAAAAAGTCGGTGTCTAGATACGCTTTGCTGTCAGCAGGGCAGTAAAACGGTCCCGACGCGCCGCTGGCACCGCCACAAGGGCTTTGAGTGACGCCATCAAAAATAACCAGCTTTGGTGCTTCATAGGTGCGGCCCAGTTGGTCGCGGAATACGGTTGTCCAGACTTCTTCAGTGGTGGTCAGCACCTGCGCGCTGAATGCACTGGCTGCATCATCACCAGAGGCTGTACCGCTGGTTTCCTGCTGAACGCTGCTGCCCTGTATCAGGGGAGATACATCAATACCCGTGAAATAGCCGATTGCCAGCACCGCCAGCACACCCGCCACGCCAAGGCTGCTTTTGCCGCCCATCCTACGCGTGCCACCGCCACGCCGCTCAACATTGCTGCTACGTCGAATTCCCTTGAGCCGCATTGCACCCTCCATGCTGGTCGCCACTTGTCACACTAACACTATTGCGGCACAAAAGTTCAATATCACAAGAAAACGAACTTGCCCAAAACCGCACCGAATGGGCGGAAGACCGGACCATACTTGCCAATGAACGGACGTTCGCCGGCTGGATGCGTACCGGCATGGCCGCTGTGGCGGTGGCCATCGGCCTGCGCGCGGTGTTCGGCGCGTTCGAGCCCACGTGGCTCGCCAAACGTTGTCACAGCTGAACGACAACCAAGCCCACGCACAACCGGTCAGACGCATGCAGACGATCGCGATACTTCTTGCCCTTGGTGCTGTGGCGACAGGTGGCATCCTTTGGGCGCTCTAGCCGTATAATACCCGCCTGCCCGTTGCCCCCGCGCGCACCAACGCCTACTTTATAGTAACCTCCCGAATCCCACCGTCAGGATCCTCATGTCAGACGCCACCGCCTACCGCGTGCTTGCCCGCAAATACCGCCCCGAAACCTTCACCGATCTGGTGGGGCAAGAGGCGATGGTGCGCACGCTTAAAAACGCGTTCGAAGCTGACCGCATTGCGCAGGCATTCATCATGACTGGCATCCGTGGGACCGGCAAAACCACAACCGCGCGGATCATCGCCAAGGGCATGAATTGCATCGGTCCCGATGGCACATCCGGCCCCACCACAGAGCCTTGCGGCGCGTGCGAGCATTGCACAGCAATTATGGAAGGGCGCCACGTCGACGTGATCGAGATGGACGCCGCATCCAACACAGGCGTGGCCAACATTCGCGAAATCATCGACTCCGTTCACTACCGCGCGGCCTCGGCCCGCTACAAAGTCTATATCATCGATGAAGTTCACATGCTTTCTACCGGCGCGTTCAATGCCCTGCTGAAGACGCTCGAAGAGCCCCCCGAACACGTCAAATTCATCTTCGCCACCACTGAGATTCGCAAAGTCCCCGTGACTGTCCTGTCGCGGTGCCAACGCTTTGATTTGCGCCGGATCGAACCGGAAGTGATGATTGCGCTTCTGAAAAAGATCGCCGGCAGCGAAGGCGTAGACATTGCCGAAGACGCGCTTGCCCTGATCACCCGCGCCGCCGAAGGCTCTGCCCGCGATGCGACCTCCTTGCTGGATCAGGCCATCAGCCACGGTGCGGGCGAGACTACCGCTTTGCAGGTTCGTGCAATGCTGGGCCTCGCCGACCGCGCGCGGGTGCTTGACCTGCTGGATATGATTCTGCGCGGCGATGCTGCCGGGGCGTTGACTGAAATTGGTGCACAATACGCTGAAGGGGCCGATCCGATGGCGGTTCTGCGCGATTTGGCCGAAATCACCCACTGGATTAGTGTAGTGAAGATCACGCCTGACGCCGCCGAAGACCCGACGGTCTCACCCGAAGAACGCGACCGCGGCCGCGTCATGGCCAGCGAGCTTCCCATTCGTGTGCTGACCCGCCTTTGGCAGATGCTGCTCAAAGCGCTGGAAGAAGTTGCAGGCGCGCCCAATGCGATGATGGCTGCCGAAATGGCGATCATCCGCCTGACGCATGTGGCAGATCTACCCTCGCCGGACGAGCTGGTGCGGACATTGCAGAACACACCGGCACCTGCACCCGGCACCAGGTCGGCCCCGAGCCCTTCCTCACCCACAGGCAGCGCGGGGGCACAGGCTGTGACACATGTACAGACGCGGATGGCCTCGGCCCCGAATGCAGCAGGGCAAACCGCGGCATTGGCCCATGATCCCGTCTCTGCGCTGGCGCATTACCCAACATTCGAGCATGTCCTCGAACTGATCCGCCACAACCGCGATGTGAAGTTGCTAGTCGAGGTGGAAACATCGCTGCAACTTGCGGCCTACCAACCCGGTAGAATCGAATTTGTCCCGACGGACTCTGCTCCGCGCGATCTGGCCCACCGCATTGGCGCAAAGCTTCAACTGTGGACTGGCAACCGCTGGGCAGTCACTGTCGTCAACACTGGCGGCGCGCCCACCATCGCCTCATTGCGCGACGCCAAACAGAACGCCCTGCGCGCGGATGCAGAATCTCATCCGCTGATGCTGGCTGTCTTGGCACAGTTCCCAAATGCCAAAATCACCGAAATCCGCACTGCCGAAGACATCGCTGCCGCAGCCGTTAGCGAAGCCTTGCCCGAGGTAGAAGACGAATGGGATCCTTTCGAGGACAGCTAAGCGCCCCTTGTCGACCCCGATACAAACCAACATATACTAAAACAACCCATCGACAGGAGAACACCATGTTCAAAGGATTAAGCGGCCTCGGCGATATGGCCGGCATGATGAAAAAAGCCCAGGAAATGCAGGGCAAAATGGCTGAACTGCAAGACGAAATGCATAACATCTTGGTCACCGGCGAAGCTGGTGCAGGCCTTGTTAAAGCAACCTGCACAGCCAAAGGTGAGCTGAAATCGCTCGATATTGATCCATCGATTTTCAACGGCGATGACAAAGAAGTCGTCGAAGACTTGATCCTTGCCGCGATCAAGGATGCCCAAGGCAAAGCATCAGATCGCGCCGCCGAAGAGATGGGCAAACTGACCGAAGGTCTTGGCCTGCCCGCCGGCATGAAGCTGCCGTTCTGAGCCTGATCGCTTTTTTGATTTGGCTTTCAAACCCAAACCCTCTGATGCCGCGGGTGTGACCAAATGAGTTCGACCCGCGACATCGACGCCTTGATCGAGCTGATGGCAAAACTGCCCGGCCTTGGCCCCCGTTCGGCCCGCCGCGCGGTTCTGCATCTGATCCGAAAGCGCGCCCTGCTGCTGACGCCACTGGCTGATACCATGAAGCAGGTGGCCGAGACGGCCCGCGAATGTCTTAATTGCGGGAATGTGGGCACGTCAGACATTTGCGATATCTGTGACAACAATAAGCGCGCGAACGGAGAGCTCTGCATCGTTGAGGATGTGGCCGATCTCTGGGCGATGGAACGCTCTGGTGTCTTTCATGGCCGCTACCATGTGCTGGGCGGCACTCTGTCTGCACTCGATGCCGTAGGTCCCCAAGAGCTGCGCATTCCCCGTTTGCTGGACCGCGTGCAAAGCGAAGGGATCACCGAAGTTATCCTTGCGCTCAACGTTACCATAGACGGGCAAACCACCGCGCATTACATCGCCGATCAACTCGAAGGTCAGGTGCAAATCACGTCTCTGGCACAAGGCGTGCCAATCGGCGGAGAGCTTGACTATCTTGATGATGGGACGATCACCGCAGCAATGCGCGCCCGCAAAAGCATTTAGTCACCGCACTGCTTCAGTCTTCCCAATCGGTCCCGATTGGATAGCGCTCGCGCTTGCGTTCCTGCTCAATCATTCCACGAATATCTGTCTTTTCTTCGACATCTACCGTGCCGGTTTCGCTGTTCTGTGCAGGATCTTCTGCGAGTGCCAGTTTGAACAACATAGGAAAGTGGTCCGAGCCGATTTTCTCAAGCCGGGCCATGCTGATCAGACGGAACTGGGGGTCGTGGAAAAGATGATCCAAGGGCCACCGCGCCCACCAATGAAATGCGCTGAATGTGTTGAAAAATCCCCGCCCCACACGTGGATCCAGTAATACTGAAAGACGCTGAAAGGATCGCGTGGTTGTCGACCAAGCCACATCGTTCAGATCGCCAGTGACAATCGCGGGCAGCGGATCATGCGCAGCCTCCATCCCGATATGCGCAATCTCGCTGTCACGCCCTTTGGTATCGTGGTCAATAGCCGGTGGTTCAGGATGCACGACATAAAGTCGTAGCTGCGCGCCGGTGCCAAGGGTCACGGTCGTCCGCACCGACGGCACTCCATCCATCACAATTTCGCGCACCTGAGAGCCAGACAAAGGCAGGCGCGACATCACACACATCCCGTAACCGGTTTCTTTCGGTACTGAAATCCAGTGCGGATACTCCGCCTTCATGCGCCCCTCTAAGGCGGCAATCCAATCTCCATCGACTTCAATCACCATCACGATATCCGGGTTATATCTACACGCCAGATCAACCAAAGCGGTGTAATCACGGTTTGATTTCTTAATATTGGCGGCCAGAAGCGAGACATGACACCTGCTGTCTTTTTTCAGATGCACGTCGGCATCTACCGATTGCCGTGACCAAATCGGTGTGAATTTCACAATATGGGCAAGCTGAACCAGCGCGACTAGCGCCAGCAGAAGGGCCAGCCAGTCCCCCTTTGGCACAGCGAAGGACGCAACGATGAGCCCAACGGCCATCCAGAACAATTGAACCCTTGGAAAAGCGAGACCACGGATGGCGCCGAAACGAGCCCTACTGAAGGGTAGCAGGGTGGCAGCCACCAAAATGGCAGTCAGTCCATACAACAGCCACTTAAAGTAATCGATCATGTCGGGTTCGCCCTGCCTTGAATTCAACAAGGGGCGCCCGTGGCCGGACGCCCCTTGGAAGACAAACACGATCAGCTCTGCTTTGGTTCCGTAACCGCAGGACCGGGGCGATTACTTGTCGTCGTCGTCATCTTCGTCTTTATCGTCGGGAAGGTTGAAGAAGCTGTCGGCGTTAGAGAAGTCGCCCGGCGTCTTTTTGTCTTCGTCATCCTCATCCACATCGCCGGACAGGGTGAATGTCTCAAGACCCTCGATGGCGGTTGGCATGCGGGTTTCGGTGCCCATGCCAAGGCTCTGCTCGGTGCTCACCAGCTTGCGACGTTCGTCATCCGACATGACACCGCCCTCAGCTGCCTTCTTGGCCGCTGCTTTTTGCACCATTGCATCCAGTTCAGACTGCTTACACAGGCCAAGGGCAACAGGGTCAATCGGCTGGATATTAGAGATGTTCCAGTGGGTCCGCTCGCGAATCGCCTGAATTGTCGGCTTGGTTGTGCCGACAAGCTTGCTCACCTGAGCGTCTGACAATTCCGGGTGAAACTTGACCAACCACAAGATTGAGGCAGGACGGTCCTGACGCTTGCTGAGCGGTGTATAACGCGGGCCGCGGCGCTTTTCTTCGCCCTGTGCGGCAGCGTTGAATTTCAGCTCCAGCTTGTGCAGCGGGTTGTCCTGCGCCTTGTCGATCTCTTCTTGGGTAAGCTGGTTGTTTGTAACGGGATCAAAGCCTTTGACGCCGGCAGCCACATCACCATCCGCGATGCCCTGAATTTCCAACTCGTGCATACCAACGAAATCTGCGATCTGCTTGAAGCCGATTGTTGTGTTGTCTACCAACCAAACGGCGGTGGCTTTTGCCATAATCGGTTTTGCCATGTCTCTCTCCTATAAACGCACCTTCCCCGTCGCCTGACTTAGGCTGTCCCGGAGGCCGGAACGGTTTCCAATTTGGGGGAACTTATGGCTTATATAGATAAAGACCGACCATAAGGAAAGACCTCACATGCGCCGCATCTATCTCGTCGTCCTGCTATCGCTCAGCGCACTGTGCGCCCGCGCCGAAGGCGAACGCGCAGGAGACTTCGATTATTTCGTGATGGCGCTAAGCTGGTCGGCGAACTGGTGCGCGCTGGAAGGCGATGCGCGCCGGTCCCCGCAGTGCGATGCATCAGAGGACCACGGCTGGATTTTGCATGGTCTGTGGCCGCAATTCCACCGTGGATATCCGTCGTTTTGCCAAACTGCACAACGCCCCCCTTCACGCGGCATGACTGCGCAGATGGAGGGCATCATGGGCACCCCTGGCCTTGCGTGGCATCAATGGAAAAAACACGGCAGCTGCACTAATCTAAGTGCAGAAGATTACTACGCCCTGTCGCGTCGCGCATATGGCACGGTCACCCGTCCGGCGATCTTCCGAAAATTCGACCGTGCGGTCAAACTGCCGGCCTCGGTCGTTGAAGAAGCCTTTCTCAAAGAGAACCCAAAACTCACTCCAGACAGCATCACGATCACTTGCCGCAAAGGCTACATTCAGGAAGCCCGCATCTGCCTTTCGCATGAGCTAGAGCCCGTCCCCTGCGGCCGCGATGTGATAAAGGACTGCACACTGAAAGACGCCCTGTTTGTGCCGCTGCGCTAAGGCCGACAAATGCGTCGGCCTTAGCTTCATTTCACCAGAAGCCTCCGCTTCTGATCGTGGCTTAGCCCCTTAGCCGCCAACCTTGAGCACAAGCTTGCCGATATGGCCGCTTGCTTCCATATGGGCATGCGCGGCTGACGCGTTCTCGAACTCGAACTCGCTGTCCATCACGGGGGCTATGCGACCTGTTTCCAGCAACGGCCAGACGGCCTCGCGCAGCTCCGTTGCGATGCGAGCCTTGGCCAGATCAGACTGCGGGCGCAGGGTCGACCCTGTCATGGTCAGACGGCGCATCATCAGCTGAGCAAAGTTGATCTCGGCAGTTGCGCCTTGCAGGAAGGCGATTTGTATCAGACGGCCATCCATATCCAACGCCGCGAGATTGCGCGCGATATAATCACCACCAACCATATCAAGGATCAGATCGGCACCGCCTTCGGCCTTCATGACCTCTACAAAATCCTCATTCCGGTAGTTGATCGCGCGCTCTGCACCCAGCTTGACACAAGCTTCGCATTTTTCGTCATTGCCCGCAGTCACAAAGACCCGCGCACCAAAAGCACTGGCCAGCTGGATCGCTGTCGTCCCGATCCCGGAGGAACCGCCATGGATCAGAATCCGCTCACCTGCTTTCAGACCACCGCGCATGAAGACGTTTGACCAGACAGTGAAAAATGTCTCAGGCAGGCAGGCTGCTTCTTTCAGGCCAAGGCTCTTTGGCACTGGCAGGCAATGCGCCGCCGGAGTGGCCACGTATTCCGCATATCCACCGCCGGGCAGCAAGGCACAGACCAGATCACCCACCGCAACGTCAGAGACACCCGCGCCGACGGCAACCACTTCGCCTGACGCCTCAAGCCCAGGCAAATCACTGGCCGTTGGGGGCGGAGCATAGGCACCAGCGCGTTGCAGCGCGTCGGGACGGTTCACACCGGCCCATGCAACCTTGATCACCACCTGCCCTTGTGCGGGCTGGGGAATAGGACGCTCTGTTACTTTCAAAACATCCGGCCCACCGGGTTCGGTAATCTCGACTGCGCGCATCATCTCGGTCATAACATATTCCTCCAAAATTGTTTTTCTACCGCAACATAGGATAGCACAGGACGGAGTACAGCCCCTTTGCGCCTCATCAGTGGTCAGCCCAGTTTAACTTTGCTAGAGCGGAAGGCGGACCGCCAAAAAGGACACCCGATGCCCGAAGGCCACTTTCACTGGCACAGCAAGTCCCGCGCGTTCGCGGGCGACCAAGAGGTTGCGCTGCACGCTGCCGATGCCCCCCTAACGATACCGTGCGATCCCGTCAGTGATGCGTTGCAAATGCTCTATAGCGCCGTAACCGGTACCCGTGCCTTTTGCGTAAGCAACAGGGCCTTGCCCGAGCTGGACCAATTAACTGCTGGCCAGCTTGCCACGCTGACAGGTGGCACATCTGGCGCGCCGAAAGTGATTGTGCGCACGCATGCATCATGGATCAAAAGCTTTGAGGCGAACGCCGCGATGTTCACCTATATCGCCAGCGACAGCATTGCCGTACTCGGAGCGCTCAGCCACTCGCTTGCTCTCTACGGCGTGTTAGAAGCAGCGCATCACGGGCTGGAAATCCACGCCCTCTCACCGCTCAAACCTTCCGGCCAATCTGCCCGTATGCAGGAGCACGGATGCACCATCCTCTACGCCACGCCAACGCAACTGCGCCTGCTGCCAAAAAGTACGCACCTGCCCGAAGTGCGGCTGATCCTATGTGGTGGTGGCGTGCTCAGCGATGAGACGCGTCGCCACATCTTGGCCCTATGCCCCAATGCAAAGCTGCATGTGTTCTACGGTGCTGCCGAAACCAGCTTTATCACGCTCGGTGGACCGGACACACCTGCGGGCTCCGTTGGCCGCCCCTACCCCGGCGTCGAACTGGCGGTGCACGCCCCCGACACCGCTGGCACAGGTCAGATTTGGGTGCGTAGCCCGTATCTGTTTGATGGATACCTACATGGAGACAGCCAACATACACAGCGGGACGGCGATTGGCTTACCGTGGGAGAGCATGGCTATCTCGACGCGGAGGGCCATGTATTTCTGCGCGGCCGTGCCGGACGGATCATCAACATCGCAGATCAAACCGTCTTTCCTGAAGAGCTTGAGGCACAATTCAATGCCTTGAGAGGCATCAGCCAATGCGCAGTGCTTGCGCGACATGACGCGCTTCGCGGCCACCACCTTGTCGCAGTTCTGGAGGGATCGGATGATGCAATACTTGCCCAAAAACTTCGTGACTACTGCGCCTCTAACGCGCTGGTCGCGCCACGCGATGTGATCTTTCTTGATCCCTTTCCACTTCTGGCGTCCGGCAAACCCGATCTGCAACGTATCGCAAGTCTGACGGAGAGCACGCCATGACGGCCCATATCATCGCAGCCTGTCGCAGCGCAGTTGTCCCCCGCGGAGGTGCTTTTTCAGCCCTGTCACTTGATACACTCGGCGCGCCGGTGCTGCGCGCGGCACTGTTACAGGCAGGGATAACACCCGATCAGGTGGACGAGGTGATCCTCTCCAATGCCATCGGCGGTGGCGGCAATCCTGCGCGGCTTGTCTCGCTGGCCGCCGGATTACCAGATCATGTCGCGGGTCTGAGCATTGACCGGCAATGCGCTGGCGGACTTGATGCGCTCTTGCTAGCCAAGGCGCTGGTCGAAAGCGGTGCAGCGCAGGTCGTCGTGGCAGGCGGGGTCGAGAGCTATTCTCGCCGTCCACAACGCCTGCGCACATTCGCAAATGGACGCCCCCCCCAACCCTATGATCAGCCGCCTTTCACGCCGTGGCCCGACCGCGACCCCGATATGGCCGAAGCCGCTGATAAATTTTCCGAAACCTTGGACATTAGCCGCGCAGCACAAGATGATTGGGCCATCCGCAGCCACGAAAAGGCTCTTGCCGCTACTCCCTATGACGGAGAAATCCTGAGCCTCGAAGGACAGGACCGCGACCCATTCGCGCGACTGCTTTTCCCTGCGCTGGCTGCGCGGGCAAAGGTGGTGTGCGGCACCATCACCGCCGCTAATATGGCAGTGGCCGCAGATGGTGCTGCGTTTTGTGTTGTCGTATCTGAGCAAATATATCGCCAGCTTGGCAGCAAAGGGATCGCCCTGCTAGGCGGAGCGACAAGGGGTCACGCGCCCGACATGCCCGCCCTTGCGCCCGTCGCGGCGATTGACGCTGCGCTGAAAACCACCGGCATGCGTATCTGCGATATCACCAACGCCGAGGTCATGGAGGCTTTTGCAGTTCAGGCCATCGCATGCGTCCAAGGCGCTGGCCTGAACCCTGCATTCGTGAATACAGGCGGAGGTGCATTGGCCAGAGGTCATCCGATCGGCGCCTCTGGCACAATCAATGCTGTGCGCTTGTACCATACGCTGATGGCGGAGAATGGTACAGGGCTTGCCGCGATTGCGGCTGCGGGCGGTATCGCAACCGCCCTGATCTTAACCGCGTGACATCACGCTGTGTGGACGTGCACGGTACAGCGCGGCAGTGATCACACCAGCCAACGCTGCCTTGATCAGATCACCGGGGATAAAGGCTGTGACCAGCGCTGCCGCTTCAAGCACGGACCGCTCCAGCACCAACGACATTCCGGCAATGCCGAAAGCATACAGCACGACCACACCGCCGATGACGGCAGCAAGTCCGGCGGCCCAACCGACGGATAGACGGCTCAGCTTCTCCATCGCGTAACCAGTGAAAAATGCCGCGAAGGGAAAGCCGATCAAAAAACCTGCCGTGGGAGATGTGAACAAGCCCAACCCGCCGCGTCCGCCTGCAAGCAATGGCAGCCCGATCGCGACCAGACCCATAAACAGCAATGCGGCATACGCGCCACGTTTTGCACCCAACACGGTCCCGCACAGCATCACCCCAAGGCTCTGTGCCGTGATCGGCACACCAGAGGCCAGCATCAGTTGCGGGATCAGGCCCAGCGCTGCGATCAGGGCTGTAAACAGCGCAATCTGCACTACGTTGTGTTCTGAAGTCATTTACTCTCGTCCATTCCAAATCCGCCGCGCGCGCGAAGCGCCTCGGCCACATAATCGGCATCGTCCAATGCCAAAACCAAAAACGGCAGGATCACGCGCCAGCTTGCCCTGCGTCGCGCGCGGGCACGCCATGCCATCGCCAAGGCCGCGCCCTTCTCTGCCAGAACGGGAGTAAAGCGGATCACCATTGCAGCTGCAAGTTCAATCTTGCGCAGGTTAACGCCGAGCCTTGCGAAGGGCCTCAGCAGCCGTTTCACAACCCCCATCATCGATTCTAGCGTTGTGGTCATGGTCACCAGATTGGCCAACGCAACGGCACTAAGCATCCGCAAGACAATCACTGCCCCCTCACGTGGAGCACCTATAAACAGATGCCACGCCAACAGCAGCCCAACAAAGGGCCAGAGCGGCCAAAGACGGCGCCGTCCATAGCGCAAGAATATCCGGCCCGGCAGGGCATATAAGGCCGCCACCGCAAGTGCTGCCACCAACTGCACCTGCCAAAAGGGCAAGGCGAACAGCACAACCGAAGCCACGCAAAGCGCCAACAGCTTGGCCCCCGCGGGCCAACCATGGGCGCGCGTTTTAACCGGAGAGGTCAGCGAGATCATCGCGCTCTCCCATCTCAATCATCGCCGCCTCGAATACAGGCGCGACGTGGTCCGCTGCCCCTGACATCTTCACAGCACCTTCGTCGATCCAAAGCGCGTGGTCATATCCGGTAATCATGCGCGGATCATGAGTGATATGGACAAGAGCGGCCTTGGTCCGCTCCAATACCCGCGTCAGATGCATGGCAGTAGGAATGTCCAAACCGGCAAAAGGTTCGTCCAGAATGACCACCTTCGGGTCCATTGCCAGTATCGCCATTAGGCAGACAAGTTGGCGTTGCCCCTGTGATAGCTGGTGGATCGCAGCGTCATGCCAATGCGCTTTGCCAAACTGCGCAAGGGTCTCAGCAACGCGCGCCGCGACCTGCGGCTTGGTCAGGCCCATTTGCCCTAGACCGAAGCCAAGTTCTTCGCCCACGGTCGGAAAGATGATCTGGTGATCGGGGTTCTGGAACAGGATACCGATGGCCCCCAAGGCACCGCGTCTGTCGCTGGCCACGTCCACTCCGGCAATGCGCACTGTGCCGCTGTCTGTCCGTTGCAGCCCCGCCATCACCCGCGCCAGCGTCGTCTTGCCAGAGCCGTTACGCCCCAGCACGGCAACGCGCGGCGCATCTGACTGCAGCGATACGCCGCGCAAGATGCTGCGCCCGTCAACCTTCAGATCAACAGCCTCCAGATGCAGCAATGTAGTCGGATTAACGATGGCCCATGATCCCTTGCAGGTTTCAATCTGCGTTGCGATCTAACAGGCCCCCACCCCGGCGAAAAGCGCGAAAGTCCCTCAGGACCGCGTCCAACGTCCAGGCAGTCCTGCACGTGGCATCTGTTGCGGCGCCTTGATGTGGCTCAGCAGCCAGTTCGGTCCGCTCATCAGCTTGCTCAGGACAGGGCTGTTGTTCACCTGCGCCTTGAGCTTTTCGATCTGCATCACGTTTTCGATTCGGCGGTCAAGGAAAGCCCAAGTATCCGCATGATCCTCACTGGTGTCGCCTAGCCAATAGAGCACGGTCGCGGAATACACACCGCTAAGCGTCGCGCGCTTCGTGTACCAGTTCACATCGTCAGATGTGTCGCCCAGCGCGGTCCAGATCGCGTCAGCCGTGCCCCAGATCGCCTTGGCCCCGGCCGCCGCATACATCGGCAAAGCAAACAGCGCTGAGCCGCGTCGCACGATCTCCTTGTCCTCCACGGCCTCCAGCCGGAAGCGGACAGCAGCGGCCACACGGGCACTATATTTCAACTCTTCCAGATCCGTTTCAGCCAGACGCGCCAACATCGCGGCGTCGCCTCGGCCGTGGTAGTGCAGCGCCAGATCAACAGCACCGCGCGGACAGACGCTTTGGGCGACGGTACGCTCTACGCCCGAATCAGCAATCGCAGCGTCAAAGGTGGCCTGCGACCAGCCGTCAAAGGGCACATGCATGATGGCCGCCTGCAAAAGCTGGTCTTTCGGGGTGTTTTGTGCAGAAGTCATGGCGGCTCTCCTATGGGGCAAGACACTGGACAATATAGCACAGCTTTGCTATATCGCCACTTCCTGCAAATCCTTGCAACTTCAAACTAGAAAGGTGGTGAAAACCACATGCAGGTTAGTGTTCGCGATAATAACGTCGATCAAGCGCTGCGCGCCCTGAAGAAAAAACTTCAGCGCGAGGGTGTGTTTCGTGAAATGAAGCTCAAGCAACATTTCGAGAAACCTTCCGAGAAAAAAGCACGCGAGAAAGCCGAAGCGATTCGCCGTTCCAGGAAACTGGCACGCAAAAAGCTTCAGCGCGAAGGTATGATGTAAATCATCCCCACCGCTTTTGCGTAAGAATAGAAGCCCCCGATACATATGGTGTCGGGGGCTTTATTTTTCCGACTGGCTTTAATCAGCCTTGACCCAAGCCTTTGCCGCTTCAAAATCGTTATTATCGAAGTAACGCGCCTCTGTGCCGATCAGGCGCTTAACCACCTGCACAACCATCGACTTCCAGCCCGCATCACCGACAATCGCTGCCTTTTCCAACTGACCGGCATGATCGCGAATGATGCGGAAATGCGCCGCCATCGCGCTTAGCCCCTGCCAACCTTCAAACTCACGGATATCAAGCAGCAGGCGGAACCGCTCATTCTTGCGGATAAAGGCGTTCAGGTCCTCGGTCTCTTCGGCGTAAACGTCTGCCTCGACCTTACCCAACAAGGCGACATGCAGCGTGCCATCCCCCAAATCTGTCTGATGGATCGAACCTAGCGATTCAAACAGCCACAAGCGGGCCTCGTCTTCAGAGTATTTCGGAAAAACCGATACGGGACAGGGCATAAAGATCGAGAACCCACGCACAAGCCGCGTCATTGCTGCATTCGCAGTGACGATAGCGATCCGGTCAAAGCCGCCCCAGCGGGTGATCCCCATTTTAGTATCGTCCCAGAGAGCACCCATGGTGAAATCGCCCAGATCGGCGTTCATCACCACCAGCATGCGCAAAGTTCCCGCACTGGCAAGTGCAGTATCCAGCGCCGGCATAAGCACATCTTTGTAGTCTTTGTCCATCACAGGCGCCGACATGTGCACCTCCAACAAACCTTCTTGTGAACCTGTTTTAACCTCGATCATCGTCGACCCTCCTTTTAAGTGATGCCAGCAGCCTAGAGGGGGAACGCAGGAACGGCGTTGATCCAAGTCAAAATGCGCGGCCTAGACAGGTAGCGCTGTCGTCTTGCACACGGTCCGCAAAGCAAAGCTGGATTGCATCTGCCCCACACCAGGTAGCCGCGCCAGATATTGCCGATGAATACGAGCGAAATCCTCAGTGTCTTCGGCCACCACCTTAAGCAGATAATCCGCCGATCCTGCCATTAAGTGACATTCCAGCACATCCGGAATCCGCGCCACCGATTTTTCGAACGCATCCAAGATTTCATCGGCCTGCCCTTGCAAAGTAATCTCAACGAACACGGTTGTAGGAACGCCCAACTTACGGGCATCCAACAGCGCAACGTAATCGCGGATGTAGCCGTCAGCCTCCAACCGCTGCACGCGGCGGTGACAGGCCGAGGGTGACAGGTTCACCTGCTCGGACAGTTCTCCATTGGACATCCGCCCGCGCTTTTGCAGCGCAGCAAGGAGCTTTCGGTCTATCGAATCCAGCATTCTTGCAACTCCTTTGCGCAAAAAATCTATTTCGCGCAACATTATTCCACATATCCCGCTCTTGGCGAGCCATAATCGCCACCAAATTGCAGATAAAGAGTTGTATCCTTGCCCATCCAACACCGGAGGAGGAATTTCCCATGAAAATCGGCTGCCCTAAAGAGATCAAACCACAGGAATTTCGTGTCGGCATGACGCCGAACGCCGCGTTCGAGGCTGTGAAGAACGGTCATAGTGTCATCATCGAAGCTGGCGCAGGCGCTGGTGCCGGATTTGAAGACACGGACTATGAAACGGTCGGCGCAACAATCATTGGCACCGCCGCAGAGATTTTTGCCGCCGCCGACATGATTGTGAAGGTGAAAGAGCCTCAGGCCGTTGAGCGCAAAATGCTGCGCGAGGGACAGATCCTGTTCACTTACCTGCATCTCGCGCCCGATCCAGAGCAGACGAAAGACTTGCTCGCGTCTGGCGCGACCTGCATCGCCTATGAAACTGTTACGGACCGCTCGGGTGGCTTACCCCTGCTGGCGCCTATGTCTGAAGTGGCCGGTCGTCTTGCGCCTCAAGTTGGCGCATGGACCCTGCAAAAAGCAAACGGCGGACGCGGCGTTCTGATGGGCGGCGTCCCCGGTGTTGGTCCCGCTAAAGTCGTTGTAATCGGCGGCGGTGTTGTTGGCACCCACGCGGCCCGTATTGCCGCAGGTATGGGCGCAGATGTAACCGTTCTGGACCGCTCCCTGCCACGGATGCGTTACCTTGATGATGTCTATGGTGGCACTTTCAAGACCAGTTTTGCCTCTGCCGGCAATACAATTGAGCTTGCTCGTGAAGCAGACATGATCATCGGAGCGGTTCTTGTCCCCGGTGCCGCCGCACCAAAGTTGATCAGCCGCGCACAGCTGTCAGAGCTTAAGCCAGGTGCCGCTCTTGTGGATGTGGCGATTGATCAGGGCGGTTGTTTTGAGACGTCACGCGCCACGACCCATCAAGACCCTATCTATGAAGTAGATGGCGTCATGCACTACTGCGTTGCCAACATGCCTGGTGCCGTTTCACGTACGTCCACGATCGCGCTTGGCAATGCCACGATGCCCTTCATGATCGCGCTGGCCAATAAGGGCTGGAAGCAAGCCTGTGCAGATGACGCGCACCTGCTTGCCGGTCTCAACGTACATGCAGGTCAGATCACATATGAGGCCGTCGGTCAGGCGCTGGGGATGGATTACATCACAGCCGAACAGGCCATCGCCTGAACGAAAAAGGGGGCCGCGAAACCGCGACCCCCTCCTTATCTCTGTGCCGTTAGACTCAGGCTTTTTTCAGCGCGACCAGAATTTGGGCCAGCAGCTCTTCTTGTGTTGGGCCTGCAGGTGCTTCTTCAGCAACTTCTTCCGGCTTTGCGGATGCTTCTTTGATCTTGTTGACCTGCTTAACCAGCATGAAGACAACAAATGCGATGATCAGGAAGTTGATGATCGCCATGATGAAAGAACCATAAGCGAATATAGCCGCGCCGCTTTCACGTGCCGCTTCCAAAGACGCACCTTCAGCTACATCGCCGCTCAGAACAGCGTAAGCATTTGTGAAATCAATGCCGCCCATGAACAGGCCGATGATCGGGTTGATCAGATCGCCAACCAGCGATGCAACGATCGCCGTGAAAGCTGCGCCGGTAATGATACCTACAGCCATGTCCATGACATTGCCTTTGGCAATAAAGTCTTTAAATTAGTTCATCATTTTCCATTTGTCCCTTTGTACATTTTCCGGCTACAGGCTTTCCCGCCCTTTGCACCGTCGCACACGGATTAGCACATCAGTGCACCGTGATCACTCTATATCTATAGGGAAAAGGCGCTAGATTGCGCCAGATAGAAAAGGAGATATTTCATGATTAACCCCGCCTCATTTCCGATTAGCGCCAAGTGGCCTGCAAAGAATCCCGACGTGATTCAGCTCTACTCGTTTCCGACGCCCAACGGAGTGAAGGCTTCGATCATGCTCGAAGAAACGGGCCTGCCCTATGAGGCACATACCGTTACCCTTTCGGATTCCGATGTAAAAAGCACCGAGTTCCTCTCACTCAACCCCAACAACAAGATCCCCGCCATCGTTGATCCACATGGTCCCGATGGCACGCCCATCGGTTTGTTCGAGAGTGGTGCGATCCTGCTTTATCTGGCTGAAAAGTCGGGTCAACTTATGGGGCAGACCGCAACGGACAAAGCCAAGGCGACGCAGTGGCTAATGTTCCAGATGGGCGGACTAGGTCCCATGCTTGGTCAAATGGGTTTTTTCACCAAATTTACCGGCTCTGAATGGGAAGATAAGCGCCCGCAGGAACGATATATCGCCGAAGCCAAGCGTCTGCTGGCGGTGCTGGAGGGAGAGCTTGCGGGCAAGGAGTGGATCATCGGCCAGCACTACACAATTGCTGACATCGCGATCGCGCCGTGGCTGCGCGCGCTTGAGTTCTACGGCGTCAAAGACCGGCTTGCCTGGGCATATCACCCTAATCTGGTCGCCTATGTCGAGCGGTTCGAGGCAAGGCCCGCCGTTCAAAAAGGTCTAATCACTCCGCCACGCGGGTAGGCCTAGCTACGCACTTAAAGCATCCACGCCAGCCCCAAGAGAGGTGGTCGCGGGAATTCGGACCAGTAGTTAAGGTGGATCAACTTGTGAA
>NZ_JBALVJ010000082.1:0-13229 GCF_036961165.1 Sulfitobacter sp. | reverse complement strand
AGATGCATCTTAGCCAAGCCGCAAAACTGTCCTAAAAAGCAGGACCACTTCAAAACAACCAGCTCCGATAGACCACCAAGTTTCATCGTGCGGCAGCGCCAGTCCCCCTGCAGGGACGGATCGAAGGCGACCTGTGGCTTGCCCGACAGTGCAGTGGTGAGCGCGGCCACATCCTGCGCCGTGTCGCCAGCCAAAGCCTCTAGCATAGCGGTGCCCACAATGCGCTCAAAGCGGTCCAGCCTTGCCTGCTCTTGCGGTCTGATCTCTTGCGCGGTCGCTGCCTCAGCGACGAGTAACGTGAGGCACGCGAAAAGTGTCTGCCTCATGCGCCCTCCTCCACGGCATGGGAGCGCAACACCTCTAACGGTACAATTTCCAATGCGCGGATATGGGTCGCGGCAAGGTGGACTTGCGGTGCACAGCCTTCTTCGGCGGCTTGCATGAAGCGTCCCGCACACAGGCACCACGGGTCACCGGGTTTGAGCCCAGCAAAGCCATAGGCCGGATTGGGCGTGGACAGGTCATTGCCTACGTATTTTGAAAAGGCGAGGAATTCAGCCGTCATCACCGCGCAAACCGTGTGGCTTCCCTGATCTGCGGCGCAGGTGTTGCAATGCCCGTCACGGAAAAATCCCGTCACGGGATCGCTGCCGCAAAGCGCCAGCTCGCCGCCTTCGACGTTGATGCTCTCGTCCGGTTCCATGGTGGTCTCCTTAGATGCTGTTGGCGATGATGCGGAAAATGTCGACGTTCTGATCTGCCACACCTTCTTCGCGGAACTTGCGGTCTGCTGCGTTGGTGGCGATTACGATGCCTCGTGGGCGATTGATGTAAACGTACTGGCCATATATCCCGCGGGCCATGAATTCACCCGGTACGGCGCCTTTCGGAATCCACCACTGATAGCCATAGCCGATTTCGCCTGTAGCGGTCGGGGCCGAAGCGGTGGTCGAGGCCGCGACCCAGTCCTTGGGTACAATTTGTTGACCGTTGTAGAACCCATCCTGCAAGAACATCTGGCCCATACGCGCATAGTCGCGCGTGGTCAGGTTCATCCCACCCAAAACAAAAGCCGTGCCAAACCCGTCGGTGAGATAGTAGGGCGCATATTCCAGCCCCATAGGGGCGATGATTTTCTCACTTAGCAGCTCTGCAATCGGACGCCCGGTGGCCCCGCGTACAACCATGGACAGCGCATGCGTATCGATGGACACATATTTCCACTCTGCGCCGGGGGTGGCGAAGGTCTCATCCAGGTCGGCGGCAAAGTCATCCATGCGACCCCCCAGCGCCAACACGCGACCCATACGATTGATGTCGGACTTCGGATCAAGATAGTCCTCATCAAAGACCACGCCGCTGGCCATATTCAGCACGTTGCGGACGCTGGCTTTGTCATAGGCTCCGCCGCCGAGGGCAGGAGCATATTGCGTCACCGGATCATCAAGCGATGCAATTGCGCCTTCCTCCACCAATACGCCGATCAACGCAGAGAGATAGCTCTTCGCGACCGACCACGAAATGCGTAGGTCTTCAGCGGTAGTGCCCTTGTAATAGCTTTCATGCACGATTTCGCCGTCCTTGAGCACGACAAGCGCAGTCACATCGCGCGCTGTAACCCAGTCCGCCACTTTTGCTTGCATTGGTGCATCGGCGCCGTAGTTCAGCGGGGTGGTCGGGCCAGTACCGCGTGAGACGGGCGTGGTGAGGAACGCCTCGTTCATGTGGGAGAAATTGCGAACGATTTCGTCTTCGGAAAATAGCGAATTGACTGCCAGAAGCCGTGTGATCTGTTCGCGCTGCCAAAGCCCAGCGGCGGCAGCCGCCAGTATAAACATAACGAAAATTCGAAAGATCCACTTACCGATATTGCGCATGTTTTGCTCCCTGCCTGATCACGTTCACTCAATCATGCCGGTCAATGACAGGCCAGCAGAAGTTCAGTGCAGTGCCGCGCCTTTATAGCGCCAATCGATCCAGCGGCCATGGAAGTCGGCTCGCCCCAGTTCAAGGGTAAGGTTGCCGGGCCAAAGCCGCAGAGTCAGGGCGGCGCCCTTGCCGCCCGTTGTGTCGCCATCGCTTTCCATGGAAAGCCAAGCAAGGGGGCGGTCCTCGGTCGCTTGCGCGCCTGCGGCTTCAATCAGTGCGGTGCCGTGGGCTTGCACGGCGTCGGGAAAATACTGCCATGCTACGGAATGTTGGATTAGATGCAGCCGCCCCTGTGGCGCTGTGGCCAATCGCCCTGACAACCAGTCAACCGCGTCGCCAGTGTCGACCTGTGCGGTCATGACCGAGGCCGCCGCACGGGTGAGTGACAGGCGTTCCGGTTGATCGGGCCACAAATAAGCGGTCAAGCGTAGCAAGTGATCGCCGCGCTTTGGATCAAGCGGGTTGAGGTCTACGCCTGCGCGCGCCGGAATTTGCGGCGTCAGCGCCGGTGGCATGGCGCCTGTCCAGTCCGGTGTCAGCGTCAGGACCGGCATATCCGACCCGAAGCGTTTGCCAGACAGCTCTAACGCATATTTGTCCCACATCAGGTTAAGCCCACCGCTTGCGCCAAGCTCGCTCAGATGCAGGGGCAGGCTAAAATGCGATACGGCCACCCGCGCGCCAGCGATGAGCGCAGCCGAGCGGCGGACCTCGTTGGTTTGGGGCGGGCTGTCTGTCCAGTCGTTCATGAAGGCTGCATGAGTCTCAAGCGCGCTAAGGATGGTATCCCGCAAGGCGGTGTCGTTCGTCTGGTTCGGTGGGTAAACCGCCATCAGCGCTTCATCCCGACGCGTGAGTACCAGCGCGTGCAGGCCCGCGGCGGTACGCAGCGGCAAGGAGTGGCCGGCTGGGCCGATATCGCCCTCGAAGCCCGCGAATTTCTGGGCCAACGCGCTGTCTGCGGGCCAGTTGTCAGCCAAAATACTAAGAAGTTGCGCCATGAACGGGCTGCCAAGGGCACCGCAGGAAGCAGCCTGATGGCGAAACGCCTCAATCAGGGTCACTTGAAACGGGCCATCAGTTTTTGCAGGGCCGATTGTTTATCGTGCGGCTCCGTCGGCTCTTTGGTTTGAGGGGCTTGGGCTGTTGGGGCAGCCGCTTTGGCAGGACCTTTGGTGCCCGTGGATGGGCGGGCAGGGGCGGTGCGCAGACTAACGGCATTCATGAATTTGGCGTTATCGCCTTCGGCCAGATAGGGCGCACCATCGCTGAGACCGCGCAGGACATCGTCCAGCCAATCGGCATCTGCCTTGGAAAAATCGTGTAGCACGTAGCCAGGCACGCGGTCCTTGTGCCCCGGATGGCCGATCCCCAGCCGCACACGGCCATAGTTCGGTCCCAAGTGTTTGTGGATCGAACGCAGCCCGTTATGGCCTGCATGTCCGCCGCCCATCTTGAATTTGACCTTGCCGGGGGCGAGGTCCAGTTCGTCATGCAGGACAATCACATCTTCTGGCTCCAGCTTGTAAAAACGCATGGCGGCAGCCACGCTGTCACCGGATTTGTTCATGAACGTTTCGGGGCGCAGAAGCACCGCACGGATGCTACCAAAACGGCCTTCGGTCACACTACCCTGATGCTTGCCCTTCCATGCGGGAAAGCCGTGGTCTGCGGCCATCTGTTCCACCGCCATAAAGCCGATGTTGTGCCGGTTGCGGGCATATTTTTCCCCCGGATTTCCGAGACCTACAATCAGTTTCATGTGCTGCTCCGTTGCTTGATGCTACCATACCGTTCAGGCAAGGGGCGGTCCAGCGCGGCGGGTTCATAATCGCCGTCCTGCGCAGGGGGCGTCGCAATTTATCGTCAGGGGGGCCTTCGGTCAGAAACTGGTCTGGATCGAAGGGCCGAAAGCTTGCCTCAGTGGGGATTGGGTAGCGAGAGCCATCAGTTACTGGCCCATCGGCATTCCACACAACCTGAAGCTGCCGCTTATGTTTGCGGTAAATCAGGGAAGGATTGGCTACGAGTTTCACCAAGGTGTCTTTGTTGTACTGTTGGATGAAGCAGCCCGCGCGTTTCGCCTGCCATGGCGAAGGCGGCGCAGATAGAACGTAAAAGCAAGGAGCAAGGGCGCGCAGGCGGTGACGAGGTCGAGCAGAAGGGCATCTGCGCTATTGGGTCTCAGGTCTAACAGGGAGAGACAGGCCTAAACCGTTTCTCGCAGCATAGAAAACCGCAGCGATATAGGCCAGCGTCATGGGGGCAAAGACTGCGACCCATATCACGGACTGGCGCTCCATTCGCGCAAATGTTGGGCCGAGTTCGAGGGAGGGTCTTAAAGGCATGGCGCACGTTAGGCATTGGCGCGCGTGCGGGTCAAGAAAAACGGGGCCGCCCGTAAGCGACCCCGTCTATCAATACGTCAGTGGTGGGGAGGATTACTCTTCGCCGCCCTCTGCTGGTGCTTCGTCTTCTTCGGCGCCGTCATCGTCGGCTCCCGCAGAAATGAGGCCGGATGGTGCAGAAACCTGTGCGATTACAAAGTCACGGTCGATGACTGGCTTGCAGCCTGCTGGTAGTTTAACATTCGCGATTGTCGCGTTGTCGCCGATCTCCAGTTCGGAGATGTCTACAACGATGCTCTCTGGAATGTCTGCTGCTGTTACCAGCAGTTCGACTTCGGAGCGTACCAAGTTCAGCGTGCCGCCCTTTTTCAGGCCTGGGCACTCTTCTTCACCAGAAACTTCGACGTTGATGAAGAGGTTGATCTTGGTTGTACGCTTGAGACGCATAAAGTCGACGTGCGTTGGCAGGTCTTTTACAACGTGGCGCTGAACGTCGCGGCAGATAACACGAACGTCATCGTGGCCTTCGACTTTCAAGTTGAACAAAGTCGCTTTGAAACGGCCTTTGCGCAGCATGGTCAGCAGCTTGTTGAAATCCATCTGGATTGGCAGCGGGTCAACGTCGCCACCAAAAACAATACCAGGGACCAAGCCATCACGACGTGCCTGACGAGCGGCGCCCTTGCCTGTCCCCGTGCGTTCCTGAACTTCAAGATCTGGGATCTCTCCGGCCATAATAATTCTCCATTATATTTAGGGCGGGAATCCTCCAAGGCTGTATCCCCACGTGAAGCCGCGCGTATAGCCGCGAATCCGTTTCGGGGAAAGAGTAAATATGAAGGGGGCATGCGAAAGCGATGCGCCAGTCGCCTTCGGGAAACTCCGCAGGTGTTTTTGTGGCCCAAAGAAAAGGTGTTAGGCAGGGGGCTCGAGATGGCCGCCAGCAGCGGTGACGCGGGCGTGCAGGTCTATTTCTTTGGCATAACGTTCACTAAATGCGGCCAGCGTCTGGCTGGAGATCGCTGTATCCGCTGGCGGGGACACATTTTGGGGTTTGAACGTAATATTGTCATTCACGCGGGCGCAGAGCCAGTTACGCAGGGTAGGCTGGGCCTCATAGGCGAAAAGGTGGGTAATGCCGAGCGCACCCTTGGCGTTGGTGAGGAGGTTGAATTGCGTGCCGATACGCGCCCACTCGGGCGGGGAGGGGGAAAGTACGGCCTGCACAAAGCCGTCGAAATCCACGTCTAATGTCTGGGCGCGGTAGCGATACCAGCTACGCAGATGCTCCAATGGCGCGCGGATAACAGCCATCGTTTCTGGCTCCAACCCGTATGCCTCCCGGAGGAAGGGCGCGATTTTGCGCTGGTAGCGGCCAACGGGGGTATGCTTGCGCTGCTTGTAGAATGCGATGTCTGCCCACGGCTTGAGCGCGACTTCCATCGCGGTCGAGCCGGTTTTGGGCACGGAAAAAAGCACAAGGTTCTGCTCGGAAAAAACGAGCATCAGTCCTGCCAGTCGCCCTCGAACCCTTTGGGCACCAGCAGGTTGTGACGGCCCAGTTTCTCTACATGGGTTTCGCCGCACAGCGCCATTGTGGTGTCGAGTTCTTTGTGGATGACTTCAAGCGCGCTGGTAACGCCGGCCTGACCCATGGCGCCAAGGCCATAGATAAATGCGCGGCCGATGTAAGTGCCTTTGGCCCCCATCGCCATCGCCTTGAGCACGTCCTGACCGGAGCGGATGCCGCTGTCGAGGTGGACTTCAACCTGATCGCCAACCGCATCCAGGATCGAGGGCAGCGCGCGGATCGAGCTGAGCGCACCGTCAAGCTGACGCCCGCCGTGGTTGCTTACGATGATGGCATCAGCACCAACCTGCATGGCCATTTTGGCGTCTTCGGCGTCCAGAATTCCCTTGAGGATAACCTTCCCGCCCCATTGTTCCTTGATCTTGGCGATTTTGGACCAGTCAAGCGTGGGGTCAAATTGCTCTGCTGTCCAAGCGCTTAGATCGGAGGCGTCGGAGATATTATCAACATGGCCAACGATGTTGCCGAACTGGCGGTTCTTGGTTTGAAGCATCTCGATGCCCCAGCGCCATTTCGTCATCAGGTTGACGATGGTGGACGGGGTCAGTTTCGGCGGAGCGGTTAGGCCATTCTTGATGTCCTTGTGACGCTGTCCAAGGATTTGCAGATCCAGCGTGATCACAAGGGCCGAGCATTTCGCAGCGCGTGCCCGTTCGATCAGACGGCTGACGTAATCTTTGTCGCGCATTGTATAAAGCTGGAACCAGAAGGGCTTGTTCGTCGCGGAAGCCACATCTTCGATAGAGTTAATGGACATGGTCGATAGCGTAAAGGGCACGCCGAAGGCTTCTGCCGCGCGGGCGGCCTTCATCTCGCCGTCCGCATGCTGCATGCCGGTCAGGCCAACGGGGGCCAGCGCCACGGGCATCGCGACATCTTCGCCAATCATCTTCGTCGCTGTGCTGCGTCCCGACATATCGACGGCCACACGCTGGCGCAGGCGGATTTTATCGAAATCAGAGGTGTTCTCTCGGAAGGTCTGCTCGGTCCAGCTGCCGCTTTCTGCGTAGTCGTAGAACATTTTCGGGACGCGGCGGCGGTGGAGGCGTTTGAGATCGTCGATATTGGTGATGACGGGCATGACAGCTTTCCGATTTTATTGGTCATGTTTGTTTACCAATCCACACGATCTAGATCAACTGTGCAATTTTTCTGCGTGTAGTGAGGATTAAGGTTATGATGGAGCTTAGCTGCAGTTTTGCGTTGTGCAGCGAATGTCCGCAAAGAGCCCAATGTATCAGGTGCTGCGTAGCCCACCCAATGACGGTTAAGCACAGGATAGTCCTGGGCGTGCTTATTGTGAGAGCCAGCGACACTCAACATAACCAGCGGTTGGTATGGGCGATGTGCCCCGTTGAGTGGTGAATGCAATTAAAGCTTGATTTCGATCAAGGTTCGAAAGTGTTCTCCGTGCGACAAGAGGAGAAGAAAATGGGGTGTCCGTTCTTATTTGTGAGCAATATGATCCACTCCGGATCTAGACCGGAAAATGATCCCGAGCACGTGCTCATTTGCTGAGAGTTTGGATTGGATGGATTGGCGATTCGTTTGCTCAGGGCTGAACTATCAAGACATGGGTATCAAACATTTGATGGCATAATTTCGCGGACACTGGGAGATGCGCAAGGGGGACGTTTTGAAAAAACGAGTTAGCATCGTACCTCCGGCTCGCGCGGTTCCAGAGCCTGCACCCAAGACGCGGAATGTACCTTTGCCTTGGCAAACGCCAAAGGCCGCCTTGGAAGACAAGGAAGCCCCTGCAAGGGTTGCCGCGATCCTGAAAAGCAAAGGGTACCTGCAAGCCGACCAAGACGTTGCCTTTCTCGGTTCTGATGACATGCGCGGTGTCCGTTTGCAGCTTGATTTCATGAAGGCTGAAAAGGGGCTCACGGATCATGAGGTCAAGCATACGATAGTTGTTTTTGGCAGTACTCGCATTCCTGAACCCGTTGCTGCGCGCGAGCGATTAAAACAGGCACGAAGCGAATTAGATGCCAATCCCAAAGACCCTTTATTGCTAAGGATGGTTTCGATTGCAGGGCGTATTCTCAAGCTAAGCTGGTACTATGCGATCGAGCAGGAATTCGGCGACTCTATCGGGCGCATGAAAGAGGTCCGTGACGGCGGAAGGATTGCCCTCATGACAGGCGGGGGGCCAGGAATAATGGAGGCTGCGAACCGTGGTGCATTCCATGCCGGGGCAAAGTCAATTGGTCTAAACATAACATTGCCACATGAGCAGTACCCCAATCCATATCTGACGCCGGGACTTTGCTTCCGTTTTGATTACTTTGCCTTGCGGAAAATGCATTTTCTGAACCGGGCGCGTGCTCTTGTGGCTTTTCCCGGTGGCTATGGCACCATGGATGAGGTCTTTGAAACTCTTACGCTGGTGCAGACCCGTAAAATCCTGCCCTTGCCGATTATTCTGGTGGGGCGCCAGTTCTGGTCGCGGGCCGTTGATATTCCATATCTTGTTGAAGAAGGGGTCATCGATCCCGAGGACGAAGACCTGTTCTGTTTCGCTGAAACTTCGAACGATATTCTGCAGATCATCTCTGATTGGTACACTAAAGCGGGCGAGCCATTCATTGAAAAACCAACAAACCACTAACTGAAAAAAAAGGACCTTACAAACCAGATTGGAGCCGAACTTATGAGACTTTCATTCCATGGTGCCGCCCAAAATGTAACTGGCTCTTGCCATCTTCTTGAAGCAGGCGGATTGCGAATTCTGATCGATTGCGGAATGTTTCAAGGCGCGAGACATGCTGATGAAGAGAACGCCGGTGATTTCGGTTTTAAGGCCTCAGAGATAGATTATCTGCTTCTGACCCACGCGCACCTTGATCATTGCGGTAGGATCCCCTTGCTCGTTAAACGTGGTTTTACTGGAGAGATTATCACCACAGCTGCAACCCGTGACCTGGCCAAGCTGATCATGATGGATTCAGCACATATCCAAGAAGAGGACGCTGCGCGGGCGTCCCGTCGCAGGCGGCGCGGTGGGCATGGAGATATCGAGCCGCTTTACAACCAGATCAATGTGTTGGCCGCTCTGGATAGCTTCGGGCGGAATGTACGGTACGATGAAGATATTGCCTTGAATGACGCTGTGACAGTGCGCTTCATAAACGCTGGGCATATTCTAGGTTCTGCCTCTATTATTGTTGAAGCGGTTGAAAAGGGAACCACACGTCGGATTGTCTTTTCAGGTGACCTTGGCAGCCCGGGGCATGCGATCCTGGCGAATCCAATACCTCCGCCAGAGTGCGACTATCTTGTTATGGAAACAACCTATGGTGACAGGATGCACAAGAATCTGGATGCTTCTGTTGTCGAGTTTGTGGAGGCGATCAGCAAGACCATTTCCAGAGGCGGAAATGTCGTGATCCCCACCTTCGCCATGGAGCGTACTCAGGAAATCCTGTTCCACTTGAAAAAAGCGATCGAAAGCTGCGAATTACCCAGATCGCTTACTGTTTTTTTGGACAGTCCCATGGCAGTGTCCGCGACTGAGATATTCCGTCGGCATGCTGACGGATTCAGTGACGAAGTTCGGGATGAAATGCTTGCCGGAAAACAGCCTTTTAATCCGCCGGGCCTGCGCTTTACCCGTCAGACGGCCGATTCCATGGCAATTAATCGCGTAAAGGGCGGAGCGGTGATTATGGCAGGATCGGGAATGTGTACGGGTGGGCGCGTGCGTCACCATTTGAAACACAATATTTGGCGTCCGGACTGTAGTGTGGTTTTTGTAGGATTTGCTGCGCAGGGCACATTGGCACGCCAGATCGTTGACGGGGCAAAACATATCCGAATTTCTGGCGAGGACATTCAGGTAAAAGCCGACATCTACACGATTAATGGTTTTTCTGCGCATGCCGACCAAAGGGAACTGCTTTATTGGGCATCTAAAGCAGGTAAGCCCGAGACGATTTTTCTGGTTCACGGAGACTATGAAAAAGGCATGTCCAGTATGCAGAATGAGTTGGAAAAAAAAGGTCTAACAGTCCAATGTCCAACGCTGCATTCCACAGTTGATCTGGAATAACATGAAATCGGGAAAGTCGGCAGTGTGGGGGGAATCTGGTTTGCCAAGCGGAAGTTGGCTGTCTGCTTAACAAAATGGACTTTTTAGCCTTGGCGGCCTCTCAGAGAAAGCTGCGCTGCAGCGTCGGGTAGCATGGCCAATGTTCGCACTGGGCGGAAAGTGTGCATTCGCTGCGCTGAACAACAAGGTCCGCTATGCGGACAATATGTAAATTCGCTGCAAGCGCACACACGGCTGCTTTTCGGAGCTTTGTGGACCTTCACAATAGATTGCATACAGATCGCACATCTCCAGAGGCTAAGACCTTGATCCAGAAAGACAGTCTGTCCATTCCTCCATCTGCCGCATGGCGTTCGATTTGAAGTCAACTTGCCAACACCAGACTTCCGTGGCGTCAGCGGCTATCCTTCCGCTTCCAGCATCTCGTACATCTCCGGGATGGCAAGCGCGGCATCAGCCCGAAAGAACTGCATCAGGTGATGATCCACTTAAGGGACGCGAAAATGTGGAGCGACTTAGGGAATGCGGTCTCAGGCTGGATTTGATGCCTTTTGCTCATCTTCAGTATTTCCGTCTTCCTCGGACAGGAGCCTGATCGCGCGTGTTGGATAGGCAAACCCCACGTCCATACTGCGTGCGAGATCGACAATGTCACCGATCAGTCGGTGCCTTGCCGCGATATAGCCGTCATAGTCCGCGAGGTTGAAATACCCCCAAAGTTCTACGGTCAATGCCGACTCGCCAAATGATCGCAGCCCGACATATCCCGTCGTGTCATCTGCGGCGGGCTGAGCAAGATACGCCGCCCGCAGTTGGGTCACGAAGGCATCTAGCCGGTCACGCGGTGTTTCGTAGCGCAGGCTGATTTCAAGGCGTACCTTGCGCTTGCGCCGCTGCCCCCAGTTTACGATCGACTTGTCGGTCAGCTGAGAATTCGGAATCACCAGAAGTGAATCGTCAAAGGTCCGCATGCGTGTTGATCGAAGGCCGACATTCTCGACCGTGGCCATCTGACCTTCGGCCTCAATCAGATCGCCTCGATGAAAGGGCCGGTCGCTCATGAGGATTGCGCCGCCGATCAGGTTGCTGACGGTATCGCGCGCCGCAAAGGCCAACGCTATGCCGCCGACCCCAAGGCCCGCAATGACGCCCTCATAGGGGATGCCCGTGATATCTGCTATGGCGATAATCCCTGCGGCCACAATTCCGATCTTGAGCGCACCCGTGACCAGCGAAACAGCGATATCGTCTACAAAGCCGCTTGTGCGTTTGGCCCGCTGCTGAAAGTAACCTCCTGTCAGTTCGGTAGCAGTATATAGCAACCAGCAAAGGGCCGTCGCTGCGATCGCGGCAAGCGCAACCGTCACTGTACCAAGCACCGTCTCGGCCAAACCCGCCCAAGTGAACACGAGAACGCCGAATCCCGCGCCCACCAATACGGCGGTCGGCCTGCCGAGCCGTCTGGCCGCACCGACGCGCAAGCCACGTTCGGCGCGGCGCAGGCTGCGGCTGAGAACGAGGGACACGCCTTTTCCTATCAGCCAGCCTAAGACCACGGCGAAGACCACAGACAGTGGAATGACCAGCCACTGCCAGAGCTCCAAAGGACCGGGACGCAGGAGAAGCCCAGGGAACTTCGCGCGGATACTCTCGCGGACTCGGAAAAAGCGCGTGATGGGCTCTGACGGTGAGATTCCGGCGGCGATTGGCAGGTCCTGCATTTGCGCAAAGAGTTGCGGCGCGTTGCGCAGGGTCTCTGCCGAAAATTTCCATCGGGTCGGCTCTCCCTCGGGTCCCGGCACTTGCTCAATGACGACCGAGCCCGCTGGATGCCGGTAAAAGACGTAGGCTCCAGCCCGGTCCGGATTGTCGGAGATCTCTTGCCAGGTCACATAACCGGCGCGGTCGATAACCTGTTTGAGATAGTCCGCAAGCAACGGGGCCTCGAAGCTGTAAAGCCGTGGCGGCAAGAACGAAAGATCGATAGCCGCAAGCGCCCTCTCACGTCCACCCGTGTGCCAGTTTCGCGTACCCTGCAGAAAATCGCGCATGGCGGCGCGCGGGCTGTTCGCGGCCGCCTCTTTCAGTTGTGAAAGCGTGTCATGGCCAAGTGCTGCAACTATATCGTCCACGGCCCGGCGTAGGTTGGGCGCAGGCGGGACGACCACAAACCACTCATCGCCGATTTTCCGGAGTTGTATGCTGTATTCGAAATTTCCTGCCGCAGGACCGATGGAAAACTCGGCGGCTTCACCGTCAACACGCCGGGGCGCGTCGTAGATGCGGAAGGTCGACAAATCAAGCAAGGTCCACAACAAGCGGCGGCGCCGCCGTTCGTCGCGCGCGTCCGTGGGTTGGCCAACATACAGCAAAAGCGAGTCAGCGGCGTTGGCTGCCGAAAGGCTACCCTCGTAGACGGCCTCATTCTCCAGATAAACTAGCGACCGTAAGGCCGCGCGCGGGGTGTCGTGGATGACGTCAGCCAACCTAGATGCGGCTACGTCGGAAACTCGCTTGCCGTTCCAATATTCTCCATCGACGAACCGGCCAGTGAAACTGTGGCCGTCCTCAGACAGGGCAAACACAATGGTCCCGGAGGTGTTGTCTTGAAACCAAGAGCCGCGCATAACCCGGCCTTCGATGTGCCCCTCAATGCGGCCTTCACCCGGATCATAGGTGCCCGAAACTTTTCCGTCTTGCTGTTGCAGCAGCAGACGCGCTTCGCCGTCGCGCCAGTAGGTATCCCAGCGGCCGGACCAATCGTCTGTAACCTGAGCCCACAAGTGGCTGGAAAAGAACGCTAATAAGAAAGCGCAAAGAACGCCGACACGGACCACGGGACACTGCCTCCTCAGGATATCTCAAGATAACGATAAGCAGTTCTGGGGCTATGTCCACTCCTTGCCCGGCCCGGGGAAATGGTCTTACGGTGTCTGGCGCCAGCGGCAATGGGACAGTTTAGGGTGATGTTGTGCTAAACATGACTTGCCCGCGGTTCCGACAACCGCCCTACAAGGCGCGACAGAAGGCGATTTCATGTTGTACACAGAGTGCACACTGCGCCACCTAATTCGTTGAAAGAATTGTTGAACCCGTCCAACCCATCATGAGACAGACACTATAAATCGCCTTTGAATGACAACTTATGAAATACTTTCGGTCTTTGATGCATGTAGCAGCGTCGAGTAGTTTGGGCTCGAAGCCGACCTTTGCTGCGGCTGCAAGGGGTACATGGGGCGACTTGACCATCTCAATGTCCGCTATGCGGGGCGATTTCAACGGGTCGACGCAACACTTTAATCTTTAG
>NZ_JBALVJ010000081.1:0-13626 GCF_036961165.1 Sulfitobacter sp. | reverse complement strand
CCGGGGTCAGTGTCCCGCTGTCTTGATCAACCGTGCACAGCGTGCCGTGACCCGATTGCTTGGGCGCGTCCTTGGCCAAGGACATTTCCAGCGTGTCTTTATCCTTGGTGTCAGGTGAAACGAATTGCTTGGCCTCAAGGATGAAATGGCCCTTTTTATAGAGGTCAATCCGGCGGTTTTTCTTGCGCCCTGTGTGGGTTTCCGTCACGGGCCGCTCAAAGCGATAGTCGAGAAAATCGCCGTCTTTGTCAGACACATGTGGGCGCGACACGCCAAGCAGGTTTGTCAGATCAATCGCAAAGGATTGCGCGGTGGCCATTTCGCTGCCACCGGACCCGATCCAACGCTCAAGGAAGTCTTCTACCTGCATAACCACCGCTCAAATAATCAAACCCGTTGAAACATAGGTTGCGCATGGATGACCGGGCCTTTCAATACCGTGACGCGCGCAACGTCACATTTCAACCGTACGGGGTGCGGATTCTGGATTACCGACTTTTGATCTTTGAATTGCAGACGTGGAAATTTTGCTTCCCACGCTGGTCCCGAATTGCTTGACCCTAAACTTTTGACCTCCCCCGCACGAATAAAGCCCTTCATGCTTTGGGAGACATAGCACCGATCAGCGCCATCTGGCGCTCGGTCGTCACTGGCAAATATGAGTTGACCGTGACGGCCATGCTTTCATGCCCCAAGTTCATCGACCATGCCTTGCGTTGCTCCATCGTCGAGCTGATCGCATCGCCGTATATAGTTAAAGTCTTGCGGAAGGCGTGTGGCGTATACTGTGGCAACTGGACGGATGCAAAAGCGCCCCGAATAATGGCGTTCAGCTTTGACGCGTTGGCATAGCACTCGCGTTTGAATCCTCTGTTGCACAGCCCTTTTCCCTCGACATAACCAATATCTGCCTTGGGAAAAAGCGGATCTTCTGGACCAAAGAATTTCTCATCCTGCAAATATGTGATCCATGCCGTGAAGCACTTGAGATAAGCGGCATCAACAGGGAAAAACTGACACATGATGTTTTTTGCGTTCTTGGTTTTCACTTCGCGCGCATCTTGGAAAACATGGCCCAGCTCAATATTGACGTGCTTGAGCTTGAGCGATGCCACAGCACCATCCCGCGCGCCTGTCAGCATGAAGAACGCAAAGAGCGCTTTGTCGCGTTTGTCGAACTGGTCCTCAAACGGCATCGCCTGAAATGCGTGTGCCGCCTGTTGCATAGAAGGATAAGGGATGGCGCGCTGGGCATGGGCCACCCTGCCCGCCTTGAGCGTGTTGTTGAAATACTCGACGTCTGGATAGGTCAGCACACGCTTGAACCCCTCGCGACTGACTAGCCAATGAAAGAACCCTTTGACCAGCCGCAAGGTGGCGTCGACCGTAGAGAAAGCCAGCGGCTTGCCCGTCTTGGCGTTCTTTTGCTTGGCCAGATAGGCCTTGAAGTCCGCCGCCTGCTGGCGATGGAATTTCTTAAAAGGTTTTGTTTTAGTACTGTCCTCGAATTGGTGGAGTGCCGCCATCACCTTATCGATAGACTTCTCATCCTGCCCTTTGGCATGGCGGAGATAGGCGGCATAATCGTGTTTGATGCGCTCGTTTTCTTCAACGTGTTTTGCCATGGTCTGATCCTCTTTCCGATCCTTGTTTTGCCCGATATTTCCGGCAGATTACGCGACCCGCCGGAAGTGATGTTACACGTTAGGTTTGTGGGGTTCTCTTAGGCGTCGTGTTCCCTGCAAAGCCGCTCATAGGGGTCCGCTCCGGTAGAGGGCAGAATAGTACGTTAAGCTCCTCGGTCACTGTTTTGGCCACCTGTACTCGCCCGTGATGAGGATATGTGCCCATCCAAGAGGAGAGATGTGTGCTAGAAGCGCTGCAGAACAGTCCAGACCTGCACGTTTTCGCAGTGCGACAGCCTTCCCAAGCTGATCTGTGTTCCAATATATTATGATGGCGGCAAGAAGGTTCAGACCCGCCATGCGGTAATGTTGGCCCTCAGATGTACGATCCCTGATCTCCCTCTGCCGTCCGATACGCAGGGCGTTTTTAAGCGCATGGTGTGCCTCACCTTTATTCAACCCAATTTGCGCACGTCGCTGCATGTCAGCATCAAGCAGCCAATCGATGATGAAGAGTGTCCGTTCAATCCGTCCGATTTCACGAAGGGCGATGGCAAGATCATGCTGACGTGGATGGGCGGCGAACTTTCGCAGGAGCTGGCTGGGCGGCATGACACCAGCCACCATGGTTGCCGCACTTCGCAGGATATCAGGCCAGTTTGTCACGATCGTGCCTTCTCTGATTTTGCCGCCAATCAACCCCTTCAATTCCTTTGGGACGCTGCCTGGATCAAATACATATAGACGTTTTGACGGCAAATCCCGAATGCGCGGGATGAACCGGTATCCAAGAAGGGACGTCACAGCAAAGACGTGGTCGGTGAAGCCGCCGGTATCAGCGTATTGCTCGCGCACTTTCAGACCTGTTTCATTCATCAGCAAGCCATCAAGAATGTATGGGGCCTCACTTACTGTCGCTGGTATATTCTGGGTGGCGAATGGCCCAAACCGATCAGAGACATGGGTGTAGGCTTTCAGCCCTGGGTCATTGCCATATTTTGCATTGATGAGATTCATGGCCTCACCCTGACGGGTTGTGAGAAAAAACTGTCCATCACTAGATGCGGTCACGCCACCGCCCCAGAACTGAGCCATGGGTAAGGCAGATTGTGCCTTTATCACCGTGTCCAACGCCCTATTGATGGCATCACTTTCGATATGCCAGCTTGATAGGCGCGATAGCTGGAAATAGTCATGCGTGTTGGTGGCGTCGGCCATTTTACTCAGACCAAGGTTGAGTCCTTCTGCGAGCAGTACATTCAAAAGACCAACTCTGTCTTTGCAGGGTGCGCCTGTGCGCAGATGGGTAAAAGCATCCGTCAAGGCTGTGGCCTTTTCCACATCCAGCAACATGTCTGTAATCCGCACATCCGGAAGACGCCGGTAGAGATCGAGAACAAGTTCATCTGCCTCAGCAGGAACGGCGGCGGTCAGGCGGTCAATTTTCAGGATGCCATTCTCAATGGAGCCGCCCGGAATGGCACCGGCTTTGGCGGCAACGGCCAAGCGCTTCAAGCCATCGGCCATTAGTGCCTTGCGATCGTCCAACCATTCTACGGGATCGAATGGAACCGTCAACCGAGGCGTGGCCTTTGCCGCTTCAATAGGCACCAAAGCTTGCTTCAGATCGCCGTAGCGCCGTGAATGGGCCAGCCAGATATCCCCGGACCGGAAGGCATCACGCAGGTGAGACATCACGGCCACCTCCCAAAGTCGTTGGCCATCTGCCTCCTGAACGTTGAGATGACGGAACCATTTTGAATTGCGGCGTAGGAAGGTTGTCGGTCGCTCTAAGGTGCCTACATTTCCCTCGATAATCTTGGCGGCAGCCATCAGAGGTTCTGCAACCGACGCCGCTTTGATATCCAAGGCACGCAGCATTCGCGGCGCATAACGGCGGAACCGGTGACAACCCTGAACAACATGATTTAGAGGATCTGCGGACATCGTATCGCTTAACTGTGCCGCCGTTGCGACAAGGCTTTCGAGATTGTGCCACCCGCAAGCGGTTGTAACCGCCGGATCAAGAGGCGCATCATCTCCTTTGGCTTCGAGCAACGCCGTGCCCAGACGTTTAAAAGACCGCAGCGTTTCCTGCAAAGATGCCTTCGCGTTGTTGACCTGTACGTCGCACGACCTCTTAGCATCCCGCCAGATTTTGCCGACAATGCGATCATGGTTTTCCACTATGGCATCAGCAATGGAAGCGCGCCATTCCACGGCGCAAACTGCAAGAATTGCCAGCCGCCGGTTGCTGGAAATATCCCGCAAGCCATCTGTAAAATAGCGCTTACCCTGGCGACGAAGGCGGGTGATTTGATGTGGTGGGACGCCGTCCATCACATCAAGTGGAGGCATTATTCCTTGTAGTAATTCCAGTCGATCCAGCAGTCGGTTGATGTCCGCAGAGTTTTTGCCAACCTCAAATTGGCGCAACCAGATAAACTGGCTAACCTGGGCGTCAGCAGTTTTGGTCAACAAAACATCAAGCTGGTCCTTCACCACATCAGTCAAGCGTTCAACAATACGCGTTTTAATCCGCCGTTCAGCGGCGACAAGGGCGTCCGCGCACAGGCGCTCTATAACGGATATTCCCGGTAAGATCGTATGGCTTCGACGGCATTCCTCAATGAACTTATGTGCCAAATCCATGTTTGAACGAGCTATTTCGGCCTCATGCTCAAGCCACCCCTTTAAATCGCGAGCGCCGCCGCCAGAGAACATCTTGTACCCGTAAATGGCACGAAGGTCTGCAAGGTGTTCGCGCCGTGTTTCCAATCGATGCGCATAGCGCATGAGATCAACCGACTTCAGACCAAGCTGTGCGGCAAGGTACTCAGTAATTTCTGCGGGGATGGTTTCATCTGCGGACAACAACCGTCCTGGATATCGGAATGCGCAAAACTGCAAGGCAAATCCAAATCGATTGTGGGGCCGACGGCGGGATCGGATGTATTCGATATAATCATCGGCCAACGTGTAATGCCGGAGTAAAAGTCCTTCATCTGTAGGCAAGTCTAAGAGCCCGATTTAAAACTATTTGAGTGAGTTCAGTGGTTTGTATTTCTGTTCGGTTGTGAAGCTGAATGGAGATCACAATGGCTTGGACTGAACTCACCCGCCGTCAACATGACCGAAAAGGCGATAAATACGCAAGCGATATGAGGGACGCGGAATGGGCGTTGATAGCGCCTTCGATGTCGCCGCCGAAGACAACTGGTCGGCCCCGTACGACATGTTTGCGCGACGTGGTCGACGCACTCCTCTACATTGCAACTACCGGATGCCAATGGCGTATGTTGCCCAACGACTTCCCGCCGGTTTCAACGGTTCGGGGCTATTTCTACGCGTGGCGCGATGACGGCTTGCTTGATGAGATGAACCAGAAGCTGGTCGAAGCTGCGCGTCTGGCCGAGAACCGCAAAGCCCAGCCAACGGCAGGGGTCATAGATAGCCAGAGCGTAAAAACCACTGAAAGCGGTGGTATTAGGGGCTATGATGCGGGCAAACGGATCAAGGGCCGCAAGCGCCACATCGTAACCGACACGGTTGGATTACTGATAGGCTTGGTGGTCCACAGCGCCGGAATTCAGGATCGGGATGGCGCACCCGATGTGCTGAAAGCGATCGCCTCGCGCTATCCATCATTGCGACATGTATTTGCGGATGGCGGGTATGCAGGGCCCAAACTGCGGGACGCGCTAAAGGCCCTCGGCCGATGGACCGTCCAGATCATCAAACGCTCTGACACCGCGGAGGGCTTTCAGGTGCTGCCGCGACAGTGGGTCGTCGAGCGCACCTTCGCCTGGCTGAACCGATGTCGCCGCCTATCGAAAGATTGGGAAAAATCCATCGCAAGCGCAGAGGCTTGGATCCTCATCGCACACATCAGACGCGTTACACGGCATCTCGCAAGGGATTGAGAAGGTTCAGTTAGTTTTGAATCAGACTCTAAGAGGGCCGCGCGTTGGCGGTCGCTCAGAATCTGGCGTCGTGGCATATTAATAGTCCTTTGAAGAGCATTGTGACGTGTCCGTAAGAGGTTCGCGCACCGGACAGTTTTGTAGTTGGATTGAAACTCTGCAAAACAGACCTCAAAAGCGTCTCATATAAATGGTACAGAAGGATTTGCAAAAGCAGCCTCCTATAAGTACACTTCTCCCATGGAAAATGCCCTCATCGGATATGCCCGCTGCTCCACCGACAAACAGGACCTGTCAGCCTAACGACAGGCGCTTTTGGAATTGGGTGTCGCGGAAGACCTCATCTACACAGACCACGGTTTGACCGGTACAAACCGCGCACGCCCCGGCCTGGACCAGGCGCTCGCCGCCGTTCGGGACGGTGACACATTGGTCGTGCCTAAGCTTGACCGATTAGCCCGATCCGTACCTGACGCCCGCGCCATTGCCGATCAGCTTGAAACGAAGGGCGTAAAGCTCGCTCTGGGAGCCTCGGTCTATGATCCATCAGATCCGATGGGAAAGATGTTCTTCAACATCCTCGCCACATTTGCGGAATTTGAATCAGACCTCATCCGAATGCGTACCCGAGAGGGCATGGCCATCGCCCGTGCCAAAGGGAAATTACGCGGAAAACAGCCCAAACTATCTGAAAAACAACAAAAAGAGCTTGGACGCATGCATGGAACAGGGGAATATTCGATCAGCGACCTCGCCGAAGTGTTCGCGGTTTCCAGGGCAACCGTTTACCGAACTTTAGAGCGCCTCAGAGCTAAAGAAGCTCCTTAGCGTACTATCCTGCCCCCTACCGGAGCAGACCCCATCTTCAAAGAAACCGCTTCTGGAACCTCTGCAAACAGAAGCGCCCGCAATCGACTAATCGACCTAGCTCAGGCGCGTAAAGTCGATGCAATCCTAGTGACGGAGCTTTCCAGATGGGGGCGATCTACCCAAGATCTTCTGGACACGATGAACAAACTGGCAGGCTGGAAGGTCTCGGTCGTGGCGATGAGCGGCATGACTTTTGAACTAGAAACACCACACGGTCGGATGATGGCCACCATGCTGGCGGGTATCGCACAGTTTGAGCGAGACTTACTCAGCGAAAGGGTAAAATCAGGGTTAGCTGCCGCACGCGCACGCGGGAAAAAACTTGGCAGACAGCGAGGGCAGAGACCCAAATCCGACAAACTCACACCGACCGTAATCCAAGCTGTCAGCGAAGGGCGCAGCTACCGCTGGATAGCGCGAGATCTCGGCATCAACAAAAATACCGTCCTGGATATCGTGAAGCGACATCGCGAAAACCCTTAGGGTGTCATTCTGCCCCCTACCGCACTCGACCCCATACCGTCCGCCAAAGTGCTGTGGTGGACGACATGGGGCGTCGTTTGGTGAGATCGGGATCAGAACACGAAGAAGTCGGTCTCGTCTATGGTGAGGTTGCTTTGTAGCCGGGCAAATTCGATTGCGTCCACGCCCCCGAGACCATCGGCATCGTAAAAAAGTCGCCCGGTGTCGGTTTCGTAAATGATCCGGTCCGCGGCGTCTTCTGCAACGCCGGTCAGATTGGCACGGTAATCTGACGCCTGAAGGGACCCCAAAGTCAACGCCGCAAAATGCAGGTTGTTCATCTGTATCATGTCGCCTTCGGTGGCTGAGAAGTCCACAATCCGATCGACATTACCCCCGCCAAGCGCCGAGTTAAACACGAACGTGTCGCCACCTGCACCGCCGCGCAGCACATCATTACCTTCGTTGCCCGACAGCGTATCTGCGCCATCGCGGCCGTAGAGGACGTTGTTATCCGCATTTCCAATCAGCACATCGGCATGGTCAGACCCCATGGCCCGCTCGAAGCCCGACAGCACATCGCCATCCGCGTCGCCGCCCGAGGCCGATTGGAACCCCAAACCGTCGACGTTCAGATTGACCCTCACGCCCGCCGAAGACCCGACGTATTGCACCATGTCGTTATCATCGCCGCCGGACAGGATATCGCTACCTGCACCGCCGCGCAGCACATCATTACCTTCGTTGCCCGACAGCGTATCTGCGCCATCGCGGCCGTAGAGGACGTTGTTATCCGCATTTCCAATCAGCACATCGGCATGGTCAGACCCCATGGCCCGCTCGAAGCCCGACAGCACATCGCCATCCGCGTCGCCGCCCGAGGCCGATTGGAACCCCAAACCGTCGACGTTCAGATTGACCCTCACGCCCGCCGAAGACCCGACGTATTGCACCATGTCGTTATCATCGCCGCCGGACAGGATATCGCTACCTGCGCCGCCGCGCAGCACATCATTACCTTCGTTGCCGGACAGCGTATCTGCGCCATCGCGGCCGTAGAGGACGTTGTTATCCGCATTTCCAATCAGCACATCGGCATGGTCAGACCCCATGGCCCGCTCGAAGCCCGACAGCACATCGCCATCCGCGTCGCCGCCCGAGGCCGATTGGAACCCCAAACTGTCGACGTTCAGATTGACCCTCACGCCCGCCGAAGACCCGACGTATTGCACCATGTCGTTATCATCGCCGCCGGACAGGATATCGCTACCTGCACCGCCGCGCAGCACATCATTACCTTCGTTGCCCGACAGCGTATCTGCGCCATCGCGGCCGTAGAGGACGTTGTTATCCGCATTTCCAATCAGCACATCGGCATGGTCAGACCCCATGGCCCGCTCGAAGCCCGACAGCACATCGCCATCCGCGTCGCCGCCCGAGGCCGATTGGAACCCCAAACTGTCGACGTTCAGATTGACCCTCACGCCCGCCGAAGACCCGACGTATTGCACCATGTCGTTATCATCGCCGCCGGACAGGATATCGCCACCGGCACCGCCGCGCAGCACATCATTACCTTCGTTGCCCGACAGCCTATCTGCGCCGTCGCCGCCAATCAGCACATCCTGACCATAGTCGCCATACAACGTGTCGTTGTCGCTGCCACCCTCAAGGCTGTCATCGCCGGTGCCGCCGGTGAGCGTGTCATTGCCTGCCAGACCCATGATCGTGTCATTGCCGCCCAGCCCGTCGATCGCCTCGGCCATGGCGGTCCCAATGAGGTTGTCCGGCCCCTCGGTCGCACCCACAAACTCCACCGCGCCGATGTCGAGCGCGCCGATCACGCGGGCATTGCCGTTGGCATCCTGCGGCAGATCCTCGGCTGTGTTCATGTCGCCGTCGATGTCTTGCGTATCCGTAGGCAGCAGTGTGGCATTACCCGCGCCGATCAGCGCGCTGCCTTGCAAGATCGCCAGCGTCTGTGTCGTGCCGCCATTGTCGGCCAGCATCCCCAGCCCGGCATCGCCGCCACCGTTGATGTTGCCGCCGTTGTCGATGGCTATCATCTCGAACGTGCCGAAAAAGCTATGCGAGGCGGTGATGGTGCCGGATACGTCGTCATTGCCCGGGGTTGCCAACGCCCCGCCCGAGGTATTGCCCGCGACAACCGTGTTCACAAGGGTGAGATTGCTGGAACTAGAGTAGAGTCCACCGCCAGAGGTGTTAGCGGTTCCATCGCCATCCGCCAGATTGCCGATGATGGAACTGTTATGGATCGTGGCGCTGGAGAAGGCCGAAACAAAAAGGCCGCCACCAGCTGTATTCGTTACATTGTCATAGATAGTCACATTCGTAAGAATGGCCGTGCTGTTGAAAAGCCCCATCCCGCCACCGTGAAAGCCGCTGGAGTTTCCGGAAATAAGCGTGTTGATCATCGTCAGATCGGTGCCAAACACATCAATGCCGCCGGCTTCACTGAATGCGGTGTTGTCGGAAATCGTGCTGTCGGCGATGAGCAGGGTATTGATGTCAGTGGAGGCTATGCCGCCGCCTATGCGGCCCCCGCCATAGCTGCCCCCCGGGTTGCCCCCCGTGATCGTCAGGCTGTGCAGGGCGACATCGGTGGTCGCGCCCGTCAGCTGCATCACCCGGCTGGCATTATCGCCGTTCAGCGTGATGTCGGCGCGGTTGTCGCCGTTGGTGTCACCGTCGATTGTGACATCGCGGGTGATCAACAGCTCCGTGCCGTTCAGCACGATCACGCCGTCATCCAAACCCGCCGTGCTGCCGCCGGTGATGCCTGCGGCGAAAGTGATCGTGCCGCCGTCAGACACCAGCGAGAGTGCTTCGCGCAGCGACAGGTTGCCCGCGGAGAAATCGCCGTCCTCCACATCCGACAGCGTATCGACCACGATCTCGCCGTTGAATTCGGTTGCACCGATGTCGAGCGTGCCGATCGCCCGCGCGTTGCCGTTGGCGTCCAGCGGCAGATCCTCGGCTGTGTTCATGTCGCCGTCGATGTCTTGCGTATCCGTAGGCAGCAGTGTGGCATTACCCGCGCCGATCAGCGCGCTGCCTTGCAAGATCGCCAGCGTCTGTGTCGTGCCGCCATTGTCGGCCAGCATCCCCAGCCCGGCATCGCCGCCACCGTTGATGTTGCCGCCGTTGTCGATGGCTATCATCTCGAACGTGCCGAAAAAGCTATGCGAGGCGGTGATGGTGCCGGATACGTCGTCATTGCCCGGGGTTGCCAACGCCCCGCCCGAGGTATTGCCCGCGACAACCGTGTTCACAAGGGTGAGATTGCTGGAACTAGAGTAGAGTCCACCGCCAGAGGTGTTAGCGGTTCCATCGCCATCCGCCAGATTGCCGATGATGGAACTGTTATGGATCGTGGCGCTGGAGAAGGCCGAAACAAAAAGGCCGCCACCAGCTGTATTCGTTACATTGTCATAGATAGTCACATTCGTAAGAATGGCCGTGCTGTTGAAAAGCCCCATCCCGCCACCGTGAAAGCCGCTGGAGTTTCCGGAAATAAGCGTGTTGATCATCGTCAGATCGGTGCCAAACACATCAATGCCGCCGGCTTCACTGAATGCGGTGTTGTCGGAAATCGTGCTGTCGGCGATGAGCAGGGTATTGATGTCAGTGGAGGCTATGCCGCCGCCTATGCGGCCCCCGCCATAGCTGCCCCCCGGGTTGCCCCCCGTGATCGTCAGGCTGTGCAGGGCGACATCGGTGGTCGCGCCCGTCAGCTGCATCACCCGGCTGGCATTATCGCCGTTCAGCGTGATGTCGGCGCGGTTGTCGCCGTTGGTGTCACCGTCGATTGTGACATCGCGGGTGATCAACAGCTCCGTGCCGTTCAGCACGATCACGCCGTCATCCAAACCCGCCGTGCTGCCGCCGGTGATGCCTGCGGCGAAAGTGATCGTGCCGCCGTCAGACACCAGCGAGAGTGCTTCGCGCAGCGACAGGTTGCCCGCGGAGAAATCGCCGTCCTCCACATCCGACAGCGTATCGACCACGATCTCGCCGTTGAATTCGGTTGCACCGATGTCGAGCGTGCCGATCGCCCGCGCGTTGCCGTTGGCGTCCAGCGGCAGATCCTCGGCTGTGTTCATGTCGCCGTCGATGTCTTGCGTATCCGTAGGCAGCAGTGTGGCATTACCCGCGCCGATCAGCGCGCTGCCTTGCAAGATCGCCAGCGTCTGTGTCGTGCCGCCATTGTCGGCCAGCATCCCCAGCCCGGCATCGCCGCCGTTCTGGATGTTGCTGGTGAGTGTGTCGATGTTGGCGACCGTGGTGCCGAAAAAGCTGTTGGTGGCCGTGACTGTTGCGGAGGCTTCGGCAGACACATCCTCGGTTCCGGCGGTTCCGGCTGTGTTGCCGGCAATCACGCTGTTGATGATGGTGAGCGACCCGTTATGACCTGAGTTTTGAAAGATACCGCCGCCTGCACTGCCAGCGGAGTTGTTCGTGATTGTGCTGTTGAGGATCGTCAGGTTGTTGGGATCAAAGCTTGTGATCCCGCCGCCCGATGTGGACGCTGAGTTATTATGAATGGTGACATTGATAAGCGTTGCGGAGCCTTGCTGATCCGCATAGATCGCGCCACCGTTGCCGTTCGTGGCCGCATTACCGGTAAAGGTCGAATTGATTGCGGTGAACGTGCTTGCAAGCGTGTCTGAGCCATCAACATAGATCCCGCCGCCGCGGGCGGCGACGCTATCAGAAACGGTCGAATCCCGCAGTATGAGGTTGGTACCGGCTTCAGTCCGGATCGCACCACCACCGTCGACGACAAATCCTTGCGTCAAAGTCAGACTGAGAAGGGCGGCATCCGTGCCCGTGCCGGAAACTCTGAAGATGCGGCTGTCACCAGTATTTGCGGTGCCCGACCCGTTCGCATCGCCCGAAATGGTGATATCGGCGCGGTTGTCGCCGTTGGTGTCGCCGTCAATTATCAGATCGTCGGTGATCGTCAGTTGGCCCGTGGTGAGAGTTATCGTTCCGGTCAGCCCGCTCGCAAACTCGATCGTGTCTGCGATACCTACCGTGGCATTGGCATCCAGCACGGCCTGCCTCAGGCTGCCTGCGCCGGAATCGTTCAAATTGGTCACTGTAATAAGGGGCATTATTTGTATCCGGTACACAAATTTCTATGTCCGGTTGCAGTTGCAGCCGCCGGGCCAATTGAAAAAATGAAGATTGCTAAGGGTCTGTACGAAAACGTCTAATGCTTTTTTTTCTCATGAGGCAACAGACTTCTTCCCGACAAGGCAATAAACTACTCTGAGAACCCGCTGTCCCTATTGCAATGCTCATGTCTTTGCATGGCCCGTCTGCACATTCTGTCTCGCTGCAAGGACTGAGCCCGACCCTGCGGCGCCCGCCAGCGCGCGTCATTGCTACGGTGCGTCCGCCGGTCGGGTCGGCTCGGGCATCGATTCTTGTTGTGCCTCTGCCGGGGCGGCGACAATCCGGAAGGCGGCCGAGTTCGGGAGGTCCCGCCAGAAAGCGAGTTTCGAGTACCGCTCGAACAGGTCAGGCGGCAGGATCGTCTTGCGCGGCATCGGTGCTACCTCCGGCCGCACCCGGTGCAACCCGTCAAGCCCGAGCTGCGCATCGAACTCCGGCGCGTCATACGCGAGATTTTTGAAATCATGCTCGAACGGCTCCTCCCCCAGGAAGTCGTACAGAAGCTTGAACGTCTCGGCCGGACGCTCAACGATCAGATCGTATTCAAGAATGATGATCCTGTCAGCAAATTCGGAATAGCAGGCTTCCTTGAGCGCATGCCAAGGATAGCCCACAAGACGGTTCGCATGGGCCAGCGCCTCGATCCGGGTATAGACCGTTGACCGTTCGCCGGGGCTGTTGAAGAGCTTGGTGTTCTCGAAGGCGTTGTTGCGGAACTGCCGCTCCAGCGAGTCCATGATCCACGACAGATTTCGCACAAGGCAGATGACTTTGGAGTTGGGAAACAAACTCATCAGCGCGGGCAATTGCGCTGTCCATGACCGGCTTGTATCGAAAATAACTGGCGGTTCGTGGTCGGCGTAGTAACTGTCGAACAAACCGCGCAATATACGCGCTCGCTGTTTTTGATCGACCATCGTCGACAATTCACTGCCCGCCGAGACCTGCGCAATGACGCCTTCGAAAAGACCAGCAATCGGACTGGACATCCCCGCGTGAAACCGCGGGTTCTGACGCAGGATCGCAGAGGTCAGCGTCGAGCCCGATCGCGGCAGTCCGGAAATGAAATGGAAGGTTCTTGTTTCGGGCATTGCGCTGCTTTCTTTTCTTTGAATGTCGTTCCTGCGGCGTGGTATCTCATGGGCATGCCAGGCGGTCCAGATATTCCTGAACGCTTGGAATCTGTGCTCCGTCGCACTCATGTATCAGTCCAAAAAGATAGAAGGTCTTCTGCTTCCAAAGCTTTTTCTTCAGGCCTCTTCGAGGGATCTTCAGTCATCGGTATCTCCGGCAGCGATACTTGGAACATTGACTGATACATCCACGCCGCCAAGGGCATCAGAGTGAAAAATGGCACCAAGTTGGCCTTCAAATGCCGATCCGACGAGCCGATATCGGACTGCAGGTAACAAATTCTCGGACTATTGGGTTAAATAATTTCGGACTATTTTTAGTTAGTGATTGAAATTCTCACGAGAACTCATGTCGATATTACGACCAACGGTCTTGCATATCGAGCGGTCCAAAACTGTCGTTTTGGTCCG
>NZ_JBALVJ010000080.1:0-13802 GCF_036961165.1 Sulfitobacter sp. | reverse complement strand
GAAGGGCCCCTTTTTTCGCCGCGACTTGGCCCATTATTGCTCTGCGATTGACACAAACAGAGAGGTCAGTGCCCCGTGCAGCGGCGCGGCAAGATGAAGACCTCGAAGATTGACACAAATCAACGAACACATTCGTCCGGAGGGCTAGGTGTAAATACGCTAGGCAAGAAAAGAATGGACGCATGTTTAAATCAAAGCAGACAAAATGGGTTGTTGGGATGCGCGCGGTGACAATCGCCGTCGCGATCTTGGCCATACTTGTCTCTGCCTTGGCGATGTCACCAGACATCAATCATCGCGTTCTGTTCTCACACCCTGCCGTGGCTTCAATGTCTGACACTGATGTCGCAGATCACGGCTCGACGCTGCCTGCGCCAGACACGAAATGTCATGTCGGACATAGCTGCACTCTGGTGATCATGCCCAGCAGCGAAATTCTTTTGGCAAGTTTCGATAGTGCGCCCGATTTCTCTCCAGTAACGGGTTACCACTCATCCATCTCCGGATACCTGCCGTTCCATCCGCCTCGCATTCTGTCACAGATATAACCGCCAGCACCGGTTTCTGGTGCTGCTTTAAACCATGTGAAAGGAGCGAGAAATGTTCGCTGAATCAAAAAGGCTGAAAACAGAAGTCTCGCGTCGTGACGCCGAGAAAAAACTCATCGAGTGCCATGGTAATCTCCTGGGGTTTCTTCGCAAACGGCTGAATTCGCCGCAGGATGCCGAGGATGTCTTTCAGGATTTCTGCGTCAAAGTGCTGCGCAGTCACGCCTCGGTCAAGAGCGGTGAGCGACTGGATGCTTGGCTGGGAACTGCGCTGCGCCATACCCTCATCGATCACTATAGGCGCCGGGCAACCCGAAATAGGGGGGCCGAAGCGTATGCCATTGAGGTCAAGGTTCTGGCGTCAGGGATGGAAGAATTTGAGGAACCAGCCTGTAGTTGCGTTGCTGCAGCGATGCAGAAGTTAGAACCAGCACAGTCCAAATTGCTGACGCGCCTGGAATTGCAGGACCAACCGCGCAAAGCGGTCGCAAATGAATTGGGGATTAGCCTGAATGCCTTGGGAGTGCGGATTCATCGGATCAAAGCCGCGTTAAAAGAAAAGATCGCCGAGATCTGCCCGATCTGTGGCGACGGCCGATTCATGCAATGCGACTGTGATCATTCTCGCGCTATACCGTCCTTGTCGATCCCGCGCCGGGCTGAATCAGTGGCCGAAATGTAAGGATCAGTCACAACGTGCGTCTTCAGATCATCAACGACACGAGTTGGGAAGTGCCAATGATTGGCCGCCGCGATGTTCCCTTGGGACCACTGTTTCAACGTGGGCTGAAACCGCGCACCGAAAGGCTCGTCTCAAAGCAATCTAGGAAGTTCACTCGTGAAATTGCCGGGTAGGCCAGATCAAATAAGCGACGACGAACTTGAAGCGCTGATATGCGACTGCCTTGATCTGCTTTTGCCGACGTTACAGCCGGAACAGGCAATGGTTGTTCGCGCGATCGATGTTGAAGGGGTGTCTCCCCAGTCGGTTGCAGACACGCTGGGGTTCAGCTTGAGCGAGGTGACAAAGTATCTCGACTCAGGGCGGCAAAGTCTGAAGGACCGGTTTGGTGAGATGCGGATGATCTGCCCAGAACACGGTCTGGCAGGGTGTGACTGCCATCTGAAGGGTGATCCAGAAATTTGAGTGGCGCGCAGTCTGTAATGTCTGACCGCTCCGAGCGTCTACTTATATAGAAGCCAATTCCTGATGGAGGACATAAACATGCAAACGAAGACGCACTCTCAGACCACAAACGCTGAACCGAAACAAGATGGCTGTTGCTGCGGGTCGTCAGCGGGCGCCCCGAAAATCTCTGCCGTTGAACACGGCGCAAAGCCGGCACCGGTGAAGCGTGAAAATGTAACCAAGGACACATCTGATGTGCAGCCAAAAGGTTGTTGTGGCGCGCACTGACCCTGTTGAACCCGGTTATTTCTACTGACCCCCAGAATTTAAGGAGACCTGACATGACATTCATTATGCTTTTTCTGGCAGTTGGCCTGTCCCTCTTGCTTGCAGGGCACTCCCTCCGACGGCGGGCTGAAATCACATCTTTGGCGCGGGTGAAATACTCCGCCAGGAACCCCGCAAGCACATTGAAGGACCAATAATGATGTTCAGAATTTTCACAACCGCAACTGCGGCTTTACTGATGACGACCGCGATGGCGGTCGCTCAACCCATCGTCTTTATACCGGAGGGCAGTGCCGACACCGTGCGGATGATTGATGCCGCAACTGGTGAGACGATCAAGCGGATAACCGGGCTTGAGGCGGTTCACGGCCCCTCCGGTGCCGTTGGCGTGCCATATCTCGTCGCGGGCAGCTATGCCGAAACCGACCGTGCGGAAATTGCTGAGCTGACCCAGCCCGAAGGAGTTTCCGAAGATGAGCACGTAGCGCATCATGCGAAACCTGAGAATATACAGATTGGGCCGGCAGACGCGGGTATCAGCATTCTCAGCGTTCTGGACGCGGCAACGGGCGAGATTATTCGTCGGATCGAGGTTCCAGGGGCAGTGCACCATACCGCTGTTTCGCCGGATGGCCGTTTTGCCGTGGTGGCACATCCTTCGGGTGACGGGATTTCCGTTATCGACCTGACGACCTTCACGCTGACAGCTTTCGTGCCGACGGGCAGTATGCCCAACTATGCAGCCTTCGGGTCAGATCCCGGCGTTGTCTATGTCTCGAACGCGGGCAATGGAACGGTCAGCGAAGTCGATCTGGACCGCGGGATCGTCCGGCGCAACATGGTGGCCGGCATTGCGCCCGAACACTTCGTCATCGACCCTGATAAGGCTATGCTTTATGCGGCGGACGCAGATGCGGGCGACGTGATTGAATTGTCGCTGAAAGATGGCACCGTTACACGCAGCTTTGCCATCGGTGGCGAGTTGCATGGGCTGGATCTGTCGGATGATCGCGCGACCTTGTTTGTCGCCGGTCGTGGCGAAGACAAGATTGCGGCGGTTGCGTTGGCTACTGGGGCCGTCACCTTCTCGCCTCTGTCCCCCGAACCCTATCACCTGACCAACATCCCCGGAACCGGCACATTTTATGTCTTGTCTCGGGCGGAACCAATGGTCTGGATCGTCGATGAGGCGACGCTGGCCGCTGTCGGCGATTTCCAGGTCGAAGGAGAAGGGCATCAGATGGTGGCGCTCCCTTAATGAATTCTAGGCGGCACCCTTTTCCACTGTGAAAGGACATTGATCATGGCAAATATTTTTATCTTTTTGATTTTGGCCACACCTCTTCTTGCGTGGGCGCGCGCGACGCTCAGTGCGGACGATCTGTGCTCAGGTCTACAGGAACTGAAAGGGTATCCGTGATGCAGACCAGTATTCCGAACACGCGCGAAGCATGGCGAGAGGGGCGGGGTCCTCTCCGGCGCAAACCGGAGACCGTTGCCCGTATAGAGCAGCTTGCCGAAGGTGCCCTTTTGGTTAAGCCCGATCGTGCAACCGACTTATTCCGCATGATAGAAGCCGCCGACGCCCTGTGTTCGGCAGCTATGTGGACCGTCGTGCATATGACCTATGCCAATCGGGTCGATCTAAGCGGGGCACCGTTGCCTGCTGACGCCTTCAAAGATACCCCGGAAGGCCATACTGGCGGGTCCTTGAACATGGTCCCGGCTTATGTTGGCTATCTGTTGGCAAACGCTTTGTCCGGCGTGACTCGAAGCTGGCTGATGGGGCAGGGCCACTGCGTGGCAGCCATCGAAGCTGTCAATAGTCTGACGGGGGATGTCTCGCCGGCACAGAAGGGGCACTATGGCGGGTCCGAGGCGGGACTTTCCCGTCTGGTGAAAGATTTCTACTCGCACGCGATCACTGCCCAAGGTACCCCTGCAGTGCCACTTGGAAGCCATGCGGGACCGAACACGGCCGGTGCTATCTTGGAAGGTGGATACCTCGGCTTTGCGGGATTGCAATATATTCACATGCCATTGCCGGGTGAACGGCTGGTGGCGTTTCTGAGCGACGGCGCATTTGAAGAGCAAAGAGGCTCCGACTGGTCCCCCAGATGGTGGCGCGCAGAGGACAGCGGATTTGCGGTTCCTGTCATGATCCTGAATGGCCGACGTATTGAAGAACGAACCGAAATCGCCCGCAGTGGTGGTGCTTCGTGGTTTGCTAAGGACTTGCGGCACAATGGGTTTGAACCGATTCGGGTGGACGGGGGTGATCCTGCTTCAATAGCTTGGGGCATCCTGAAAGCCGAAGGTATGCTCACGCGGTTCTCTGCCGATCCTGACCATCGTTACCCTGCGCGGCTGCCCTATGTTATTGCTGAAACCGTCAAAGGATATGGGTTCTACGGCGCAGGAACCAACGCGGCGCATAATCTGCCGTTGCAATCCAATCCACGATTTGACAGCGCCGCGCGCGCCGCTTTCAACCGTTCGGCAGGCAAGCTCTTTATTCCAGCGCCAGAAATAAAAAATGCGGTTGCGACGCTCGCAACGCACGAAGAGCAAAACAGGGTTCTTGAAAGCCAACATGCGCTGGCGCACAGAAATCCAGATGCACCAGTTCTGCCGGACCCAGAATGGGCGCGTCCCGAGGCTAAACCCGCGTGTGCGATGCACGCGCTTGACCGTTGGTTTGTCGCGCTCATCGAGGCAAATCCAGAATTGCGGGTGCGGCTAGGTAACCCGGACGAGTTGCGCAGCAACCACATGGGAGCAACGCTGGGCAAGTTGCAGCATCGGGTGAACTCCCCTGAATTGGGCAACTCCGAAGCGGTGGACGGAAAAGTGATCACCGCGCTGAACGAGGAAGCTATTGCTGCCGCCGCGCTTGGCAACAAGGGCGGGCTAAATCTGATTGTCAGCTACGAAGCCTTCGCCATGAAGATGCTGGGGGGATTGCGGCAGGACATAATTTTTGCTCGCCGCCAGCGTGAACTAGGCCATGCCCCACGGTGGATATCGGTGCCCTTGATTGTAACTTCGCACACATGGGAAAATGCCAAGAACGAGCAATCGCATCAAGACCCAACCATCGGCGAAGCACTGCTGGGTGAGATGTCAGACACCGCGCGGGTGCTGTTTCCGTTTGATGCAAATTCCGCTTTGGCGGGTCTTAAGTCAGTGTATTCACAACGCGGGGGAATTGCCTGTCTGATCGTATCCAAACGCGATCTGCCGCATAGGGTTTCAGGCGCGCACGCCGAACAGATGATTGCTGATGGTGGCGGCCATATTACGGGTGATCTGGCGTCCGCAAAGGTGCAATTCGTCGCGATCGGTGCCTATCAACTGTCCGAAGCCTTGAAAGCCTGCCGAAGGCTTGAGGATCACGGCGTTGCCGCCTGCGTGACCGCCATAACAGAGCCTGCGCGCTTTCGTACTCCGCGCGATCCGCTTGAGGCATCTTATACTGCCAGCGACGCTGCGCTTGAATCTTTGTTTCCCAAAGGGTTGGCGCGGGTCATTCTAACCCACACGCGACCTGAGCCCATGCTTGGGTTACTCCGGCGTATCGACGCGGGCCCGCATTCGACCATTGCGCTTGGGTATATTTCGCGGGGCGGCACGCTTGATGTGCCCGGCATGTTGTTTGCCAACCGTTGCACCTGGGCGCATGCCACCGATGCGGCGGCCCGGGTCTGTGGGCTGTCGCGCGAAGAATTTCTCAGTCCTGATGAAGTGGCGGCGTTAGATGGGCAGGGCGTACCGGAGGTTCTCACGCACCCTGACACAAAAATGGAGGCTTCACGATGATGGCGGTTATTCATTTGGCACAAGACAGCGCATTCCCGCTTTTGGCATCGGACTTTGGCGGGTTTCTGAACGTTGAAGCAAACCGGAGGTTAGTCGCATGACTCAATTCAAACAACCTTCTTTGCGGTTTCTTGGCGCAGCCGGGACCGTCACCGGATCGCGCTATTTGATCGAGGCAGGTCAGCGTCGAATTCTGGTCGATTGCGGCCTATTCCAAGGCTTCAAGCAGCTGCGCCGGCGCAATCGCAGGCCGTTTCCGGTGCGTCCGAGCATGATCGACACGGTGCTGTTGACCCATGCGCATCTGGATCATTCAGGATACATTCCTGCGCTGGTCCGAGCGGGGTTTGCGGGCAAAGTTATTTGCACGGAAGCAAGCCGTGAGCTGTGTGGCCTCATTTTGCCAGACAGTGGCCATATTCAAGAGGAACAAGCGCGCTATGCCCGACGCAAAGGCTTCTCTAAGCACAAAAACCCAACACCGCTTTATACGGTGAAAGACGCCGAGGCCGCATTGGGGCGGTTCCAGACCGTGGGTTTTGATAAAGTTGTTGACCTTGGTGATGGAATATACGCGACATTCATTCCGGCGGGTCATCTTTTGGGCGCGGCTCAGATCCGGTTGTCCATTGGCGGGACGACGTTGCATTTCAGTGGTGATCTGGGGCGTCAGGTCGATCCCCTGATGCGCCCTCCTCGTCGATTTGAAGGGGCCGATGTTCTGGTCTGCGAATCCACTTATGGTAACCGCTTACACGACCCTGTCGATGCCGAGGCTGAACTCGCCCCGATCATGAAACGGGTTTTTGCTCGTGGCGGTACGGTGTTGATCCCGTCCTTTGCCATCGGGCGTGCGCAGGGGTTAATGTACCATATCGCACGCCTGCAAAAGCGCGGCGACATTCCATATGTGCCTACTTTCCTGAACAGCCCGATGGCGGTAAATGCGACAGATATTTACCACCGGTTTCACCAAGAGCACCACGTCTCTGCCGAAGACTGCCAGCGCATGTTCGAGCTCGCGAAACAGGTCAATACCGTAAACGAGTCCAAAGAGCTCAACACCCGTCACGGCCCGATGATCATCATTTCGGCCAGCGGCATGCTGACTGGCGGACGGATATTGCATCATCTCGTCAGCTATGGTGGCGACCGCCGCAACGCGATCTTGCTTTCGGGATTTCAGGCTGGCGGGACGCGCGGCGCGGCCCTGGTCGACGGAGCAAGCCAGCTCCGTATCTTTGGGCGTGATATCCCAATTGATGCCGAGGTGATCCAGCTCAAATCTTTTTCGGGCCATGCAGATGCCGATGAACTTCTGAACTGGATGCAGGGGGCCAAGCAACCGCCGCGCATGACGTATCTGACACATGGCGAGCCCCATGCCTCGGATACCCTAAGGTTTCGCGTAGAGCACGAACTAGGTTGGCCCGCCTGCGCGCCTGAGCATCTGGAAACCATTCGTCTGGATCGGCCGACATGACGGAGCACTCAGATATGCTGCCGCTGTCGCGCGCCGGGATAGACACCTATCGCCAGCCGGTGGTCTACATGCATGAAGACTGCCACATCTGTCGTTCCGAGGGGTTCGCCGCCCTGACGCGTATTCAGATTGAGTTGGGAGACCGGGGGGTCATCGCAACGCTGAATGTTGTCTCGGGTGCAGATTGGTTGGGCACAGATACAGCCGCTCTTTCCGAAGCCGCTTGGATCGCGTTGGGTGCAACCGATGGCGCGATCGCGAGGTTTTCGCATTCTGAACCGCCGGCATCGACCTCGTCGATCCGGGCCAAGGCCTATGGTCAGACACTGGACCGGGTCGCCTTCGACGGCATCATTGCCGATACGCTGAACAACCGGCTTTCCGATCTAAATCTGGCGGCTTTTGTCACGGCTTGCGCTGGTGACCGGTTGAATCTGGGCGAAACGACAGCGCTGACACGCGCAATGCAAGCGGCAGGAGATACGCTGGACTGGGGTGACGTCCAAGTGCTGGACAAGCACTGCGTCGGCGGGCTGCCGGGCAACCGGACGACACCGATTGTCGTCGCTATTGTCGCGGCGGCGGGACACCTGATCCCGAAGACCTCGTCCCGCGCGATTACCTCACCGGCGGGCACTGCCGACACCATGGAGGTCATGGCACCTGTCGATCTGGACGCGCAGGCCTTGCGCAAGGTCGTTGAGGCTGAAGGCGGGTGCATCGTTTGGGGCGGCAAGCTCAATCTCAGCCCGGCGGACGATCTGCTGATCCGCATTGAAAGGCCATTGGATTTCGACAGCACCGGCCAGTTGGTGGCCAGTGTTCTGTCGAAAAAAGCGGCGGTGGGCGCAACGGATGTACTGATCGACATGCCGGTTGGCCCCACCGCCAAGGTGCGATCTTCTGATGCAGCGAAATTGTTGCAAGCGCGGTTAGCCGGGGTCGCGGCGGCCGTCGGATTGAGGCTTGGCGTGCACCAAAGTGATGGAACCGGACCCGTCGGTCGCGGCATTGGTCCGGCGCTTGAGGCGCAAGACGTCTTGGCGGTACTGCGAGGCGATAGGGCCGCGCCGGCTGATCTGCGCGACCGCGCACTTGATCTGGCCGGTATGTTGCTGGACATGGTGCCGGGCGGTATTGCCGGGGCAGGGCGAAACCACGCGGCTGCCCTGTTGGATAACGGTGCGGCTGTGGCAAAGTTCATGGCGATATGCGAGGCACAGGGCGGGTTTCATGAGCCACGCATCGCGCTGCATCGCGCCACCGTATTTGCCGCGCAAAGTGGTACGATAATCGCCATCGATAACCGGCTGATCGCCCGTATCGCTAAATTGGCCGGTGCCCCACGCCAGCAAAGGGCGGGGGTGCTTTTGCAGGCCGCAATTGGTGAAAGGATCAGCGCCGGCGATCCGTTGTTCGAAATCCACGCCGAAACCGCTGGCGAATTGGCTTACGCAAATGATTATACCGACAACCACTCGCAGGCCTTTGCAATCGAGGAGGCGTCATGAAACCTGTGATCCTCGCTTTCCCTGGCATGGGGCCCCTTGCCGCCGAACTGGCTCTAATGCTTGGGGCCGAACATTTGAAAATGGGATGGCGTCATTTCCCTGATGGCGAAAGTCTTGTGACCTTGCCGCCCGATCTGGCGGGACGCGACGTGGCATTGTTGGCAACCATGCATAACCCTGACAGGCTGGCTTTGCCGGTGCGCTTTGCGGCTGAAACCGCGCGCGATCTTGGCGCAAAAAGCGTTGGGCTGATCGCGCCCTATCTGGCCTACATGCGGCAAGACAAAAGGTTTCACCCCGGTGAGGCGGTCAGCGCCCCGTCATTTGCGGCCTTCCTGCAGGAAAGTTTTGACTGGCTGGTCACTGTTGACCCACATCTGCATCGCAATCGCGATCTTTCACAACTGTTCTCGATCCCGGCGGCCCATGCCGCCGCCGCGCCTGTCATCGCGGGTTGGATCAATGAAAACATTCCTGACGCGGTCTTGCTTGGACCTGATAGCGAAAGCCAGCAATGGGTGGCCGAAGTCGCAAAGCTGACGCAGCGCCCCCATGAGGTTTTGCGCAAAATCCGGCGCGGAGATCGTGCGGTTGATGTCAGCTTGCCCAAGAACAATGCGTTGCGGCAAGGTACGCCGGTCATACTTGATGACATTGCCTCTTCAGGCCAAACACTCGTACGTACTTTGACCCAACTTCGTGCGCTTAAGACTGCCCCCGCAGTTTGTGTTATCATCCATGCGGTCTTCGCCGGTTCAGCCTACGAGGACGTTCTGGCCGCAGGAGCCGCCAGGATCGTAACGACGAACACGATACCTCACGACAGCAACGAAATCTCGGTTGGATCATTGCTGGCGAAGGTCACGAGAACGACAGGTGCCAAGACATGGCAATTCCTTTTGCAATCTGGCCCCCAGAAGGGCGTTCCGAAAAACACACACTAATCCGGCAAGGACAATTCACATGACCCAGCACACCCACGCCCAAAAATCGCAGCCTGACGCCGTGCCACAAAACGATATCATTCCGGCAGATTTCGCCGGACCTGTCTATACGTGCCCCATGCATCCGGAAATTCGACGGACCGAGCCCGGCGATTGCCCGAAATGTAATATGCATCTCGTGCCGGAAGGCAGCGCGGAAGATCACGGACATGGGCACCACGCGCATTCTCACGATCACAGTGCGGCGGCAGCACCGGTGAAAGGCGGTGTATACGATACCGTGCCCGCAGATTTCGACGGCGCGGTCTATACCTGTCCAATGCATGCAGAAGTTCGGCAGATCAAACCCGGCTCCTGTCCGATCTGCGGCATGGGCCTTGAACTTGAATCCGCCACAATGCTCGAAGACGGGCCCAATCCGGAATTGGTTGATTTCACGCGTCGGTTCTGGGTTGGTGCCGTGCTTACGATTCCGCTCCTGATCCTGACCATGTCGCCCTTTGTCGGCGCCGGTTGGATTCGCGATATTTTTGGCGAACGCACCACCCTATGGATCGAATTCGCCCTGGGCACCCCGGTGATCCTCTGGTCTGGTTGGCCTTTCTTCACCCGCGGCTGGACTTCATTTAGGACGATAAAACTGAACATGTTCAGCCTGATCGCGATGGGGATTTCGGCGGCATATGGCTTCAGTGTCGTCGCCATTCTGGCGCCCGGCATCTTTCCAGACGGCTTCCGCAGCGCGGATGGCCATGTCGGGGTTTATTTCGAGGCAGCGGCGGTGATCGTGACACTGGTCCTGCTGGGCCAGGTGATGGAGTTGCGCGCGCGTGAGGGCACGGGCAAGGCGATCCGGGCGCTGTTGGATATGGCGGCCAAAACCGCCCGTGTGATCCGCCCCGATGGTAGCGAAGAGGAAGTGGCCCTAGAGGACGTATTGGTCGGCGATCATGTGCGGGTCGTCCCCGGCGACAAAGTACCAGTCGACGGCACCGTCATCGAAGGTCATTCGTCAATTGACGAAAGCATGATTTCCGGTGAGCCAGTCCCGGTCGAGAAAGTCGCAGGCGACGCGGTCACCGGCGCGACGCTCAATGGCACTGGTTCGCTGGTCATCGCGGCGACACGCGTCGGCGCGGATACCATGCTAAGCCAGATAGTCGAGATGGTGGCAAACGCCCAACGCTCGCGCGCGCCGATCCAGAAATATGCCGATATGGTTGCGGGCTATTTTGTACCCGCTGTTATCTTGATCGCAATTTTGTCCTTTATCGGCTGGGCGCTTTGGGGAACGGAACCCGCCTTGTCCTATGGGTTGATCTCTGCGGTCGCCGTGCTGATTATCGCTTGTCCCTGTGCGCTTGGCCTTGCGACGCCAATGTCGATCATGACCGCCACGGGGCGCGGCGCGCAGGCGGGTGTGCTGATCAAGAATGCCGAAGCGTTGGAGCGGTTTGAAAAGGTTGACACGCTGATGGTCGACAAGACCGGAACCCTGACCGAAGGCAAACCGCGTCTTGTTGCGGTCCTACCAGAACCCGGTCACGACGAAGCCGAGGTACTGCGACTTGCGGCCTCGCTTGAGCGTGGCTCGGAACACGCCTTGGCCGAAGCGATCGTGCGTGGCGCTGAAGAACGCGGCGTAGAGATGGTCAAGGCAGAGGATTTTGAAGCTGTCACCGGCAAAGGTGTCAAAGGCGTGGTGGATGGCAAGGCTGTGGCGCTTGGAAACCTTGCCCTGATCACCGACATAGGGCTGAAAGCGGATGCCTTGATCGAAAAGGCCAACGCCCGGCGCGACGAGGGCGAGACCGTAATGTTCGTGGTCTTGGGTGATGCGATTGCAGGGCTGGTCAGCGTGGCCGACCCGGTCAAGGAAACGACGCCGGCCGCCTTGAAGGCACTGCGCGAGTTGGGCTTCCGGATCATCATGGCCACTGGCGACAATGAGCGCACAGCCAAAACCGTCGCAGCCCGACTGGGGATCGATGAAATCCGCGCTGACGTTCTGCCCGAAGACAAGGCCCGCATCATCAAGGAACTGCAAGCCGAGGGACACAAGGTCGCGATGGCAGGTGACGGCGTGAACGATGCACCAGCGCTGGCGCAGGCCGATGTCGGGATCGCCATGGGGACAGGCGCCGATGTGGCCATCGAAAGCGCTGGTTTCACGCTTGTGAAGGGCAATCTTGACGGGATCGTGCGCGCACGTCGCTTGTCGAAGGCCACAATGCGCAACATCCGCCAGAATCTGTTCTTTGCATTGATCTACAACGCTGCCGGGGTGCCGGTGGCGGCGGGTGTCCTGTTTCCATTCCTTGGGATTCTGATCAGCCCGATGTTTGCCGCGTTCGCGATGTCCGCGTCGTCGATCTCGGTCGTCCTAAATGCGCTACGCTTACGGCGTCTAAAGTTCTAGAGAAAAGGGGCAAAGCAATGCAACGACTGGCGCAGCAAAGGACAACATTGGTACTCGGCACTGCCATTGCTCTGACCAGCCTTGCCGAGGTCGTCTACTTGCTGCTCTGGGGGATGGTCCTGTTCCCCGGCGGCAGTTTGGCCGGCAAGGCCGTCTGGACTGCCACATGCGGAATCGTAATGGGGGCAGTCATCGGTGCGACAACGTTGTTGCTGGTTGAGGGGCGCATATCGGGCGCGGCCGCAATGATCGGGGCAGCCACTATCATGGCCGCCGTCGGTAGTTACTGCGCATGGCTCTGCAGCCGCATCGACGCGAAATTCGACTACTTCGGTGGACCGGAAAACGGAGCGCTCTTCATCCTCTCAGGCGTCATCCCGGCCATCGTAGGCGGCCTGATTTACGGTTGGTGGATCTATGGCCGAGGCGGAGGCGTCAGTCATGCTTCATGAACCTGCCCAGAAGGCCCGTTTGGGGCTGGTCCTGTCCGGTGGCGGGGCGCGCGGTTTTGCCCATCTGGGCGCCTTACGGGCGCTCAATCACCTTGGGATCTATCCGGATTTCATCGTCGGCGTGTCGATGGGTGCTGCAGTTGGCGCAACTTACGCGCTCAACGAGGATTGGTACGATGCTCTGATCGACATGGATATCTCCGGGTTTCCGCCGCTGCCAGACTTTTCGGCTCCTGGAATGATCAATTACGTCAAGAATCTTAGGGTCGCGCAGAAAGCCATTTCGGGGATGTATTTCGGCTGGGGCGTGGGACAGCCAACCGCCGACTGGGGTCGAGCTGTTCTGTCCAGGCTGACCCTTAACAAATCGCTCGATGCGGGCCGAATACCAGTATTTGCGACCGCGACAGATATTGAAAGCGGCGCGCGGGTCGTATTCGGATCAGGTCTTGCGACAGACGCGCTCTACGCAAGCGCAGCACTGGCTGGTATTTTGCCGCCCGCTGAAATCGACGGTCGCATACTGGTTGATGGAGGCTATTGCGACCTGGCACCGGTTGATGTGGTCCGCGATGCCGGGGCGGATGTGGTCATCGTTGTCGATGCCGCAACGAACCTCGTTCAGCAAAGGCCCGCCAACGGGGTTCAGGCAATGATCCGGGCGCTCGAAATTTGCCAAAACGAACATACGCATCTTCGTTTCAAATCTGCGGACCTTGTCGTGCGCCCGGTCATTGATCCGCCCGTTGGTGTTTTGGAATTCGCTCACAAGCGCCAATGCACGGCAGTTGGCGCTCGCGCGCGGACATTCTAAGGCTGACCCAGGGGCGCAAGCGAAGGAAACACAAACCCGCCATGTCCGAAGCCAAAATCGTCAAATTTGAAGGGAATAGATCATGACCATGACTAAAACATTCTCAATTGCGGTTCTCGTTGCGGCACTGGCAACGCCTTCCTTGGCTGAGAACCATAGCACTCCCATGGAGATGATGGCACCCGGCCTGATGATGCCCGAAATGAATGCCGAAGAAGGCCGCAGGTTATTTGTGTCAAAGGGCTGTGTCGTCTGTCATTCGATCAATGGGGTCGGTGGGACAGATGCACCGATGGGCTCTGTCGCAAAGTTTTTGTGTCTTTTTTCTGAGATGGAAATTTAACATCGGTTTTCACTGGGACGACGCAAAGGAAACGGGCGGAACGATGTTTGAT
>NZ_JBALVJ010000079.1:0-13957 GCF_036961165.1 Sulfitobacter sp. | reverse complement strand
TGCATCTTAGCCAAGCCGCAAAACTGTCCTAAAAAGCAGGACCACTTCAGTCTGCCTCAAGGATCTGATCAATAATCCCCATATACGCATCCAGCTTGGGTCGACGGATCACTTTATCGCGTCGATATCCTGGCGGGATCGAAAATCTCAGCATCTTCTCAACCGTGCGGCGGTTGATCCCGAAAATACGCGCCGCTTCCCGACGGCTCATGCCATCAACAAGAACAGCGTGACGAACCCGCCCATACAAATCCACGTGCTTCAATCCCGCCCTCCGCCAAAACGAAGAGCTTAACAGGACAGACCAATCAGCCCATCTGCAACAAGACAATCTCGCCGCTCACGTGGTGCAGTATTCCACCGGCGTTCTCATGCTTTGGTTTAGGCGATTGGTCCTGCAGTCCAGCCTCACCACGCTGCAGTTACCGATCATACCAGCGGTAGAATTTGGTGCGGGGGATACCCAGTGTGGCCAACGTCAGGCGTGCCGACAGGTGGCTCTCTTCCACAAGCCGCATGATCTCAAGTTTCTCAGATGCGGGGTATCTCATTCTTGGTCGCCCCCATCGCCTGTCATGCTTTTTTTGAGCAGGCGGAGCTCGAGTGTTTGTTCCGCCACCACTTCCTTCAGATCACGGGCCTCGCGCCGTAGATCCTTCACCTCATCGGTCGTGGCAGCACGCGCCGTATCGCCCGCAAGACGCCGCTTACAGGCCTCCATGAAGTCCTTCGGCCATTTGTAATAGATGCCTTGGGAGATGCCCTCACGCCGGCACAGCTCCGCGATGCTGTCCTCACCACGAAGGCCGTCCAGCACGATCCTGATTTTCTCTTCCGACGAATAATGTTTGCGGGTCGCCCGTTTGATATCTTTGACGATCTTCTCGCCAGCGCTTTTGCGTGTTCCAGTTGTTTGTCTCATCTTCCACTCCTCAGTGGTTACGATGAGCCAACAACACTCTCTTATCAAATTACCCTATTTGGACCCATAGGCGCTGACGTCAGACATATGTGCTTCCCTACATTTTGCGCCTGGGTCTATCCACCGAAGCCCGTTCGTCCGCTTCCAGACGAGCCAAAGCCGCCACGCGAGCTTGCAGTAGCGCGTGTCATGGGTGTTTTCCCAACCGTTGCTACAGGTCGGGTGAACTGCGAAGTGTTGAGCTTAGCCGAGCCAGTATTGCTCGAAAAAGTGCTGGAGCGCGTCGCGTTGGTAAAGCGGCCGTCCGAAGATTTATAGAGCGGTTGGGCCGCCGACATTCCGGCCCGACCACCCAGCATATTCCCGATCAGGTAGCCGGCCAGAAGCGGCATGAAGATGCTCCCTGATCCACCTTGCGTGGCGGTTGCTTCGGTACCGCAGGCGCCTTCGCCGTGCTGCTCTTCGCATACTTCGAGGGCGTCATACCGGGGCGCAGCCTCTACATGCAGAGTCTGCGCCTGTGCAAAGGAGGTCTCACAGTCCTGAGCCGTGAAGATCCCGCCGCGTGATGCGTCGTCCAGACAACTTTGGAGATTAGGGTAAGCAGCAGCGTCCACCTGTTCTTCGCGGCAACCCGCAAGGGTAAAGGCTGCTGCTCCTACAATCGCGATGGCGACACGGTTCGAGCGTTTGATCATAGCAATCGTTCTTTCTGCCGACGTGGCGTTAAATAGTGCGGTTCATCCTGCAACATAGTGCGGTTTGAACCGGGACAAATCCTGCGTGATGCGGGACCGATCTTCCCGGATGCCAATTCCCGCACAAGTCTGCCCAACGATCCAGGCACCGATCACGGGACGAAACCCATCAAACTGAGGCAGGGGCGCATAGGCCTGAATAATGCGAGGATGCTCTGCATAATCGGAACTCTTCGACTGCTCGATCACGGTGCCGGACTTTAGTATCGAGACCGATGCGCCTTCACGTGACAGGATCGGCTTGCGCACATGGCCAGCGCCAAGCTGCGCTTCGGAGCGCCCAAAAGCCGCAGCGACCGCTTCACAAGGCGCACCGCGACCAGCCATGGCATCCGCGACGTCCGCCTCAAAGAATGCGGGCAACAAGTTCGGATGACCCTCGAACATATTCCACAACACCGGCAAAAGTCCCTTGTTGGACAACAGAGCCTTCCACGCAGGCTCAAGGAACAGACACCCTGATCCGGCGATGTGGTCAGCATATTCATCGCGCAACAAGTCTTCCCATGGATAGAGTTTGAACAGAACCGCGATACGGCGGTCTTCATCGTCCAGAAACTGGCCGTCGTCGCTGAGCGCAATCTTCTCGAGATCGCAGTAATGCGCCCCCAGCCCAGCTTCGCGCACAGCCCAGCCCAAGGCTTCGACTGTTCCATAATCTTCAGGGTTACCGGCAACAGCGGTGAAGTGCAGGTCGCTATTTTGTTCGAAAACTTCGCCAAATCTCGTGACCAGTGCCTCGTGTATCCCGTTGAACTGGTCCGTACCTTCGGGAAGAACGCCTGCGGCCAGTTGATCTTCCAGCCACTGCCACTGAAAGGCCGCGCTTTCGTAAAGCGAGGTCGGCGTATCGGCGTTGTATTCCAAGAGTTTGGCGGGCTCTTGGCCGTCATAGGCAAAATCAAACCGCCCATAGATTTCCTGATCGCCCCGCCTCCAGCTCTCAGCGACAAGATCGCGATGGGCTTCGGGAATCGCAAGCTGCTCCATCAGGCTTTCGCTCGCAATGATATGGGCGACGGCCTCGCGGCACATGGCGTGAAGCGCGGTCGCAGGGTCCTCCAGCCCGTTCTCAATCTGATCGATCGAAAAAGCATAGGCCGAGGATTCGTCCCAATAAGGTTCGCCATGCATGTCGGCAAAATTAAAGCCGACGTCCTTAGCTTGAGCCCGCCAGTGAGGCCGTTCGGGCAAAGTGATCTTTTGCATATGTCGCTCCCCAGTGTTCTGAAAGCGTTTAGTCGGTTTCGATTTCAGCCACCAGACATGGTTTTTGTGGAGACCAAAAATTCGACCACTTCTGGCGGCAAGCTGACCGCACCAGCGCAAAAATATGAAAGCGAAATTAATATTTCAAAGATCATTAGATGGAAGAACGGACAATCAGGCTCGGAACTGCGTCGAGGGTTCGAAATCCGTTCAATGTGTCTTCCGGAGTGATCGGTCCTTAGCGGACGTTGCCCGAGGAGCCCATCGCTGCGGTGCAGCTTCTCGGAAGCGGACAAAGCCAAATCTGACGGCGATGCTGCCAGTAGCTACCTTCTGAGAACTGGATATATATTGAACGGCCCTTTATTTGTTCAACAAACCGCTTTTTGAACGATCAATGTAATACCGCGAAAGCCCGTTTGACTGGAACACGGCCTTCTGCCGCTTTCTTTCGGTTATTGCCTACTGCTACGGTTCATTCAGAAACGTACTTGTCTTGGCGTTTCTATGTCACACGCAGTTTTCTCCAGCGAATCGTGACGCCTTCCGCCCACTGCGCCCGAAGCTCATCCTTCCAATGAACCAAGGTCAATCATAACCTGACTTTCAGTTTGGACCAGTCAAGTGGGACTGCTCAATGTCAGTTGTTGCCTATGATAGAAAACCGATTGAAAGTGATCTTCAGCTCGCTTCATGACATGAGCTGCACAATTCGTTGCCAGGCCGGGCTGGGGTTGGCAGCATTTCACAAAAAAACGGGCACTGTGTTCACACAATGCCCGTCGTTCAATTTCGTTGTCCAAAGCAAACAGATTACTGGGTCACACCCAGTACATTGAAGCTACCCGTCTGGGTAAAGTTGGTTAGGTTTGCGGTTCCGACCTGAACAACCGCAACCTGGTTTGCATCGCCACCTGTGATCGAGCCGATGATCGTGTTGTTGCGACCTGTCTGGCTGAACGCAAAGGCGTTGCCGTTGGATTCAATTATGGTGTCACCGACGCTTAGCTTGATGTCGTTGCCGCGACCGTTCTGGAACATGTCACCCGCGTTCAGAGTACCCGAAACTGTCGCCGCATCACCCGCAAAGCCAAGACCAGTATTATTATCATCGCCAAAAACTGTGGCCGTGATGATATTGGCCGTGTTGCCGCCGAACCCAAAATTGAAGGTCTGATTAATATTGATAGTGTTTCGATCGCCTTCGCCACCGGCTGCACCGTTAATGGTCAAGATGGCTGTGTTCCTGCGGACCTGATTAACGGTAACATCGTTGCGATCACCGCCAATGGTGACTGACGCATTACCGTCTCTGCCTGCCTGATCAATGTCGACAACGTTGCGGTCACCTTCGTTCATCGACCCGTCGATTGCGACTGTTGCCACGTTGTTGGCCAAGAAACCCGACTGGTTCAGTGAAACATCGTTCAGATCGCCAATAATACCGATTGTACCCTGGTTGCCACCAGCCTGATCGACAGTAACAGTGTTCTCGCCACCTTCATTCCGGCTTTGACGATCACCAGTGTTGCCGCTGATTAAGATAGACAGTGTATTGCCGGATGTCTGACCAACAGAAACGACGTTGTCGTCCCCACTGATGCCAGCAGTGGCTGTGTTTGTGGAAAACCCAAAGTTCGACTGAAGGATGCTGATGTCGTTATCATCACCTTCACGACGGCCATCAATGGTAACAGAGGCAACGTTACTGCCCGTCTGCGTCACATCCACATCAGAGCGGTCACCGAAGATGTCGACATCAGATGTGTTCGAACCGATCTGTGTGACATCGACTGCGTTATCGTCGCCCTGAAAAAAGCGGCCATCAATCGCAACTGTCGAGTTGTTGGCGCCGAAGAGGCCCAGCTGATTTACGGCTACATTGTTGCCGTCACCATAAGCCAGATTTGCGGAACCGTTGCCTGAGCTGGCTTGGTTGGTCGTCAGCGCATTGCTATCACCCCAAACATCGTCCGTCGCAATGTTGTCGTTGTTGAACTGGATGATCGCAGATGTATTGTCATTGCCCAAAACATCAGATCCGGCTGCATTACCATTGCCACCCGCACCAAAAATTGGATCGGCAGATTGCAGAACAGATGTGATATTGTCATCGCCGTCCTGCGCGACAGCTGCTTCATTCCCGTCACCAAAGGAGTCAACGTCGGCGATGTTGTTGTCACCATACTGTGCCGAGCCGAACAGGTTGCGGTTGCCAATTGCATCATAGGTCAAAGCGTTGTTGTTGCCGACTTGCTCAGCAGATCCTTGGTCCGCCCAGACAAAATCAATCGCTGGGCTGAACTCGCCACTTTGCAGATCGATGTTGCCTGCACCGTTGTCATCACCGATCTGATTCACAGTCATTGCATTGGCCGTGCCGTCCTGAAGCAAACCCAACGTTCTGTTGGTCGGTATTGCGCCCAGGATGTTACGGGCGCCTGTCTGTGTGACGTCCATAGTGTTCGTTGCATCTGATGCAGAGGTGTTGCGCTGCCTGGTGTTGCGGATAAAGTTCTGGTCGCCGCCTTCTTGGGTGGCATTCAGAACGTTCTGCTGGGTTGTGGCTGCGGTTTCGCCGCGTTGCGTCACCCGACGAATGGTATTCTCGTTGGATGTTTGACTGATGGTCGCCGTGTTGGCGTCACCCAACTGACGCAAGCCGTTGCGAGCCTGTGCAATGCTATTTGCGTTGCCCGTCTGTGAAACCGTCAGGGTATTGTCGTTGCCCTCTTGCAGCATAACCCGAACCGAAGGGTTGCCGGTGCCGGAAAGGCCAGCCACGTTGTTATCGCCAGACTGCGTCAGGTCGGTGTCGTTGCGATCACCGTTCTGGATCAGCGATCCGTCATTCAGGTCGCCACTTTGGATAATCAGAGCTGAGTTCAAATCACCGCCCTGTGAGAGGCGGGCATCATTCTCGTCCGCCAATACTGCTGTAGCTGCCAAAATAGCCAGCGTGGATGCGGTTGCAAAATGTTGAATTCTCATTGGTCCAATCCCGTTAAAATATCGTAGCGTTTAGTTTAATTTTGATAGATACCAGCTGTGTTACCGTTACCTGACTGGATCAATTTGGCGATGTTACTTACACCGTTTTGAACCAGGCTGGACTGGTTGGAGTTTCCAGTAATGACAGCCGTCAAAAAGTTATTCGTTCCATTCTGTAGCGCTGCAAACTGGTTGTCGCTACCAGCCACGGTATGGGTCATGTCGTTGCCAGCGCCGCGCTGTGTAAAGTTCCCTGCAGTCAAACCGCCCAAAGCCGCAACACCACTCAGAGAGCCGCCCGTATTGTTCCGGTCGCTTGTGATTGTGAGACTAAAGGTATTGCTGCCCAATTGCTCGAGGCTGGCAAAGTTGTCGTCACCAATCAACGAAAATATCGCGTCGTTTACGCCACCAAGCGCTGAGAGATAATCTTGGCTGCTGCGCCAAGTGTTTCCGTCTCCCTCGATGCGGGCTGTTAGCATGTTTGTTCCCTGCTGGAAGGCATAGATACGGTTGTCGTCGCTTGCGCCGATCAGGCTGACATCGGCCACGTTGGTCACGATCTGGTCGATACCAATTTCATTGGAATCGCCCTCGATCACGGCCATCTGGATGTTGTTTTCGGCTCCGTCTTGGCGCAGACCAAGCTGGTTGGCGTTGCCATTCACCAGCAAGCGGCCCATGTCGTTCATACGTCCACCCTGACGCAGGCCAAAGCGGTTGTCGTCGCCAATGATTTCCAGCACAACTTTGTTGCCATAGATGCCCAAGTCGACAGTCCCATCTCCTTCTTGAACGATCGAGCTGTCAGCCAAAAGTGGCTCGCCCGCAAAACCTGACAATCCGATGCGGCCATTGTTGTTGCCCAGGATGTTGAATTGGATGTCGTTCTCGCCGTCACGGCCCACTGCATTTGAGCGCTGTTCGACACGGTCGATGAAGTTATCAGACCCGGTCATGGTGATCTGCGCGGTCTGGCCTTCTTCGCCAGCATCCTGGATTTGGGTGACTGAGTTGACCCGGTTGCGGTCGCCCGTCTGTTGCGTAACCGAAAGGGTATTGGCACCGTTAGTTACAGCCCCCTGAGAGTTTTGCACGACGCTACCGATGGCGCTGCTATTTGAATTCTGAATAATCACAATGCGATTGAAAATGTTGGTTGTATTCCGTCTACCAAATTGGAACAGGCCAGGGCTGGACAGGCCGACTGTATTCTCCAAACCAGTTTGCGATATCGAAAGCGCATTAAAAATTCCGTCTTGAACCATTTTTACCAATTCGGATCCGGCAAGGTTGACCTGCCCAGATTGGGTAATAATCGCGGAGTTATCACGCCCGATCTGATCTATCACGACATCGTTGTCACGATTGCTTTGCGCATGGCCCACGTTTGCGGACATGACACCCAAAGCGATAACACTCAGAAGTAGATGTGATCGAAGAGACATAATGGTTCTCTGACATAAAAAGTAAAATCCGGGCGGCAAAAGCCGCCCGGACATACGTTACAACCTTACTGGGAGATACCAGCGTTGTTGTTGTTACCATTCTGTGTGTAAACGGCCATGTTGCTTGCACCGACCTGAACAACCGCTGACATGTTAAAGTCGCCAGAAACCGTTGCTACGATCACATTGCTTGTCCCGTCTTGGACCATGCCGAATGCATTGGAGTTGCCAGTTACGTTAGCTGTCAACATGTTCAGATCACCGAACTGCTTGGCCATGCCCCCTGCGAAGGATACAGAATCGATCGACGCTGTCAGGGAGTCCCCAGACAGACCGCTCCCAACACCGTTCAGGTCGCCCGTCACGTTGACCGTTGCATTGTTCTGGTCGCCGTCCTGATAAACACCGAACTCGTTGTCGTTGCCATTTGCAGAAACGCTTGCAACGTTGCTGGTTTGCAGCTGAACAACACCAATGTTGTTGTCCGCGCCACCGATTGTCGCGATAGTCACCATGTTATCGGAGCCGTTCTGGTAAACACCCAACTCATTGCTCGCGCCTGTGATCTCAAGCGTGCCGACTGTGTTACGCAGACCCAACTGTGTCACACCGAATTGGTTGCCATCACCGCTAATGATCAGGGAAGCAGAGTTTGCGCCGTGTTCGGTGCCTGTATAATCTTTGCCCTGGATCAAGGAGCTTGTTGTCGCGCCTGATGCAGCAGCCAGACCGGTCAGAGAGCCGTTGCCGTTGTTGTTACCGGAGATGTCCACGTCCAATTCGTTCACAGCCTCAAACCCTTTGGTAAACTGCGATGTGGTTTCGATCGTGCTGTCCGCCCCCGACATGGAGATCGTTGCAACGTTGCCGTTTTCTGCGCCGCCATTGTTGGAACCACGTACCTGAGAAGCATATCCCACGCGGTTGCCGTTACCGTCCGATTGCGTGATCGTCAGAGTGTTTCCTGTCTGCACGGGTGACATGTTGCGTGTGAACTGGTTGACCGAACCCACAACGTTGTTGTTTGAGCTTTGCGTAATCGTGGCCGTGTTACCGATGAATCTTTGTGCTTTTTGGTCAAGGCCATTGCCCTCGAGGCCAATCGCATTGCCGTCGCCACTTTGCAGAATGGTCAGCGCGTTACCGGTGCTTGTATTTTCCGAGATCTGCGACATTGCTTTCCCGGCAGAACCGGCATCGTTGTTCGAGCCAGACTGCTGAACAAGTGCGGTGTTACCCACATTTTGGGCTGACTGGGTCAAATAGGCCTCATTGCCGTCAGCGAAAGCCGTTGACATTGAAAGTGTCAGCGCTGTTGTGGCGGTGAGTGCCAGTTTTGAATAGTTCATTATTTTGGTCTCCATAAATTTGATACGGCTCATACAGCGTCGAGCAATCACAACTCACAGTTCTTCCGAAATTTACTTTCCTGCGGGGGGGGTGAGCACATTGGAGCGTTGCCAAAGTCTGGCTAGCTTAATGCACCACTCGGGTACCTAGAAAATTAAACGTTCAAAATGTCTGATCGTTGTACTTCTCTTAACAAGGGGTAAACATACACGTAAAGCAAAACCGTAATTTTGCCTCTATTTCGCCGCTTTTATCTATTCTCTGAAACAATACCGTCCTTATTTTGGTAATTGTGTTTTCGAATTAGCATCGATTTCTACTATACCGAGTATTTGGTTAAGAATCGGATCTCACGACTGTTATGGTTGCCGCAAAGCAACAGTTTGGAATACCTCACTTTATTACCTTCGTGAACTAACCGTGAGATGATATGCAGCCCTCTTGAAGTACAGGCGGTTTTTTCAGTAACGATTAATATAATAAAAGTGTTTAGCTCTCCGTCAGATACCCATTAAGAGGTATCAGAATTATGAGGAACGAGATGAAAATTTCAGGTCTAACGCGCCGTTATGGTGCTGCAATAGCAATTACAGTCCTAAGCACACAAAACGTCGTGGCGCAGGACCTTGTATACACACCGATAAACCCCTCCTTTGGCGGTAACGCCTTAAATTCGGGGCATCTCCTCTCTATTGCCAGCGCACAACGCGACGCAACAGCCAGAGACGCAAACGATGGCAGTGAATTTGGCGGCGGGGGTGGTGTCACTGACACAGGCTCTACGGATGCCGACCTCTTTATCCGCCAGCTTGAGGGTCGACTTCTGTCAGCTCTCGCCGGTCAGGTAACCGAGGCGATTTTTGGCGACACCCCGCAGGATGGTGGACTGGTCACGTTCGGTACGACAACCGTGCAGTTTGACCGAAGCGTCGATAGTATAACCCTTCTTATTTCAGATGCGTTGGACGGGACTGTAACAGAAATTATTGTGCCCCAGCTGGTCACAAACTGAGATCAGCGCAGTCAACTGCCAATTAACAAATATTAGGAACGAGTATATGGGCCAAAACCGCATAATTAGATGGCTTGCCATCACTTGCACCGCACTTGGACTTGGTGCCTGCACTACAATGACCGATCTTACGAATGGCCAGTATCAGGCACAATTCAGCCAGATCACACCGCAAAACCGCGCGCTCCGTGAAACACCCGCTCCGACCCAAAGGATCACTGTGTCGGTCTATGACTTCCCCGATCTGACGGGCCAGTACAAAGAGCCAACCAACGTGCAATCGCTCTCGCGGGCCGTAACACAAGGTGGCGCACCAATGCTGATCAAAGCACTGCAGGACGCCGGCGAGCGTCGGTGGTTCTCTGTTTTAGACCGATCCAACCTCGAGTCCCTCATTCGCGAGCGCCAGATAGCAACAGAAATGCGCCGGATCTACCTGAACGAGCAAAACGTCGATCCGAACGCTTTGGCGCCGCTGGACCATTCCGGGATCATCCTACAGGGTGGGATCATCGGTTATGATAGCAACACGATGACAGGCGGCTTCGGTGCGCGCTATCTCGGCATTGGGGGGGATCGCAAATGGAAGCTGGATATGGTCACCGTTTCGCTGCGCGCGATTTCGACCAATTCGGGCGAAGTGCTGGCCAGCGTGGTTGTGCGCAAGCCCATCGCGTCTGTGTCTGATCGCGGCTCGATCTTCCGTTATGTCGCGCTGGACGAACTACTCGAAGCAGAAGCCGGTGTTGCAACCAATGAACCAAAGCAAATTGCCGTCGAGCAAGCCATCGAAAAGGCTGTGATGGCGTTGATCGCAGAAGGCACTGAGCTTGGTATCTGGTCATTTAAGAGCAAGCAATCCGGTGCTAATTTCATCGCAAACTACCGCACTCAGAAGTATCAAGGGGACATCCCTTCAACCGCGAGAGAGGTCCGCAGCCCCAGCACATCAAATCCCGCGCGCACCGTGAAAACAACGCCTATCCTGCGCGCGCGCGCAGTAGTACGTCAGCTGACAGAGCGCCGCGTGACCCAGCAACCACAGCGCAGCATCGCGCCAGCACCCTCCCCTGCCCTGCCACCCGCGGGTGCACAGCACGGTGAAGCTGTCGGTTAAAAGCTGTAAGAAAATTTGAAACTGAAAAACGCAGCATCCGCTGCGTTTTTTTTGAAGCAATCTGCGTGATACCGCCGCCGCATAACAAACTATGACCTTAAACGTATCTCAATAGCGCCTTGTTTATAGAGCAACCTGACGTTGCATCAGTAATCAAAGAGGCCAGTATGTTTCATTCAAACTCTACCCGTCTACCCCTGATCATCGCAATTGCTATGGCCGCGCATACCGCCAGTGCAGAGAATTTGGCCCCACTGAACACGCTCGAAATCATCGGACTTTCAGGGAATGAAGTGACAGCCTTCCAAACGCCGCAATCGGGCAACATTGTGCAAATTTCACTGTCGGGCGCTGGCAATGGCGCACCGACCGGCAACCATATCGCCGATCCAACCTGGTTCGGCACCCTTACTCCCGGAAACATTTCCCAAAAAGGGACCCTTCAAACCATCGTCCTTGCGGTTTCGGGGAACGGCAACCTCTTTGCGATTTCACAAACAGGAAGCAGAAACAGTGCCCTTGGCCAGGTCAGTGGAACATTGAATAGTGCTGTCATTCAGCAGTCGGGCACCGCAAACCGAGCAAATTTCGTTCAATTGGGCTCAGGCAATTCACTTTCGGTATTGCAAAAGATGTGATAGATTTTTTTAAATTTCTGTCGAAAGATTTATCATGATTAATTGTACAAACCTCACTGCAGGCGTCATTTTGTCTATCTGCCTCATTTCAGGTCAGGCCATTGCCGAGGGAAACCGTCTATTTATTACGCAAGATAGCAGTTTGAACTTGGGATTGGGCAACACTCTTTTTGTGGACCAGTCCCTTGCAAGCGATTCTATCGTCAGTGGTGCGTTGAATGCAGAAACAGCGGCGACGCAAGTCGGTGGTGGCAATTTCGCGAATGTTGAGGTGACCAGCTCAGGTGCTCAAGTGGCGCTAAATCAAGTCAATACTGGCGTTGGGGCCGGCAACTCTGCCAATGTGGATCTAAGTGGCTTGCTAGCGACAGGAACCCTCAATCAGATTGGTTATGGCAATATTGGCAGCATCGACGTGTCTGGAGTGCGATCAAACGCATTGCTTCAACAGGTCGGAGACCGAAATAACGGTACCGTCAACGTAAGTGGCACCGGATCCACAGGCGAACTTGTACAAGAGGGTAACGACAACACCACAAGTTTGTCGGTCGTAGGGTCCAACACTACTGTCGTTTTCACACAGGAAGGGAACAACATCATTTCCGCCGGGCCAACCGTTACGAGCAATAACGGCGGTACCGTAATTATCAACCGCTCGAACTGATCGACGTGCGCAGCGTAATCTCATCCGTGCTTTTAGGTGCCGTGATGGCTGGGCCTTCTTTCGCGCAGGACGCTATTTTGGCAATTCCCGAAATAGAAATCACACCGCAAGCCGGGTCTCTGATTATCACTGGCCGCGTGAAAGGTATTGCAGAGGGGACCGTTACCGCGACCCTTAGCATTGCTAAATCCGATAAAAACGGTAATGCGAACACCCAACAAAGTACTCAGGTGACCGTCATGGCAGGAAGCCAGAATGTCATCGCATCGACAAATTTGTCCGTTCATCCCGAAGCCAGCGTTGTTGTGGTGTTGAAAATTATGGATGGCGATACTTTGATAAGCACCACACAGACATCGCTCGGTGGCGCCAATTAGTAGACACCCTTATGAGGCTTTCTTTGATGACATTTTTTTCACGCACTATTTTGAATATAGCTGCATCCATTTTCATTGCAGGTTCTGCCTCTGCGCAATCAGAAAGCGACTTTATAGCTGCGTTCTCAGGAGATTGGTACGTCTTCGACTCTTCCGTGCGTACTGGACAGGATATCTGTGGACTTAATCTCTCTGGCAAAAAAGCTGGCGAAAACCAGCTTCTCACTACCAAGGGCTGCACAGCACCGCTTAGTGAGGCAAACCAGTGGGCTATCAGCGAAGGCCGTATCATCATTTCCAAAGACGCCACGCAGATGGCTGTTTTGGGCGGAAGTCAATTCCGGGTGACCGGCGACATGGCAAATTCCAAAAAGAGCATAGTCATTGAGCGTGCGCAAGGTGACGGAAACAGCGCAAAAATCGCAGCAGCCCTGCGCAAACATACATGCTATTTTTTGGGCTTCACCCAGAAATGCGCTGTAGCTGAGGACCTGAAAGTGCCGGAAACTTCAGGTGAGACAAAAGAGAATGAGATTGAAGTACTCGTTACCCTGATCGCCCGCGCGCAACCCCGCCGTGATGCATCTGCCGTAGGCAACATTGCCCAAGGCACCACTGTAAAGATCAACCAGTGTTTGACCGCATCCGATGGCCCATGGTGCAGTGCAGTCATAGGCGAAACAATCATCTGGCTCGGAATGACAGCTGTTCGGCTGAACGAATGGCCGATCTTAACGTTCCGCGCCTTGTAACCTGCCGAGCGCTTCGAGGCATCGTCCCAAATCTGCTCGCGTTGGAAAGGTATTCGGGCCGGGCGCGACTTTGCCTTTCAGACTTCGTCGACCACGATCAAAGGGTTGGCCAGTCGTTTCGCCAGCACGACGTCTAAGGGACGCCCTGCCTAAGCGGTGCCCCAACCGCGTTCGACACCAACCAGCGCAATACCGGCGCCTCCCTTCGTCGCATCGACGGGCCGGCATAGGGAATGTCCAGCGCGGCAGCCAGTGACCGCGCCCAGACGCTCTTACCGATGCCTGGCGGGCCATTCAGGATCACCGGACGGATCAAGACAGGCTCCCCTCCGCTGTGCAGAGCGGCGCAGGGAATGCCACGCATATTCTGTGGCCCGCCCCACCCAGAGCATGTCGTCGTGCAACTGAGCGGCGATTTCGTCAGCCCAGCTCTGGCTTTTGGCCAAGATGACCCGCATCCCGTTCAGGCAAGGCTCCAGACGGCTGTATTCCTCGCGCTTCAAATGCGAGACACCGGCTGCTGCGACACGGGCCTTTGCCAACTTGTTTGCTCGCGCCGTGATGCGCCGGGCATCCAGAAACGTCAGTTCGACGCCATCGGACAATTCTTCGCCGAAGATCTCGAGGTCTTTGACATCGAATTCAACCGACCTCTCATCATCACCGATGTTCTGAAGTGGTCCTGCTTTTTAGGACAGTTTTGCGGCTTGGCTAAGATG
>NZ_JBALVJ010000078.1:0-14164 GCF_036961165.1 Sulfitobacter sp. | reverse complement strand
ATTTGTCGATACACAGTCAAGCAAAGTTGAGCGCCGTTGCAAGACAGCTCAACGAGCGACCACGTATGACGCTAGGATACGAAACTCCCGCAGAGCGTTTCAATGCATGTGTTGCGTCGATCAGTTGAGACCGCCCCGCTCAGCAGACATTGTGCACTCTTCGTTTCACACCGCTACCCGTGGCCTCCCCGATGCCTCGACGGTAATCTCAGCCTCTATAAACACCTCGCGGCTTTCCACACCAGCGGTACGGACATCACGCGAGACATTGACCTGAATGTCCGCTGCTCCGGCTGCTTCCGCCGCCAACATGGCACGCTCGCGCAGGACCTCTTCAAGCCGTGCAAGCGCGCTGTCGGCATCGCCGAAGTCCTGCGGCCCTTCGTGCAAATGAACGCGAAACTTGCCTTCGCTCGGTGAGGTGATTGTCCCAGCTTCGCGCATGGTCACACGGCCCACCACCGCGCCAATCGCATTGGCCACGCCTGCGTGTTCTGGCAGGATCATCTCACACCCCAGCAGCTTACCGACAGCCGGATAATAGGTCGCTGCCGACGCGCCAAGGCCGATCACAGGGACGGCCAGCCCCGTCTCCAGCCGTACCAGTCCACGGTGACCACCAAGGCCCCGCTGCATCAGCACATGCCGCGCGAGCACCGCCGGATCTTCGCCAAAACCTACTTCCTCTTCTGAAAATGCAGACTCTAACAAAACCAAAGCGGTCTGTTGCTCTAGTTGGGTGATAATCATCCGTGCCATTGTTTCCGGCTCAGGGGCAAGCCTGTCACCAGAGCCAGTCCGCCGCCGCCCAAATAGCGCCAGCGCTTTATGCGCGGCTTCACTGTCCCAGCTATCCGCAAGGCCCAACACGTGACTGGCATCCGATGGCGTCACGCCCGCAACCTGTACCAGCCCGCGCTGTACCAATCGCTTAAGCGCACCCGTCTCAATCCTTGACCGCAGCACGTTGCCGATCGGATGCACCGCCTCACCGATCCGCTCTAGCAGCTGTTCCTCACGGACGCCGATACCCTCCATCGTCTGACCAGACACCGCGCGCACAAATCGACCGTCATATTCACCCGGCAAAGTACTGCGCAACTGGGCGTCCAGTGTGGCATGCACCACCTCCGGCGCGTCCATCGCCACCAATGAGACAGGCAGCAATCGCCGCGGTCCAAGGCTAACCCCGCCGACCAGCCCTTCGGACAGAAAATGCACCTCGCTGTCACCACCAAGGCCGGTGGTCCGCATCGCGACGGCCTCAACCATTGTGCGATAAGGACCCACCCGCGCACCCGCAGGATCAATCGCAGGCCGTCCATCTTTGAGCAGGGCGACATCCGTCGTCGTCCCACCAATGTCCGAGACCAGCGCATGGTCGGCACCTGTCATCCAACGCGCACCTACGATTGAGGCCGCAGGTCCGCTTAGGATCGTTTCAATCGGTCTCTCACGCGCCTGGGCCGACGAGATCAACGCACCGTCTCCGCGCACCACCATCAGCGGCGCAGAGATGCCCAAATCCTTGAGCGTGTCTTCTGCACGCCCGATCAGCCTGTCGATCATTCCGATCAAACGCGCATTCAGCACTGCCGTCATCGCGCGCTTGGGCCCATTCAGCTTGGCTGACAATTGATGTGACGCCGACACTGGTCGGCCTGTCAGCTCTGACACCAAAGCCATCGCTCGAAGCTCGTGCGCCGGATTGCGCGTGGCGAACTGCGCAGCTACGGCGAAACCGCCCACACCAGCGCCGTGCTCTGCCAAAAACGCACGCAGGCCATCCTCATCTAACGGGACGGCCTCACCCCCAGCATGGTTGTGCCCTCCGGCAAGAACCACATGCGGATCACCCTTTAGCGCTTCGAGCAGGCCGTGAGTCTCAAGATCCCGTTCCTTGAACCCGATATAGATCAAAGCAACACGGCCACCCTGCCCCTCAACCAGCGCATTGGTCGCCAGAGTTGTGGACAAAGACGCCAGCGCGATGTCCCCCGCCGCCACACCAGATTGCGCGAGGACAGCGCGCACAGCACCGCCCACCCCGATCGCCAGATCAGACCGAGTGGTCAGCGCCTTGGCGCTTGCGATAACTTCACGTTCGTCGCGGATGATCACTGCATCCGTATAGGTACCGCCGGTATCAACGCCTAAAAGCAACGCCATGCGTCTCTCCTCAATACTGTTAGGAAATTCCTATCTGAAGAAAGAACCAATGCCAGCCCTAATAGCGTCAAATTGCAGCCAGACGCGCCACGGCCCAGCGCGCAGCATCTGCCACGGTTGGATCAGTATCCTCACACAAGGCACGCGCTGGCTCAATCAAAGCAGCATCGCCCGAGTTACCGATGGCATAAAGCACATTGCGCACGAACCGGTCGCGACCGATCCGCTTGATCGGTGATCCTGAAAACCGCAATCGAAACGCGGCATCATCTAGAACTGCAAGTTCCGCCAGCGTGCCGCCCGCAGTGCCGTGATAGCGCATATCGCTCGCAGCGACCGCGAACTTGTTCCAAGGACAGACCGCCAGACAGTCATCGCAGCCGTAAATCCGGTTGCCCAGCGCCGCGCGCAAATCCTCGGCCACCGGCCCTTTATGCTCAATCGTCAGATAGGAAATACACCGCCGCGCATCGAGCTGGTAAGGTGCGGGAAATGCGGCCGTCGGGCAGATGTCCTGACAGGCAGTACAGCTGCCGCAATGGTCAACCTCGGGTGCATCAGGCTCCAACTCTAGCGTCGTGAAAACAGAGCCTAAAAAGGCCCAATTACCCCAATCGCGGCTAAGTAAATTGGTGTGCTTGCCCTGCCAACCCAGCCCAGCAGCCTGTGCCAATGCCTTCTCCGGCACCGGAGCAGTGTCTACGAACACTTTGACCGAACAGGGCTCTTGTTCAATCAACCAGCGCGCCAGTCGTTTGAGCCGTTTCTTGACGATGTCATGATAATCACGCCCGTGCGCATAGACGGAGACTGCGCCAAGATCAGGCCGCTCCAATACCGCTAGCGGGTCGTGTTCGGGCGCATAACTTTCCGCGAGCATGATGACAGAACGTGCTTCGGGCCACAGTACAGATGGATCGCCGCGCCAGTTAACACGCTCTTCCATCCAGCCCATCTGGCCGTGATATCCGGCATCAAGAAACGCGCCCAACCGTTCGGGCACATGCGGCACCGCATCCGGCCTGCAAATCCGACAAGCCACGAACCCCTCGTCGAGGGCCTGACGGATCAGACGCGCCTTAATATCCATTGCTCACTTTGCCCCTAAGCCCGATCCCGTAGCTGGGTAACATGCAGTCAGCCAAAAAAGGGGGCCGATTAGAAGTCCAGATCATTGTAGTGCTTCGGTGGCGTGAACCCCGGTACCTGATCGGCAAGCAAAGAGCGGAACGCAGGGCGCGATTTAATCTTCGCGTACCAATCTTTCACTTCGGGACAGCTGTTCCAATCCACATCCGAGATATAGTCCAGTGCCGACAAATGCGCCGCAGCAGCGAAATCAGCCAGCGTCATCACATCACCTGCCAGCCAGCGGCGCTGGTCCAACAGCCACGTCATATAACCCAGATGAAACTTGATCGCTTTCGCACCTGATTTGACGTTCTTGCTATCCGGATAGCCCAATTTCATCATCTTCTTATTCACCCGCTCATAGAGCAGCTTTGATGTGACTTCGTGATGGAACTTATCATCAAACCAGCTGACCAACCGGCGCACTTCAAGCTTTTGGATCGGGTCCGAGGGCAAGAGGGACGGCTCAGGGCGGGTTTCTTCGATATATTCGCAGATCGCCGCGCTTTCGGACATCATGATGCCGTCCAGACGTAGCACCGGTACTTTTCCCGCTGGGTTGCGGCGCAGGAAATCAGGATCCTTTTCCCAATATCGCTCTTCGACCAGCTCCACTTCAATCTTTTTTTCCGCAAGACTCAGTCGGACTTTTCGACAATGGGGCGAGAGGGGAACGTGGAACAGACGGGCCATGATAAATCCGGAATTTGGGTGTACTACCTAGATGCCTTGTGCCGGATGATTATTCAACTCTCGAAACAGGCTGCGCGCCCATCTGCGCGGATTGTAGCGGCGCCGGAGCGAATTTGTGCCGCGCGCTTTTTCAATCGGGCACTAGGGCGTGACGCACTGCGCGTTTTGGGCGATGGTAGCACCGCCGCCAATTGCGAGGCCTGCCGCTCTGTAAGCGCCTCTGGCCCCACGTTGAAATAATGCCGCGCAGCCGCTTCGACCCCGAACACGCCTTCATCGAATTCGGCAACGTTCAGATAAACCTCTAATATCCGCCGCTTGGACCAGAAGGCTTCAACCAATGGCGTGATACCTGCTTCAAGCGCTTTGCGCACCCATGTCCGCCCATGCCAAAGGTAAACGTTCTTCACTGTCTGCTGGCTCAACGTAGAGGCACCGCGATTTGACCCTTGGGCAATGGCGAGTTTTATCGCCTTCAAATCAAAGCCCCAATGTTGGCAAAAATTTGCATCCTCCGCCGCCACTACTGCCCGGACCATCACTGGTGCAATCTCACGCATGGGAACCCATTCATGATCAACGCCGCCAAGGCGACGCGATTCAGAAAACATATAAGCCGTGGTTGGCGGGTTCACGACGCGGCCCAGCAAAACAGCGCCGACCACAACCAGAAACGCAATTGCCAACGCCCTCCAAACCGTACGCCGCACCCGTTTGCGCAGCGGCAACGCCTGCTGCTTGTCCGCAATGGGCTTAGCCTTGATCTTAGATTTGAGTTTTGTCGCGCGCTTTGCCATACTTGAGCTATAAGGGCGCAAGTCCCGCTTGTGAACGATACACACCGCTACAAGTCATATCATCTCGCAGCGTGCCCCGAATGGCACGCAGTAGGACGGAACCTATCCACACAATTAACGCTAGGTTGGTTTGAAGAAAATTGCCTGAGTGCACCCTTGTAGCGTCCTACAAGGGTCAGTTCGCATCAGCGAACAACTATGCTTCGCCCGCTGACACGATAGTTAATTTGCCAATTCGGCTGGAACAGCGGTAGCTTCGATGGTCAAAGGCACCGCTATCCGGCTGAGCATTTCTTTTGGGCAGATCTGCACAAAATTGGCTTTCTCAAGATCCCAATGCTGCAAGATATCGCGCGCCTTGCGGCTGTTAGTCTCTACCGCGTGCCGTTCGATCAGCGACTTGAGCTGTTTCTCCCAGTGGACCTGCGTCACAGGGCAATGCACCAGTGTTTCATGGTTCATCCGGTCCAACGCGCGCCCTTCGGGATCGTACAGATAGGCCATGCCGCCTGTCATGCCGGCACCAAAGTTTGCGCCGATTTCACCCAAAATAACAGCCACACCACCGGTCATGTATTCACATCCGTTGGAGCCACAGCCCTCAATCACCACATGAGCGCCTGAGTTGCGCACGGCAAAGCGTTCGCCAGCGCGGCCTGCAGCAAACAGATAGCCGTCTGTTGCCCCATACAAGACAGTGTTGCCGATGATTGTGTTTTCAGAGGCGACGATCGAAGATTTCATCTGAGGGCGCACAACGATGGTACCACCAGACAAACCTTTACCAACGTAGTCGTTCGCGTCCCCCGCCACGACCAACTTCAGACCCGGCGCTGCAAAAGCGCCTAGGGACTGACCGGCAGAGCCGGTAAGGTTGATCGTCAGGTGGTTCGGTTGCAAATCGTTGCGCATACCGAAACGCTTGACGATGTGGCTGGAAATCCGCGTGCCGACAGTCCGGTGCGTGTTTTGCACCGCATAGCTCAGCTGCATCTTCTCACCATCTTCGAGGAAGCGCACCGCGTCCTGAACGATCTGGGCGTCCAGTGTATCCAGAACCGCATTGCGGGGCTTGTTGCGGTCATAAACCGCATCCATCTCTGCATCGACAGAGATGAGCAGCGGGTTGAGGTCCAGATCATCCAGATGCGCCGAGCCACGCGAAACCTGCGCCAGCAAGTCTGCTCGCCCGATCACCTCATCCAGTGACCGCGCACCAATGCTGGCGAGAATTTCCCGCACTTCGGTGGCGTAGAAGGTTATCAGGTTCACAACCTTATCGGCGTTGCCGGTGAACTTGTCCCGCAGCGCTTCGTCCTGCGTACAAACGCCGACTGGGCAGGTGTTGGACTGGCACTGACGCACCATGATACAGCCCATCGCGATCAACGCGGCTGTACCGATACCGTATTCTTCGGCACCCAGCATCGCGGCCATCACAATATCGCGGCCGGTGCGCAAACCGCCATCGGTGCGCAGGGTCACACGGCCACGCAGGTTGTTCATGGACAGAACCTGATGCGCCTCGGTTAGGCCCATTTCCCAAGGCAGACCCGCATATTTGATAGAGGTCGCAGGCGATGCACCGGTACCACCATTGTGGCCAGAGATCAGGATGATGTCCGCCTTTGCCTTTGCCACACCGGCAGCAATCGTGCCCACACCGGAGGAGGCCACCAGCTTTACGGTCACTTTACAGTGCGGGTTGATCTGCTTGAGATCATAGATCAGCTGAGCCAAATCTTCGATTGAATAGATGTCGTGGTGCGGCGGTGGAGAGATCAACGTCACGCCGGGGGTCGAGTGGCGCAGCCGTGCAATCAGCTCTGTCACTTTCATACCGGGCAACTGACCGCCCTCACCGGGCTTGGCGCCCTGTGCAACTTTGATCTCAAGCTCTTCACACTGGTTCAGGTATTCGGCAGTAACACCGAAACGACCCGAGGCTACCTGTTTGATCTTCGCCGACGGGTTGTCGCCATTGGCCTCGGGGAAAAAGTGCGCGGGATCTTCACCGCCCTCACCGCTGTCTGATTTCGCGCCAATCCGGTTCATCGCCACGTTGAGCGTTTTATGGGCTTCTGGGCTTAGCGCGCCAAGGCTCATACCCGGCGTGACAAAGCGCTTGCGGATCGCTGTGATGCTCTCGACTTCTTCCAGCGGCACAGGCGTGCCCAATGGCTTCAGCTCAAGCAGATCGCGCAGATGAATCGGCGGGTTGCTTTGCATCTTGGCGCTGTACTGCTTCCACATCTCATAGGACGCACGGTTACACGCCGCCTGCAACATGTGCATCGAGGTCGCTTCCCATGCGTGTGTCTCACCTGAATTGCGCGCTTTGTAAAAGCCGCCAATCGGCAGGACCGTGTCTGTACCAGACCAACCCGTCGCATGGACTTCTTCTGCTTTGCGCTGGATGCCGCTGACACCAATACCACTGATACGGCTGGTCATGCCGGGGAAATACTCCGCACACATGGCGCGGCTCAACCCAACGGCCTCAAAGTTCAAGCCGCCACGGTAAGAGGACACAACAGAGATGCCCATCTTTGCCATTATCTTGAGCAGACCTTGATCAATCGCCTCGCGGTAGCGCGCGATGGCGGTGGTCAGATCCACATCCATCAGCCCGCGGCCGATACGGTCCGCAAGCGAATCTTCGGCTAGATAGGCGTTTACCACAGTGGCACCGCAGCCAATCAGCACAGCAAAGTAGTGCGGATCAATACACTCGGCCGAGCGTACGTTGAGCGATGTAAACGTCCGCAGACCCTTACGGATCAGGTGTGAGTGGATGGCAGATGTAGCGAGGATCATCGGCATCGCGACCTTGCCTTCGCCGCTCGTTTGGTCGGTCAGGACGATGTGCCCCGCACCCGAACGCACGGCGTCTTCGGCTTCGGCACGGATGCGCATCAGCGCAGTGTTCAGATTGCCGGTCCCCGGTTCAAAGGTACAATCCAGCGTCACCTTGTCGGCGTTGAAGTGGCTCATCAGCTCTTCGAACTGTGCGTTCCCGACAAACGGGCTATCCAGCACAAGAATCTCGGTCTGACTGCTGTCTTCGTCCAACACGTTTTTAAGGTTGCCGAAGCGCGTCTTCAGGCTCATCACGCGGAATTCGCGCAAGCTATCGATTGGCGGGTTGGTCACCTGAGAGAAGTTCTGGCGGAAGAAGTGGCTCAGAGGCCGGTACTTGCCCGACAAAACTGCCGAAGGTGTGTCATCGCCCATCGAGGCGAGCGTTTCTTTCCCGTCCTCGGCCATCGGCGCAAGGATTTGCTCCAGCTCTTCGATGGTATATCCGGCCGCGATCTGGCGGCGGCGCAGTTCATTACCACTGAACAGCGGTGCTTCTTGGATACCGGCCAGCGCTTCGTCCAGCTCATTGATCTTGCCGACCCATTCGCCGAAGGGCCGCGCAGCAGACAGCTTGTCCTTGATCTCGGTATCGCCGAATAGCTTTCCTTCTTTCATGTCCACGGCGAGCAACTGACCAGGGCCAAGCGCGCCCTTGCGGATGACACGCGCCTCATCAAGCGGCACCATGCCTGCTTCGGACCCCGCGATCAGCATGCCGTCGCTGGTCACAACAAAGCGCATGGGGCGCAAACCGTTTCGGTCCAGACCTGCGCAAACCCAACGACCGTCAGTCATAGCAAGCGCTGCCGGACCGTCCCAAGGCTCCATCACCGAGTTGCAGTAGGAATACATGTCACGCCATGCCTGCGGCAGTTCCACCGCCTGCTTGGACCACGATTCGGGAACCAGCATGGTTTTCGCCATTGGCGCGGACCGACCCGCACGCACCAGCACTTCAAAGACCGAATCCAGCGCCGCACTATCCGAAGAACCGGCCGCGACGATTGGTTTGATGTCTTCTGCCAAGTCGCCAAACGTTGAAGAGGCCATGCGAATTTCGTGGCTCTTCATCCAGTTCAGGTTGCCTTTGAGCGTATTAATCTCACCGTTATGCGCCAGCATGCGGAACGGCTGCGCAAGCCACCACTGCGGGAAGGTGTTGGTGGAATAACGCTGGTGATAGATCGCAAAGGCGCTCTCGAAACGCGGGTCCATCAGGTCGGGATAGAAGTCCGCCACCTGCTCGGCCAGCATCATGCCTTTGTAGATGATCGAGCGGCAGGACATGGACGCAATGTAGAGCGTCGGCACCTGAGCGGCGATGGCGGCCTTTTCGATCCGGCGGCGGATCACGTAAAGCTCGCGCTCGAATGTTTCCTCGTCCACGCCTTTGGCGTTGGAGATCAGGATTTGTTCGATCTCTGGGCGCGTGGCGTTGGCCTTTTCGCCCAGACACTGCACGTTCACAGGCACATGGCGCCAGCCATAGATGTAGTAGCCCATGCGCAGCACTTCAGTCTCAACGATGGTCCGGCACGTTTCTTGTGCAGAAAAGTTGGTACGCGGCAAGAAAACCTGACCGACGGCGATCATTTCATCCATGCGCGGCTTGTGGCCAGTTCGGCCAATCTGGTCGTAGAAAAACGGCACAGGGATTTGCACGTGGATACCGGCACCATCGCCGGTCTTACCATCAGCATCTACCGCACCGCGGTGCCAGATCGCTTTCAGCGCTTTGATCCCGTTTTCAACCACTTCACGGCTACGCGACCCGTCGATGTTTACAACAAGGCCAACACCACAAGAGGAATGCTCCTCCTCAGGAGAATACAGACCCTTTTCGGCCACAAAGGCACGCTTGGCTTCTTCACGGGCTACCCACGCATCATCATACTTGGTCATTTTGTGTCTCCAGATATTCTGGCGCAAACAGCGCGAGTGTTTCTTGTGTCGTCAATTTCGTGTGCTGGCCGGCCAGCGCGTACCCTTGCGGGCATTTGTCGGTAAAATACTCGACCCCCAGCGTGCCGCCGCCCCCATCAGGGAACAGCCCCGCGGACAGGTTGCGCGATCCGTCCTCTGTCATCTCGTACCACAGGGTGGATCCGCAGGTCGCACAGAACGCCCGCCCGCCCCAGGCGGACGATTTGAAAACCGTCGCAGGTCCTGTCACGGTGATGCTGTCAGGAAGCGTTTCGAGTGAGAAAAACGGCCCAGACCCATGCTGTCGGCACATATCACAGTGGCAAGCGCGCAATCGCGGGTTGTCCACCGATGCAGTGACCTGCACTGCGCCACATAAACATTGTCCTGTGATCTGCTTCGACATGACTTTCCCTACTCGGCGGCAACCGCGGAGGCGCCGCTGAACTGCTCCAGAATCGCTTCGGCACAGTCGCGACCATCTTTGATCGCCCAAACCACCAAGGAGGCACCGCGTACGATGTCACCCACGGCATAAACGGCCTCAGCCTCGGTCCGGCCAGTGATGTAATCGGCCTTCACGGTACCCCAGCGGTTTACCGGCAAATCAGGGCAGTCCCACAGTGTCGGCAGATCTTCGGCCTCAAAGCCAAGCGCCATGATCACGAGATCCGCTTCTTCTATATAGTCGGAGCCTTCGATTAACTCAGGCGCCTGACGACCCGTTGCGTCAGGCTGACCCAGGCGCATTTTCTGTACCATCACGCCGTTCACTGGCTCTCCGGCAAAGCCTTTGGGTGCGGTCAGCCATTCAAAGACAACGCCCTCTTCTTCGGCGTTGGCTACTTCGCGCTGGCTACCCGGCATGTTCGCACGGTCACGGCGATACAGACAATTAACTGAGGTCGCACCCTGACGGATCGAGGTACGAACACAGTCCATCGCCGTGTCACCACCACCGATCACAACCACCTTCTTTCCTTCGGCATTGAGGCTGCCATCGGTGAATTCCGGTACATCATCGCCAAAGCTTTTCTTGTTGCTGACGGTGAGGAAATCAATCGCCCGCACGACACCCTCGACACCCACGCCGGGGGCTTGCAAATCACGGCTTTTATAGACGCCAGTCGCGATGATTACCGCATCATGGGCGGCGCGAATATCGGCAAACGTGATGTCCTTGCCCACTTCACAGTTCAGCTTGAACGTCACGCCGCCCTGCTCAAGCTGCGCATTGCGGCGCATGACGATGTCTTTCTCCAGCTTGAAGCTGGGGATACCGTAGGTCATCAGGCCACCAGCGCGGTCATAACGGTCATAGACCGTGACCTGCACACCAGAACGGCGCAGGAAGTCAGCCGCAGCAAGGCCACCGGGACCAGCCCCGATGATGCCCACACTCTCGGTACGCTCCTGCGCAGGGGTGATCGCCTTGACCCAGCCCTTTTCCCATGCGGTGTCGGTGATGTACTTCTCGACCGAGCCGATGGTAACGGTGCCATGACCGGACTGCTCAATCACACAGTTGCCTTCGCACAGGCGATCTTGTGGGCAAATGCGGCCGCAGATTTCAGGGAACGTATTGGTCGCCTGAGAAATCTCATAAGCCTCCTCCAACCGCCCTTCAGCGGTGAGGCGCAGCCAGTCGGGGATGTTGTTGTGCAACGGGCAGTGGGTCTGACAATACGGCACACCACATTGGCTGCACCGGCTGGATTGCTCCTTGGCCTTAGCTTCAGCGTATTCTGCGTAAATCTCGTTAAAGTCTTCACGGCGCAGGTTCGGGGGCCGCTTTTCCGGCATATCCCGCTGAACACTGGTAAATTTCAACATAGGTTGCTTGGCCATGGTGCCCTAATCCTCAATTCCGCTCTGGAGTTCCCGAATAAACGAACACCCGACAGAATAAAAGGCAGCACTACTGACTTATATGTTGATTTTTATTGCTGCGGCGCAGAAATTCACCGCCCCGCGGCACTTATTAAGTCCGGTTCGGAATTAATAACCTAGAAACCACTGTAAAGAAACACCAATGCAATAGTCCCAAAAATGATGCGCCACCAACCAAACAAAGCGTACCCGTTGCGACTTACGTAATCCAGCAACCACTTCACGACAAAAACAGCGCTGATGAACGCCATACCGAAGCCTATGGCGATCTCACCCATCGCTGAGAGATCTAGCACATCACGATTCTTGTAGAGGTCATAAGCAAACGCGCCGGCCATTGTCGGCATCGACAAAAAGAATGAAAACTCCGCCGCCGCGCGCTTACTCGCGCCCAGCATCAACGCGCCCACGATCGTCGCACCAGAGCGGGAGACACCGGGGATCATGGCCAGACACTGGATAAACCCGATTTTGATCGCCATCGGAATGGGGAGTTTCATCGCATCATCATGCACAGGCTCAGGCGCGATACGGTCCACAAAAACCAACACAATCCCGCCAAGGATCAACATAACCGCAATCAACATCGGGGTCTCGAACAGCACAGTCTTGATGAAATCATGCGCAAGCACGCCGATGAACACTGCGGGCAAAAATGCAAGCAACACCGACCAGATAAACCGTCGCGCCTGCGGATCCGAAGGAGCCGCCGCAAAAACCGAAATCAGCCGCGCGGAATAAAGCGTAAGGATCGCCAAGACTGCGCCCAGCTGGATCACCACCTCAAAGGTTTTGCCTGCCGACTCGAATTCCAAGAAATGCCCAGCCAACAAGATGTGACCAGTGGAGGAGACAGGAATAAACTCTGTCAGCCCCTCTAGCAGCCCCAGAAAGGCTGCAACAATCATGCTATATTCCATTAGCTGGAGCGCAGGTTCTGTGCCGATTCCTTGATGGCGTCATACTGGCCCGAAGGGCGGAAGCGCCACAGATACTCAGGCAGGACAGAAACCATCGCAACAGGCTCGACGCCCAAATTAGCAAAGCCGCGCGCGTCATCGGCAACGACATTGTCGTTGCGCAGGTTCTTGACTTGATCACGGGTGATCATGCCGTTCTTAACCAGCCCAAGGGTCATCGCCTGAAGCATGTCAAAACCAAAGGCCATGATCCGCGCCACGAAGAATGGAATATTCAGAACCAAACGGCGGCGGCGGATTACATCCAGCATCAACCCCATCAACTCACGGAACGTCATAGTAACCGGACCGCCCAATTCATAAACGCCACTGGCATCTCCCAGCACACCCATCACGGCAGCCTTGGCCACATCATCCACATAAACCGGCTGGAACCGGGTATTCGCGCCAACAACCGGCAGCACCGCGCCAAAGCGCGCCATGCCCGCAAAGCGGTTGAAAAATTCGTCTTCGGGTCCAAACACAATCGACGGACGCAGAATGACGGCATCCGGCTGATACTTGAGCACGCATCCCTCGCCTTCGGCTTTGGTACGGGCATAATTGCTTTCGCTGTCCATATCTGCACCGATGGCAGAAACATGCACCATGCGCGTGATACCGTGCTCCTTGGCGATCCGGGCAATGCGCTCGGCTCCTACGGACTGCACGGCGTCAAAGGTGTTCTTTCCAGTCTCAGCCAGAACGCCCACACAGTTCACGACCGCATCAGCGCCCTTCATCACGGAAGCCACCGAAGAGTCATCGCGGATGTTGCACAAAACAGGCTCTACCTGCCCAACAACGCCGTATGTCCTGACGAACAGCGCCTCGTTCGGGCGCCGCACGGCCACGCGCACGCGCCAGCCCTCTTTGGCCATCCGGCGCGCGATATATCGCCCGACAAAACCCGATCCGCCGTAAATCGTAACCAGTTTAGACATGGTGCAGTCCCTCAACGATTGTCCGGATTGGGTGTACCCCTGTGAAGCCTTCCAAACAAGGCGCAAAAATCCACTTGGCGGCTTGTGGCGAAAGAACTTTGCAAACTCGTCAGAAATGCAATTGACAGCTCAAGAATTGCGCCTTAGATGCAGCTCTCACGTTACGTGCCCAGGTGGCGGAATGGTAGACGCGCTAGCTTCAGGTGCTAGTACTGGCAACGGTGTGGAGGTTCGAGTCCTCTCCTGGGCACCACTTTAAGTTCCAACCCATTGAATACCCTCGGTTTCTTGTGGAAACTGCATGGATGTAGGACATGGCGTATGACAATTCGGTCCCTTTCTCATTTACTAAGAATGGGATTTATTACTTCGAGCGGAGGGTCCCAAGCGACCTTCAGAAACACTACGAAGCACCAAAAATCGCATACTCATTAAGGACCAAATCAGCATTGGTAGCTGTTTCGAGAGCAACTCGGGCAGCACAGCAACTGGATGAGTACTGGTATCACCTTCGGATCAAGGACTGCGGACTTCCCGGTAAGCACCGTCTGAGGATGCAGTTGTCTGCAACAGAAACTCCGGCCAACGCTGTGATTACTTCAGAGTTTGCGTCAGTGAAGCTCTCTGAGGCCGTCGCTATCTACCTGCGGTTAAAGGGGCAGAACCGTCCAGCCACGTTCCAACGTGCAGCCGAGCGGTCATGTGGCTACGTCATTGATGTTTGTGGAGACAAGGAACTGCTTGTTGAATGTCACTGAGAACTGACCCGGTATTTTCACCGAGATTTGACCCGCTC
>NZ_JBALVJ010000077.1:0-14656 GCF_036961165.1 Sulfitobacter sp. | reverse complement strand
TACGTGATGCTGGCGAAGGTTAGCAACAAAGACAGTCACAGCGTCATTCAGGCTTTGATTAAACAGTCACGCAAACTGCCCAAAGAACTGTATCGCTCCCTTACTTGGGACCGGGGGGCGGAAATAGCAGGGCATAAGAAGTTCACCTTAGCCACCGATATTGACGTCTATTTGTGCGAACCTCACAGCCCGTGGCAACGCGGTTCAAACGAAAACACCAACCGCCTGCTGCGACAGTACTTTCCAAAGGGCACAGATTTGTCGATACATAGTCAAGCAAAGCTGAGCGCCGTTGCAAGACAGCTCAACGAGCGACCACGTATGACGCTAGGATACGAAACTCCCGCAGAGCGTTTCAATGCATGTGTTGCGTCGATCAGTTGAGACCGCCCCTTGTTGAGGTCTTTTGTTTTCGATCACGTCTTGCGCGATGTGCACGACAGGTTGGTTCATTCCAGTCTTCTGGCGCAGGCAGGTCATGTTCGTCCAAGGCCCACATCAGGCGGTAGGTTTCTGCCTCGCGCACAGCGCTGCCAAGGTATTCGGTTAGCTGGCGCAGGATCGCTTTGGTAATCCTCTCTGAGGACACATCAACCGTGATGCATGGCGGCAGAATAAGTCCCGAGGTGTTCTCTGATGGCAGCGGCGTTGAGAGCGTTTCGTCGGGGATCATTTAATGCGTACGCAGCACACCGTCCTTTGCCATCAGTCCGCTCAATTGTGCGCTGACAGCGACGGCATCCATCGCATCCGTAACCCGCTCGATCAGAACCAAAGCGTTGCCCAGCCAAAGCCGGCTTCTTGCTTAACATCAATCACCTGACAGCGGGTATTGGAGATCCGTCCAAAATTGGTGATCGACCATTGGGTCTGCTTGGTAAGCGCTTTTCGGTACGCGTCTGAAGTGAAATCGGCAAGGCTGCTGGTGCGGTAAAGCGTAAGGTATCGGCGCGCCGACCCTGATACTGCATGATAGCGACGCGCGCCGGTGAAGCCCGGAATGCGAACGCGTTCTTCCATGTGCTCACGGTTATACCACTGATTGAAATCTGCCTCATGGCCGGGGTCGATATCGCTCCAGACGCGTACCGAAAAGCTGCGCCTGATCTGTCTTACGGACATTGGTCTTTCGCATCCTGATTTTGGACAGACCTTTCCTGGTATGTGGGGGGCAGGGCCCGTCTCCGTCAAAGCGCGGTCAGGCTCTGTCGATTACTGTGGAGGGACCCTTGGCCAGATGCGATTCATCCATAAACAGGATTATTCAGGGGGAGGGTAATCGGTTTTCCGATCATGCCAATTATGTTTGGATTATAGCTTCTGCTGATGGCGCTCGGCGCAAATCCGTGCCAGATTGGCAATCGCTTTGCGGGTGGCTGCGTCCGAACTGCGCCGCCATATGCAATACAGGGGTAGGGGCGGTAATTTTGAGTCCACGTCAAGCTCGTACAAACCCAGTACTGCTAGATCGCATGCTCGTGGCAGTGGTGCGATTCCAAGACCCCGTTGCGTTAATCGGGCAATCGCGGCCTATGATGCAATGCAATGCACGATTGAAGGCCGTAAACCGCATTCGCTAATAAGTGCAAGAACGTTGGCATGAGGCCTAAATTTACGGCTAAACGTGATCAACGGACTGTTCGACATCGGCCCACTATAGCGTTTCATAGTGTATCCCCTTGGCTCCAATCCAGCCCACTGCAAGGGGCGGGAGGGCTGTACAGACACAGGTTTCATTGTGGCGGTCGTCTGTCTTCAGCAATATGTTCAGACCTCCGCGCTCAAACGCGGCAGCGATGTTCAACTTCGGCTCAACCGTCAACTCCAGTTCCAACTGCGAATTGCAGCGCGCCTCCCCTTCGATCAGGTCGCCGAGCCAAGTATGTACCACTAATAACACCAGCCACAAACGGACCCGCCCCACAGCAGTGGTGGGTTCAGACAGGGTGTTGCGCGACTTGCCCTCGGGCGGCAAGCATTTACTGGGCTTTTACTTGAATTATTGCGCAGCCACCGTGATGCGCGTGGCATGAAATTCAAGGTCAAAAAGATCGCCCCGCAACTCTGTCTCCAGCGAGGATATCCCACTGGATGTCGGTGCGTGGCTGACATAGAACTGGTCTACATTTGCCGGACAAGATCCAGGGTAGATCTAAGCCGCTCTTGATTCATGCTGATCGGGTTTGTGTCCATGATTTCACTTCGTAGTGAAAATCAGCAGATTGAAAATTGCATCTTACGTTGGAGGCCGACTTTCGGGGGGAGCGCAGTTCAGTAGATACAATGAATAGCTTGAATTCTGCCACATATTGTCCACAAATAGGAAGTACCCCAGTTGTTACAACTAGTGATTGAACTGAACAAGTTAAATCATTAGATTTAGTGTGTTAGGTAAGGCAATCTGACACTTTTTCTGTAATCTTAGTCGTAGGTAACACTCCATGTCACACCCGGTAGACATTCAAGTTGGTCAAAGACTCAAACAGCTTAGAACAGCACGCGGACTGTCCCAGACCGACTTGGGGAACAAGCTAGAGCTGTCGTTCCAGCAGATCCAGAAATACGAGGCTGGGAGCAACCGGATTTCTGCGAGCAGACTCTTTGAGTTGGCGCAGGCGCTCAGCGTGGGGCCAGCCTATTTCTTTGATGGCATGCATGGCGAACAAAACAGCAGCAAGAGCAACGCGTCAGGCATGGCGGTTGCAACAGCGCTTGCCTCAATTGAGAGCGATGACACCAAGAGGCGAATTTTGAGCTTCATTGAAGATGTTTCTGCTGCAAAGCTCTGAATAAGCCGTACTTCAGGAGACAGGTTGTTCTCGGCCTGCGCCGCAAACTTATCATATTTGTACTTTGATAGGTGTTCTGCGTGATCGTTGACGGTGTTCGGCATCTTAGGGTCAGAAATTCGGTTCTGGCGCCTTGAAAATCGTAGCGGATGTTTTTTGCATTCAATCTGATAAGGGATTTTCCTTGGTCGAAGCGCATATGAGCGGGCTGCCATTGCATGACATGAGGAACTTTCCAGAGCGTGCTCATATAAAAAATGGACGTAGCACATCGGTTCTAATTGCGATACTGTTGATTATGTCCGTCATTGATCTAAGCAAACTTCCGTTTCCTCAGAACGACTTCAGAGCGTCTCTTGATTCCGTGTGTGAGAAGTACGAGCTTGATTTTGCGGCTTATGCGGGGATGGATCCGATAGCGCAGACCGTGCATGGCTTTGTGAATTATCCCGACGAATGGCAGACGCGCTACGTGAAAGAAGGGTTTCAGCACAGAGATCCGACCTTGCTTACAGCAGCCCGCAGTATTGCACCGGTAGACTGGCAGCGGTTACGGGGCGAAGCATCGTTCAAGACTATTTTTCAAGCAGCAAGCGACTACCGCATTTTCGAACAGGGGCTTACCATTCCGGTCAGAGGGCCCTTCGGTGACGTTGGCCTATTTAGCGTGACGCGCGATTGCTCAGATCGGGAATGGGAGCTGCTAAAGCGTAAGATCCTTGGTGATCTTCAAGCGGCCGCTGTGCAAATGCATGATCACGTCATGAATACGAATGAATTACGCCAGAAGCTGATGCATCCGTCGCTGTCGTCGCGCGAAAAAGAGATTTTGCAGTGGGTCGCCGCAGGCAAATCCCAGCAAGACGTCGCGGATATTCTATCGATCTCTAACCGTACGGTTGAGGTCCACTTACGCTCAAGCAGAAGCAAGCTGTCTGCTTTGACAACCGCCCAAGCGGTAGGTCGTGCGATCGGTCTTGGTATGATTTACCCCGTTTGATCGAAAACCCTACGGGTTTCCCACAATAGCATCCGGACAATTTAAGTACGATCCTTCTCTCAAATAGGAGAAGAGTATAATGATCATAGTCATCGATGGTACGAACCGGCACCTTTACACACGGCTTCTCGACGAAATGTTTGCACTGCGTGCGCGGGTTTTCGGCGCGCGGCTTGGCTGGGAGGTCGACATCAGGGACGGCCGCGAGATCGACCAGTTCGACGCACTTGACCCGGCTTATGTGATTGGCGTCAACGACGACAATAAGGTCGTATCGTGCGTACGCGCATTGCAGACCACTGGTCCGCACATGCTGTCGGATGTTTTTCCTTCAATCCTCGGAGGAGAGCCGCCACTGCGCAGTGCAACCATATGGGAATCCACACGGTTTTGCGTAGATACCGAGGTTCTTGACCGTGGTAAAACGCGTGGCTCGATCAGCTATGCGACCTGTGAGCTGATGGCGGCATCATTGGAATATGCCCGCGATTCCGGCATTACAGACATCGTTACCGTAATCGATCCGGTCATGAACCGCGTTCTAAAGCGGTCAGATTGCGCGCCTTATGGCTACGTTGGCAATACAACGCCAATGGGCAAAGTCAGCGCGATGGCAGCCCTTCTTGATTGCAGCGATGATCGCATCATGCGGACACGTCAGTTCGCAGGGATTGAAGGGGACATCTTCGTCGATCCCGCGCGCGCAGCGGCGCTATCGGACAAGAGAAAAATGGCCAATGGCGTCAAACCAGCCGACGCAAGCTCACAGCCAGCGGTGGTGGAGCGTAGCCGTCAAACGCTGCTTAAAGAGTATTGTGAAGACCAGATTGCAGATGCATCAACTCTAGAGGAGTTGGACGCGGCACGAAAATTGAACAGCATTCTCGTCGAAGCGAAACTGCTTGTTAGTTGATGGCTGGGAGCATGCGCCGTTGGACAGCCCGGCCGGGGGATCTGTTGAACGGCGTATTATCAGGACCTTAATTGGTGGAAGAATAACGGGCTGTTTCATGTATGTGTGCCAGCCCGCTATTGAGCACTTGCGCGTTCAACTTAAATAGGTCATCTTTTTCGCAAGACCCATGTCGGGAGAACCAGTCTATCTGGTGCCGAAGGAGCAACCGCCCCGGAAACTCTCAGGCAAAAGGACCGACTTGGGAATGAGGACTCTGGAGAGCGGCGTTTGGATGCGCACACCGAAGGGATAGCGATCTCAGGTGCAAGGACAGAGGGGGCATCACGCGTACAGGCATCAGCCTGTGTGTTTACGTGGTGCCGTATGATTTCAGAGAATCTGCGCGCCTTTTGAGAGGGAGCTGCTGATGTCTGATCTGCTGCACACGCCGTTATATGACTTGCACATGGAGCTGGGCGCCAAAATGGTGCCCTTTGCTGGCTATGCTATGCCGGTGCAATATCCGCTGGGCGTGATGAAAGAACACACTCATACCCGTGAGAAGGCGGGGCTGTTTGACGTAAGCCACATGGGTCAGGTGATCGTGAAAGGCGCGGATTTTGATGTCACTGCTTTGGCGCTTGAGGCGCTTGTGCCTGTGGATATTGTAGGCTTAGGGGAAAATCGTCAGCGTTATGGGTTCTTCACCAATGATGCAGGCGGGATTACTGATGATCTCATGCTGGCCAACCGCGGGGATCATATTTTTGTGGTGGTCAATGCGGCCTGCAAGGCGGCGGATATTGCCCATATGACGGCTAATCTTAGCGGTGTAGCTGTGACCGAGATTACCGACCGCGCATTGCTGGCGCTTCAAGGGCCAGCGGCAGCGGCGGTGCTTTCATCGCTTAACCCGCGCGCAGCCGAGATGCGGTTTATGGACGTAGCAACACTGTCGTTAGGGGGAGCCGAATGTTGGGTCTCACGTTCGGGATATACTGGCGAAGACGGCTATGAAATCTCTGTGCCAGAAGCACAGGCTGATATTTTGGCCCGCGCGTTACTGGCGCATGATGATGTAGAGGCTATCGGTCTTGGCGCGCGTGACAGTCTGCGCTTGGAGGGCGGTTTGTGCCTTTATGGGCATGACGTTGATACATACACCACTCCGATCCAAGCGGCACTGAACTGGGCGATCCAGAAAGTGCGCCGTACAGGCGGCGACCGCGCGGGGGGCTTCCCGGGTGCGGATGTCATCCTGAGCGAACTTGCAAGTGGTGCCGCACGCAAACGGGTTGGACTGCTGCCCGAGGGCCGCGCGCCGATGCGCGAAGGCGTGGCATTGTTTGGCGATACCGAAGGCGATACGCCGATTGGAACGATCACTTCAGGCGGCTTTGGCCCGACAGTTGGCGGGCCTGTAGCCATGGGCATGCTCGCGACAGAATTCACCTCAAACGGGACCGTTGTGTTCGGCGAACTGCGGGGCAAACGGTTGCCCTTGACGGTGACGGCGCTTCCTTTTGTCCCTGCCAATTTTAAACGTTAACCAACCGGAGACTATAGATGAAATATACCGAAGAGCATGAATGGCTGCGCGCTGAAGGCGATCTTATTGTTGTTGGAATTACAAGCCATGCAACATCGCAGCTGGGCGATATCGTTTTTGTCGAACTGCCGGAAGTGGGCACTGTTGTGACGAAGGATGACGAGGTTGTGGTGATCGAGAGTGTAAAGGCCGCATCCGACATCCTTGCCCCCATTGATGGCGAGATTGTTGAAGTGAACGAGGCGCTCGGCGACACTCCTTCCTTGGCGAATGACGACGCCATGGGCGAAGGCTGGTTCATGAAGATCAGGCCGTCAAACCCTGCGCAGATGGACGCCTATATGGACGAGACCGCCTACAACGCCCTTATTGCCTGATTTCCCGGAGCAACGCCATGACTTTTACGCCCACAGAATACCTGCCCTATGACTTTGCCAACCGTCGCCACATCGGACCGTCAGTGTCCGAGATGGCGGACATGCTGAAGGTTGTGGGCGCGAAAGACCTTGATGCGCTTATCGACGACACGCTGCCCGCGAAAATCCGGCAGGCGGAGCCGCTTGATTTCGGCAGGCCCCTGTCGGAGCAGGAATTGCTGCGGCACATGAAGATCACCGCAGGTAAGAATATGGTGCTGACCTCGCTGATCGGGCAGGGCTATCACGGCACGGTCACGCCGCCTGCAATCCAACGCAACATCTTTGAAAACCCAGCTTGGTACACAGCTTACACGCCTTATCAGCCAGAGATTTCGCAGGGCCGGCTTGAGGCTTTGCTCAATTTCCAGACGATGGTGTCAGACCTGACAGGGCTTGATATCGCCAACGCGTCGCTACTGGATGAAGCGACGGCCTGTGCCGAAGCGATGACCATGGCCAAGCGTGTGGCCAAGACAAAAGCGATGGGTTTCTTCGTTGACGAGAACTGTCATCCGCAAAACATCAATGTGATGAAGACGCGGGCCGCTCCGCTGGGCATCGAAGTGATCGTGGGCAACCCTGATGACATGGATGCGTCTGCTGTCTTCGGCGCGATCTTCCAATTCCCGGGCACGTTTGGTCACCTTCGTGACTTCACGGACGAGATCGCAGCGTTGCACGAGAACAAGGCGATTGGCGTCATCGCTGCTGATCCGCTCTCGCTGACCTTGCTCAAAGAACCGGGGGCGATGGGGGCGGATATTGCCGTCGGGTCTACGCAGCGCTTCGGTGTGCCCGTGGGCTACGGTGGCCCGCACGCCGCCTATATGGCGACGAAGACAGGCTATGCCCGCTCTATGCCGGGCCGGATCGTGGGTGTTTCCATCGACAGCCAAGGCAACCGTGCCTACCGTCTGTCCTTGCAAACCCGCGAGCAGCATATCCGTCGTGAGAAGGCAAACTCGAACGTTTGTACCGCACAAGCGCTTTTGGCTGTGATGGCGGGCTTCTACGCGGTGTTCCACGGTCCTGAAGGGTTGAAGGCGATTGCCCAGCGCATCCACCGGAAAACCGCGCGCTTGGCCGAAGGGCTGAATGGGGCTGGTTTTGACGTGCGCCCAGCAGCATTCTTCGACACTCTGACGGTTGAGGTGGGGCCACTGCAATCGGCGGTCATGAAATCGGCTGTGGATGAGGGGATCAACCTGCGCAAGGTAGGCAGCTCTCAGGTCGGCATCACGCTGGATGAACGCACCCGGTCGAGCACCATCGAGGCCGTCTGGCGTGCCTTCGGGATCGAACGCGAGGACAAGGATTACACTCCGCATTACCACATGCCGGACAAGCTGATCCGCACGTCCGAATATCTTACCCATCCGGTGTTCCACATGAACCGCGCCGAGACGGAAATGATGCGCTATATGCGCCGCTTGGCTGACCGTGATCTGGCGCTGGACCGTGCGATGATCCCGCTGGGATCGTGTACAATGAAGCTGAACTCGGCAGCGGAAATGATGCCGGTAAGCTGGGATGAGTTCGCTCTGCTGCACCCGTATATCCCTGCGGATCAGGCTGAAGGATATATCGAGATGATCGATGATCTGTCGGCCAAGCTGTGTGATGTGACGGGCTATGACGCTATCTCGATGCAACCGAACTCTGGCGCGCAGGGTGAATATGCGGGGCTGCTGACGATTGCAGGCTACCACCGTGCAAACGGGCAGGGGTACCGGAACATCTGCCTCATCCCGATGTCTGCGCATGGGACCAATCCCGCGTCTGCCCAGATGGTTGGGTGGAAAGTGGTGCCGATCAAATCGGCGGCCAATGGCGATATTGATCTGGAAGATTTCAACGCAAAGGTTGCAGAGCATGCCGACAACCTTGCGGCCTGTATGATCACCTATCCTTCGACCCACGGCGTGTTCGAAGAAACTGTCATCGACGTCTGTGATATCGTGCATGCGAATGGCGGGCAGGTCTATATCGACGGCGCGAATATGAACGCGATGGTCGGACTGTCGCGTCCCGGTGATTTGGGGGGTGACGTAAGTCACCTCAACCTGCACAAGACGTTCTGCATTCCCCACGGCGGTGGTGGTCCCGGCATGGGGCCTATCGGGGTTAAGGAGCATCTGATTGTCCATCTGCCAGGTGATCCGACTTCTGGTGAAGGCGCAGTTTCTGCAGCGCCTTTCGGTTCACCATCCTTGCTGCCAATCTCATGGGCGTATTGTTTGATGATGGGCGGGGACGGCCTGACCCAGGCGACGCGTGTGGCGATCCTCAATGCCAACTACATCGCCAAGCGGTTGGAAGGCTCGTTCGAGGTGCTTTACAAAGGGCCGACAGGGCGCATCGCACATGAGTGTATCATCGATACGCGTCCCTTCGCTGACAGTGCCCATGTGACGGTTGACGACATCGCCAAGCGTTTGATGGATTGCGGCTTTCACGCGCCCACGATGAGCTGGCCTGTTGCTGGCACGTTGATGATCGAGCCGACAGAATCCGAGACCAAAGCCGAGCTTGACCGGTTCTGTGATGCAATGATCGCCATCCGTGCCGAGATCGCCGAAATCGAGGCGGGAACGATTGATCCCGAAAACAACCCGCTCAAGAACGCGCCGCACACGATGGAAGACCTCGTGAAAGATTGGGACCGCCCCTATACCCGTGAACAGGGCTGCTTCCCTCCGGGCGCGTTCCGCGTAGATAAATACTGGCCGCCGGTGAACCGCGTGGACAACGTCTGGGGTGACCGCAACCTAAGTTGTACGTGCCCGCCGATGGATGACTATCTGGAGGCTGCAGAGTAAAACTAAAGAAGCCCTTCGAACACCGGAGGGCTTCTTTTTTGCTCAATACAAACCGAAGTATTCGGCTTGTTCCCACTGTGACACGGCCAGATGATAGCGATCCCACTCGGCCTGACGGATCGTTGTGATATAATCCACAAACGCATCGCCCAAAGCGGCGCGGTAGAATTCTGATCCGTCCATGAGGCGTATCGCGTCCAGCAAATTTGCGGGAAGGCGGGGTGAGCCGTTGTCGTAGGGCGTTTCGACAGGGTCGGGGGCTTTCGCGCCTTTCAGGATCCCGTCAAGACCGGACAGGATTTGGCTGGTGAAAAAGTAATAGGGGTTGGCGGCCGTCTCAGCGACGCGGTTCTCTATGCGTGAGGCAGGATCATCGGCTACCATCAAGCCACGGACCATTGTGCCACGATTGTCGCGGCCCCACTGAATGCTGTCGGGGGCCAACTGGTGCGGGCGATAGCGCTTATATCCGTTAACGGTTGGCGTGGTCATGAGGCAGCTTTCGGCCGCGTGGGTCAGCAGCCCTGCGATCCAGCCATTTGCCACGTCGCTGATGGTCCCGTCCTGTAATGGCATCATTGCGTTTTGTCCGGTTGTCCGGTCCACCAGGGATTGATGCAAGTGCCAGCCACTGGCGGCCGCATTCTCGACGCCCGGGCGGGACATGAACGTCGCGTGTAGGCCGCGCGCGGCGCAGACTTCTTTCACAAGCGCGCGGAACATCATCATATTGTCGGCATGGGTCAGCGGATCACTGGGATCAAAGGTGAACTCGAACTGGCTTGGCCCCATCTCAACTTCCATTGAGCGGACAGGTAGATCCATTGCCTGACAATGACGGCGCAGAACATCCATGACCGGTTCAAGCTCGCCGTAGCGGGTTTCTGTCAGGAATTGATAGCCTTGGGCTAGATTTCGAGTTTGGGTAGGTTGGCCGGGCATAGTTGCGTCGGCATGATCCAGTTTTGCATCGACACGTTCGAACACATGAAATTCAACCTCAAGGCCCACGATCAGATCAAGGTTATGGGCAGCAAGTTTATCCACTGCCGCTTTGAGCATATCGCGGGGTGAAAAGGGGACCACTGCCCCCGATTTGAAGCGCGGATCGCAGAATATCCATGCAGAGTGAGGCGACCACGGCAGCACACGAAATGTGGCGGGGTCTGGCAACATCAGAATATCCCCCGCGCCGCCCATGCCGCCTGCCACGCCGACATCATCAGACCAGATCGGGAAAACCGTGCGGTGTGAGGTGTCTTTGAGCAGCAGTGTCGAGGGAGCAGCGAGGCCACTTGTGAAGACGGACGGCAGCGCGCATGCTACGATGGTCTTGCCGCGCAGCACGCCGTGCTGGTCTGCGAACAAAACACGCACTGTCTCAAGGTCGCTATCTGCCACACGTTTGAGCAGGGCAGCCGCCGCTTCAATCGCAGCGGCATCTAAAAGCCCTGCACGTGCCAAAGCGCCCGCCTCAATCCGCGTTTTGAGATTAGTCATCTACGATACGCCTCTTGTACCTTTGCGTCCCAATCGGTGCAGCCCGTCCGGCGCGCGCGATCACTTGCTTCAAATGCCTCGTGCCACGCATCCCTATCCCCGATCGTATCATTGGATATTGGACCATAGATCGTTTTCACATCGACGCCAGACACCATCGGCATCGCTTCTTTCGAGCCATCTTTGAGGCTGGTAATTGCTGCGCGCATCATGCGACGGTATTTGATAATTGCCACATCTGTCTTGCCCAAATGCTCCTTAGTACGGTCAAAAATAGCACCGGGGCTTTCCACCGCCCATTGGTCATGCACGTTAATATCAAGGCCCATACCTGTGTAGGTCTCGCGCTGCTGTTCATCGGGGTCAAAGCCATAGTTGTTGGCCTTTTTCTTGAGCGGGGCATAGTCGGGCAGGCGGTGCTCCTTGAGCCGTTGGGAGCGCATCTTTTCCTTGTCGACGGGTTTATCGAAGCTGGTGAACATCGAATACCAATAGCAGTTTTCGTCGTCAATCGGCACATGCCACTGCGTGATGATCATCTCGCGGCTCATGGGGATCGAGATTGCTTCGGGAAAAATTTGGTTGGTGATGCGGACGTGGGTTTTGCCATTGTCCAGATGACGCAGGGCAATGATCCGCATCCCGTAGTCGGTTTCCTCAACAGTTATGTCGGGGCGGGTATAGTCACGCAGTAGTTTGGTCATGGGAATGTCGGTATCCGCAGCCTTGTCGCGGAATTGTTTGCCGTAGCTGTCTGCCGGGTCCTCATCTTGCAGAAACCGGTGCAGGAAGGAGGCGTGTGCAGGATCAATGCCTACTTCCATCGCTTGCAGCCAGTTGCACTGCCACAAGCCTTTGAACGCGAACACATGGCTTTCAGGCGCGCGGAAGCAGTCAAAATTCGGGAACTCGGGCGGCTCACCCGGCCCCATGTAGGCAAAGATAATGCCGTTCTTTTCAATCACAGGATAAGAGATGTTCTGGATTTGCTCATGCATGCGGGAGCCTTCCGGCTCTCCGGGTTGTTCGACACATTGGCCGTCACGGTTGAAATGCCAGCCGTGGAAGGGGCACCGCAATCCGTTATCCTCAAGCCTGCCGTAACACAGATCCGCACCGCGGTGCGGGCAGGCGCGCCCGATCAGCCCCAGCTCTCCGTCGCTGTCACGAAACAGCACCAAGTCTTCGCCCAATAGTTTGACAGGCACGACAGGGCGGTTGCCTTCAAGCTCGTCAGTCAAAGCCGCAGGTTGCCAATAGTGGCGCATCACAGCGCCCGCATCACTATCCGGTCCGGTGCGGGTCAACTGGTTGTTCAACTCTTGACTGATCATCTGGGTGGTCTCCCTCGGAATTCTTTAGACTGGACTTTCGCCGGGTCAAAATGTTCATATAACGCACATTTGTTGACATATATAGAAGCGTATGCAAGGTCAGCGTGTCACGCAAGCCTTGGCTGCATCACCACCCAAAACTACTGAACCGTTTGACAGGAACGTTCCTTGACCACAGACAACCGCGATCCTTGGTACTCCAGTCGTGATATATCGACGACCTTTGCGAAAGGGTTGAAGGTGCTTGCCGCGTTCGATGACGGCTCCGCCTATTTGACCCTGCCCGAAATTGGCAACAGGACCGGCTATGATCGCGCAACGGTCCGGCGCCTCGTGATTACTCTTGTTGATGAGGGTTTGCTTACAAAAACGGACAAATCCTTTGCCCTCACGCCGAAGATACTAACGCTGGCCAGTCAGTATTTGCGGGGTCGCGGCATCGGCGCCACCGTACAGCCCATTCTGAACGAATACTCGGGACAGTTGGGTAAAGAAATCTCTTTGGCGACGGTGTCTGAGGCAGAAGCGATCTATCTTGCACGATCAAACATAACGGGATCGACGGTCTCGTTCGGGTTTACAGTGGGCAGCCGTCTGCCACTTTTGCACACTGCCATTGGTCGTATGTTGCTGGCGACGCAGAATGAAACGTTTAGGCGCGCGCTGATCAATGAAACCTCTCCGGTGCAATATACCCCACAAACCGTCACAAACCCTGTGGTCATAAAACAGGAGGTTCAGGCGGCAAGGGATCAGGGGTTTTCCCTTGTTACGTCGGAATTCGAGGCAGGGGTTTCAGGGCTGGCTGTTCCCATAGGACGCTTGGGGGAGACAAAAACAGTTATCGGCATCTCAGGTCCGGTGACAGCCTTTGATGAGCGTCAAGAGTTCGATCATTGTCTTGCGACCTTGCAGATGTGTGCTGTTGCGCTCGATCGTGCTTGGATCGAAGGCCCATAAGGGGCGCTATCTTCGAAACCTTGAATGCTGCGCTGCCGCGAAGGGTCTAGCCGTCCGGTTGCCGTGCGTCACCATCGCTGCCAATCTATTTGCTCTGATTGAAGATTGGCATGCTCGACGCATTGGCGGCGGATGTTCAGGCTCGCTTACAACGGGCGTCTCCTCCTGCTCGGACACATATGGCAAAAGCTTAAGCGGTAGACGCTGCACCGATTTTCGAACGATGGTGTGCGTCCACTCCGGGCCTGTCGCTTGTGCATGATCCAGATTATTTTTGCTGGCCTGAAACGCTGATCATTTCGGCAGTTTCGTCTGTGGGGCAGAGGGTTCTTCATGCGCTGACAAGGGCGCCCTACAACAGGGCTATGATATTCTCAAACGCTCTTTTTTCGAAGGATAGCATTTTAATATGCATAAATGACTGCTGGTTTAGACGTCTTCGGCCACCAGACGACCAAAATCTTTGGGGGCGCCCGCATATTGTGTTGATCCGCTAAACGGTTGATGTGAGCGTCCGTTTCGACACAAATTGTGGGATAGCAAGGTGAGGAAATGCCCCACCACGCTATCTGGCCTGATTCAATCGGCGTCAGTGGCTTTCGCGGGCTTTGTTAACCAGATCGCGATCCGCAACGAGACTGAGAAGGCGATAGCCCCAAGCGCAAAAGCGAATGGCCATGCGATAAGGGCTGATTTTGGCCAGACCGAAAGCCAGAGTGCGGTTGGCCCAAGGGAGATAAATGACATAATTCCGGACATCGACACTGCCATCAGAAACGTCATGAAAATTTGAGTAAGGATCAGAGATTTTTTGTCCATTGCTGGTTCTTTCCATGGTGGACGATGCCTTGACACGCAATTAGCGAAAGAGGGCACCATCCTGTTGCGAGGGTGGTGCCGCGGGTTCGCGCTTAAAAGCGCAACTAAATCTCGTGTGAACGAGGGCTGGAATAACCGGACCAGTCTGAAATTTTTTTGGCCTTTTTTGGCCAGTGGTCATACGAGCAAAAGGCAATACCCGAAGGCTGTATTTCTCAGTAAACTTGTCTCAGAACGCTCGGATTTATAGGCCTTCTATTTGCAAGCCAGAGCTCACAAACACAATGAGCGGACACCCCTAAATCTTTTTGGATGATACGTATCATCAGTCATGCTCTGGTTGCGGCTTTGGGTGAAAGGCTGTTACGCACGGGCAATACGAACAGGCTTATGGCAGTTTTATTGCCACGCACCTTTAGTGGGAGGTGCAAAAACGATTGCTATCGCATTGTTTGGAAATGGCACGTGCTGCCATGTGCCTACTGTTTGTACTTAGCGCAGTCGAGGCATGACCAGCACTGTTGAATGTCACTGAGAGCTGACCCGGTAGCCCCATAAATTGTCACTGAGAA
>NZ_JBALVJ010000076.1:0-14887 GCF_036961165.1 Sulfitobacter sp. | reverse complement strand
GATGCATCTTAGCCAAGCCGCAAAACTGTCCTAAAAAGCAGGACCACTTCAAGCCAGTGAAATGCTAGCCAAACATCTGCGCTCCGCAACGGCTGGCACAACAATCCGCGACCAGATCGAAAATAGTTGAGGCACGCCTAAGCCCTATGCGTTATACTATAACACATAGGGCGGGTCACCCTGCACTCGAGTCAGCCCATGCAACGCTAGGCGATAGCAAGCCGTCAACACGTTGCATGGGCTGACCTAATTCAGAAACTACCTATTTCGAAACTATCGGCTACCTGCGTTTTGCCTATTGCTAAGAAACAGAATAGCGACAATGATAAAGACCTAGAACAGCCGCATTTGACCGACCGGAATATGCCTGTCCATAATGTCGAAGACGTCAGATTTGATCGGTTTCGGCTGTGTCTGACACCACGGTCAATCGTATTCTTGCGCGCAATAGTTAACAGCTTCAGAGAGTGCAGATTGAAAGTTTCTTTCGTGAGCAATCACCTTGATATTCAACGCGAAGAGTAGGTTATTTAGGAGAAGATTGATGGGTAAAGGCAAAGGTAGTTTTGCATCTCTTTCCAAACGCCATAAAGGCAGCGGCGTCATCGGTATGGGCTTAAGCGAACTTGGTAGGGGCGGCGGCGCAATTGTTCGTAAACCGCTACCCACGATGGCTCTCCTCGCCAAGAATAACAAGATTGGCCTTAAAGCAAGAGTATCGGAAAGTGCGATTATGGGGTTTGCGCTCAGAGCAAGAATGTCCAAGACGAAGAAGCCGCCACAGGCCTAGCTTAAATTAACATTTACTTATTTAAATACAGTGACTTAACCATAATTTTTGTATTGCTAAGATTCCGTGGATAAGCGATTCTAGAGGTGCGACGAACCCCAATGGAGTGCTGACTATGCCCACACCTGACACCTACCTGCCTGACACCGACTACAACGCCCTGCTCGACGCGCTGACAGCGCTCGACCGCGACCCTGCGCACCAGCAGCCCTTACGTGACCGGATCACCGAAGTGCTAGGCGAGATCGGTGGTGTGTGGCCAGCCTCTATCCATCCCGATGCCGTAGATCAGATCGCCGTCACATCGGCAGACATGAAAGCGGCAAAGCGGTATCGCCAGACACTCGCCATGAATGAGAAGGCCCGCGCCAAGCTGACACGCGCCTGATCATCCTCGACCTTGACCTCGACCTCGACCATACACCCGCCAGACCGGTGATCTGGCGGGATTATGTTTGCCGACTGGGCATCCGGCATCTAAGCTGGTCTCTTATGTGAAAAAGGGTGCGAAATGGACGATAAAGAACAGGAAAGACTTTTGGCGTCGTTTCATGTCGCGCGGCAGATGGAAGAGGATCAGCGGATGGCGCGAATAGAAGAGATGGAACACGCTAAGCGCGCACATGATCTGAACCGTCAAATGAGCAACCTTTGCCGAAGTGCGGCTGTGGATTCCGCGAATAACGCCATATGAGCGTTATTGCTTATTAATGGTGGTGCCGTGATCGCACTTCTCGCCTTTGTAGGTGCGATTGAGTCATCTGACGTAGGAAATACCGTCAAGATTGATGAGTTAGTGATCCCGATCTTCTCATTCGCCTTTGGCGTTGGCTGTGCAGCCATCGCTGCATTGTTAGCTTATATCGTAAACTGGTTGGACGCTGATATCACAAATTCTGTCAAATTCACTTGGGAGCATCCATATGTCGTCGATAGCAAAGCAGCGGCATGGCTGGGTTACATAAGGATAGCATGCCACTATCTGGCTTTCGCGGCGGCGGTCTTGGCTATAGTTGCATTTTTCCGGGGCATCGTTACCGTAACAGAGGCAATTTCAACCGTTGGACTTTAAGTTGATGCTACGTCACTTGGTCCAAAGAGAGGTCAGTTACACGGCTACAAAACATCTCTTAAGTCATTGAATTTGTTGGGGTTACACAAATTTCAAATCTCTTATCACCCACCATCACCATTTCAATATCGCAAAGAGGTTCGTGTGCTGGACCTATGCGAAGTTAGATGATCTATATATTATATTTAATTACAGGGCCTTGACGGTGATACCTCATCCAGAACTTTACGTGCTGAGGCACGGAGAGACAGAATGGAACGCCCAAGGGCGGCTTCAGGGAAAGTTCAATTCGCCACTCAATGCGCGGGGGCGGCAGCAGGCCGCTCGGCAGGCGGAGATTCTGGCTGGAATTGATCTGACAGGCTTTAATATCCTTAGCAGTCCGCAAGGCCGCGCCGTAGAGACGGCGGCAATCGCTTTGGCGCGACAGGTCGATGAGGTGCACACCGACTCGCGGCTGCACGAAATCGGCATGGGCGACTGGGCCGGAAGACTAAAGTCGGACCTTGAGGCGCAAGGCTTCATAGATGCGCGGGCGGGGGAATCGTTAGACTTCTACGAAGATGCCCCGCAGGGTGAAGGTTTTGCCGCGCTAGAGACGCGCTGCGCCTTGTTTCTGGCTTCTCTCACGGTGCCATCAGTGCTTGTGACCCATGGGATCACGTCGCGCATGATCCGTGCAATTGCTACGGGAAAAGGCCGGGCAGCTATCGCAAATATGGGTGGCGGGCAGGGGGTGATTTATCATGTTTTCAATAGTGTGCAAAAACGTCTCGATTGAGGCTTGCCATGACTGAATTGTTTGTCTAAACCCCCGATCACGGGTCGTTAGCTCAGTTGGTAGAGCGCTTCGTTTACACCGAAGATGTCGGGAGTTCGAGTCTCTCACGACCCACCATTATGCGCGGTTGTAGCTCAGCTGGTTAGAGTACCGGCCTGTCACGCCGGGGGTCGCGGGTTCGAGCCCCGTCAACCGCGCCACTTTTCCATATCACTAGATAGCTTTTGTCCATTAGAGGTTCTTTTGCCCGCAGTGGTTGTGCCTTATCTTTTTGATGAATGCTCGACTTGTTTGAGATGCATAATGAAACGATCCGATCTGCAAGACTGAACGGGATTCGCTGCGGTCAATCGGTCGGGCAGGCGAGAGGGCGCACCGTCTACCTGCGAGCTATCGCGTTGGGCAGCATTGACACCTACGTGTCCCCCAGAGGACAAGTATGCTTTAGCAGCCTTAAGCAATTTGGGAAGACATATGCATTTCAAACTGGTTTCATTTCCGCGGTCGGGCAGTGCACTGACGCAGACGATCCTTTGGCAGTGTTTCGGTCTTACAACTTGGGTTCCTAGGGATGGCGGCGCGGGCGCTCGTTCGACCGAGATGGAATCGTATTTTGGGCGCGTCTCGGACCGGTTTGGCGATTGGAAGGCTTACAGCGCATCAGCTGCAGCGCGGGGACTACCTGCGGTCGAGAAAACCCATGAATTTGCGAAAGCAGATACGCAAGGGCCTTCATTGGTCATCGTGCGCGATGGCCGTGCGGCTTACGACTCGTTCAGCCAGTTCCGAGAGAAATTGGCGGGTCAGCCGCTGGCGCTGGAACAAGCTGTCGCGCATCGCCACTGGAACTGGTCCAAACATGTCCTGGGTTGGCTAGATTATAACGGCCCCAAGCTTGTGTTGCAGTTCGAGGACTTGCGCAAGCCTGACGACCAAATCCTCGATCAGATTGGCGCATTCCTCGGGGTGTCACGGACTGGCGACTTTACCGCGACGGTAGAACAGATGCATGGCCTAAGGCCTAAGCTGGCAAGTCATGGCAATACCACTTTAAGAGCGGCCAACATGGAAGCCGTCGTCGGAGATGATTTCTGGGAGCGTCATGGCGAGGCGATGCGACGTATGGGGTATGAGCGATAGGCTGAGGTTCGAGGCTGTTGGTATTTGTTCTGAAGCGCATCGATGAGCCGAATGCCCATGCCCCAAAAGCTGAGATTGGGCGGGCAGAAAGGACATTTTCCAGCAACTGTGCTTTGTCAGGACCCAAGTTAAAGAACGGTGGATGTGATCGTTTGCACAGATTCATTGTTATGATCTGGTGATGAAACGTTAGCTGGCTGGGGTGTCAATTTATAGCCCGCGTGACTCTGCCATACCTTAAATCGGACAAAGAAATCATTTATTGGCAAGATAAGTGCTTGACGCCTAACGGCCCTTGGAATATTCCGCTCAAACGCTCTGACAGCATATGCCAAGGAGACGCAGCGGGCGGTTGTAGCTCAGATGGTTAGAGTACCGGCCTGTCACGCCGGGGGTCGCGGGTTCGAGCCCCGTCAACCGCGCCACCGCTGCTTTGAAAAAGGTCTCCCTAGGGAGACCTTTTTTGGTTTTAGGGTGGGGCCTTAGGTTGCGGTGGGGACAAAACCCAATGTCGCTTCGATCTGCGGATCAAGCTGGCTGTTCATCCACGAAATATCTTCCGCAGTCCAAACATCCGGTGCTGGCGCGCGGTCTGGCACCTCCGGTGTCCAGCGATTGCCCATGCGCCGCTCTACAGGCGCGTAGCCCTGTGCGGTGAAGCCAAGCCCGAAGTGAGCGGAGAGATCATTCAGGAAGGTCTGCGGGTCCGCGTGGAACGCATCAAGCGAGACGTAGACAACAGAGCCGCCGCGTGCGGGCAGGGACAGCAGGGCGCGGTGCTTTAGGTTGCGCATGGCAAATATGTTCTCGTAACGCGCGCCGGTGATCGGGTGACGGTCCCATTGCAGCTCATGACCCAGAGGATGCAGGCGCGGGGCGATGCCGTCAAAATGCCCCAGCTTGTCGACGTAAGATTCCCATGACGCGCGCAGGAAGTCGGCAAAGCCGCGTGATTGAACTTCTTCCGTTGCGTGCCACGGGCGCTTATACAGCGAATGTGCCCATTTATGCGGGGCGCGGACGGCGCAGATGGTCAGAAAGCTGGGTGGCAGGGCGATCATGGCCGGCACCGCGTGTTTCCAGCCCAGTGCTTCGGTCCGCTTGATCGTCAAGGCATCTTGTACCGTCTTGCGGATGATATTGGTGCCGCAGCCGCGCTCCCCCAGAACCTGAAAACGGTCGAAGGGGCCGTCGGTGGCCTTGTGAAAATGCCAGCCAGTCTGCGCCATATCCGGTGCTATTTGCGCACAAAAGTCGTTAAATCCGGACGGATCAGGGGCGTCGGCCATTGTCATTTTAAGTCTCTCGCGGCTTAGTGCTGGTGCAACCCGCAGTGTGTAGGCTCCGGCGGGGAAAGAAAAGAAGGAAGAGGCATGCAAACAGCAGCGGCAGTCACAATGGTGCGCGACGATGCGTTTTTTCTAAAGGCGTGGCTGAAGCACTACGGCGACACATTGGGCCGTCAGAATTGCTATGTCATCAACCACGGCTATGGCGCGGAAGTGGCCGAATTGGCGGCAGGGTGCAACATCATCGGCATCCCCGGTGATCCGCACAAGAATTTCGATGTCAAACGTTGGGGGTTGCTGAACAATCTGGTTGGCGGCCTGCGCAAGTACTACCGCCATGTGGTGGTCGGCGATGTGGATGAACTGGTGGTGGTGGATCCCGACAAGGGGATGAACCTGCTGGAGTATCTTGAGGCTGCACCGGAAAAGCGTGTGCTGACGCCATTGGGGTTGGAAGTAATCCACCGTGTCGATCTTGAGTCTGACGCGATCGAAGATAACATTATCGGCCCACGCCGTTACGTGCGCCCTGCGCCGCATTACTCCAAACCCTGCATCGTTTCCGCAGTGGCGAAAATTTCGCGCGGCGGGCATTTCTCACAATACCCCAAGCTGCACACGCCCGAAGACCTATACCTGTTTCACCTCAAGTTTTGTGATTTTGCGCAATACAGTGGCGCGATGGATCGTCGTAATTCGGTGACGGAACAGATGGGCGATGACATCAAAGGCACCTCAATCGGCCGCCATTGGTTCGGGTCCGCACGCGGCGAGGACCGCGAGGTTTTTGAAGGGTTCGCAGAGCTGAAGCTAGAAGATGGCTTTGATCTGGGCTTTATCCGCAAGCGGATGCAGCGCTCGTTCAAGGCCCGGGGTGATACCGGTTTTTATGAATTCAATCGGCCTGAATTTGACACGCAGTATCAATTGCCAGAGCGGTTTATCGGGGTGATCTGACAGCCTGTAGATGGGCCGCTGCAGCGCGGTGGCGACAGCGGCCCGTTTGTAGATTAGCCGCGTTTGTCTGCCACAATCGCTTGCATCTGCTCCAGCGGCAGGTAGCCGCGCAGCATTTCGTCCTGCATCACGAAGGTTGGCGTGCCCGAGATTGCCAGCACACTGGCCAGCGCGCGAGTCGTTGAAATCTCGGCGGTGACTTCATCACTGTTCATCCGCGCTTCGATTGCTTCCATATCAAGCCCGAATGTCTTGCCCAGACGTTGTAGGGAGGGCAAAGTGATATCTCCCTTAAAGCTCATCAGCGCGTCACCGACAGCCTTGTAGCTTTCGTCGCCAGCCACTTGCTTAACAGCGACGGCAAAGCGCGAGGCAAGCACAGAGGCATCGCCCAGAATTGGCAGTTCTTTCACAATCAATTTGATGTTGCCATCGGTCTCAAGCAGTTCGGCCACTTCGCTGTGGGCCTTTTTGCAATAGCCGCAGCGGTAATCAAGGAATTCGACTAGAACGATATCGCCGTCTGGGTTGCCGCCAACATAAGAGTAGCCGTCGTTAAAGATCGCGTCAGCGTTGTCGGTGACCAGATCAAAGTCGACGCGCTCTTGTTGCTGCTGTTCACGCTGTTGCAAAACCTCGACGGCTTGCATGATGACTTCGGGGTTCTCCATCAGATAGGAACGAACTTCGGCACGGAACAACGCCCGCTCGGCGTCTGTCATTTCTTTGAGGTCGGCAGCAAATGCGCCTGTTGAGAGGCTGCCCAAAAGGGCGGTGGTGGCGATAAGGCGTTTCATAGCTTGGTTCACTTTCGTTTTGCTGCACGTTGGGAGGCAATCAACACATCTTGCGCCCGCTGCCAAGGGCCGGAGCCCTCACCCAGCAGGCCAGAGGCGCGTTTGGCATGTATTCCCGCATCTTTCTGCCGTCCAGACAGCGCGTAGCGCTCAGCTGTGACAAGCGCGGCCATACCGGTCTGTCCGGTCTTGGCATAGGCAGTGGCGAGATCGCGGAGCATTGATCCATCGCGGTAATCCTGACGGCGCGATTTTTCAAGCGCGGCTAAGGCTTGCTTGGTCTGGCCCGCGGCCAGCAATGCACGGCCATAGCCTGACAGAACCAGCGGATCATTAGGCGCGCGCTGCACTGCGCTAGCATAGGTATTGGCCGCTGCGGCAAAGTTGCGTGTTTCCAGCAGGATTTGGCCTTTTTGGTCACGCAGGAATGGGTCTTTGGGCCGCGCGGCGATGGCACTGTCGATAGCGGCGAGTGCTTTTTTAGTGCGGGAATTCCGGTGCTCTGCAATCGCCTCACGCAGGCCGCGCACATCCGCATAGCGTTCGGAGCCAAGCCTGCGCAGGGTCCAGCTTGGCGCGCGCGTATATGCGGTGATCTTGCCTTGCAGGCGCGCAAACCAGTAATCAGCCGACGGATTGGCGGGCAGGGTGCCGTAACTGGCCACATACCCTGCCACAGCGCGCACACGGTCTCGGCTCAGTGGGTGAGAACGCATGTAGGGGTCTTGCCGGCCCACGCCCAAACTTTCCTGACCCGCAAAGATATTAAGCGCATCCAGCAGGCCCTGCGGGGACGCGCCGGCTGCTTTCATATAACGAATGCCTGATTGGTCGGCCGAGGCTTCCTCGGCGCGGGTGTGGGACAAAAACGCCCGCTTGGCGGATGTCGAGGTGCCGATCGCGATGCCAGATGCAGCGGCCCCGTTGCCAGAGGCCGCAGCTGCGGCAGCCAGTGCAAGGCCCAAACCAGTGATGGTGCGCGAATTGGCCAGATTGCCAAGGCGGCGCGCGATGTGGCCATTGGCGATATGGGCGGCCTCATGGGCGATGATGCCTTGCAGCATGGCCGCAGTGTCGAGTTTGTTGATGAGCCCGTAGTGGATGAAGATCGCGTCATTGCTGACCACAAAAGCGTTGAGGGTACTATCGTTCACAACCAGAATTTTCACCCTGTCGGGGTTCAGTTCTGCAGACCGCAGAATAGGGGCCGCGATCTGCTTTAAGGCATGCTCCATATCGGCATCGCGCAGCAGGCCAACAGCCTGCGCGGGCAAGGCGAACAGCGCAACGAAGAGCATCGCTGCTATTGACGGGACAAGGCGGTTGAGGTCAAAGCGCATGCACCCAGTGTAGGAGCGCCGATATGCGAAATTCAAGCCGATCCGAGGTTGATCCCTTTATTGTGATGGACGTTATGCAGGCCGCCGCCGCGGCAGAGGCTGCGGGCCGCCATATTATCCATATGGAGGTCGGACAGCCCGGCACTGGTGCGCCCAAAGGCGCTGCGGCTGCATTGAGCCGCGCAATGGAGGACGGGCCGTTAGGCTATACAGTGGCCTTGGGGCTACCCGCCCTGCGCGCACGTGTCGCACGCATGTATGGCGAATGGTATAACGTCGATCTGGATCCCAACCGCGTTGTGATTACCTCCGGTTCCTCGGGGGGCTTCATCCTTGCTTTCACCGCGCTTTTTGACAGCGGGGACCGAGTGGGCGTCGGCGCACCGGGATATCCAAGCTATCGCCAAATCCTTGGTGCGCTTGGCATGCAGCCAGTGGATTTGCCCGCAGCGCCGGGAAACCGCTATCAGCCTGTGCCGTCAGACTTTGCCGGTCTGGACCTGCGCGGCCTTCTGGTGGCCTCTCCGGCGAACCCGACCGGCACAATGCTGGATCACAGCGCCATGTCCGCGCTGATCGATGCGTGCCGTGAAAGCGGCGCGTCCTTTATCTCGGATGAGATCTACCACGGTATCGAATACGACAAGAAGGCCGTGACCGCGCTGGAGATCACCGACGAAACCTATGTGATTAATAGCTTTTCCAAGTATTTCTCCATGACTGGATGGCGTGTGGGCTGGATGGTGGTGCCCGAAGATCAGGTGCGTGTGGTTGAGCGGATCGCGCAAAACATGTTCATCTGCGCGCCTCATGCCTCTCAGGTTGCGGCATTGGCGGCGATGGATTGCGAGGATGAGTTACAGGCGAATATTCAGGTCTACCGTGCCAACCGTGCGCTGATGCTGGATGGGTTGCCGCGCGCTGGGTTTGACCGGATCGCGCCGCCGGATGGGGCGTTTTACGTCTATGCGGACGTGAGCGAGATCACCAACGACAGCCGTGCGCTGGCGGCAGAGATACTTGAGAACGCGGGCGTTGCGGTCACGCCTGGGTTGGATTTCGATCCTTTGCGTGGTCACACGACGTTGCGCTTTTCCTACGCGCGCAGCAGCGAAGACATCCGCGAAGGGTTGGTGCGCCTCGCGGCCTTTATGAAGGCCCGTTGAAGCGCTGGACCGCCCCCCGCTTTGAATGATAAGCTCCGGCAAAAGGGCCACATAAAAAATCGGTGACCGGAGCGGTGATGATGCGAACTTTACTAAGCCTTTTCTGTGCGTTGTGGTTGTCTCCTCAGGTGATGGCGCAAGGTTTGAACGCGTTTGCGCGGGTCGATGAGAACGCCAGCGGCATAGCAGATGGCTGGTGGGGTCGCACCGAACTAACCCTGCGGTTGTCCCAAGGTGTGCCGTTTCGGGTTTTTACCCTCGACGATCCTGCGCGGCTGGTAGTGGATTTTCGCGAGGTTGATTTCGATGGTCTGCGCAGTGACAGCCTGCTGGAGGGCACCGGACGCATCAGTGCTGTGCGGTTTGGCGCGTTCCAGCCCGGCTGGTCGCGACTGGTGGCAGATCTGGCAGAACCGATGCTGCCGCAGCAGATCGGCATGCCGGTTGATCCCAGCAGTGGCCGCGCAACGCTAGAAATCACTTTGAAAACAGTGGAACCTGAGGTTTTCGCCGCAAGCTCCGGCGCGCCCATCGATCCCAACTGGACGCCGGCATTTCTGCGCGCGCCACCTCCGCCGCGTCCCGGTGCGGACCGCTTTACCGTTGTCCTGGATCCTGGCCACGGCGGCATCGACCCCGGAGCGGAGCGGAACGGGGTGAATGAAAAGCACCTGATGCTGAGTTTTGCGCGCACGCTTGCCGATACGCTGCGCCGCGCGGGTGCCGAAGTTGTGCTGACTCGCGACGCAGACGTGTTTGTGGCGCTTGAGACCCGTGTCGCCATTGCCCACCAAACGCAGGGGGATTTGTTCATCTCTTTGCATGCCGATATTCTCAGTCAGGGCGGCGCCAAGGGGGCAACGGTTTATACCCTTTCGGATGAGGCGAGCGATGCGGCAACCGAACATCTGGCCGCGCGGCATAACAGGTCTGACATCATCGCGGGGGCCGATCTGACCGGATCGGATGATCAGGTGGCGCAGGTGTTGCTAGATCTTGCGCGTCAGGAAACCGGACCGCGGTCTGCCGCTCTTGCCATGACGCTGGCAGAGGGCATGGCGGCGGTCGGTGGCCCGATGAACCGCCATCCGCTGCGCGAGGCGGGATTTTCGGTTCTCAAATCCGCCGATATCCCCTCTGTGTTGATCGAAATTGGCTTTCTCAGCTCGGACCGCGATCTGGCCAATCTCAGCGATCCTGTCTGGCGTCAAAACATGGCGCATGGGATGGCTCAGGCGGTTTTGGCATGGCGTGATCAGGACGCTGCACGGGCGGCTTTGGTGCGTCAATAATCTGACGGTATGGCCTTATTCGGCCTGCATTTATTAGGCGATGTTTCGCCCCAATTCCCCGCGCTTGCCTTTTGACCATCCCGGCCTTTGCGCGTATAGGAAGAGGCTAATCAAACAGCCATACAGGAGCAGTCGCGCGTGTTTCGGATGATCCTTTCCTTCTTCGGTGGCATTTTCACCACCCTCACGATGTCGATCGGCATCGTGGCGCTGACGATTGGTGCGGTTTTTTGGATGTACGGGCGCGACCTGCCCAGCCACGAATCCCTTGCGTCTTACACCCCGCCGACGATCAGCCGGATTTATTCGGGGCAGGGCCGTTTGATCGACGAATTCGCGCAGGAGCGCCGGTTGTTTGCGCCCGCAAACACGATCCCCGACCTGATCAAGCAGGCATTTATCTCGGCCGAGGACAAGAATTTTTACGAACACGACGGCTATGATCTGCGCGGTATTGGTGCGGCTGCGGTAGATGCGGTTCGTTCGGGCGGAAAGGACGTTCGTGGGGCCTCCACGATCACCCAGCAGGTGATGAAGAACTTCCTGCTGTCCGGCGACCGCCGTGCCGAGCGTAAGATTAAAGAGATCATCCTTGCCGCCCGTCTCGAAGAGACATTGGACAAAGAGAAAATCCTCGAGCTGTATCTCAACGAGATTTTCCTTGGTCAGAACTCCTATGGTGTGGCCGCCGCTTCCCAGACCTATTTCAACAAAACCCTGAGTGAGCTTGCACCGCATGAGGCCGCGATGCTGGCCAGCCTGCCCAAAGCGCCTTCAGACTTTCACCCTGTGCGCCGCAAGGATCGCTTGCTGTCACGTCGCAATTTCGTTCTGCGCGAGATGAAAGAGAACGGCTATATCACCGAAGCTGTCTATCTACAGGAACGCGATATGCCGCTGCGGTCGGTCCAGAATGGCGATTTCGAAAGCTTCAAAGAAGACCTGCCGCCGCGCGACTACTTCACGGATGAAATCCGCCGCCAGTTGTCTGAGAACTTCGGCGAGGGCGAGTTTTTTACCGGTGGCCTGACCGTTCGCGCGACCATCGACAACGAAATGCAGCCCATCGCGGCGGATGCCTTGCAGCGCCAGCTTGAGCAGTTTGACCGTGGCATTGGCGTTTGGCGCGGCACTGGCGTGACCCTGCCATCCGAGGCTTTGGTCGATGACGAGACATGGCGTGCGGCCTTGTCCGATCTGCGCGTGCCACGTGACATCATGCTTGAGACACAGTGGTTCCCTGCCGTGGTGCTTGAAGTGGCCGGTCAAGGTGCGCGTCTGGGTATCGAATCCATCGAGAACGAAGAGGGCGGGAACTGGGTTCCGAAAGAGGACATGAATTGGGCGCGCAAGCGCGACACAAACGGTAAACTAGGCGCACGCGGTGAACTGGTCACGGTGGGCGATGTGGTGTTGGTGCGCCGCATGGTCAACGATAATGACGGTTCCTTCATCCACTGGACCCTGCGGCAGGTGCCCGAAGTGCAGGGCGGTTTTGTCGCGATGGATGTTAACACAGGCCGTGTGATCGCCATGCAAGGCGGGTTTAGCTATCAGGCATCGGTGTTTAACCGCGCCACTCAGGCCAAGCGTCAGCCCGGCTCCAGCTTTAAGCCGTTTGTTTTTGCTGCCGCTCTGGATAGCGGGTATTCGCCGGCCACCATAGTGGTTGACGCCCCGATCGAGATCAACACGCCGCAAGGTGTGTGGCGTCCGCAGAACTCCTCCAACCGCTATTACGGGCCAACGCCGCTGCGTACAGGCATCGAACAATCCCGCAACCTGATGACCATTCGTCTGGCGCAGGAAGTGGGTATGAACGTAGTTGGCGACTATGCTGAGCGTTTCGGCGTGTACGAGAACCTGTCGCCTGTGCTGGCTAACGCTTTGGGATCACAGGAAACCACGCTGTACCAGATGGTTGCGGCCTATGCGATGTTCGCCAATGGCGGTGAGCGGGTCGAGCCGACGCTGGTGGACCGAGTGCAGGACCGGTATGGCCGCACTGTCTATAAACACGACAAACGCGTCTGTGATGACTGTAAGCTGCTGACACTTGCGGCAGGCGTGGCGCCTCGGGTGATTTCCAACCGCGAGCGGGTGATGGATGCGGTCACGGCATATCAGTTAACCTCGATGATGACGGGGGTTGTTGAGCGTGGCACAGCACGCAAATCCGTGAACCTCAGCGTGCCGACAGCCGGTAAGACCGGTACCACCAACGATTCGAAAGACGTTTGGTTTGTGGGCTTTACCTCCAACATCGTGGCAGGCTGCTACATCGGTTATGACCAGCCGCGCAGCATGGGGCGCTCTGCCTCTGGTGGCGGTATGTGTGGCCCGGTATTCCAGCGCTTTATGTCCAAAGCGGTCAAGAAATACGGTGGCGGCGAGTTCCGCGTCCCGGAAGGCTGTGAGTTCATCAACATCGACCGTTTCACAGGCGCTCGTCTCAGCTCCGATGCGCGCGGCGACAATGTCGTGTCCGAGTGTTTCCGCGAAGGCGAATTCATCAACTTTGGCATTACCTTCGACGGTGGTTTCGCCATGGGGGCCGATCTGCCTCTGGTCGAAGGAATTGGCGGCAAGACAGCCAAAGAGGTCACTACCTCGACCGGCAAGAAAGCCATCGTCGGACCAAAGGCCGGTTTCGGCACGCTCAGCTCTGGTGGTCTGTACTAGGACGCGCCAAACGCTTGTAGCGGCTGGACCGCTGGTCTATCACATGGGCGGCCCTCGTATCTGCGGGGGCCGCTTTATTATTTCAGGACTGATCATGCGCGCAGAAGTACAAAGCACCGTCGATAAAATCCGCAAATCACTGGACCTTCTGGCCCAGCGGCTCAACGTGGAGACGGCCCCTTACCGGCTTGAGGAATTCAACGCGCGGGTCGAAGATCCAACTTTGTGGGATGATCCGGAAGCTGCACAAAAGCTGATGCGCGACCGTCAGGCGCTGGTGGATGCGATCGCGACCTATGAAGACATCAAGACAGAGCTGCAGGACAACATTGACCTGATCGAGCTTGGTGAGATGGAAGATGACGCCGAAGTGGTGGGCGAAGCCGAAACAGCCCTGAGCAAACTCGCCAAAACCTCCGCGCAAAAAGAGCTTGAGGCACTGCTGGACGGGGAGGCGGATGCCAATGATACCTTTCTTGAGATCAACTCAGGCGCGGGCGGAACTGAATCGTGTGACTGGGCGTCAATGCTGGCGCGGATGTATGTCCGCTGGGCCGAAAAGAAGGGCTACACCGTCGAGCTGCAATCAGAGAGCGCCGGCGAAGAGGCTGGCATCAAATCCGCCGCCTATAAGATCAGCGGCCACAACGCCTATGGCTGGCTGAAATCCGAATCCGGCGTGCACCGTCTGGTGCGCATCTCTCCGTTCGATAGCGCAGCCAAGCGGCACACGTCTTTTACCTCGGTCAAAGTTTATCCCGTTGTGGATGACAACATCGAGATCGAAGTGAACCCGTCCGATATCCGCATCGATACGTATCGCTCATCTGGTGCTGGGGGCCAGCACGTGAACACCACCGATTCTGCCGTGCGGATTACCCACCATCCCACCGGCATCGTCGTGACCAGTTCCGAGAAATCACAGCACCAGAACCGCGACATCGCGATGAAGGCGCTCAAGTCCCGCCTGTACCAAATGGAGCTGGACAAGCGTTCTGCGCTGGTCAACGAAGTGCACGAGAACGCAGGTGACGCAGGCTGGGGCAACCAGATCCGCTCTTACGTTCTGCAGCCCTACCAGATGGTCAAAGACCTGCGCACCAATTACGAGACATCCGACACCAAAGGCGTGCTGGACGGTGATCTTGATGGTTTGATGGGCGCGACATTGGCGCTGGCCGTGTCGGGCAAAAGCCGTGCTCAGGCGCAAGGCGACTAGTCCGCGCCAGTGTCAGAAATGTCCGCTATGCGGGGCGATTTCAACGGGTCGACGCAACACTTTAATCTTTAGCCAAAGATGGAGTGATCAAAATGAAGTATCGTCGCCGCGTATTTTTCACGGACAAGCAGAAGTCGGAGATTTGGGACAGATGGCAGCGCGGAGAGTCGATGAGCTCGATTGGTCGGGTGTTTGATCGGGGGTCATCGTCAATTTACCCGCTCCTTGCGCGCACGGGCGGCATCCGTCCACCAGATCGCGTTCGGTCTCGCCTCGCGCTTACCTTGATCGATCGGGAAGAGGTATCCAGAGGTCTGCGGGCACAGATGTCCTTGCGGTCTATCGCTCGAAGCTTGAAGCGA
>NZ_JBALVJ010000006.1:0-122906 GCF_036961165.1 Sulfitobacter sp. | reverse complement strand
TTCGGGTTGGATACATCTTAGCACGCTGTCCAATTTTGCCGGACCACTTCAGACTGTCGGGTTCACCATGCGGCTCATAGCCCAAATGCTGGGTCAACTCAGCGCCCAGCATTCGCTCCATCAGCCGGACCTTCAGTTCCTTCATCAGGCCTTTGTCGCCCAGCAAATCCTCGGGCCGTTCAACGCCGCTAAGTAGCTCGTCCAGTAGTTCCTTGGAAATCGGCATTGTCGTCATGCTCCTTCGTTGGTGAAGCATGGGCTACATTACTCATACACAGAAGGTCAGACACTCTCTCTCGATCTCTTTTAAGGTTAATCTTCAAACGTCCAACTCCTCCACAAACCGCGCATTCTCCTGAATATACTGGAAACGCAGTTCCGGCTTCTTGCCCATCAGGCGCTCGACTAGATCAGCAGTCTGGCCTGCTACGTCTTCCTGCACATTCACCTTAATCAGCTTGCGGGTCGCGGGATCCATGGTGGTTTCTTTGAGATCCTTTGCGTCCATTTCGCCCAGACCTTTAAAGCGCTGCACGTCGATCTTACCTTTGCCGCCAAGGCCTTTATCCATCGCGGCGTCTTTCTCGGCGTCATCGGTCACATAGATGCGGCGCGCGCCTTGGGTTAGGCGGTAGAGCGGCGGGCAGGCCAGATAGAGGTGGCCGTGGTCGATCATGGGACGCATCTGCGTGTAGAAGAACGTCATCAGCAGCGCGGCGATGTGTGCGCCGTCCACGTCCGCATCGGTCATGATGATGATCTTGTCGTAGCGCAGATCTTCGAGGTTGAACTTCGTGCCCATGCCCACACCCAGCGCCTCGCATAGATCGTTGATCTCGGAGTTAGTGTGCAGCTTGCTGGAGGCAGCGCCCAGCACGTTGAGGATTTTACCTTTGAGCGGCAGCAGTGCTTGGTTCACGCGGTTGCGCGCCCCTTTGCCGGAGCCACCGGCCGAGTCGCCCTCCACGATGAACAGCTCGGTGCCTTCGCGGGTCTTGGATGTACAGTCGGTCAGTTTGCCGGGCAGGCGCAGCTTTTTGGTGGCTGATTTGCGTGCGGTCTCTTTCTCCTGACGGCGGCGCAGGCGTTCTTCGGCGCGCAGCACAAGGAAATCGAGGATCGCACCTGCGGATTTCGTGTCCGCGGCCAGCCAGTTGTCAAAGTGGTCGCGAACGGCGTTCTCAACCATGCGGTGCGCGTCCACGGTGGCTAGGCGGTCTTTGGTCTGGCCCACGAATTCAGGTTCGCGGATAAAGCAGGACACCAGCGCGCAACCGCCTGTGATCAGGTCCTCGCGGGTGATGGTGCTGGCTTTTTTGTTGCCGACCAGCTCGCCGTACGCCTTGATCCCTTTCAGGATCGCGGCCCAAAAGCCTGCCTCATGGGTGCCGCCTTCTGGCGTAGGGACGGTGTTACAGTAGGACTGTATGAACCCGTCGCGTGCCGGGGTCCAGTTGATCGCCCAGTTTATCTTGCCGGGCTGGCCGAATTTCTCTTTGAAATCCACGGTGCCGCCAAACGGCGCGTCGGCATAGGTGGAGGACCCGCCCAGTACTTCGTTGAGGTAATCAGCCAAACCGCCGGGGAAGTGGAACGTCGCCTCAAGCGGCGTATCACCATCGGGCAGGGCGGATTTCCAGCGGATTTCGACGCCGGAGAACAGGAACGCCTTGGAGCGCGCCATCGCGAACAGCTTTGACGGGCGCAGTTGCAGATTGCCGAAAATCTCGGGGTCGGGGTGGAAGGTGACGGCGGTCCCGCGCCGGTTGGGGGCAGCGCCTACTTTGATCAGCGCCCCTTGTGGCACGCCGCGAGAGAATTCCATCGCGAACAGCTCACGGTTGCGCGCAACTTCGACGCGCAAGTGATCACTGAGCGCGTTCACGACTGAGGAGCCAACACCGTTCAGGCCCCCCGATGTCTCATAGTTGTCGCCCGAGAATTTGCCGCCCGCGTTGAGGGTACAGAAAATGATCTCCAGCGCGGATTTGCTGGGATCTTTTGGGTGGGGATCAATCGGGATGCCGCGCCCGTTATCGCGCACAGTGACATGGCCGTTTGCGTGCAACTCAAGCTCGATCCACGAGGCATGTCCGGCCACGGCTTCATCCATCGAGTTGTCGATGATTTCGGCTACCATGTGGTGTAGGGCGCGGTCGTCTTTGCCGCCGATATACATACCGGGCCGCAGGCGCACGTGCTCCATATCCTCCAACACCTGGATCGAGGATGCGTCATAGTCAGTGCTGCCGGGCTGCGCGCCAGAGAGAAGATCGGACATGAGGGGTGCCTGCTGCTGTTGCTTTTGATTGGCGGCCATTTTGACAGGCTCCGCGCGGCGGGGCAATCGCCGTGATCGCTTAATCCACAACCAAATACAGGGATCGTCGAGGATTGTGGCAGTTTTTTCTTTTCGGAAGGCAATGCACAGGCTACCCAAACACTAACAGATGGAGCCGAGCCATGGATAACCCCGTAACTACGCAGACTCTGCGCGACGTGCCTGACTGGCGCTATCTGTTGCAGGAGTACGAGGAGCTTTACCGCTATCTGCCCGCAGGCGGCAGCGACCGCATCCGCAGCCACCAGCGCAAAGTGCGCGAAGCCATCGGCCGTCTAATGCGCAAGGATGCCATTGTGCAACTGCAACCAAGGGCTGAAAAGCCGGTCACGGCCCATCTGCGCCGCGCGCTCGACGAAGGGCGGCAAGGGGTGCTGGCTCCTGTTGTGCGGGCGCTAGACGCGATCGACACACAGCTTAGCTGGCAGTACGGCTATGAAAAAGTGCCAAAAGGGCTGGCCAACAGCTATGCCTACGCCGAACTTGCAGGGCAAAACGGCCCTGTGCTGAGTGAGGAAATTATTTTGGGTGTGGTTCTGTTTGCGCCGGCCTGTACCTATCCCGCCCACGCCCATAAGGGTATCACCGAAAGCTATGTCTGCCTGTCTGGTGCCGTGTCAGAGAACCATCAGGGCGTTTATGTTCCTGGCTCGATGGTCTTTAACCCGCCTGACCATCTGCACCGCATTACGGTGGGAGATCGTGAGCCAGCGCTGCTGGCTTACGCGTGGATCGGAGACAAAGCGGATCTGCATCAGCAGAAGATGGTTTTCACACGCGTGCGAAAGTGATTGGCGCGTCCACCTTCGCGCGGCTCTTGTTTTAACCGTTGATATAGGTCCGCAGGACTGTCTCCAGCCCCTCTGACCAGATCAGCGACAACCACCAATTAAAGCTTTTCTGGATGGTGGGATTTTGTGCAAGATCACCGTAGATTTCCTGCTGGTCCAGCCAAACTTGGGGATTGGATTTGGCGGCAACAGCGGCGGCATTGCGCTGATCCCAGAACGGATCGTTGGGCGCAATGAGCGTTCCGTCCTCACGCGATCCCTCGCACATCCGCGCCCAGATCGCCTGCGATAGCACAAGACCTTCGAGGGGGGTGTTACGCGCTACGGCATCCCGCAGGGTCGGCAGGATAAATCCTGTCTGTCTGGACGAGCCATCAAAGGCCACGCGCCGCACGGTGTCCACGATTTTGGGGTTGGAAAAACGGTAGCTGATCAGATCAACATAGGCTTCGGGCGTCATGCCGGGAACGGGGCTTACCTGCAATGCGATCTCGGTCTTGGCCACCTTGCGGAAGAAATCTGCGACCAGTGAGTGTTCCATACACTTTGAGATATATTCAATGGACAGAACGTCACCAGCATCGGCGATCAACTGGTGTCCGCCGTTCAGGATGCGAATTTTCATCGCCTCGAAGGCGTGGACATCATCGGTAAAGGTCGCGCCGACCTTGTCCCAATTAGGGCGACCTGCGCAGAATTTATCCTCGGTGACCCATTGGCGAAAGCTTTCATGCGTGACCGGCACATCGTCTTCGATGCCGAAATCGCGCGCCAGTGCCAGTTCGGTTGGGCCTGTGGCGGGGACGATGCAATCGACCATGGAGTTGGGGAAAGTGACGTGTTTGTCGATCCATGCGGCAAGCGCGGGATCGGACATTTGCGCAAGGCCAAGTACCGTTTGGCGAAGGATGTCACCGTTGCCTTGCAGGTTGTCACAGCTTTGGCAGGTGAAGGGGCCGGTGCCCGCTTCGCGGCGCTGCGCAAGGGCGGCAACCATCGCGCCAAATGCCGTTTTTGGTGACTGAGGATTGGCGGCATCATGCTGGATGTCTGCGTGATCCGCATCAAACTGGCCTGTGCCCGAGCGGTAATATCCGCCCTCGGTCACTGTCAAAGAGACGATGCGGACCTCTGGTTGTCCCATCGTCGCAATCAGGGCTGTATTTTGCGCTTCAACCGGAACGTACCCGATCATTGAACCTGTGACCTCTGCCGACTGCCCCGATGGGCTAAGCTCGATCAGGGTGGTCAGGCAGTCTTGAGCCAGCATTTTGGTGCGTTGCGCATCATCTGCCGCGCGCACGCCTGCACCGACAATTGCCCAATCATGTGCCAGCCCTTGATCCATCAAACGATGCAAGTACCACGCCTGATGGGCACGGTGAAAATTCCCAAGGCCAATATGCACGATGCCGGCAGAGAGATCACTGCGTGTATAGGAGGGAACTCGCACGCAATCGGGCAGTTGCGCAAGGTTCTCAAGGGTCAGTTTCATTAGCTCATCCACTGTCCGCCATCGACGTTATACGTCTGGGACACAATATAATCGGACTCGGGCGAGGCGAGGAAAACCGCCATGCCCGTCAAATCGCTCGGCACAGCAAAGCGTCCCGCAGGCACTGCTGCTTCGACCTCGGCCTTTTTCTGGCCGGGCTTTTTGTCTTCCAGCTTGGCAAACATCGCATCGACATGGACCCAGTGGTCACCGTCTACCACGCCTGGGGCAATCGCGTTAACGTTGATGCCGTGCTGGATCAAGTTTAGGCCGGCTGACTGCGTCATCGAGATAACAGCCGCCTTGGTCGAGCAATAGACAAGCACAAGGCTTTCTCCGCGCCGCCCTGCTTGGGAAGCCATGTTGATGATCTTTCCGCCGTGACCTTGGGCAATCATCTGGCGCGCGGCTGCTTGCATCGTGAACAGCGTGCCGGCCACGTTGACGGCATAGAGCCGATCATAGCTTTCTCGCGTGATATCGACCGTCTCTGCCGCATCGAAAAGGGCTGCGTTGTTGATCAGGATGTCCAACTTGCCCGCATGCGCCACAACCGATGCCATCGCTGCGTTGATGCTGGCCTGATCGCTTACGTCAAGTTGCACGGCATAGGCTGCGTTGCCCAATTCAGTCGCGGTCTGCTGCGCCGCTTCAAGGTTGATATCGGCTATTGCCACGGTGGCCCCTTCAGAGATGTATTTCTCTGCAAACCCGCGCCCGATGCCGCGTGCGGCACCCGTAATCAGGGCGGATTTTCCTTCTAGTCGTTTCATGCGATGCGAAGCCCCGCGGCGTCAAAACGGTGGATCTGGTCGGCCAACGGAGTGAGGTAAATCGTGTCGCCGTGCTTTGCCTCGATATCGCCGGTGATGCGCACTGTCATCATGTCCATCAGACCTGTGTCATGGACGTGTATGAACGTGTCCGAGCCTAGGTGCTCTGCCACACCAACGCGGCCTTTCCACAGGCCTTCCGTCTTGGAGACGGTCAGATGCTCTGGGCGGATGCCAATGGTCGTGGCGTAATGTTTTGTAGCTTCCGCGCCGTCGATGAGGTTCATCTTGGGCGACCCAATAAAGCCCGCCACAAACTTGTTGCGTGGCGCGTGGTACAGCTCAAGCGGGGAGCCGACCTGTTCGATCACACCAGCCTGAAGTACCACGATCTTGTCAGCCATTGTCATGGCTTCGACCTGATCGTGAGTCACGTAAAAAATTGTTGTTTCTAGCTTTTTATGAAGATCCATGATCTCAAGGCGCATGCCGACGCGCAAAGAAGCATCAAGGTTTGACAGAGGTTCGTCAAAAAGAAACGCTGAAGGTTCGCGTGCAATCGCGCGGCCAATGGCAACACGCTGGCGCTGGCCACCGGACAGCTGGCCCGGCTTGCGGTCCAGATAATCGGTGAGGTTAAGCGCCTTGGCGGCGGCCTCGATCTTGGCGTCCTGCGTGGCTTGATCCATCTTTGCCATCCGCATAGGGAAAGCGATGTTCTTGCGCACGGACATGTGCGGATAAAGCGCGTAGGACTGGAAAACCATCGCAAGGCCACGCTTGGCGGGGGGCAGTTCGGTTGCGTTCTGACCATCGATGCTGATGTGACCCGAGGTTGTATCCTCAAGCCCGGCAATCAGCCGGAGCAATGTAGATTTACCACAGCCCGAAGGGCCGACAAAGACCACGAATTCGCCTTCGTTGATGTCCAGATCAAGCGGAGGAATGACCTGCGTGTCGCCAAAGCTTTTGGTGACCTGATTGAGGTTTATGCTCCCCATTTTTACGTTCTCCCGTTTGGCGGGGGAGGGGCTGGACCAATCGTTGGTCAACCGCCTCCGCAGTGAATTGTTGACTGGATCGGATCACTTGACGGTCCCGAAGGTGAGACCCCGAACAAGCTGTTTCTGCGAGAACCAACCCATGACAAGGATCGGTGCGATGGCCATCATCGAAGCGGCCGAAAGCTTGGCATAGAACAGGCCCTCTGGAGCCGAAAAGCTGGCAATGAAAGCCGTCAGCGGAGCGGCATTCACTGTGGTTAGCAAAATGGTCCAGAATGCTTCGTTCCATGCAAGGATGATGTTGAGCAAAACGGTTGATGCGATGCGGGGCAGGGCCATTAGGGTTAGCACATAGAGGATCTCTGCGCGCAGATCGGCCCCGTCCATCCGCGACGCTTCTAAAATCTCGCCGGGGATTTCCTTGAAGTAGGTGTAAAGCATCCACACGATGATCGGCAGGTTGATCAGCATCAGCACCACGATCAGTAGGATACGGCTGTCCATGACGCCTAGCCATTTGGCCAGCAGCACCAGTGGGTAAAGCACACCAACCGCAGGCAGCATCTTGGTCGACAGCATCCACAGCAGTACGTCTTTGGTGTGCCTGCCGGGGACAAAGGCCATGGACCATGCCGCAGGAACCGCGATCAGAATGCCCAGAAAGGTCGAACCAACCGCAATGATGATCGAGTTCATCAGCGCCTTGGGATAGTTCGAGCGTTCCTGTACGGCGGTGTAATTCCCCAGCGTCCAGTCAAAGAACAGCCAGACAGGCGGATCAGAGATCGCTGCTGCCTCGGTTTTGAACGAGGTCAGGAACGTCCACAGGATGGGAAAGAACATCAGCAGGCCAAAGCCCCAGGCAAGGACGGTCCACATGAGTTTCTGTTTGGTGGTGATGGCACGGGCCATGATACTACTCCCCCTCAGTTATCGAGGTTCTTGCCGACGATCCGCATCAGGAAGATCGCGACGATGTTGGCAAGGATGACGGCGATGATACCGCCCGCAGACCCAAGGCCTACGTTCTGGCTTTCGAGCACACGCTGGTAGACTAGGTATGTCAGCGTGCGGGTTCCGAAGGCGCCGTTGGTGGTCACGAAGATCTCTGCAAAGATGGACAGCAGAAAGATCGTCTGGATCAGGATCACTACAGTGATGGCGCGGCTCAGGTGTGGCAGGATGATAAAGCGGAAGCGCGACAGGGCTGGTGCGCCGTCCATCTCAGCGGCCTCAAGCTGCTCGCTGTCCAGCGATTGGACCGCCGTTAGCAAGATCAGCGTGGCGAAAGGCAGCCATTGCCACGCGACGATCACAATGATCGATAGCATCGGTGCCTGACTGAGAAAGTCGAATGGCTGCGCGCCGAAGAACTTGTAAAGATATGAAAATAGGCCGTTATCTACGTTGAAGAGCATGTTTTTCCACACCAGCGCAGACACGGTCGGCATGACAAAGAAGGGCGCAATGACAAGAATACGCACGAGCCCTTGCCCGAACATCGGGCGGTCCAGCAGCAGCGCCATCAACACGCCGCCGACGATCGTGATCGACAGGATGCCGCCAACCATCCACAACGTCGTAACGATCAAAGACCAGAACGACGAGGAACTGACAAAGCGCACATAGTTGTCAAAGCCGATCCATGGCTCGAACGTGGCGCGCAACGGGCGGTAGTCAGCAAATGAAAAATACAGTGTCATGCACAGTGGCACAAGCATCCACACCAGCAACAAAAAGACCGCCGGTGTGATCATAAAGCGTGCCGCAGATCTGGAGTGCATAGTCGCCATGATGATGCTCCTCGTATGAGAGTTGGAAATAGATATCGAAGCTTACGGGAACTTCTAAAGAAGCTCTCGAAAGGTTCGCGTTTGGATACAGGTGGGCGGTGACAGGGGCGGCGAGTGTCGGGCAGCGCGGATACGCTGCCCGACGAAGCGGTAGGGCTTAGTAGCCTGCTGCTTCCATTTCTTCGACGGTCAGAGCCTGAGCATTGGCAAGCGCCTCTGCTGCGGTCTGGTTGCCCGCAAGCGCGTCAGAGAACTGCTGGCCCACTTGCGTGGCAATGCCTGCAAACTCGGGGATCGCGACAAACTGGACGCCTGTGTAAGGAACCGGATCAACCGTTGGGTTGGTCGGGTCAGCAGACAGGATGCTGTCGAGTGTTGTCTGTGCGAAAGGCGCCGCAGTAAGGTACTCTTCGTTTTCGTAGAGCGACGTGCGTGTGCCGGGAGGGACGTTCGCCCAACCTTCGTTACCCGCGACCAGCGCGGCATAGTCCGGACCTGTTGCCCATGAGATGAACGCCTTTGCTGCGTCCTGCTTTTCGGAGGAGGCAGGGATCGCCAGCGACCATGCCCAGAGCCAGTTGCCACGTGGGCCCAGACCGTTGTCGGGTGCCAGTGTGAAGCCAACTTTGTCCGCTACTGTGGAATCCGCGCCTGTCACAAAGGATGCTGCCACGGTCGCGTCGATCCACATGCCACATTTGCCCTGTTGGAACAGTGTCAGGTTTTCGTTGAAACCGTTGTTCGCTGCGCCGGATGGACCGGATTCATTCATCATGTCGAGGTAGAAGTTAAGCGTTGTCGCCCATGCTTCGGAGTCGAACTGTGCTTTCCAGCCTTCATCGAACCAGCGCGCGCCGAAGGAGTTGGACATCGCCGTCAGGAAGGCCATGTTCTCGCCCCAGCCCGCTTTGCCGCGTGCGCAGATGCCATTGATGTCGTTGTCACGGTCTGTCATTGCAGCAGCCGCTTCACTGATGAAGGTCCATGTTGGCGCGTCCGGCATTTCCAGACCTGCTTTTTCCATCAGGTCGGTGCGGTACATCACCATCGAGGATTCACCGTAGAACGGGGATGCGTAGAGGTTGCCGTCAACGGTCAGGCCGCCCGCGATCGCTGGCAACAGGTCACCCGCATTGAAATCGTCAGCCATGCCTTCGTTGAGTGAAACGAGCCAGTCGTTCTTTGCCCAGATTGGCACTTCGTATGTCCCGATGGTCATGACGTCATATGCACCGCCACCGGTGGAGATGTCTGTCGTCAGGTTCTGACGCAGCACGTTCTCTTCGAGGGTGACCCACTCGACGTTGATGTCGGGGTGCTTTGTGTTGAAGTCATCCATCAGGCCCTGCATGCGGACCATGTCGCCGTTGTTGACGGTCGCGATGGTGATTGTTGTGGCGTGGCTTTCTGCGGATGCAATTCCTGCAGCAAGGCCAAAGCTGACGGCGCTGGTCAGCAGTGTTCTCTTGATAGACATGGTGTCCTTTTTTTACACACGTAAAGTTAAGAGCTAAGATTGCCTTGCGTCAAGAAGTTATTTTTTGACCATCTGGTTGCTGCGTCGCGTCGTTAAGCGGATTGGCGCAGCTCAAGATGCCCGTCAAACAGGGTAATCTCGGGATCATCGTTCGAAATTTCGCCACCGATAAGCTGCAAAATCCGATAAACTGCCTTTTTGCCAATGGCATCGGTGTTCTGGGCCACGGTTGTAAGTGCCGGGTAAAGATAGGGGCACAGCGGGTAGTCGTCGTGGCCGGCGATCCGTAGCCCGCCCTTTGCCGTGCGTCCCGGCGTCAGTCCATGCCGCGCTGCGGCGTGCAGTGCGCCGATGGCAACGCGGTCATTTGCGCAGAGAATCGACCGCTCCGTTAAGTGACCGCTGGCGAACTCCGCTTCTAGAACTGCCTGCCCGTGATCTTCAAAGTGCCAGTCATCGCCTCTTAGGCGGGTGCCCAGAATTTGCGGCTCGAACCCTAGCTCTTCCATCTTCGCGATGTAGGCATTCTCCCTCTCCATCGCGTTGAAATTTACCCGTGGCATAGCAAGGAAAATCGGAGGTTCTCCAACGCGGCAAAGATATTCAGTAATTAAACCAGTGCTTTGTGCGTGATTTGTGCCAACGAAGTCGATGTTAGGCATCGTTTTCGGGCGTGAATCCATCAATACGAATGGCAGGCGCGACTTAAGCCTAAGCAGCGCTGACTGGTCGCTTTGATCGCCCAAAGGTGCAACTAGCGCGCCATCGACGTTCATGGACATGAATGTCTCCGCAGCGCGCGCTTCGATCGCGGGGTCCGAGTGCGAGCACTGCGTGATGACGGTAAGTCCAGCCTCCATCGCGGCAACTTCGACCGATTCCAGAAGTTTGGTGAAGAACAAATCATTGAGGTAGGGGATGATGACGCCGATGATGCCGGTAGATTTGCGATTTAGCCGCGTGGCAAAGAAGTTCGGTACGTACTCCACTTGCGCCAGGCCTTCCTCGATCCGGTCGATTGTTTTCTTTTTGACGAGGCTCGGATCCTGAAAGAAACGCGACAGAGTTGGGCGGGAGACGCCTATCGCAACCGATAGCTCCTCCATTGTTTTGATCCGGGGCTTTGTCACGGTGGTGTTCCTTCCAAGTTGTTAGTTGTTACCATAGCAATATGAATATGCCTGTCCATAAAATTTACACGCGAAAACTTTTATGGACGAAAATTTTTACAAGGTTCTGAGGTGCGGGTAGCAGGCAGCAAGTCGGGCAAGAGCCTTCGGATTTGCTGTCGTGGGAAAAGTCCAAGTTATTGAAGGCAACACATGCGTAGTCCATGCTTCCCTTCTAGGATTAGATGGAATGCACCCTGAACCGAAAGTTCCCTATGGCCTGGATCAAAACCATTCCCTTCGACGCTGCTACTGGCAAGCTCAAACAGCTTTATAGGCGGGTTACTGGCCCTGATAATAATGTCGACAACATCATGATGGTGCATTCGCTGCGCCCGCACACGATGGAAGCGCATATGGCGGTGTACAAATACATCCTGCACCACAGTGGCAACACAATCCCCAAGTGGTTTCTTGAGGCGTTGGGAGTCTGGGTTTCGCATCTCAACGGCTGCGCTTACTGTGTTGAGCATCACTTTGCGGGTATGAAGCGGCTGCTCGGCGATGATCCACGCTCGGACGCGCTGCGCGACGCGATTGAGGCGGGAGACATCCCCGCCATGCCGCTGGACGCGGGCCAGCATGCGGCGATGCGCTATGCGCAAAGGCTCACGCAGAGCCCTGCGGATATGGTGCAGATGGACGTCGAAGCCCTGCGTATGGCTGGCTGGGAAGATGGCGAGATATTGGAGATCAATCAGGTGATGGCGTATTTCTCTTACGCCAACCGCACGGTGCTGGGGCTTGGATGCTCGACCGATGGCGATGTCATCGGGTTAAGCCCCAACAACTCGGACAATCCTGACGACTGGAACCACCGCTAAAGCCAGCCGAGGATCGCGTCCGCCACCTCTTGGGGTTTTTGATGGTGTAGCCAATGATCCACACCCGCAATTTCTACGCGGGTGAGATCGGGCGCGTATTCTTCCAGCCCTTCGGTCGCGGCGGGCATTAGCGCCGTGTCGGCCGTACCCCAGATCAACAGATGCGGGCAGCACACTTGCAGGCGCGCAGGGTCAAAGCTTAGCCCGTTAATGGGTTCGCCCGTCTTACCCAGCTTTAGTGGTGAGGCGCGATACCAGTTGACCATGCCGCGCAAACCAGACGCATCGCGCCATGCGGCCTTGTAGTTTGCCAGCGTTTCGCCCTGAAGCCAGTCCATATCCATATGCGCCGAAAACAGCCCCATGAGTTTGGCGAAATCGTCTGCGGCCAGAATATCTTCGGATCCTTCGCGGCGCAGAAAGTGGATGTATTGTGACGCATCCGTTTGCGGCCCGCCCTTTGCCAGCTCGCGCTGGAATGGTGCAGGGTGCACGCCGTTCATGATGATCAATTTGGACACAAGATCAGGCCGTGAGATGGCCAGCGCATAGGCCACTGACGCGCCCCAGTCATGGCCTAGTACGATCACCGGCTCATCACCGATCAAGGCAACCATGTCCGACACCAGCAGCGCGGCCTTATAGTTTTCCACCTCCGCCGGTCGCCAGCTTTGCCCGTAACCGCGTTGGTCGGGGGCGATGCAGTGAAAGCGCGTACCCAGCAGTGGTGCAAGATCAGCCCACGCGCCGGAGTATTCCGGAAAGCCGTGCAGCATCAGTAGCTTTGGCGCATCCTTGTCGCCCCAATGGCGGACAAAGAACTGCTGGCCATTCAGCTCCGTTGTTTCTGTCCACTGCTTAACCATTGTCTCTCTCCCCGTGTAAGCTCTCGAACCGCAGGCCGGCGTGTGTGCCTTCGCGAAATCCTTTTAAGCCATCGTTCAGATATGCGGCCATGTCGGCGTCCTGTTTTAGATGCTGCCCGAAAAACGCTACAGCGTAGTGCTGGGCGATGTTGTTCATTACCACCGTATCCCAGACCGGATCGCCGTAATGCTCGAACGGGGCCCAGCCGAGCTTCTCTGACACAGTGTAAGAGGCTTCCGGCGCCGGATAGGGGGCTGCAGCATTGTGGCCTGCGTGTTGAAAACTAAGCAAATGCCGGTCAACGCTGGTGGCGCCTTCAAATATCTCGCGCATCGCAGCGTAGCCTGAAACATTATCGTCGGTGCCAGCCATGATGAGCGTGGGCACCTGCAAGCCCGCCAACCCCTTGGGATCCCACATCCCGTAAAGCCCTCCCCAAGGGCCGATGGGAATGATGGCCTTAAACCGATGATCCATAAGTGACGCATGGATGGCTGTTCCTGCCACGTGACGCGCCAGTAGGCGAGAAGGGGGTGCGCGTTCGAAACCCACAGCGGCTTCCGTCAGGCCCGCACCGCCAGTGATAAGCGCACCGTAGCCGCCCATGGAATAGCCAATAAGGCCTGCGCGGTTGCAATCGACCAGCGCGCCGATGTCGCCACCCATCTGTGCCATCGCCTCCAACACGCCGCGTTGGTCAAGCGGGCGGTGCAGCAATGTGATGCCGAAATCATCCTGATCGTCATAGGTGCTGGCTGTATGGTCGCACGCTGCCACAACATAGCCTTTCCCCGTGAGGCTTTCGGCCAGATGCACCATCAGAAAGCGGTTGCCGGGATAGCCGTGGCTGATCACGATCAGGGGCGCACGCATATCAGTTGCCGCTGGCGCATCACGTCGGGCTTGCCCAACCAATACCGCGCGCCGCTCTCCGCAGCGCAACAGCGTGTCATAGGTTCCGCCCGCCGCCGTGTCCTCCGCTGCCGGATACCAGATTTCTAACGGGAGTGACCGTTCAGCCCCGTCTGGCGCTGAGGCTGCCACATCCGGTTGATCGTTCAGTGTGATCACTGTGCTGCGAACACCAATCCGGTGGGGGCCGCGCGCCGCCAACTCTGGTGCGTAGGGGGTGATGCGGTCGATGCGGGTTTGGGGGGCGGTTGTATTCATTGTGCAAGCCTAAGCCGGAGCAAGCCCTCCACACAATCACTGCCTGTCCAAATGACGCAACATCACAATATTGCCTGCGCGTTCATTTCACGGCTTTCGCCGTGAAGCTCCAGAGCCTAGACAGAAACGATGAGAAAGATCATGTCTACCTCCGGCCACGCCAAGGCCATCGCCACTTTGGGCTTGCCGCTCATTGGCGGGCATCTGGCCCAAATGGCCATCGGGGTGACCGATACCGTCATGCTGGGTTGGTACGGGGTCGAGTCGCTGGCGGCCGTCACGCTGGCCTCCACCTATTTCTTTGTGATCTTCATCTTCGGTTCCGGCTTCGCCTGGGCCGTGATGCCGATGGTCGCCTCCTTTCAGGCGGAAGAGGATGAAACCTCAATCCGTCGTGCCACGCGCATGGGGCTGTGGCTGAGTTTTGGATTTGCGGTGTTGGCATTGCCGGCGATGATCTTTGCTGAGCCGATCCTGCGTCTGATGGGGCAGGAAGAGGATGTGGTGATCCGTGGCTCTGGTTATCTGGCTGTGGCGGGCTGGGGTATTTTGCCCGCGCTGTTTGTTATGGTGCTAAAAAGCTATCTTGCCGCGCTTGAACGTACTCAGGTGGTTCTGTGGATTACCGTCTTGGCGGCGATTGCGAATGCCGTGGTCAATTATGCGCTGATCTTCGGTAACTGGGGCGCACCCGAATTGGGCGTGGTTGGCGCGGCGATTGCATCGCTTAGTACACAGATCATCTCGTTGGTTGGAGTGGTCCTGTATGTCCGCATCTTCGTGCCGCAACATGATTTATTCCGCCGTCTGTGGCGCGCGGATTGGGATATGATGGCGCAGGTGTTTCGCCTTGGTTGGCCTATCTCCGTCACATCGCTGAGCGAAGTCGGACTGTTTGCAGCGTCGGCTGTGATGATGGGCTGGCTGGGGACGATCCCGCTTGCCGCGCACGGCATTGCGGTGCAGCTCGCCTCGCTTACTTTCATGGTGCATTTGGGGTTGAGCAACGCCGGCACTGTGCGTGCGGGCAATGCATACGGACGCAGCGATGCTGCGCATCTTTCGCGTGGTGCGCAGGTTGTCACGGCGATGTCACTGATCTTTTCGGTCATCACTGTTTTGTTGTTTTTCTTGTTCCCCGAAGCGTTCATCGGCATTTTCATTCTGGCCGACGACCCTGCACGGGACCAGATTTTGCAAATTGGCGTGGGCATCCTGTTTATGGCTGGGTTGTTCCAGCTGGTCGACGGGACGCAGGCCATCGCCCTTGGCGTATTGCGCGGCGTTCAGGATACGCGCATGCCAATGATCTATGCCGCCATCAGCTATTGGGGGATTGGCGTGCCGACATCTTACCTGGTGGGCTTTACGCTGGGGCTAGAAGGTATCGGCATTTGGGCCGGTCTGGGTATCGGGCTTGGTGTGGCTGCAATATTGCTGAACCTGCGGTTCTGGCGCGGCGTGCTGCCCCGTATCCGTCGGCGTCAGGCTGCTGCCTAACCCTTCATCAACCGGTCGGCCTTTTTTCGGACCAACGTGCTGCGTAGGTCATGCATCGCCAGTAGCAAATTGTCTGTCACTGCCTCAAGCTGTTCGTCCGTGGCCCGTGATTGCACCCAATGGGTTGTGTTGTTGAGGTAATCAATCGCGCGAAATATATCGTCGATCTCGCGGTAGGCCAATGTTTGGGCGCGTTCTGTCATCCAGCTTTTGATCGCGTCGATGTCAGCTGCGCTGAGCGTCCGGTCGCCATGCGGTTTGATCTCGCCATTGCGCATATTGACGACGGCAATTTGATCCATCTCTATCCGCCGCTGGCGGTTTTCTGTATCCAGACGGAAGACAAATGCCCCGTTCTCGCGTACTCGGAAGTAATATTCTGGCAACTTTTCAGCCATCGGATACCCTCACAAAATTGCTCTGGTATGTGGCGAGTACCAGTCGCATCACAGGCAAAGCCACTTACAAACAGTCAGGCGCAGTTCTGTCAGGTCATGGCAATAATGCAAGCATTTCCTGAATTTTCCATGCTTTACGTAGTAGTATGTGACGTGAAGGCCCCCGCACGTCAACGCGCATGGGGCCAATGGTTTATTTTAGTGCAAACCAGCGCAGAACGCCGTGATCCGTTTGCATGCTTCGACCAGATTTTCATCCGATGTGGCATAGCTGATGCGGAAGTTCGGGCTCAGCCCGAAGGCGGCACCGAATACAACCGCCACGCCGGTTTCTTCCAGCAACGCGGTTGCGAAGACCTCGTCATTCTCGATCAACGTACCTGCTGGGCTTGTTTTGCCAATCAATCCGGCGATGGAGGGATAAACGTAGAACGCTCCCTCTGGTACAGGGCAGGTGACCCCCTCGATTGCATTCAGCGCTTCGACGACAATATTGCGGCGGCGTACAAACATTTCGTTGTGTGGTGCGATGTAATCCTGCGTACCGTTCAAAGCCTCAACAGCGGCGTATTGGCTGATCGAACAGGGGTTCGAGGTGGATTGCGACTGAACTTTGCGCATCGCGCCAATCAGCTTTTCCGGCCCAGCCGCATAACCGATACGCCAGCCGGTCATGGCATAGGCCTTGGACACGCCATTCACCGTCAGCGTGCGGTCATACAGCGACGGTTCGACCTGCGCAGGAGTGCAGAATTTGAAATCGTCATAGGCAAGGTGTTCATACATGTCATCGGTCATCACCCAGACTTGGGGGTGGCGCACCAGTACGTCCGTCAATGCTTTCAGTTCATCCCAGCTGTAGCCCGCTCCGGTAGGGTTGGAAGGCGAGTTGAAGATCAGCCATTTGGTGTTGGGCGTAATGGCCGCTTCCAACTGGTCGGGAGCCATCTTGAAGTTTTGCTCAATGCCGCATTCCACGACCACAGGCGTGCCACCTGCAAGCAGGACCATATCGGGGTAGCTGACCCAATACGGGGCTGCAATGATCACTTCCTCGCCAGGGTTCATCGTGGCCATCAGCGCGTTGTACAACACCTGCTTGCCGCCACCGGATACACTGACTTGTGCGGGAACATAGTCCAGCCCGTTGTCGCGTTTGAACTTGGCGCAGATCGCTTGCTTTAGCTCGGGAATACCGTCCACAGCCGTATATTTGGTTTTACCCGCTGCAATTGCAGCAACAGCCGCGTCCTTTATGTTTTGGGGAGTGTCAAAGTCCGGCTCACCAGCGCCCAAACCAATTACGTCACGGCCAGCGGCCTTGAGCTCTTGTGCTTTGGTTGTAACAGCAATGGTTGGCGATGGTTTGACGCGGGCAAGTGTACGGGAGAGCAGTTCCATTTTGGCCTCGTTGCGCTATATGTAAGTAAATCCACTCATAGGGGGTCCCCCCGCAGTTGCAAGCATTCTGCCGCCGACTGATGAAATACAAGCGCCTCTGGCGCTGAAGGAGCACGCCATGACACAATCTCAGGAACCACTTGATCAAACTGACTGGTACGCACCGGAGGCCGCCACATTTGGCGACCGTGTTGCCGCAGCACGGGAGGCCGCCGGCATGAGCCAGCCAGTGCTGGCGCGCCGTTTGGGCGTGCGGGCTCCTACATTGCATGCGTGGGAAAACGATCTGTCAGAGCCGCGCGCCAACCGGCTGTCGATGCTGGCTGGGCTGCTTAATGTTTCAATGATGTGGTTAATCAACGGCGAAGGCGAAGGGCTGGACGGGACCGGAGAATCGGGCGTGCTGACGGCAGACGCCGCTGATATACTGTCGGAAATGCGCAGCCTGCGAGTCGAGATGCTGCAAAACAACAAACGGTTTGCGCAGCTTGAGAAACGCCTGCGCGCCCTGTTAACGGAGACTTCGGATGCTTGAAATTCCAACACAACAACGCCCGCTGGGCGAGCCACGTGACGTTCGTGTAAAGCGCCTTGCCATGCGCTCCATGCGGCGGGGGATCAAAGAGATGGACCTGATCCTGTCCGCGTTTGCAACGGACAGTTTGGCGGACATGGGCGAGGCGGATTTGGATATCTATGACGACATGCTCAACGAGAACGACCATGACCTTTACCAGTGGGTCACCGGCCAAACTGTGGCAAAGCCACCCTATGCTACACTGATCTCGGATATCCAAGCGCACGTTTCTAAAGGATAATATGGATCGAAAGCCTTTAACGAAATATTCTGATTTATTCTGCATTCTGACCTTAGAGCCACAAAGAGTCGGAGAGTAGTATGAGTATTCAGGATCCCATTGGTCTGCCAATCAATGAGACAATGCCCCACCCTGAAAAAGGGTTTATGACCGGATATCTGGAGGCGCTCTCACTTGTAGAGCGGCTTCACCGGTTGTTGTTGGACGTTATCAAGGACGAGTTCGAGCGTGTCGGCGTGTTGGAAATCAATGCCGTTCAGGCGTTGTTGCTGTTCAACATTGGCGACAACGAGGTCACTGCGGGTGAGTTGAAGAGCCGCGGATATTATCAGGGCAGCAACGTCAGCTACAACCTTAAGAAGCTGGTGGAAATGGGGTATATGCATCACCAACGCTGCGAGATCGACCGCCGTTCGGTGCGCGTGCGTTTGACAGAGAAGGGCCGCTATATTCGCGATGTGGTCAACGATCTATTCCTGCGCCACGCAGGCGGTCTGGAAGATCGCGGTGTGCTTGGACCCGCCGGCGTGATTGAAATTACCGCTTCGCTCAAACGGGTCGAACGCTACTGGACCGATCAGATTCGCTATATCTACTGATCGGGGTCACTGCGCTCGTGTTGAATGGGCACGTTTATCAGCGCAGGGATTTGCGGATCAGGGTTTGATAAACTGTGTTAAGTGGCGGAGCATAATGTCTCCGTCACGCCATTGTCTCCCAGTGGGCTTGCGCCTTTGCAATCATCGCGTCCTGTCCTTCGTCAAACTTCTCGCCCCCTACAGGACGTGCAAAGAGGTAAAGCTTGCCTTCGTAGATGCGCCAAACCTCCGGATTGCCATTGACGACCTTTTCGAAAGACATTGCGCGGGTGCAAAAGCCGCCGAATTGTGGTGCAAAGTTTGATGGCGTGGTCGCAAATACGTCCGCGTTCTTTTGCGACGAAAACTGCCAAGTCACCCCGCGCCAGGAGGCGGTATAGGTCGCCGTGCCCTTTTGCGCCGATGCCATTTGCCAATAGGCTGTCGTATCATACCCATCAATCGGAACCCCTGCGCTGTTCACTGAAACAGGCGCAGAGGCTGCGCGTAGCGGCAGAGGGCAAAGTGCAGCAGTTGAAGCGCTGATGTGCATCATTTTCCGGCGGGAAAGCAGCGTCATATCAGGTGTCCTGTGTTCATTCTGATCACCACGATCCTAGCTGAGATTACGCTGCTGTGCGGAAACATCTTCGTGAACTACGCCGCGTCACGCCGCAGCAGCATCGTTGACACATGGCAGGGCCGCACCTGACACTCCTCCTGACCTAACAGCAAACAGACCGGAGACAGAAATGAACACACAAAGCGCCCTACGCTCAGGCGGCTTCGACATACCCGACCCGCAAAGCCTGCCAAGCCTTAAAGCCCAAGTCAGCGAAACAGAGTGGGATTTGCGCTGCCAGCTTGCCGCTACCTACCGCCTCTGCGCCTTGCATGGCTGGACCGATCTTGTGTTCACCCATATCTCGGCGCGGCTGCCGGACGAGAATGGCGAAGAGCGGTTTCTGATAAACCCGTACGGTGTGATGTTCGACGAGATGACGGCCTCTTGTCTGGTCAAGATCGACCTGCAAGGCAATATCTGCTCGGAAACACCATATTTTATAAATCCGGCGGGCTTCACAATCCACAGCGCAATTCATGCCGCGCGCCATGATGCCGGCTGCGTTATCCATGTGCATACGCCATACGGCGTTGCCGTATCGGTCCAGAGTGGTGGGCTGCGCCGTTATACGCAATTTGCCATGACCGTTTCTAATGATCTGGCCTACCACGACTATGAAGGTATCGCGTTGGATCTGAATGAGCGGGAACGGATTGTCGCGGATATCGGCGACAAGAGCCTGCTGATGCTGCGCAATCACGGCACGCTGACCGTTGGCCCGAACTGCGCGATTGCGTTCTTGCGGATGTATTTCCTCGAAAATGCCTGCAAGACGCAGATCCTCGCACAGGCTGCAGGCACCGAAAACCTACATGAAGAACCTCAGGCCATGGCTGATACCGTTGCAGGGCAGGCGGCTGGCGCCTTCACGCCGGGCATGGGCGATAATTTGGTTTGGCCCGGCCTAATGCGCAAGCTGGCGCGCCAGAACCCGGGCCACGATCAGTAATGTTCCTGTCACTGGCCGCTCGCTTGGGTGGTCAGTGACATACCTATCTCATCGAAACGATAAGCCCGTCCAATTCACGCAACAGTTTACGTTCCATGGCGGCGGCGTAGTCCTCGAACCCAAGTGCGACCTCGATGAATGCATCGGGTCCTACGATCACTTCTGCACTGAAATAGGCGCTTAATTCAGCGATGTCACTTTGCCGATTGTCCCCGCTTGGGGGATTGCCCGCGCCGATCACCAACGCGTTAATAGTGATCCCCTTGTGCGCAAGCTGAGGTTTGACGCTGCGCGGTCGCGGTCCAAGATTGCTTTTACCGTCACCAGAGATATCCAGCGTGCGCCGCCAACACTGGCTCCGTTGGGCCAGCATCTGCGCCCCGCGTGCCATCGCCACCCCCAACGCAGTGCCGGGCGTCGCATCCTCGCGTCGCTGCGCAGCGCCAAGCGCGTCGGTCACGCTCTCAAGCGCCGCCGCATCGGTGATCTGCGTCCAAGGTACCAAAGTTGTCTGGTCCAGCGGCCCGCTCCATTCAAAGACAAGCAATTCAACCGGTGCGTTGGGTTGCTCTAACAGGGCCGCGCGGACCGCTGGACTGCTCAAAGCTGTCGCCAACCCGCTCATCTGCAACCGGTACTCGCGTGCATCCACGGAACCGGACACATCCAGCCCCAAGGCCAAAGCCTGACGACACGTCTGCGCGGCCGCAGCCTGCACCACGCCAACCACAAGGAGTGCGACAAGGAGCGCAGCCTTCATCCGGCGTTTCCTTCGGTCTGCAGTGCTCCGATCGAAGGCGGCGTTAGCTCACGCTCCAGCTTGCGGCGCATGGCACGCTCATAGTCCTCAAAACCGTCAGCGATTATCAAAAACGCTCCTGGCCCATGGATCACCTCACCTCGGTAGAACGCAATCAACTCGACTTCGCCCTCGAAATCGGCAGCATTTACCACCAACCCGTTGACCGTCACACCGTCAAAGGGAAACTCTCGGTAGGCGCTCGCGGGTCCGAAACCTTCGTTGCTTTGCCCGTCGCCCGCCATGTCGAGCGTCTTGCGCAAGCAATCCGGGCCACGATCAAGCAGTTGCGCCCCATATCCCAGCGCATAGCCCATGGCTGTGGGGAAATCGTTATGACTTCGTTTGGACTGCGCCACGGTCTCGGCAGCGCGGACTAAGGCTGCGCGGCTGTCAATCAGGGTCCAGTCCAGAATGGTTTCCTGATTGTAGCGGCCCGACCATTCGTAAACGGCCAAGGCTACTGGCAGGTCTGCGGCAAAGAACGCCGCCTCTACCTCTGGAGCAGTCAGCGCCGCCACAACACCGCCGCGTTGCAAGGCGTCTTCCGCCGCGTCAACAGAACTGGAAACGTCGATTGCCAAGGCCAACGCCAACCGGCACTCGACTGCCATCGCAGGCAGCGCGGCGAGGGTAACCCCCGCCGCAAGGCCTAACGTGCGGATCACCAATGACCAGTGTTGCCCATAGAAGTCCAAGGCTCTGCCGGTGTCAGGGCATCACCTTCTTGCAGCAACTCGACCGAGATGTTGTCAGGTGAGCGGATAAAGGCCATGCGGCCGTCATGGGGAGGGCGGTTGATGGTCACGCCGTTATCCATCAGATGTTGGCACGTCTCATAGATGTTATCGACCGTGTAGGCGAGGTGACCAAAGTGGCGCCCGTCCGAAGGCAGCCCATCATCGCCGTCCCAGTTATAGGTCAGCTCCACGTCTGCGTGGCCGTCATCCATGCCGGGTGGGCAGAGAAACACCAGCGTGAACCGCCCGCCTTCATTCTCGATCCGGCGGCGCTCGACCAGCCCAAGCAGTTTGTAGAAGGCGATTGAGGCATCAAGGTCTTTGACGCGGACCATGGTGTGCAGGTATTTGATCGGCATTGCAGGGCTCCTTTATCGGCAATGTTATCTGCAGCATATCCTAGCACTGCGCACGCCGCTGTCGAGCCAAGGCGCGCTAAAATGCCGACGCAATTCCGATGCTCAGCCCGACACGGTTCACATCATACAGCCCGATGTTACTGTTGGTGGTTGAGGCGCTCAGGCTGACCGTGGGGTTAAAACCCATATAGTCGATGTTCTTGAACGTTGCGGTTGCCTCGGCAGCAACTTGGAATTCACGCCGCCCGTCAGGGCCATGGGGCGTGACATTATAATCGCGATAGCTGGTGCTGAGACCTAGTTGGAGCGATGTCCCCATCACTTCGCGGCCAAAAAGATAGCCCGAACGCAGGCGCACCTCGTCATATTCCAGCCGCTCGGTATCCGAGCGCATGGTGCTGACCGCCGCCCCCAGATACAGACCATCTCCGCCTGCCAGACGTTTGCTGATGCCGCCGCTGAGGCTTAGTTGTTCCTGGTCTCCACCGCGCTGGGCGCGCCGGATATCGGTGCTTAATCCAAAATCGAGCTTGTTCTTGGCATCAAGATAGTAGGACTGCCCGATGCCCGCGCGCAGGTAACGTTGGTAGCGCGCGCCGCCGTAAAAACTTTGGCCGATGTCGGCGCTCAGGCTGAACTCTCCCCGACGGTCTGCGCGCAGTTGTTTGTAGCCGTAGCCAACCTGCACCGTACCAAACGCAAAATCCGCACCCGACACGTCAAGCGGGGCTTCTCCCCGTGCCACACGGGCGGCATCCTCGGCCGCCAGATCGTCCTTGGCGGAATTTGATAGCCGGTACGTGCGGTAGGATAGACCAATCCGCAGATCATGTGCTGTTCGTTCGGTCTGATAGAACCGATAGCGCGATTGCAGCGCTAAACCCGTCTCCAGGCCCGATAGTGCCTTGCTGGACGCGCCAAGAGCGACTTCGCTGTCGCCCAGAATGCGATGGAGAATTTCGTACAGCAATGTGGAGCTGTCGTTCGCGGAGCCGTTGTTGATGTTGGAGCTGGGCTGGAAGGTGAACGAGAGATTGGTCTGCCACGGGTTGCGTTGTTGGACGTATCTGAAGTCCTGCACCGCACGGTTCGCATGTGCCGTTGTCGGCGCAACTTGCGCCGCACGGCGCAGCCAGAATTGCGCACGCGTGCGTTTGCCATCCGACGACAGTGCCTGAGCCATTAGCATAGAAGCGGTGAATTTTTGGTTATAGGTCTTGGCCAGACGCCATGCATCGCGTGCGGCCTGCTGCGCTTCGCCATACTTCGCACGCGCTCTCAGTGCATGAGCGCGGATCAGCAAGGCGGTGACGTCTTGAGGGTCACGTTCCAGCAAGGCATCCGCAAAGGCCAACGCGCGGCCGTATTGCTCATTACGCAAGTTCAGTTCCGCGGCGCGGCGCATCTGCTCGACCGACAAGTGGACCGCCGTTTCAGGTGCTTGCTGTGCCAACGCAACAGGCGCAGCGGTCAAAACCGCCGCGCCAATTGTAAAAGCTCTAATCTGCTGTCTTAACCGCATCATTGCGTTACAGGGTCGCCCCGATAAACGATAAAGCCGCCGGTATCACGCGTGTCGAGGGCTTCCAAAACGAAGATGCCGACAATCTCGTCCGCATCATCACCGGACACAATCGCGTAGTAATTGCCTTCTTCGTAAGCAATAATTTCACCTTCAGCGTTTCTGTATTGGCTTGTAATTTCACCTACCAGATCGCCGCTGTCCTCAAGAACGCCGGGCCCGATCACGAATTGGGCTACCGGAATTTCGGTAAGGTTCGGAGAGATGCCGTTGGCAACCGTGCTGGTGATATCATTGCCTGCAAGATCGTAGACGCGGCGGTTGCGGATTGTCCCATCCACGCCAGCACCCTCATCAAAGTCTTCACTATCGATGATGATCTCTACGTCTGCCGTGGTGTACTGCAATCCGCCATCTGTATTGAAATCACGCAAACCGGCAGATCTGCCTGTGTACTTGGCTTGCAGGGTTTCTGGCAATATCACGGAATCGTCTCGCTGGTATACAAACCCGCCAAAGCCGTATCGTACGTAGTTACCCGTCCGGATGATCGCAAACTGGGTAGACGCCAACTCATTATTTTCGCCTGTCCGGTTGCGGCTGGTTCCGTAGATAGCGCGGTAGGTGAACTGGTTGATGGCATCACCGGAAATCGGATCGTTCGCCAGTTCTTCGGCCTCATAGACGGAAAATCGTCCTAGGTCCTCTCCTTCGTGAAAGCTGCTCACGTCTTCGCCGCGGACATATGGGCTGTCGCCGTCAAAGGCGAGGTTATTCACGGTGAACGTATCATCTGTGCTGTTGTAGCTGACAGAATTGGCAAAACCGCTGCCGTAACCTGAGGCAGACGAAGAATCGACGCGCGCTTCGCTCCGGTAGATTGTGGAGCCGGCGTTAGGGGATTCTGTACCGGGGGGAATGCCGTCAACAGCGATACCGTCGCCGTCCGTCTCACCACTAGTGTCCGTGCCATCGGTTGTGCCGCCATCCGTCCCGCCGGTTGTGCCGCCATTCGTCCCGCCGGTTGTGCCGCCATTCGTCCCGCCGGTTGTACCGCCATCCGTGTCCGTCTCATCAAACGGGTTACCACCGCTACACGCTGCCAATCCCGCAATCAATGCGAGGCTGATAATTTTATTTTTCACAGGCCTGCCCTCAAAGCATTATTCTCATTTTCAGCAACAATCACCGTCCGTCCCCCCGTTTGTCAACGCTGCCAAAGGGAGGTAGCGCATAAACCGCAACACCATGACGAAAATACAATACCCTATATGGCGTTCACGCGGAGCCATACACCAGATATAGTTGTAGACGAATCCCACCGACAGGACACATCATGCCCATCAGCCCAGAACAACAAGCCGAAATCGACGCACAGCGCGCCACGCCGCAACCGACCTTGCGGGCTGTCTCGCCGGGGATGGAGGCGCACCTCTATACCGCGCACGAAGTGCTCGATCACGGGTTCATCCGCGTCATTGATTATATGGGCGATGATGCCGCCATCTGTCAGGCTGCACGCGTAAGCTACGGAAAAGGAACAAAATCTGTTCAGAACGACGAAGGGCTGATCCGCTACCTGATGCGTCACTGGCACTCCACCCCCTTCGAGATGTGCGAGATCAAGCTACACGTGAAACTGCCCGTCTTCGTCGCACGTCAGTGGATTCGCCACCGGACGGCCAACGTCAACGAATACTCTGCGCGCTATTCGATTCTCGATCGTGAGTTCTACATCCCCGCGCCTGAACACGTGAACGCGCAGAGCGTGGTGAACAATCAGGGCCGCGGTGGCGTGCTGGAAGGGGCCGAGGCCGCGCGGGTGCTGGAAATCCTCAAGTCCGATTCCAACCGCGCCTATGACAACTACGAAGCGATGATCGGGGAAACCGGCCCCGACGGCGAAGCGCAAGACGGCCTTGCCCGCGAACTGGCCCGCATGAACCTGCCCACCAACATCTATACCCAGTGGTACTGGAAAGTGGACCTGCACAACCTGTTCCACTTCCTGCGCCTGCGCGCGGACGAACACGCCCAATACGAAATCCGCGTCTACGCCGATGCCATCTGCAAAGTCGTCGCCGACTGGGTGCCGGCTGCTTATGGCGCGTTCGAGGATTACCGTCTGGGTGGCGCGACCCTGTCAGGCAAAGCACTGGACTGCGTGCGCCGCATGCTGAAAGGCGAAGAGGTCACGCAGGAGAATAGCGGGATGAGCAAGGGGGAGTGGCGTGAGTTTGAGGGGGCGCTTAAGTGAGTAATATCCCAGGGAAGCTAATTGTATTTGTTTCTAGCACTTTCACGGATCTAATTTCTGAACGACAGGCTGCGGTGAGTGCTATTCTTAAGTCGGGACATATTCCTGCTGGAATGGAGCTTTTTACGGCGGGGGACCAGTCTCAGATGGACACAATTCGAAGATGGATTGATCAATCTGACATATACATGCTGATCCTTGGGGGGCGATATGGCTCACTAGAACCCAAAACCAAACTTGGCTATACAGAGTTAGAATATGACTATGCGATCGAAGCTGGCAAGCCAGTATTTGCGGTTGTAATTAACCATGATGCGCTTGAAGTAAAGGTTCGTGAATTCGGCACGCAACGATGGAAAAAGAGAACCCTAAAAAACTGGCGCAATTTCGAGAAAAGGTTCTTACGAATATTTCTTCATTCTTTGATGAATTGAAAGATATCAAGCTATGCGTCCATGAAAGTCTTGGGGAATTGTCAACAAATCCCGATTTGAAGGGGTGGGTTTCTGGTTGAAAGGGGTGGGTTTCTGGCGAATACGTTAAGGACCTTTCTGGCTTGGAAGAAACATTGAGTGCAGCCAGAGATGAAAATCTGAATTTGAGAGATCAAATCTCAAAACTGAAAGGCGCTAGCAAGTCAGAAACTTCAAATAGTAGTTTCGAAGCATTGATTGATGTTCTGAAGTCCATAGAAGTCGTTGTGCCAGGGGAAATATCGGGCGGCGAACAAGGAAAGCGGAGCCTGCTTGATCTTATGGACTTAAGCCGGAACCAAGTCGTAAATGGCGTTACAGATGCAGAAAATGCAACTGACTTCGAAACATTTCTTTATTTTAGTGTTCTTCCAAAGTTTTAAATCCATGGACTTGCAGAGAACGAAAAAGTTGCTGGCGTAATATGGAGGCGCAGTTTCCTCAACAATAAAGGCCAAGCAGTGCTTGCATTCTTGGATCAGCAAAGAGCGCTAAGAAAGGCAGACGATAGTTCGGAATAGAGAGCGCAGTGAAACCCACGCGCATTTGTTGGTTTTCACTCACCCTACGTTTCGAAAACAATACGCGAACCACACACATGCCCAATCTCCGATTGGGCAGCGCCCGAACCGAGGGGTGGGCGATTTTCTTCCCCCCCCCTCGGTTCGGGCGCTGTGCATATTCTTGAGTGGAACGGGGCCTGAAAAAGCTGGACTTGAACCGGCGCATTGGCAAAACTGACCTCAATACAATTAGAACCGAGGTTATTATGTCAAAATTCAATGGATTGGCGCTTGTCGCAGCACTTGGGCTGGCCGCAGTTATGCCGCAATCAGCCAGCGCAGAGGCCAAAATTTAACCGTATAAAACATCGCAAAACTATTGCCCCACGGGCCTTCAGCCTGTGTCGATCAACGGGGTGATTTGTTGCGGCACGCCGAACCAGCACGTCAGCTATCAGTCGGCCATGGCGCATCCCGTGGCCAAGAAAAAGGTCCACAAGGCGTATAAAGTGAAGCGCAAAACCTACCATGCGCGCGCTGATTGCCCCATCGGGACAAAAGGCTGTACGTTCGACTAAGCGTTTCAAACCGCTCTGGAAACTCCGGCGCCCTCGCAGACGCCGGGGCAGGGGTTACAGCAGCTTGAGGTCTGCGGCCATCTGGCGTCCGTCACGCCCCTCGGAAAGCTCGTAGCTTACCTTTTGATCATCCGCGAGGCCCGTCAGCCCCGAACGTTCCACGGCCGAGATGTGTACAAACACGTCATTCCCGCCCCCTTCTGGGGCAATGAATCCAAAGCCCTTTGCTGTATTAAACCATTTGACGGTTCCCGTTGGCATCGCTTCCGCGCCTCCTGTTCTAGTAACTTCCCGCTGTAAAACGGGGCAGGGAGCCAAGGCCATCTTGACGCCCACGCATAATAAAGGATTGGTCAATTTTGGAAAAAATCAAGGCACGGCGCGTAGTTTTTCTAAAATCATACGCCTGCCAAACTCAACTGAGGAGTATTTAAGCAATGATCAGCCTGTTCGGTCTCAAAAACTGCGATACCTGCCGAAAGGCCCTGAAAACACTGCCAGAGGCAACTTTTTTCGACGTGCGCGAAGCAGGCGTGCCTGATGCGGTAATGGCGCGGGCGTTTGCGCAATTCGGCGACACATTGCTCAACACGCGCTCCACTACGTGGCGCGGATTGGATGCGGATGAGCGGAACGCGCCGCCGCTTGAGCTGCTGGCCGCGCACCCGACATTGATTAAGCGTCCGCTTATCCAGATCGGGGATGCGCTGTTTCTGGGGTGGACGGCCCAGACACAAGCAGCAGTGCAGGCCACGCTTTAGTTGCGCGGGCTTAGGGCGCGGTCAAACGACAGTGGGCCTGCACCTTTGATCACGATCACCAGCAGGGCGAAAACCCACAGGGCGCGCTGGTCCATGATGATCCCGTCGGGGAAGCGGTCAAACCACGCGCCCAGCACTTTGGGGTCTTCCCAGCCGCCGTGGCCGTAAAGGTCGGTCAGCGATTGCAGGGCCACAAATCCGATCACGCCAAGCGCCGCAAGGCGCGAGAACAAGCCGATCACAATGAGCGCGGGCAAGATGAACTCGGCCCATGTGCCGGCCAGCACAAACATCTTGTGCACCATTGTGAACTGATCGGTGTCATAGCCGACCGCCTCCATCAAGCGTGGGAAGATTTGGACGTAAGCACCTGTTGAGGGCGCGAAAATACCCATCAGCCCATTGCCCAGCTTCGTCAGGCCGGAGACCCAAAAATACATCAGAAGGATCGCAGCGAATAAAAACCGCGCAAGGGTCGGCAGCAGCCAATCAGCGCGGTCCAGCGTGTCGGTGAGTGAGCGGTAAGCGTTTAAAAGAGCAGTCATGTTTTGTCCTTGTCAGGGCTGCAAAATGCGTGGGCTTGCAGGGCGAGTGTCAATGTGGCGGCGAAGTCGAAGTCGGGTGCAGCGGCTGTCGCTGCTTCGATTGCTTCGCCGAGGGGGTGTGTTTCCAGCGCAATGAGCCATGTGGCAGCGCCAGTGGGGAGCAGGTGCACTTCGGGGTCAAACGCAGGGCGTGTGATCAGAACCGCTTGGCCGGCGGCGCGCGGTTTCGGCGCATCCGTTTCATTGGCGCGACGCCACAGATCATAAAGCGGCCAGCGCGAACGGAGAAGACGCGTCGCAGGGGCGCGGTGCAGCCTGAGCGCCGAGAGGGCTTCGGGCGGTTGTTGTAGAAGTGTCGGGTCGAAAGCGGCAGCATCAGCGGCGTGATAGGACGCGCGCAGCGCCAGATCTAGCCGTGCAACATCGGCAAGATAACCCAGATGCGCAAGCGGCGCGAAGCCTTCAAGGAAGGTTGGGAAATCCGCACCATAATGCATCATCAAGGGAGAGCGTGGTGGATGTGCCCGCACAAACATCGGAACCAGCGTGTCAAAGTTCTGCTGGCCTAACAGCGCCCGCACTGTCGGAAAAGCCGCTTTCATTGCCTCAATCAATGAGACGGTCACGTTGTTGCGGTAGACGGCATAGCGTCTGCCAGCGGGCGCACCTTGTGCGTCCAGCAAGCCGTCAGGAACAGGCGCATCCGCATCCAGCAAAGCCGCGCGAAAAAGCGATTGGCTGACTTGCATCAGCGCACCCCAATTACTGCAAGTGCGGTCGCAGCGCGCTCCGCCTCTGCGCGCAGTACGGGCCAGTCGGGCACATCAGTGTCCCATTCTACCAGCACAGGTTTGCGGCCTGTGCGCTGTAAGGTGTAATCCAGCAGCGCCCAGACAGGATCGACTACGGGCGCGCCATGGCTGTCAATCAACAGGGGTGCGCCTGCGTCATCGTGATCTTCGTCGTGGCCGCCGACATGGATTTCGCCCACTGCCGACAATGGATAGCTATCAATATAGGCATGCGGGCTGACGTCGAGGTTTGTGGATGAAACAAAGACATTGTTCACATCCAACAACAAACCGCAGCCAGTCTTGCGGACAAGTGCCGCTAAAAAGTCGGTTTCAGAGAAGGTGCTTTCAGCAAAGGCGAGGTAGCTTGAGGGGTTTTCAAGCAGCATTTGCCGGCCCAGCGTGTCCTGCACCTGATCAATGTGATCGGCCACGCAGTCTAGCGTTGTTTGTGTGTAGGGCAGGGGCAACAGATCATTGAGAAATTCGGCGCCGTGGGTGGACCATGCCAGATGTTCGGAAAAGCTTGCTGGATTGCTTCTCTCCAACAGAATTTTCAAGCAGTTAAGGTGATCGCGGTCCAGCGGTGCTTCGCCGCCGATGGATAGGCCGACACCATGGACGGAAAGGGCCAAATGCTCTGACAAGGCACGCAGTTGCGCAGGGGGGCGTCCGCCATCCCCCATGTAGTTTTCGGCGTGGACCTCAATCCAGGTCACTGGCGCGGGCGCTGCCATCAGATCATTGAAATGCTGGGGCTTGTAGCCAACGCCTACGCCGATGGGCAAAGGTCGGGCAGGAGAGGATTGGTCAAACATAGCAATGCACTCCGTATTTTGCAGTGGGGTGCAGGGCCCATAATATACGTTGGGCCCTGCGAATGGTGCAGTCTTATGCTGGCAGGTCGCGGTCCAGAGCTTCGAGCGAGCCTGTGCGGGATGTGCCGTCTGCCATAGTGGGCATTTCGATGGCGTCACACGTGCCTGCGTCAACCAAGGACCATGCGTTGCCCTGATAGTCTGTCACGGATGTTCCTGCGCATGTAGTGCCGGGGCCTGCGGCGCAGTCGTTTTTACCAGCCAGCGATACGCCGTAGCATTTCTCTTTCGAGGCGGCGTCGGCGGTGGTTGCCACGCCTGTCATTGACGCTGCAACGGCACCGGCAATGGCGAGTGTTTTCATGGTTGTGGACATCAGGTCTCTCCCTTTTTGAGGTCGTGGTGAATATCTGTAGGTCAGTTAAGCAGGACAGCTGCGGTAAATCTACTCACGAGGCAGTGTGTCACAGCTGTGTCAGATTTTTTGTGTGGAATTAGCCGGGTTAAACGCAAAATGTTCCAGTTCTGAAACAAAAAGGGGGCACAAGGCCCCCCTTCTGCGTCAATTGTTACAGAAGATCCGGTGGTTTGGCTTCTGTTTTCAGCGCGGCTGTAACATCGCTGAGCGCTTGAACAGAGGTCTGCTTTTCCCCCAAACGGCGGACAGAAACGGTACGCTCTTCCACTTCGCGGGCCCCCACAGCAAGGATCACCGGCACTTTGCCGACCGAATGTTCACGTACCTTATAGTTGATTTTTTCGTTGCGGATGTCCGCTTCAGCGCGCACGCCTTCAGCTTGCAGTTGTGCTACGACCTCTGCCACATAGGCATCTGAATCAGAAGTGATAGAGGCCACGACAACCTGACGTGGTGCCAGCCAGAAGGGCAGCTTGCCTGCGTGTTCCTCGATCAAGATGCCGATAAAGCGCTCGAACGAGCCAAGGGTTGCGCGGTGCAACATAACAGGCCGATGCTTTGCCCCGTCCGCACCGATATAGGTACTGTCGAGCCGCTCCGGCAGCACGAAGTCCACCTGATGCGTTCCGCATTGCCAATCCCGCCCGATCGCATCGGTCAGCACGAATTCCAGCTTGGGGCCATAAAACGCGCCTTCTCCGGGGTTGAGCTCAGGCTCGATCCCGGCGGCGCGGGTCGCGGAAAGCAGGGCAGCCTCGGCTTTGTCCCAAACCTCGTCCGAGCCGGCGCGGCTGTCGGGCCGGTTGGAAAATTTGACTTTGAAGGACTCAAACCCGAGGTCTTTGTAAACGTTTGTCAGAAAGTCGATAAATTTTGCGGTCTCTGCTTCGATCTGGTCTTCGGTGCAGAAAATGTGCGCGTCGTCTTGGGTGAAACCCCGCACCCGCATGATGCCGTGCAAGGCACCGGAGGGCTCATAGCGGTTGCATGACCCGAATTCGGCCATACGCAGCGGCAGGTCGCGGTAGGACTTTAGACCCTGCTTGAAGATTTCGACGTGACAGGGGCAATTCATCGGTTTCAGCGCGTTGACGGTTTTTTCGCGCGCGTGCTCTTCGTCCACTTCGACAATGAACATATGGTCCTGATACTTTTCCCAGTGGCCCGAGGCCTCCCAGAGCTTGCGGTCCACGACCTGCGGGGTGTTCACCTCGACATAGCCGCCTTTGCGCTGCTGGCGGCGCATGTAATCCTGCAATTGAGTGTAGATCATCCAGCCGTTGGGGTGCCAGAACACCTGACCGGGTGCTTCTTCTTGCATGTGGAACAGGTCCATCTCGCGGCCCAGCTTGCGGTGGTCGCGTTTGGCCGCTTCTTCCAGCATGTTCAGGTGGGCCTTCAGCTTTTCCTTGCCGGTGAAGGCCACGCCGTAGATGCGTTGTAGCATCGCGCGGTTGCTGTCACCACGCCAGTAAGCGCCGGCAATGCTCATCAGTTTGAACGCATCGCCGGGCAGCTGGCCAGTGTGTTGCAGGTGCGGGCCACGGCACAGATCCTGCCAATCGCCATGCCAGTACATGCGCAGCGGCTCGTCGCCCGGAATGCTCTCGATAAGTTCAACCTTGTAAGGCTCGCCCAAATCTTCGTAATGCTTGATCGCGCGCGGACGGTCCCAGACCTCGGTGCGGACGGGGTCACGGGCGTTGATGATCTGTTTCATCTTCTTTTCGATCAGGCCAAGGTCTTCGGGCGTGAACGGCTCTTTGCGGTCAAAGTCATAATACCAGCCGTCTTTGATGACGGGGCCGATGGTAACTTTGGTGTCGGGCCAGATATCCTGAACGGCACGCGCCATGACGTGTGCCAGATCGTGGCGCACTAGCTCATTTGCCTGCTCTTCATCTGCCATGGTGTGGATGGCGATGGCTGCATCATCGTTGATCGGCCATGCCAGATCAAAGTGCGCTCCGTTCACTGTCGCGCTGATGGCTTTCTTGCCAAGGGATTTTGAAATATCGGCCGCGACCTCGCCCGCAGTGATACCTGCGTCGTAGTGTCGTGCGTTGCCATCGGGAAGGGTGAGTGCGATCTGGGCCATGTGGGCCTCCTCGTCAGTTTGGCGCCTACGAGACGCCCGGTTGCGGGTTTATGTGGGAGCGTATGTGACGGTCTGCGCGCGCGGCGTCAAGAGGTGGTGCCGCGCAAAGGGTTGAGCCGTATCGATAGTGCTAAATGTACCAGTGCAATGCTGGCCCCGATGCCTGCAGCAATCCCCAGAGATATCAGCCCGTAACCAGCAATCATCCCGCCACCAATGGCGGAACCGATGGCCGCGCCCACATAGATCGCAGCAGCGTTGAGGGCGAGCACGACAGGCGCACGGTGCCCCGCGAGCCCGATCAAACGGCCTTGTTGAGCGGCCATGAATGACCAGCTGCACATGGCCCAAAGAAATACCAAGACAAACAGCTGCGGCAAGCTTAGCGGCAACAGCGAGAACATGGGCATGACGCACATCTGCGCCAGACACAGACCCGTTAGCGTCACGCGCCAGCCAAAGCGGTCCGACAGGAACCCGCCCATGATATTCCCCGGGACGGCCCCAAGACCAGAAATCACAAGGATCAGCGTGATCCCGTCACGGCCAAATTCCATCGTCTCGGACAGTAGCGGTGTGATGTAGGTGAATAGAATGTACTGTGAGCCGATAAACGTACCGGTGAAGGCGATGGCCAGCATCAGCCGCCCTTCGCTCATAACATTGCGCAAATCGCGCAGTGAGACAGGTTGGAAACGCAGCCCGACAGGCACCCGCGTCCAGATCAGCCAGATGCAGGGCAGGGCCAGCGCAAACACCATCCAAAGCGCCCACCGCCAGCCAAAGGTATAGCCAACCCAGCTGCCCGCCGGCACGCCCGCGACTTGGCTGATGGTCAGGCCAAAGAACACTGCCGCCAGCACGCGCGCGCGCTGTGCTTCTGGGTAGAGGCCGGCTGCAACCGCGGCCGCGAGTGGTGTGAAAATGCCGGCACCCGCAGCAGCCAGAACCCGTGCAGCGCCCAGAAATGCAAAATTAGGTGCAAGTGCGGACAGGGCAGCGGCGCATGCGAACATCGCGAAAGCCGCGGCCATCACCCTCCTGCGCCCGACAGTGCCCGTAATCGCAACCAGCAGAGGAGACAGGATTGCGTAGGCCACGGCATATACGGTCATCAACTGCCCCGCCTGCGCAGGACTGCGCCCCAGATCTGCGCCCAGCGGCTCTAGCATGCCGATGATAACAAAGGCACCGATCCCGATGATGAAGTTACAGGCGGAAAGAGTTGGGATCAAAAGGCGATCTGGTTGCGTTGTATCCATGCCAATCGGTTTACCACCGTTGGGTTGACCTGCAAGCGACAGCGCCAGAGCGGGCGAAGTGCCGTTGCGGCACAGGGTATTGAACAGCGCACGATAAGGAACATGACCTCATGCAGCAGACCTTGACTGACAAGGCCTTTCACGCAATTTCCGGCACAGAAGGGCCTTCGGACAGCCTGAAAGATGCGTCGCGCGATGCAGAAGCTGCGAACGGCCTGCGCCATGCCGCCTCTTTGAGCATGACGAAGGTGGCGGATGGACTGATTGATCCCAAACTGGTGCTGAGCTGGTTGCTGACTTCCCTTGGTGCACCTGCTGTTTATGCCGGGGCGCTTGTGCCGTTGCGAGAAGGCGGCGCGCTATTGCCGCAGATCGTGATGGCAGGATGGGTGCAAAGCTTGCAGCGGCGTAAATGGGCGTGGATTATCGGCTCAGCCGGTCAAGGGCTTTGCGCAGGGCTTATCGTTCTTGCCGCGCTCAGCCTTGAAGGCGCGGCTGCCGGTTTAGCGATATGTGGGGCGCTTGCTGCTTTGGCGGTGTTTCGCGCCCTTTGTTCGGTCTCCTACAAGGATATTTTGGGCAAGACGGTGGGTCAGGCGCGTCGCGGGTCTGTGACCGGCCTTGCCGGTTCAGTCTCCTCCATCGGCGTGCTGATATTTGCGGGCCTGTTGATCTCCGGCATCTTGCAAGAACGCGGCGCCGTTATCGCGGCAATCGGTCTTGCCGCAGCGCTATGGGTGTTGGCCGCCGTTCTGTTTTCAACGCTCAAGGAAGAACCGAGCGAAACCAAAGGTGATCTGAAAGCGTCTTTTTCAGTCCTTAAAAACAACCCCGTTCTGTGGCGATTTATCATCGTGCGCGGCTTGCTTGTGTCGACCGCGCTGGCCCCGCCGTACTTCGTGATTCTCGGAGGTGAGCACGGTGGCTCTTTGGGATCATTGGGAGCCTTGGTGCTTGCATCGGCGGCAGCATCGTTAATCAGTTCCTACGTCTGGGGCCGCCTATCCGACCAGTCCAGCCGTCGTGTGCTGATGCTTACGGGTATTTGCGGCGCGCTGGCAATCAGTCTGGCGCTTGCGTTTGCGCAGATGGGGCTTGCGCAGACGGTTTGGGCGATGCCGGTTGCATTATTTGCGTTGATGATCCCCTATCACGGGGTGCGTCAGGGGCGCTCGACCTATCTGGTCGACATCTCGCCCGCCGATGAACGCTCGGCCTATGCAGCGGTGGCCAATACTGTGATCGGCGTGCTGCTGTTGGTAGCAGGGGTAGCTGGCGGTGGGGCCGCGCTGTTTGGGCCGCAAGTGGTATTGGCGCTATTTTCTGTGATGGCGCTTGGCGCGGCGGTGGCGGCAAAAGGCCTGCCGGAAGCGGAGGGAGCTTGAACGCCTGTCATTGCTGAGGCACAATCACAGTATCACTGAAAGGTCACCAAATGTCTAAATACAACCGGAATTTCGACCTCACTCTCGGCGATATCGACCTGATCGAAGCTGCCCTGAACGTGGTCAAACGTGACCTGTCGCTGGGTCGCGAAGGATCACGCGCGTTGCTGCCCGAAGTTGAGGGCGACGATCATATACGCGATATCGATGATTTGCTGGGCCGCCTTCACAATCAGAAGGTATTCTTTCGGCCTAGCAAAGAGCCTTACGTCGGCGGCTAGGCTGCCATAATGACTGCTGCGGCCATGATTGAACAACAAAGCCAGCCGCCCAGAAAAATCAGCGGGCGCAATGGCAGGCGTGCGGTTCCGATGATGTAGCCGACGGCATGGGCCACACGCAGCCAAAAGAACGCGATCGCGGTCCAGTAGGTGAGGGCGGTGAACCCGTCCAATCGGTCCACCAGCAGCACCAGCACGGCAAAGGGCATGGTCTGTTCGAGCAGATTGAGATGCGCGCGGTAAGCCCGCTGAACCCACGGACGGTGCAGCGCCGGATTGCTGATCCGAACGAAACCGTCTGGCGCATCAGCGGGTAAACTTCCTTCGGATGCCGAGTTGATGCCGGTCACGTAAGGGATTCACAGCGAAGCGGCGAGGATCATCAGTCAGGCAAGAATGCCCAGCTCTGTTGGAAAAGCCGTCCTACATCTCCATCTTCACGGGGGTGCCTGTCTCCAACCAGGATTTGAGCGAGGCGGCTAGGCGCGCCCACCTCTCAGCAACGCCATCCTGCCCTTCGGGAATGTCATAATGCAGAATGGTCAGTTTGCAGAAAGGCCCTTGCGCTCCGATCTCGAACGCCATGCGTGACGCAGGCGCATCCGGTCCGAAAAATAGCGGCTCGAACGTGGCTTTAATGCGGGTCTTGGGGGTTACTTTCGTAGCGGTCTGGGTCAACATGGTAGAGTCGTCCGCGCGTATCCACGCCATTTGCCCACCCTCTTGCGCAGTGCCGTCCACGCGGTCGCACATGAAATGGTAGGCTGCCATCTGGTCGGGATCGCTCAGCGCGTCCCACAGCGCAACCTGGGTGCAGTGGATAAATGTCTGCATCATAAAGTCGGGCTTCGTTATCTTGTCTTGCATGGGTGTGGTTCCTTCGAGTTGTAATTTCAGGTTCAGCACCGCTCGGGCCGCCGGTTTAACGAGCAAGGGCTCGATCCAGCGGTCCATGACTTGTTGGAGGAGGACGGCGTTGAGGTAGTGGTATTTGAACCGTCCAACCTTGCGGGTCACGATCAGGCCGGCGTCTTACAGTACGCCCAGATGCTTCATCACGCTAAAGCGCGACATATCCAGCAACTCTGTCAGTTCTGCCAATGATTGCCCGTCACGCTGGCGCAATGCCTCCAGCAAGGTGCGGCGGGCAGGGTCTGAGAGAGCTTTGAAAACCAAGTCCATAGAATCGCTTAAAGGTGACCATGTAGTCACGTGATAATATGGTAACCTAATTTATTTTGTGCCTGCGGTTGCTCTCCAGCCAGCGGCTGCGCATGATCGCGCCAAATTTTGCGGGGGTGCATATGTCAGATCCATCATATCTTGAGACAGCGCAGGGGCGGCTTATCGCTTACCATTTGACCGAAGGGGAAGGGCCCTGTGTGGTGTTTCTGGGCGGGCTGAAATCCGATATGGAAGGCACCAAAGCGGTGCATTTAGAGGATTGGGCGCGTGCCGAGGGGCGTGCGTTTCTACGGTTTGACTATTCGGGCCATGGCCAGTCCTCTGGCACGTTTGAAGAAACCTGCATCGGGGACTGGCACGTTGACACACTGGCCGCCGTAGATGCGCTGACCGAAGATGCGATTGTGCCTGTGGGATCAAGCATGGGCGGCTGGCAGGCGCTGCTCTTGGCCCGCGCGCGGCCAGAGCGTTTGGCAGGTCTGGTCACCATCGCCGCAGCGCCGGATTTCACCGAAGACGGCTGGTGGGCAGGCTTTGACGAAGCCCAAAAGACGCAGCTACAGGAGCAGGGCAGGGTCGAGCTGCCTTCGGATTACATGGAGCCCTATGTGGTGACACGGCGTATGGTTGAGGATGGACGCAACCATCTGGTGCTGCGCGATCCGCTTGAGCTGCCGTTTTGCGTGCGCATGTTGCAAGGCACTGCCGACACTGCGGTAAGTGTGGCCACTGCAACGCGACTTCTGGAACATGCGGCCAGCCCCGACATGCAGCTATTGCTGGTCAAAGATGCAGATCACCGGTTCTCTGACGGACCATGCCTCGCGCTGATTGAGCAGGCCGTGAAGGATGTTCTCGCTGGTGTGATATAGCGCCCGTAACACCAAACTAGATTAGGAGTGCTTCATCATGGACCAACGGATCAGCCTGATCACCCTTGGCGTGCGCGATATGGAGAGCATCGCCACCTTCTATGAGGCGCTGGGCTGGGAACGGGTCGAGGCGCGGGACGGCGTGATTGCTTTTGAATTGATCGGCCAAACGCTGGGTCTTTACCCGATTGAAAAGCTGGCCGAGGACATCGGGATGCCTGTTGATGCGCTGGGGCGCGGTGCGTCCACACTCTCCTATAACGTACGCACAAAGGAGGAAGTGGCGCCTCTTCTTGCAAGCGCAAAAGCAGTGGGAGGGAAAATTCTGCGGCCTGCGGGAGATGTTTTTTGGGGCGGTCACATTGGCTATTTCGCAGACCCCGAAGGCACGATCTGGGAGGTCGCGCACAATCCCTTTTCCACCCTTTCCCTGGACGGTGCTTTCCGCTGGAACGGCTATTGATGCGCAAACCGGCCAGCATGTGGAGCCTTGAGACCCTTGGCCGCGTGCGATTGTCCAAACACTTCTACATGCGTGATTTTCTGATGAGCGAGATCAGCGCATTTCACGGGGTGCCCAACATCCCTGACACGCCTGATCTGGCGATCCGTCACGGCAGTGACCTGTGCCAAGAATTGCTTGACCCGTTGGAAGAAACCTTTGGCCGCGTTGCGGTGCGCTCAGGCTACCGGTCTGCAGCGCTTAACACTTACGGCAATGAAAACCGCCTGAACTGTGCACGCAGTGACAATCCGATTGAATGCCATATCTGGGATTGGCCCGACCGGCCGATTGCGGGGGCCTCAATCGTGATCCCATGGTTCGCCGATCAATACGCACAGGGGCGGGACTGGCGCGATCTGGCGTGGTGGGTGCATGATCATCTGCCGTACTCTGAGATGTGGTTTTTCCCGAAACTGGCGGCTTTCAATCTGGTTTGGCGACCTGCGCCGCTGCGCACCATATCCAGCTATATCGCACCGCGTGGCACGCTGCTGCGAGCGGGTTATGACCCTTCGGAAGATCCGTCTGCCCGACAAGCACGATACGCGGATTTCCCCCCATTACGCGGCATTGCCAAGCCCTGAGGGCTTGCACCTGCAGGCGTGGCACGGCATGCACACGGGGCAGGGCAACCGGAGTGAGGCACCCCTATGAAAGAGCCACTGGTTCTATTGCCGGGAATGATGTGCGATGCGCGCCTGTTCGGGCCGCAGATTGCCGAGCTGTCAAATGATACAGCCGTCATGGTGGCACCCGTGACCCAAGGTGAGCGGATCGAAGAGATCGCGTCCGGCTTGCTGGATATCCTGCCAAAGCGTTTTGCGCTGGCGGGTCTATCTATGGGCGGTGTGGTGGCGATGGAAATCATGCGTCGCGCACCGGATAGAGTCAGCCGCATCGCTTTGATTGACACGCACCCGTTGGCCGAAACGCCCGTCGTTGCCGCCAATCGTGAGCCGATGATCGTAAAGGTTCGCTCCGGTCGTCTGGATGAGGTGATGCGTTCCGAGATTGGGGCAAGTACTCTTGCCCCCGGTCCCTACCGAGGCGAGGTTTTGGGGCTGGTGATGGAGATGGCACGCACGCTGGGGCCGGAAATCTACATCCGTCAAGCGCGGGCCATGCAACGCCGCAAAGACCAGCAAGCCACGCTGCGCCGCTGCAAGGTGCCGGCGCTGGTGATGTGCGGCGCCTATGACACGCTATGCCCCGTCAAACGCCATGAATTTATGGCTGAATTGATACCATATGCTAAGTTACGTGTGTTGGATAACGCAGGCCACCTGCCGACGCTGGAACAGCCCGAAGAGACCACAGCCGCCCTGCGCGAATGGCTCGCCCAGCCTTACGTGCTTCAATAGATCAAAGCGGCAGACGCGCGCGTTCTTCTGCGGTGGGGATATAGACCTCTGCCACAGGCCTGCCCGTATCGACATCAAAGAAGGGTGTCTGCTTCCAGCGCCCCGTCACGCGTGCAACCAGTGCGCGCCACATCGTTCCGCCATATAGCCGCATGACAGAGCTGTGTTTGGACGATCCGTCCGGTTGCGGGATGAACGCCTCCATTGCGACGGGTCCAATGGCGGTTTTGTCCGCCAGAAGATTTGTCATCACACCGGTCAGCGCGAATTTCGGGGTTGGTAGCATCGTGAACAAAGGCGCGCCACAGCAGGACACGCGAAATCGCAGCAGCTTTTTCGGTGAGAAGAAGACTGCCAGTTTGTCTTGTCCGTGCTGAAAACTGATCTTATCAGGCGTGGTTTGATATAGTTCGACACCGTGATCTTCTAGGTCAACGCCTGTGGTGTAAAGAACCGCGGCGCGGCAGGCCGAACAACAGCAACGCACATGGTTGCCGGATGTCGGGGCTGCGCCATACAACGTGCCCTTCACCTCGCCACAGGGGCAAGAGAAGGGCACGTCAGTCATAGCGAGATTAGGCCGCCGCGTTCTTGTTGGCCGCCGGTTTGGCATCCGCATCATCTTTGATGTCATTGGCATCAATGAAGTTCAGCACCAGTGGACGGATATTGGTGCGCCAGCTTTTGCCGGCAAAGATGCCGTAGTGACCGGCGCCTTCTTCAACATGGCTTGCTTTCTTGCTGTCGGGCAAGCCCGTGCAAAGCGCCAGCGCGGCAATACATTGACCGGGCGCCGAGATATCGTCTTTCGAGCCCTCAACCGTTTTGACCGCAACGGTAGTGATCTTGCCCATGTCGACTTTCTTGCCGTTAACAACAAATTCGTTCTTGGCGATCTCGCCGTTCTTGAAAATGCGATCAACGGTCGAGAGGTAGAATTCCGCAGGCATGTCCATCACAGCAAGGTATTCATCATAGAACTTGTTATGCTTATCATGCTCGTGCGCTTCGCCTTTGGCGACCCGCTGGATCTGATTGACGAACGCGTCACGGTGCGTTTCGGTATTCATCGAGATGAACGAGGACAACTGCAACAGGCCAGGATAAACCTTGCGGCCCACCCCTGCGTGTTTGAAGCCGACGCGCTGGATCATGGATTGCTCAAGCTGGCCCATCGTCACGGAATGACCGAAATCGGTTACTTCGGTCGGCGCGGCACTTGGATCAATCGGACCACCAATCAGCGTGAGCGAGCGGGGCTGCGCAGCCGGATCTTCTTCTGCTAGGTATGCAGTCGCAGCAAGGGTCAGCGGAGCAGGCTGACACACGGCAATCACGTGGGAATCCGGGCCGAGGTGGCGCATGTAGTCCACCAGATGCATTGTGTAGTCTTCGATATCGAACTTGCCTGCGCTGACGGGAATGTCGCGCGCATTGTGCCAATCGGTGATGTAGAGATCACAATCGGGCAGCAGGCTGATCACGGTTGACCGCAGCAGGGTCGCATAGTGACCAGACATCGGCGCCACCAGCAGAACTTTGCGGCGCTTTTGGGTGCGGCCTTGCACCTTGAAGTGCAGCAGATCGCCAAACGGTCCGTTGATCTCGACTTGAGTTGATACAAGACGGTCGGTGCCATTGGCGCCTACGAAAGGGGGGATGTTCCAGTCAGGTTTTACCACCATCCGGCTGAACGTCCGTTCAGTCACTTCGCCCCATGCGCTCATCCACTCGAGGGCGGGATTGGGGAACATAGATAAGGCAGGGTAGGAGGCCATTGCTGTAGCAGAAGCACCGAGCCACTGATTAGTGTTTCGGATTGTTTCCATCATATCGTAAGATGCCATAAAGCGCATTGCGGAACTCCTGTCTCAAAACCCAAATTCGGGCTACACTGACGCCGGGGCGTCTGAAATGGCCCGCCATGCGAAAATGCTGCAGGTGCAAACATAGGACGGAAGCCTTAAGATGACAACAAATTCCTCAGACACTGGTCAACCATCGGCCGAGGCCCTTGCCCGAATGACAGAAAACCTGAGCAAAGTCGAAGCGCTTCGAGAGCGTCTGACCTCGGTATTGGCCAACAGAAATACACATCAGTCATCGTTAGACGGGCCGAATCAGGAGCTTTTTACCAAAGCTGCAAAGGCCTACATGCAAGAGGCTATGACCAATCCTGCCAAACTGATCGAGCATCAGCTGGAGTATTGGACCAAGTCGCTGACCCATTTTGTCGAAGCCCAGCAAGCCCTGTCAAAGGGGACACTTTCAGCGCCCCAAGACCGCACTGGCACTGACCGCCGGTTCTCCAACCCCCTGTGGGAGCAGCATCCGTATTTCAACTTCGTCAAACAGCAATACATGCGGAATTCCGAAGCGCTGGCACAGGCCGTGGAAGACGTAGAAGACATGGAGCCGCACGAGAAAAAGCGGCTGAAATACTTCTCACGGCAGATCATCGACATGATGAGCCCGACCAATTTTCTGCCGACCAACCCCGACGCTCTGCAGCGTGCGGTCGAGACGGAAGGCGAGAGCCTGATCAAGGGACTGGAAAACCTGATCTCTGATCTGGAGGCCAACAACGGTGAGTTGATCGTACGCTTGGCGGATGAAGACGCGTTCGAGCTTGGCGGCAACATCGCCACCATGCCGGGCAAGGTGGTGTTCCGTAACCGCATGTTCGAGCTGATCCAGTACAGTCCCACAACTGAAGAAGTACACGGCACCCCGCTTGTGGTGTTCCCGCCCTGGATCAACAAGTTCTACATTCTGGACCTCAAGGCGCAGAACTCTTTCGTGAAGTGGGTAGTCGATCAAGGCTACACTTTGTTCATGGTCAGCTGGGTCAATCCGGATAAATCCTACCGCGATGTCGGTATGGAAGACTATGTGCTGGATGGCTACGTCGAGGCGTTTGATCAGGTGAAGGCGATCACCGGCGAGAAGCACGTGAATGCGGTGGGCTATTGTATTGCCGGTACAACATTGAGCCTGACGCTGTCGCTGCTCAAGCAACGCGGCGATGACACTGTCAAATCAGCGACCTTCTTTACCGCGCTCACGGATTTCTCGGATCAGGGTGAATTCCAGCCGTTCCTTACCGATGACTTTATCGACGGGATCGTGGCGGAGACAGAAGACAAAGGCATCCTGCCCTCTATCGTGATGGCGCGGACCTTTTCGTTCCTGCGGTCGAATGATCTGGTCTACGGCCCAGCTGTCAAAAGCTATATGATGGGGGAAACTCCTCCTGCGTTTGATCTGCTTTACTGGAACGGGGATGGTGCCAATCTGCCGGCCAAAATGGCTGTGCAATACCTACGCGGCCTATGTCAGCGTAATGAGCTGGCAGATGGCGGTTATGATCTTTGCGGTCACCATCTGGTACTGGACGAAGTCGACGTGCCGCTTTGTGCCATTGCCTGTGAGACCGATCATATCGCGCCGTGGAAGGACAGCTATCGTGGCGTCCAGTTGATGGGCAGCAAGGACAAGACCTTCATCATGACCCAGTCAGGGCACATCGCAGGGATCGTAAATCCACCCAGCAAAGGCAAATACGGCCATTATACCAACAAGGACCTGACACTGGATCACGCGGACTGGCTTGAAGGAGCCACTTTCACCGAAGGCTCTTGGTGGCCACGGTGGGAAAAGTGGCTACGCAAGCAGTCAGGTGCGGTGATTCCCGCCCGAATTCCGGGTGAAGGCGGGCAAGAAATTTTGTGCGACGCGCCGGGAACCTATGTTGCCGTAAAGGCAAGGGGCTGATTTTGAAAGTAGTTTTAGCACCGCAATAACTGGATGCTGCAGTGCAGAAAAAGCTTGCAATGCTGCGCTGCAGCATATATATTGTTTGCAGACGCAGCACTTGGGTGACCCTAGGGCATGCAGTAATTCTAAAAGGGCGATCATGCCCTGAAGATGCAAACAAAGGATGACTATAATGGCTAACGCAAAAACACCTGATATGACGGCGATGCTCAAAGACATGATGGGCGCATTCCCAGTGGATACTACTTCCATGGAAGCATCTTTCAAAACATCCGCCACACTGAACGAAAAACTGTCCGGCGTTGCCCTGACAGCAGTTGAGAAATCCACAGAGATTTCTTCCAAGTGGACCAAAGACACAGTTGCAAAACTGTCCGACATGGCAAAAGCAAAGTCCGAGCCTGCTGACTACGCAAAAGCAATGACAGACTTCGCGACAGCTTACTCCGAAGCTGCTGCAGAGCACATGGCTGCTTTCGCTGAAGTTGCGAAAAAAGTTCAGATGGAAACAGTTGAACTGATGATGGCTGCTGGCAAAGACATGTCCGATGAAGCAACAACAGCTATGTCTAAAGTATCCGGCGACGTTCAAGCCGCTGCGAAAAAAGCGACAGCTAAGTAAGTCTGGATACCAGACTGCCTGCTTCTTCGCGGAAGCATTGGTTAAAGGAAGGGTGAGCTGCATGCAGCTCACCCTTTCTTTTTGCGAAAGCGGCGTCTAGGCTGCACTGCAGCACATCTTTTGCGGAGGAACTTACGTGGCAGATACGGGCAAACCCCTTCTGATCAAGAGATACGCCAGCAGGCGCCTCTACAACACCGAAACGAGCGACTACGTGACGCTTGAAGATATCGCGGGTTTCATCCGTGACGGTCGCGAGGTCCAGATCGTTGATCTGAAATCTGGCGACGATCTGACGCGTCAATATCTGTTGCAGATCATTGCGGAGCACGAGAGCCGCGGCGAAAGCGTTTTGCCTGTCGACGTGCTCAATGATCTGGTGCGCAGTTATATGACTGGCAAGGTCAGCGTTGTGCCTGAATTCCTCCAGCAGTCATTCGCGATGCTTCGGGACGGGCAGGCCAAGGTGATGGAAAACATGACCACGCTGAACCCGATCGCCAAGATGCCCGGGTTTGATGCTATGCAGGCGCAGCAAGAGGCCTTCATGAAGGCCATGACAGGCACTTGGCCCGGTAAGACTGGCCCAGGACCTGAAGGGGCCCAACCCGAGAGCAATGAAGATCTGGCCGCGATCAAGCGCCAACTGGCAGAGCTTCAGGATAAGTTGTCGAAGTTAAAGTAACACTTCGCAGCCCGTGGCAGGAATGCCATGGGCGATAATCCTGCCGCCGCTTGCGCAGCGACATTCCCGTAATATGTGTGACGGCCCGGATCAGGCGGCGTCTTTGGTGACTTTTTCCATTGCTGCCAGCAGGACAGCCGCGATGTTTTCGCAGTGCTCAGTCGTGAAGTGGACCGGCAGCCGTACATCGCAGGCGCGCATCAGCATAGCGCGGGTCGAAGGCAGTTCCGGCAGGTTGGGAATGAACTGCCAGTTCCAGAACGCACGCGCATTATCCGCGCTTTGACCGAACACCTGAACCTTGATGCCCGACGCCGCTGCGGTTGCCGCAAAGGCGCGGACTGTCTCATCTGATAGGCCCGTGAGGTTGAATTGGATCGAATCCGGCGCGCGTACTTCCGGAGGAAGCGGCGCAGGCACCTCGATATATGGGGAGGCCGCCAATCTGGCCGCAACCAGATCATGGTTGCGCAGGCCATCTGCAATACGGCGCGGCAGCTCGGGCAGTTGTGCACGCGCAAGGGTCGCCGACAGATTGTTGAGGCGCAGGTTGTAGAGCGGCAGCTTGTTCTGGTGGCGCGCAAAGGCGTCCTGCAACACAGGGTGCTTCTTCCAGTTATGCTCATAGGCGCCGGACATGATGATGGCACGCGCCACCAAATCGGCATCGTCGGTGATAAGAATGCCGCCTTCGCCTGCATTGATCATCTTATAGCTTTGGAACGAGAAACAGCCGATTTTACCCATGGTGCCAATATTGCGCCCGTGCCACGTGGTGCCAAGGCTGTGGGCCGCGTCCTCGATCACAGGAACGTCTGCTGCCTCACACAGCGCCATGATCGCATCCATATCCGATGTGTGGCCGCGCATGTGGCTGATGATCACAGCCTGAACGTCAGGCAGTTTGGCTTTGAAATCCTCGATGTCGATGCGGTAATTATCGCCTACTTCGCAAAGCACAGGCAGGCAATCGGCATGGATTACCGCGGACGGGACAGCTGCAAAGGTAAAGCCGGGGATCAGAACGCGCGCATCTCGCGGCAGATCAAGCGCTTTGAGCGATAGGAACAAGGCGGCCGAGCATGATGACACTGCAAGGGCGAAGCGGCTGCCCATCATTTCCGCGAACTCAGCCTCAAGTAGGGTCGCTGGCGATCCGCTGTCAGCGGTGTAGCGGAACAGATCACCACTGCTGAGCAACCTGTCTACTTCGGCGCGCAAGCTTTCGGGAAGTGCTTCGGCGCTGTGCATATCTGGGCTATTCAATGGTCATAATCCTGATCGGTTTCTTTTGCGCAGCATAAATCAGCGGGCCGCAGTGGCAAGCACGGTTTGGTAACGGTAATGTAAAACAGGCCCTTAAACGCCGAGCTTGTCCCGAAGCGCGTACCAGCTCATTGCCAGCACTAACAGAGGAGAGCGCATGGCGGGTCCGCCTGGGAAAGGCATGCTGGGCAGCGCGGCAAGCGTGTCAAAGCCGTCGCCGTCGCCCTCAATGGCGCGCGCCATCAGCTGCCCTGCATGGGTGGCTGTGCCGACGCCGTGACCAGAATACCCTGATGCCGAGAGCATATTAGCCCCCAACCGCACCAAATAGGGCAACCGTTTCATCGTGATGCCAAGAGTGCCGCCCCATGCATAGTCGATCTTCACGTCCGACAGGGAAGGGAACACCACAGACATCGGTTTGCGTACCTTTGCGGCAATATCGGTGGGGAAGCGATAGCCATAGCTTTCGCCACCACCAAACAACAGCCGACCATCATGGCTGAGACGGAAATAGTTGACCACAAACCGGCTGTCAGCCACGGCCACATCGCGCGGCAGGATGTCTTTGACCCGTGCGCCCAAAGGCTCGGTCGCCACAATGAAGTTGTTGATTGGCATCACGCGGGCAGCGACGCGCCGGTTCAGCCCGCCCAGATACCCGTTGCAGGCAAGGATCACATGATCGGCGACAACGTGGCCCCCGTCGGTGCGCACGGTGGCTGGCGTGCCTTCGTCGATATGGTGCACGGCGCTGCGCTCATGTATCCGCACGCCTGCGGCTGCGGCGGCGCGTGCAAGGCCAAGCACGTAGTTGAGTGGGTGCAGGTGCGCGGCCCCCATGTCCAGAATACCACCGCGATAGTCGGGCGAGGGGCAGACTGATTGCAGCGCCGTATTGTCCAGTGTTTCAATCTGGTCGTAGCTGTATTTGCGGGCCAGATGGTCGGCGTAGTCATGCAAGTGCCGCACATCGCCAGCGGTTGAGCTTGTCCACGCCACACCGGGTTTCAGGTGGCAGTCGATCCCATGTTCAGCGATCAGCGATTTGACCAGCGCTTTGGCATCCTCTGCCAGATCCCACAGCTTTGCAGCCTCGGGATCACCCATCAGTGCCTCAAGCGCGTCCTGTTCCATCCGCTGACCGGAGCCAAGCTGCCCGCCATTGCGCCCCGACGCACCAAACCCGACGCGCTGGGCGTCCAGCAGAACGACATCGCGCCCTGCCTGCGCCAGATGCAGCGCTGCCGTCAGGCCCGTATAGCCTGCGCCAATCACACAAATATCCGCCTTGTGCGCGCCCTTAAGAGGCTCAAAGGGCGCAAGCGACGTGGCCGTCGCGGCATACCAGCTGGGCGGATACGCGCCACGTTTGTCGTTGGCAAAAAGCAGGTTCATCAGGACAGCCTTCTAAAAAACCCCGCCGAGGCGGGATTAGACGTTCAGCAATAAATGCTCACGCTCCCAAGGGGAGATGACCTGCAAGAACTCGTCGTACTCGGCAGTTTTCACAATGCCGTAGACACGGGCGAAATCCGGTCCCAGAACCTCGTGCAGGGCAGTCGCCTCGCTGAAGATATCCAGCGCTTCACCCATGGTGCGGGGGATATCGCCTTCGCCATCATAGGCATCGCCCTTGAATTCCGGCAGCGGCATCTTGCCTTCTTTCATGCCGAGATACCCGCAAGCAAGCGAGGCTGCGATGCCCAGATAGGGGTTGCAATCCATCCCCGCCAGACGGTTTTCTACGCGCCGTGCATTGGAGCTTGAGATTGGCACGCGGATGCCTGTGGTGCGGTTATCCCGACCCCATTCCAGATTGATCGGGGCGGCGTGATCTTTCACATAGCGCCGGTAGCTGTTCACATAGGGCGCGATCACGGCCAATGCTGCGGGCATGTGGTTCTGAAGCCCTGCGATGAAGTGCATAAATGGCTCCGTCTCGCTGCCATCCGCATTCGAGAACATGTTCTTGCCGGTTTTGATGTCCAGCACCGAGTGGTGCACATGCATTGCCGAACCCGGCTCATCCTCGATCGGTTTGGCCATGAATGTGGCGTAGCAATCATGGCGCATGGCGGCTTCGCGGATCAGACGTTTGAAATAGAATACTTCATCCGCCAGCTTGACCGGATCACCATGCAGCAGGTTGATCTCAAGCTGACCAGCGCCACCTTCTTGGGTGATCCCGTCGATCTCGAATCCCTGCGCTTCGGCAAAGTCGTAGATATCGTCGATCACAGGGCCGAATTCATCCACGGCGGTCATCGAATAGGCCTGTCGCGCCGCTGCCGGACGCCCGGAGCGGCCCATCATCGGTTTGATTTCCTGCGCCGGATCGAGGTTCCGTGCGGTGAGGTAAAATTCCATCTCAGGCGCGACCACAGGCTCCCAACCTTCGGCGTGGTAAAGGTCAACCACTCGTTTGAGCACGTTGCGCGGGCTGAACGGCACAACATTGCCATCGCGGTCATAGGCATCGTGGATCACTTGCAGCGTCCAGTCACCAGTCCATGGCGCGGCTGTGGCAGTTGTCATATCTGGGCGCAGGATCATGTCACGCTCGATAAAGCCCTCATCGCCGGCGGCTTCGCCCCAGTTGCCAGTGATAGTCTGGTAAAAGATGCTGTCGGGCAGGTGAAAGCTGTCTTGCCGCGCGAACTTGGATGCTGGAACAGCTTTGCCACGGGCAATGCCGGGGAGGTCTGGAATAATACATTCCACCTCGTCCAGATTGCGGTCTTTGAGGTAGTTTCTGGCCGCCTCAGGCAGCTGGTCTTTCCAATCGGCCATTAGGCCCTCGCTTTGCTTTTGAAAAATTGCGCCATATGCGCGGCGATATCTGTGTTGTTTAGGGGGAGCGCTAAGGTGCTGCTGGCGGCCTCGAGCTGGTCGTCAGGCACAACGCCCTTGCCACGCGTCCGGATCAGGCCGTCGAGAAATTCGCTGCTGAATTCGGGGTGCGGCTGGACGGTCCAGATGTTGTCACCATAAGTAAGCATGGCGTTGGCGCAGAAGTCAGACGATCCGACCACGCGGGCACTTCCGGGCAGCTCAACCACCTGATCTTGATGCCACGCATTAAGCGCGACGGGCTTGCCGTCCAGCGTGTATTCGGTGCGGCCCACAGACCAGCCGCCATCAAATTTAGCTACCTTGCCGCCAAGTGCCTGCGCGATGATCTGGTGACCAAAGCACACGCCAATCATCGGTTTACCGGTGACGCTTATCTCGCGGATCAACGTTTCCAGCGGCTGGATCCAGTCGTGATCCTCATAGGCACCGTGTTTGGAGCCGGTGATGAGCCAGCCGTCCGCGTCTTGCGGGCCAGCTGGAAACTCACCGTCCACCACGGAGAAGGTCTGAAACTCAAAGTCATTACCGTCGAGCATGCGCTCGAACATGACATCGTAATTTCCCATGGTCTCGATCATGCCTTCGGGGGAATGGCCTGTGCGCAGGATACCTATTTTCATTGGGTCACACCGTATCCAGATAAATTTCGACCTGTTCGGCCAGGCTGAGCTCTTCCATATAATGTAACTCCTGCCGCTTGGTCAGAACAAGGTTCTGGATCAGCTCCGGCGGAAAGATGCGGGCAACAGCCGCATCTTTTTCGAATGCGTCGATGGCGCTTTGCCATGTGTTCGGGATTTGCGGCAATTCAGCAGCATAAGCGTTGCCAGTGATGGGGGCGGGGGGCTCTTTGCCGTCCTCGATGCCATTGATGGCAGAGCCTAGCACGGCGGCCAGCATCAGATAGGGGTTCACATCGCCGCCCGAAACTCGGTGTTCAATCCGGCGCGCAGCGCTGGAGCCTGAAGGGATGCGGATGGACGAAGTGCGGTTCTCATATGCCCAACTGACGCCAGTTGGCGCGTGGCTGCCCGGTACCATCCGCTCAAAGCTGTTGGCGTGCGGCGCAAAGATCAGCGCGGACCCCGCCATCGCCTCAAGGCATCCGGCAACCGCGTGGCGCATGACGTCAGTGCCTTCCGGCCCACCGTTGTCGAAGACATTGTTGCCCTCGGTGTCCAGCACCGAGAAATGCGTGTGCAGGCCAGAGCCTGGGTAGTCGGCGTATGGTTTTGCCATAAAGCTGGCGGCAAAGCCGTGGCGACGTGCAAGGCCGCGCACCAGCATTTTGAACAGCCATGCATCATCGGCGGCGCGCAGGGCATCGTCACAATGCATCATGTTGATCTCGAACTGGCCAAGACCAGCCTCAGAGATGGCGGTATCAGCGGGAATGTCCATTTCCTCGCAGCCGTCATAGAGATCGGTGAAGAATTCATCGAACTGGTCGAGCGCTCGGATGCTCAGCGTCTCGGCACCCTTGCGCCGTTTGCCTGAACGCGGGCTAAGAGGAACCTGCAGCTTGCGGCCTGAGTCGTCGATCAGGAAGAATTCAAGCTCGACCGCGCAGACAGGTGTCAGGCCACGTGCCTTGAACCGCTCCAACACGGCGCGCAGCGCGTGGCGCGGATCGCCGGCATAAGGACGGCCATCTTCGTGGAACATCCAGATAGGCAGCAGGCCAGAGGGCGCTTCAAGCCATGGCATCGGCATAAAGCCCCGTTCAGTCGGGCGCAGAACGCCGTCGCGGTCACCACTGTCGAAAACAAGCGGGCTGTCTTCAATATCCTCACCCCAGATATCGAGGTTAAGCACCGAAAGAGGAAAGCGTGTGCCATCCTGCGTGATTTTGTCTGCAAAGCGTGTGGGAATACGTTTGCCGCGGGCCACTCCATTAAGATCGGCGGCAGCCACGCGGATTGTGCGGACGTTGGGATGTTTTCGAAGCCAGTTATGCATAGGTCACCATTTGGTGCGCTGGCCATGACAGCACGCTCGATTGAGCGCATCCGACGCCTGCGGCCAGCGCCGCGGGTTTTTGATCAAATTATGCTTACTACCGTATCAGATTGGGGCGCAAGCGTATTTTTTGCCTCCGCTCGGCGGGAAGATGACGATTTAGCCGCCGGTTCACGAGCCCGTAAACCGAGATAACCACAAGCGTTAGAACAATAAAATAGCCCGCAAGGATCGGGTAGGGGATGAACGGATTGAACGTTTTATCTGCGAAATAGCTCGCGTAATATAGCGCATCGCCACGTTGCTGCCACGCAGGAAAACTGGAGATATAGACCAGCGTCGTCGCGTGAAATAGAAAGATCGCCTCATTTGTGTAGGCGGGCCAGGCAAGGCGCAGCATGGTGGGCCAGATCACCCGCTTGAAACGGGCCCAACCGCTTAATCCATAGGCATCGGCGGCCTCTACGTCCCCTTTAGGTATGGATTGCAGCGCACCGTAGAAAATCTCAGCGGAATAGGCGGATGTGTTGAAGAAAAGCACAATTGCCGCGCCCAGCCATGCAGAGGTGAAAGTGTCAAACACCGGAGACATCGACTTGAGGCTGAGAAATACGAAGTAGGCAAAGAAGAACTGGATGAACAGCGGCGAGCCCCGAAAGATGAAGATGAACCATTCGGATGGTTTGCGCAGAAGTCTGTTCGTGCTCGCCTTGCCGAGCGCAAGCGCGGTGGCAAAAAAGAACCCCAAGACCAGCGCCGTCAGACCGAAGTAAACGTTCCAGATCATGCCCGAGCCGATCAGGGTAAACTGCTCACACAGGGTAAAGTCTTCGCGGGGGAGCAACCGCTCGCCGATGCCGATGGCGCGTAGGCCGTAATCCTGAATGGTTTGAATGCAGCTCATGCCCGTTGCTCCGGCAGGAGCAACGCGGCCGAGGCAGGGTATCCGAAGGATGCCCGTTCGGCCCACAGTGCAGAAAGAACGCAAAGCGCAGTTGCCCGTTGCTCCGGCAAGAGCAACGCGGCCGATGCAGGGTATGCCCCTGTGATAAGCAAATTACCAATCAAGCCATTTTCCTTTGCGCTTCGCCGCCGGTGGTGGCCTGACCAACGGTCAGACGTTGCATCAAACGTGCAATGACGATTTCGGAGATACGGGTGAAGATCAGATAGAAAACCAGCAGACCAAGGAAGTACCACATGCGCCAGTCCGGATGGGGGTAATCGGTAAACCGGGTGGTTTTGGAGCCGCCAAGCTCTCGCGCCCAATAAACGATGTCCTCGACACCAAGTAAGAACAGCAATGGCGTGGCCTTGATCAGCACCATCCACAGATTACCAAGACCGGGCAACGCGTAGACCCACATCTGCGGGACCAGCACGCGGCGGAATATCTGGCGAGGGGACATACCGTAGGCCTCGGCGGTCTCAAGTTGGGCGTGCGGCACGGCGCGCATGGCACCAAACAGCACGTTTGCAGCGAAAGCGCCAAATACAATGGCGAAGGTCAGGACCGCTAGGGAGAAGCCGTAGATCTCATGCACCCATTGTGGCGAGGATCCAAGTGGCATCTTCGCGGCCTGACACACCAGAAAATCATTGCCCTGACGGATCGGCTGGTCCCAATCGGAGCAGAGCGCCTTGTGGCGCAGGAATTCGATCCCCTGATCAAGGGCGATCACGAAAAACAGGAAAAAGGCGATATCGGGCACGCCGCGCACAACCGCAATGTACGTCTTGCCGATCCAGCGCAGGGGCGCGATCCGTGACCGCGCCGCCGAAGCGCCGAAAAAGCCGAACGCCAGTGCTGTAGGGGCGGTGATGGCCAAGAGGGCAAGCACCGTGAGTAAGGACCAATAGAGATTGAGGTGCTTGCCTGTCGTTAGGTAGCAGCTGAGCCATTTCAGGCCCTCAATCTGGGAAGGATCGGCGCAATAGCTAAAAATGGGCACGCTCTTTTGGATAAGGGGGCCGGTAGGGGCCGCAATAGTCGAGTTTACTGACAGAATAAAGAAGGGGCGCGAGATGCTGCGCCCCTTCGTATTGTGCAGGACTTATTCGTAAACGGTTGCTTCTTCGCCGAACCATTTGATGATTGCTGCGTTCAATGTGCCGTCTTCCTTCATGGAAGTGATAGCCGCGTCGAATTTTGCTTTCAGCTCGGGGTCGCTTTCACGCAGGCCCATGCCTACGCCGCCGCCCAGCTGCACGTCATCACCAGCAAACACCAATTCGCCGGCGGATTCGTCAATCGCTGGCACCAGTGCGTCTTTGTCAGCAAATACCGCGTCGGCTTCGCCATTACGCACGGCAGCAACGGTTTCGTCATAAGTTGCGAATTCCAGCAAGGTCGCACCGCTTTCGGCAACGTAGCCTGCCTGAATTGTGCTGGTCTGCGCTGCGATCACGCCACCCGTCAGGTCTGCATCGGCAGACAGCGCCGCATAAGCAGAGGAGGCTGGTGGGATGTAGTTCTGGGTGAAGTCGATCACCTGCTCACGCTCGTCCGTGATGCTCATGCCAGCGATAATGGTATCATAGTTGCCGGATGTGAGGTTCGGGATGATGCTGTCCCACTCGTTTGTGACCCATTCGCAAGTCAGCTCGGCGCGCTTGCACAGCTCGTCGCCGACTTCGCGCTCATAGCCGTCAACTTCGCCGGCGTCGTTGATGAAGTTATAGGGGGGGTAGGCGCCTTCGGTGCCCATGCGGATGGTTTTTCCGTGGCCATCTGCAAAGGCGAAGCCGACTGTCAGCGCCAGCGCGCCAGTCGCGAGGATAATCTTTTTCATGTGGTCTCTCCCAAGTGATACCGTTTACGGTTTATGCGGCGTGGGTTGCCGAAAGGAACCCGCGCAGTCGCTCTGATTTGGGTGCGCCGAACAGTGTCTCTGGGCTCCCTTGTTCTTCGATCAGCCCCTGATGCAGGAACACAGCTGTGTCAGACACATCAGCGGCCAATTTCATATCGTGCGTCACGATCATCATTGTACGCCCTTCAGCGGCGAGATCCTTGATCACCTTGACGACTTCCTGCTCCAACTCGGGGTCCAGCGCCGAGGTGGGTTCGTCAAACAGCAGGGCTTCGGGTTCCATGCACAGCGCGCGTGCAATGGCGGCGCGCTGTTGTTGGCCACCTGAAAGTTGCGCAGGGTAGACATCGCATTTGTCCCCGATACCCACTTTATCAAGATAGGCGCGGGCGGCGGCCTCAACCTCGGCGCGGTCGCGGCCCAAAACGGTAAGGGGCGCTTCCATGACATTTTGCAGGATGGTCATATGGGCCCAAAGGTTGAATTGCTGGAATACCATGCTGAGGTTCGTACGGATGCGCAGCACCTGTTTTGGGTCGGATGGGCGGCGGCCGTGGCCCGCGCCGCGCCAAGTGACCGGCTCTCCCTTGAACAGGACGTCACCCTGCTGGCTATCTTCAAGCAAGTTACAGCAGCGCAGCAATGTTGACTTGCCAGAGCCGGAAGACCCTATCAGGGAAATCACATGCCCTTTGGGGGCAGCAATGCTGACGCCCTTTAGAACCTCCAGTGCGCCATAGGCTTTGTGAAGGTTGCGAATCTCGATTACTGGGACTTCTGTGGTCACTTCTTGGCCATCTATCGTTGTTGCACCGCGAATATGACGCGAAAATCGCAAGACATGCAACGCGGAATGGGAAGTGACCGGTTGACCTATCGTTAGGTCAGCCGAATTTTTCAGCCTTCAACGCGTTTTCGGGCCTGTGCGCTGTCCATATCGGTGATGCCCAACAGGTTTGCGACCAGCCGTAGCAGCGCATCCTCTTCTTTGGCGCGTGCGCCATCGGCCAGCACGACCTTCCACAGCGCCTCTACCACTGCGAGGCGCTCATCGTAGGGCACCGCATCTTTGATGGATCTGGTGAAGCGGACAGTGTCGGGCGCCTCAGTCTCCAACGTCTCGGCGTCGCTCAGGAGCGCATCGCGGGCGTTGTCGTCCAGACCGTAGCGGGCACTGATAATACCCTGAATCCGTGATCTTTCAGCGCCGGTATAGTTATGATCAGAGCGTGCAACGCGCACCAGCAAAGCAGTCAGGGCCAGACGCGCATCGGTGTCGGGCAATTGGGCGGGGGCTGGATCTGTCAGCCTTTTGAGAAAATCTGCAAACATATTTGATTATTTAGGCCGTTCTGCTGTCATTACAAATCGCCAAGCGCGTTTTTGCGCGCGTTCTCGATGTCTTCGTCGGTTAGGCCAAGGGCCGTCTCGATCGCCAAAAGCTGCAGCTCTTCATCCTCGTCGCGTCGGCCATCGGCCATGGCAACAAGCCACATCGCATCGCCCAATGCTTTGCGGTCGGTATAGGCCACTTCGTCGCGCAGGATTTTTGTAAATTCAGGCGTGCCAGGGGCGTGACGCTCCAGCGCTTCGCACTCGGCCCGCAGCTTGGCTGCGTCCAGCTGCTTGAGCTTGAACGTTGCGGCAAGGGTGCGGTCAATCTGCGCAACCTCTGAAGCGAGATACTGACGGTTCGCCAATGCCACACGCACCAGAAGCGCCCCAAGCGCAAGCTGCGCATTGGGTTGTGGCAAGGGGCGGGGCAAGGGCGCGCGGCGCGGGAAAAGGCGTTCTAACATGGGGCTTCTGTTAACCGAGATGGAGCAGTTTGCCAAATTCAATATTGAGGGGGCGGAATTTGTCCGCATCGCCGCGCCAATTTAGGCGTCATAGCCTTCGATGATGATCAGGCTACCGTCTGCCACAGCCATACGGATGTCTTTGGCATTCTGATAACCGGGGCTTTCATAGCAGGCGACTGCATCAGCATAGCTTGGAAATTCGATCACGACAGTGCGAGAGTTTGCGTTGCCTTCCCGGATTTGCTGGGTGCCGCCGCGCACCAGAAACTTCGCACCATAATCTGCAAAGGGTTTCGCATTTGCGGCGCGGTATTTTTCATAGGTTGCCGCGTCGCGGACATCCATGTTCCCGATCCAGTATCCTTTTTTCCCCATAGTCCGTCTCTCCCCTTCAGGTTTCGCGTTTTATCGCAATTTGGCATAGCGGGCGGATAGGCTTTTCGCCTCTTCCGCCAGCCCGTAAGGCGGGTTTAGCACAAACATTCCAGAGCCTACCATACCGTGACCAGGCCGCGCGGGCCCAAAGCGGACCTCGTGGCGTAGCGCGTCTTTGTGCTGTGCGCTCAGCGCGTCCAGCATCGGCTCATGGGCGCGGTTGGTCAGGATCGGATACCACAGCGCGATGATGCCCACGTTCCACGCGCGGTGCAGCTTGGCGATGTGGCGGAAGATGTCAGTGTAGTCTGTTTTGATCTCGTAGCTGGGATCAATCAGCATCATGCCGCGTCGCGGGGTCGGCGGGCACAGGGCGAAGGCGGTCTCGAACCCGTCGCGCAGGTGAATTTTGGCGCCGGTGGGCGACATGGCAAGTTCAAGCGCTGCATGTTCGCGCGGGTGTAGTTCTGCCAGATGTATCTGGTCCGTGGGCCTTAACAGATGCGCCGCGATGAGAGGCGAGCCGGGATAGGCATTGGGCCCGTCCTCTGCCACGACACGGTCAAGAACTTGCGCGTAAGGATGCTCTTTTCCGAACCAGCGGCGGACTTGGGCGATCCCTGCTGCGGCCTCACCGGTTTTCAGCGATTCTTCAGCACTAAGATCATAGAGCGCCCGACCTGCGTGCGTCTCGATGTAGGTGAGCGGCTTATCCTTGCGCGTGAGATAGGCCAGCATCCAGGCCAGCAGGCTGTGCTTGTGCACGTCCGCAAGATTTCCGGCATGATATATGTGTTGGTAACTGAGCATGGAAGCGGTGTATCGCACAGGCCCGCGCATGCAATGTCAAAACTCGGGCCTGCAGGTCCTCATTTATCCCCGACACGACGTCGGCACCTGTCCGCCGCTGGATCCGCGTTAGGGAAATTTGAACTTTCTTTAATGATATGGTAGATTTATCCTAATAAGAAAAAAAGATTGAGTGGTTTACGACATGAATGTCTCTCTTCGCAGGGTCTGGAACATATTTCCCGGCCCCTTACTGCAGCGACCAAAGAAATTGCAGGTAGCAGCACTGTGCCATCGCGGTGAGGGGGCGAACACCAAGTATTTGCTGGTCACCAGCCGCGATACAGGGCGTTGGATCATCCCCAAAGGCTGGCCCATTCGGGGTCTCAAGTCGAATGAGACAGCTTTGCAAGAAGCGTGGGAAGAAGCAGGCGTGCGCCATAGCCGTGCGTCCAGTGCTCCCATCGGGCGGTATTGCTACGCAAAACGGCAGCCGTCGGGCTTAGAGATTCCAGTGGAGACGCTGGTATTCTCGGTCGCGGTCGAAGATTTGGCCAAAGAGTTCCCCGAAGCGCATGAACGGAAACGGAAATGGGTCACTGCAGAGGCCGCATCAGAGATGGTGAACGAACCCGAACTGCAATCTATTTTCCGTAGCCGGATGGGTAATTCCGCGTAATCCGCATTGTTTTGTTGATTTTGGGTCCGGTTGGGCGGTAAGGCTCTTGGCCAATCGGGGGCTACCAAACATGACACAACAACAAGGCGATCCACGCCATCTTGAAACGCTGGATCGTGATCTGGCGCGCTATTCCAATCTTGAGCTCGCAACGAGCTATGTCTCGCGACCCATGGTGGGGCCGGGCATTGCGCTTGTCTTCATCCTGATTGCAGGGCTCAGCGCGATGCTGTTCTTTGAGCAAACCAGCAATCTGATGATTGTGGTGATTGCTGCCTGTCTGGGCGCGTATATGGCGCTCAACATCGGGGCCAATGACGTGGCCAACAACATGGGGCCGGCTGTGGGGGCGAATGCGCTGTCCATGGGCGGGGCCATCGCGATTGCTGTGGTGTTTGAAAGTGCGGGCGCGCTGATTGCAGGCGGGGATGTTGTTTCAACCATTGCGAAGGGCATTATCGCACCTGAAAGTATGGGCACTTCATCAGTGTTTATCTGGGCGATGATGGCAGCACTGCTGTCCGCAGCTCTTTGGGTGAACCTTGCCACATGGGTGGGGGCTCCGGTTTCTACCACCCATTCGGTTGTGGGTGGCGTGATGGGTGCAGGCATTGCCGCGGCCGGATTTGCAGCGGTAAACTGGCCAACAATGGCGGGGATCGCTGCCAGCTGGGTGATCTCGCCCTTGCTGGGCGGTCTGATCGCCGCGATGTTCTTGTGGCTGATAAAATCGCGGATCATCTACCGCGATGACAAAATTGCGGCGGCTCGCACATGGGTGCCTATTTTGGTAGGTATAATGGCTGGAGCCTTTGCGGCCTATCTGTCGCTCAAGGGTCTTAAACAGCTGATCAAGATCGACATGCTGACAGCGCTTATCATTGGGGCAGCTTCCGGTGTGCTGGTCTGGATCGCGATGATCCCTGTGATCCGCAAACAGTCCGAGGGGTTGGAAAACCGCAACAAGTCTCTCAAGATCCTGTTCGGCATCCCGCTGGTCGTCTCTGCCGCTTTGCTGAGCTTTGCTCACGGAGCCAATGACGTGGCAAATGCGGTCGCGCCCCTTGCGGCAATCGTGCAAGCCTCGCAATCCGAAAGCTTCACCGGTGCCGTTAGTATCCCGTTCTGGGTGATGGTGATCGGTGCGTTCGGTATCTCGTTTGGCCTGTTCCTGTTCGGGCCTAAACTGATCCGCATGGTTGGCGGCCAGATCACCAAGCTGAACCCGATGCGCGCTTATTGTGTGGCACTTTCGGCGGCTCTGACGGTGATTGTTGCCAGCTGGTTGGGCCTGCCGGTTAGCTCTACCCATATCGCCGTGGGCGGTGTGTTTGGTGTTGGCTTTTTCCGTGAGTGGGACGCCGAGCGCCGGATTCGCCATCAGCGTATGGCCATGCCCGATCGGCCGATCTTTGCACCGGAAGAGCGGCGCCGCCGCAAGCTTGTACGCCGGTCACACTTTATGACCATTCTGGCTGCTTGGGTGATTACAGTGCCAGCTGCTGCGGGACTGTCAGCTTTGATTTTTGTTCTGATCACTCTCGCGGTGGGGTGACCCACCGCTAACGTGGTAGCGTGGCTGGATTAAACCAGCCGCGACATTTCCTTGGCAGCTTTGATAAAGCCTTTGAACAGCGGGTGCGGTTTGAACGGCTTTGACTTCAGTTCGGGGTGGAATTGCACACCGATGAACCACGGATGATCTGACCATTCGACAATCTCGGGCAGCTTGCCGTCTGGGGACATGCCCGAAAAGATTAGGCCCACTTTTTCAAGCTGCTCGCGGTAGGCCATGTCGACCTCATAGCGGTGGCGGTGGCGCTCGTCGATCGACGTGGTGCCGTAGATCTCCGCAACGCGGGAGCCTTCCTTGAGCGTGGCGTCATAGGCGCCCAGACGCATGGTGCCGCCCTTGTCATCTCCGACTTTCCGCTCGACCTTGTGGTTGCCCTGCACCCATTCCTTTAGGTGGTAGACCACAGGCTCGAAACGCTTTTTGCCAGCTTCATGGTCGAATTCTTCAGAACCGGCTGTCGACAGCCCAGCCACATTGCGTGCGGCCTCGATCACGGCCATCTGCATGCCCAGACAAATGCCCAGATAGGGTACCTTATGCTCGCGCGCATATTGGGCCGCTTTGATTTTACCTTCGGTGCCACGCTCGCCAAAGCCGCCAGGCACAAGGATCGCGTGGAAGCCGGCCAGATGCGATGCGGCATCGTCGGATTTTTCAAACAGCTCTGCGTCTACCCATTCGACCTTGACCCGTACACGGTTTGCCATGCCACCGTGGGTCAACGCTTCTGCGATGGATTTATAGGCGTCTTCGAGCTGGGTGTATTTGCCGACGATTGCGACTTTCACTTCACCTTCGGGATTGTGGATGCGATCGTAAACGTCGTGCCAGACCGTAAGATCAGGACGCGGGGCAGGGGAAATATCAAATGCATCCAGAACCGCCTGATCCAGCCCTTGTGCGTGATAGGCCAGCGGCGCCTCATAGATCGATTTCAGATCATAGGCCGCAACAACGGCATCCTTGCGCACGTTACAGAACAGCGCGATCTTCTCCCGCTCTTTTTCGGGAATCGGATGCTCGGACCGACAGACAAGGATATCGGGCGCGATGCCGATGCTTTGAAGTTCTTTGACCGAGTGTTGCGTGGGTTTTGTCTTCAGCTCACCAGAAGCAGCAAGGTAGGGCAGCAGCGTGAGATGCATAAAGATACACTGGCCGCGTGGTTTGTCGTGAGAGAACTGGCGGATGGCCTCGAAGAAGGGCAGACCTTCGATGTCGCCGACTGTGCCGCCAATCTCACAAAGCATGAAGTCGACCTCGTCGTCGCCCACATGCAGGAATTCTTTAATCTCGTTGGTGACATGCGGTATGACCTGAATGGTCTTACCCAAATAGTCGCCGCGGCGTTCTTTCTCGAGCACGGTGGAATAGACGCGACCAGATGAGATGGAATCGGTCTTGCGTGCGGAAACGCCGGTGAAGCGCTCATAGTGGCCCAAATCCAGATCGGTCTCTGCGCCGTCATCGGTGACGAACACCTCACCATGTTCAAACGGGCTCATCGTGCCGGGATCAACGTTGAGGTAGGGGTCAAGCTTGCGCAGGCGTACCGAAAAGCCGCGTGCCTGCAACAAAGCACCAAGAGCGGCAGAGGCGAGGCCCTTGCCAAGCGAGGATACCACACCGCCGGTGATGAAAATATAGCGTGCCATGTGAAATCTCTCCCGTGCGCGTCTGTGCGTCTGAATTGCGTCTGATGGGCCTGTCAAAAGCCACCCAAAAGCGGTGCGAAAAGCGCACCATCACGGGAGTTCAGTCTAACAGGATTCGGATGGGCAAGGCAAGGCGATGGCCGCAACATGATGTTGCGCAATGTCGCATTGCCTCAAGGTATTGAGTTTAGTCGATTAGTCGACTGTTGGAACCAGCGGCGTGTTGTCACCTTCGGAAGGTGGCAGCAGGTTATCAAGGTCAGGTGCCGTTGGTGCGTCATTCTGGTTCAATGCCGGAGGCGATGCTGTTAGCCGGTCCAGCACGGAAACCCCTGCGGATTTTTGTGCCGATACGATGGTCAGCGTGATCGAGGTCACAACGAATGCGGCGCCCAGAAGCCATGTGAGCTTGCTCATTGGCGTTGCTGCAGGACGTCCGGAGTTGCCGCCGCCGCCACCAATGCCAAGGCCGCCGCCCTCTGAGCGTTGCAACAGCACTACGCCGATCAGGCCAAGCGCAAGGATAAGGTGGATGATCAGGACGACATTTTCCATGGGATGCTGACTGCTCTTTTCTGGGTCGGTTTGGGGGTGTCTAGGCAAGTTTAGCTATGGGGGCAAGGGAGGATGCACGGTGAAGTGCACGCAAGGCCATAGACAAGCCGATTGTTGCAGGGCAATCTGCCGCTTATGCCCCATGACAGCCATGACCATGATCACCCGCACGCCCTCTTGCCACCTGAACCTGCCTTGCGGGTCAAGGCGCTAGAGACGATCCTCACGCGTAAGGGGCTGGTTGATCCTGCCGCTCTTGATGAGATCATAGATACCTATGAAAACAAGATAGGCCCGCGCAACGGCGCACATGTGGTGGCGAAGGCTTGGCGCGAGCCCGACTTTGCCCAAGCGCTGCGCGATGATGCCACCGCGGCCCTGTCAGATTTGGGATATTGCGGGCGACAGGGCGAACATATGGTGGTGGTCGAAAACACGCCAGAGACGCATAATCTGGTCGTCTGTACCCTGTGCAGTTGCTACCCTTGGCCTTTGCTGGGCATCCCGCCCGGCTGGTACAAATCCGATGCTTACCGCGCTCGCGTTGTGCGTGAACCGCGCCGCGTTCTCGCTGATTTTGGCGTGACACTTTCCGAGGATACAGCTGTTCGCGTTTGGGATTCGACGGCCGAGGTGCGCTATTTGGTGTTGCCGATGAGGCCGGAGGACACTGACGGCTGGGGCGAAGAGGCTTTGATGGACCTCGTGTCGCGCGACAGCATGATCGGAACCGCAGTGGCCGGGGCCCCGTCATGAGCCGCGTTCATGACATGGGCGGACGGTTCGGGGATGGAGCGGTGATTCCCGAAGCCGAAGATGTCATTTTTCATGCGGACTGGCATCCGCGCGCGCTTGCTCTGACGTTGGCTGCCGGTTCTTTGGGTAAATGGAATATCGACGTCTCGCGCCATGCGCGCGAGTGTCTAAGCCCGCAGGATTACACTGCGTTCAGCTATTATGAGAAATGGATGGGCGGTCTTGCGGCCTTGTTGGTGGATAGTGGAGTGCTGTCGCGCGACGAGCTCGCCGGTAAGACTGAGGCTGAGATTAGTGATCTTGCCTTAAAAAAGCTGACAGCAGATCAGGTTGCGGGCGTGTTGGCCCGCGGCGGACCTGCCGACCGCGACAGCGCCGTGGCGCCGATCTTTGCAGTCGGGGATGCGGTCATCACGCGGCGAATTGCAGAGAACGTATTGGTTGAAGGCGGTCACACGCGGTTGCCCTCATATGCGGCGGGCGTGCAAGGGCGCATCCTGCGCTATCACGGCACGCATGTTTTGCCTGACAGCAATGCGCACGGATTGGGGGAGGCACCCGAGCCGCTATACGCCGTGGTCTTCCCTGCTTTCGAACTGTGGCAACACCCCGAGCATCCGCGCGACGAGGTCGTGTTGGATCTGTGGCAAAGCTATTTGGCGGCGGCATGAGCAGCGCACCTGAGCCAGTGTTCGAAGCGCCGTGGCACGCGCAGCTATTTGCGCTGACAGTGCATTTGAACGAAACGGGCAAGTTCGATTGGCCGGACTGGGCGGCACGATTTGCTGCGACCCTTGCCAAGCACGGGCTTTCACGAGAATTGAATGGCGGAGATGATTATTTTATCGCTTGGTTGGAGACACTTGAGGCATTCCTTGAAGAGATCGCCCTGGCAGATCCTGCTTCTGTGGAGGACGTACGCGCCGCGTGGGAGCGAGCGTATCTGACAACGCCCCACGGCGCGCCTGTGACGATAGATGGCGCTGTTGAGCCGTGAAGGCTCAAGCCGCCCCGCCCACCGTCCCGCATTCAGACATCGACATGATCCACGTCTTCCTGACCTGACAACGCACGGCGCGCAATGCTCCAGCTTAGCCCGATGGCGAGCACGAAGCTGAGAGCGCCAAGGCCCAGCCAGACATTCATACTTGGATCATCCATTCGAAGCACACCCAGATCATACAGTACCCAAAGACCTGCGCCGACCACGGCGAGCACAAGAACCATGCCGAATCCGCCGATGCTGCGCAGGGTGGCGCGCAGATAGATGATAAAGCCGACCAGCAGGACCAATCCCGTCAGCACTGCAATGGAGATGTTCATGCTACCATAACTGCGGGCCCATTGAACGTAGTTATATTCGGTCGGGTTAAACGTAGCTGCGAGCAGAAGAAACGCGCAAACCCAGCGCATAATAAAGCCCATATCGGGTCGTCCTTTGTATCGTTTGGGTGCAATATCGAAGGCGCAGCCGTAAAAGTCTATGCCCGAGCTTCAGTTTGCGGTTCCATGCGCGCGCGCGCGCCGCTATACGGGTGCCGGTTTGACCGCACAAATGACTGGTCTGCCGCTGCTTTGAGAGGAATATCATGGCCAATGTTGTTGTCGTAGGCGCCCAATGGGGTGACGAAGGTAAAGGCAAGATCGTGGACTGGCTGTCCGAGCGCGCCGATGTGATCGCGCGCTTTCAGGGCGGTCATAACGCAGGCCACACGCTGGTCATTGACGGCGAGGTCTTTAAGCTGAGTTTGCTGCCTTCGGGCATCGTGCGTGGCGGGAAGCTGTCTGTCATCGGCAACGGTGTGGTGCTGGACCCTTGGCACCTTGAAAAAGAGATTGCGCAACTGCGCAGTCAGGGCGTGACCATCACACCCGAAACACTGATGATCGCCGAGAACACGCCGCTGATCCTGCCGATCCACGGTGAACTGGATCGCGCACGCGAAGAGCAAACATCCGTTGCCAAGATTGGCACCACGGGGCGCGGCATCGGCCCCGCCTATGAGGATAAAGTCGGCCGCCGCTCGGTCCGCGTTGCGGATCTGGCGGATGATGCAACGCTGGAGCTGCGCGTCGACCGCGCGCTGGTGCACCACGATGCGCTGCGCCGTGGTCTTGGGCTGGAGCCTGTTGACCGCGCGCGTCTGCTGGCCGATCTGCGCGCCATTGCGCCCTCTGTGCTGGAATATGCTGCGCCAGTTTGGAAAATCCTCAACGATAAACGCCGTGCGGGCAAACGTATCCTGTTTGAAGGCGCTCAAGGTGCTTTGCTGGATATCGACTTTGGCACCTATCCCTTCGTGACGTCCTCTAATGTGATCGCAGGGCAGGCAGCGACAGGCACGGGCATTGGCCCCGGTTCGATCGATTTTGTGCTGGGCATTGTGAAAGCCTATACCACCCGTGTAGGCGAAGGCCCGTTTCCGGCCGAGCTGCACGATGCAGACGGTCAGCGTCTGGGCGAGCGGGGCCATGAGTTTGGCACCGTAACAGGCCGCAAGCGCCGCTGTGGCTGGTTCGACGCTGTTCTGGTGCGCCAGACATGTGCGACATCGGGCGTGAATGGTATTTCTTTCACTAAGCTGGATGTGCTCGACGGCTTCGAGACGCTGAAAATCTGCGTGGCCTATGAGCTTGACGGCAAGCGGTTGGACTATCTGCCCACTGCCGCAGACCAGCAGGCACGCTGCACCCCGATCTATGAGGAAATGCCCGGTTGGTCCCAATCCACCGAGGGCGCGCGGAGCTGGGCTGACCTGCCCGCGGAAGCAATCAAATATGTGCGACGCGTGGAAGAACTCATCGATTGTCCGGTGGCTCTGTTGTCCACCTCACCCGAGCGTGAGGATACGATTCTAGTGACCGATCCCTTTGCGGATTAAGTGTCGCATTTGAAATTGGGGCAGGGCGGGCCAGATGTTGGAACGTTCTGCCCCAAACCCGAGGAAATCTCATGGCTCTGAGCTATAAGGCCCGCCGCCGCTGGTCACTATTTGTGCTGCTGATCGGATTGCCGGTCTACATCGTCGCCATGATCTGGGTGATTTCTTTGTTTGACCGACCTCCCTTTTGGTTGGAGCTGGCGATCTATGTAGGCTCCGGCGTGATCTGGGCCTTCCCGCTCAAGGTGGTGTTTAAGGGGGTCGGGCAGGTAGACCCTGAAGGACCGCAAGACCCGCTGGTCTAAACACATCCTTAGAGGCAAATAGCAAAAAAGCGGACCGTCAGGCCCGCCTTTTTGCTATTCAGTCGTCGTCCAAACGAATTTAATAAAGCTGGGTCAGTCTGGACGGTTTGATCGAGGGAAGAACGGTCACAGCTGCACCGTGGATTGCGCGATCATTCAAGTGGATGACATCTTGATTCAACATTCTGATGCACCCTGAAGATACCGGCTTACCCAACTCGCGCGCCGAGGCGTCACCGTGGACGCGGTAGAGCGTATCGACGCCGTCCTGAAACAGGTACAGCGCCCGCGCGCCCATGGGGTTGCCCGGCCCAGCGTCCATCCCTCCATTGGCAACCGAGTAGGGCTCAAGCTTGGGGCGGCGGGCAACCATCGAATCCGGCACATTCCAGCGCGGCCAGCTGCGCCAGAACTGGAGCCGTGCCGTGCCATTCCAATCAAAGCCAGCGGCCCCCACGCTCACGCCGTAGCGTGTCGCATGGTCGGACGTTTCTATGAAATAGAGAAGGGCTGCATCCGGATCGATGATAATGGTGCCGTGTGGCCGGTCGGGCCACGGGTTGTCTACCTCCTGCCGCCAAAGCTCGGGCGCCAAGCGGCCCTCCTATACGGTGGGAATCGGGAACTGTTCGTCCGTAATTGCCCGATAGAAATCTGGCAAAGGCGGATAAATAGGCGCTTGGGGTGCGATTGCGGCGCGGGTTGGTTGATCTGAAATTGTCTGGCCACAGGCTACAAGGCCCGCCAAACTGCCCATGGCGATAAAATTACGTTTGCTTAACATAAGACTCTCCTGTCTTTCTTTACGGGAATGGCGCGGAACGCCGGTTTTCCGATCAAAAAGAGCGTGGAGGTGACCATGGCGGGGCGGGAGACAGATCGCGCCAAGCGGAGACTGCTTCCGCGATTGCGGCGCCACGGGAAGCCTCGAATCGTGGCTGAGGCTGCGTAGGGACCAATGCATGGTCTGTGCTGCACCGAATTCCGGGCAAGGTGGCAATGCGGCATCTTTTGACTGTGGACAATTTTGTGTGTCCCACAGCCGCCCTATTTACCCTTGGTTCCGTCAGAGCGTCCCGCGAAACCGTTTCGGCAAATTGTGTATCGGAAACGCGCGTGGAAGCAGACCACGCCGCAGCATAGGCACCCCAGGGCAGAATGCTGACCAAAAGCAAAACAACTATAAAGGGTTTCAGAACTCGCATGTGTGTGAGGTGGGTGAAAAAAGGACCGCCGGTCAATCACGCTCACGTTGAATTGAACGGGAACGGGGGGAAGCCACCGCTGCCGACAACGAATTTGTTCCTATGGCCTGTCCGCAATAAAAAAGGTGGGCTGATGAGCCCGCCTTCATACCATGTCTGATTTGTGAAAGATCAGCCTGCGGCGCGCGCATCCGGCTTGAACCCGATCTGCTCCGAGGCCTGAAACTGGCCACCTTTAAGTTTTTCGATTTTGCCTTCGCGCAGCAGCTTGCCGAATGAGCGCAGGCTGTCTTCGCGTGTGAAGTTGTCTTGCTCTACCTGACGCACTTTTATCATCAACTGCGGGCGCGAGAACTGCTCGTGGCCTTCGACGAAAGACAGATATGCGGCTGCGGCTTCGAGCAAGTCTGGCAGTGATTCTGCACCCATCTCGCTGGCAAAGTCAGTAAAGCTGGTAGCGTCTGCCGTTTCCACCACAGGCCCTGTCGCCACTGCGGCAACACGGCGCGGACGCACGGGAGCAACTTTTCTTACCTCAGAGACGTCAATGCGCTGCTCTGCCACCAGTTTGAGCGGTGCCGGGCGCTGCTCTGACGGGCGCTCTGTGCGGGTACCCTCACCGCTGACGGGACGGCGCGGGCGGACCACGCTGGCCAGATCATCGCGGTACGCCTCATCGGTTTCTGTCTCATCTAGTGAGCCGCCGACGGCCTCATCGGCCTTTTTAGCGGCAACAGCAGCACGCAGATGTGAAAAAGCATCGCGGCGCGTAGCGCTTTCAGGCTCCTGCATCTGTTGCTTTGTCTCTTCCATCAGGCGCGAAAGATCTGCATCGGCACTGCGGCGAATTTCGGCACGTGGTGCAGGAGCTTCTTCTTCGGCCAGTTCTTCCAGCTCATCTTCGAAGTCGTCCAGTTCGGCGTCCTCGACTTCATCGCTGAAGTCTTGGTCATGGTCTGCGGCCATTTCGGCTTCAAGCTCGGCCAACTCACGCGCAAGCTCTTCTTCCGCTTCATCGCTCAGCGATGAACTATCGGCGAGAGGCGCCTTACGCAGCGGTTCCGAAGCGGCCTGCACCGGAGCATCATCCTCGTCTTCGTCCTCGTCTTCATATTCTTCCAGCTTGCCGGCCTTGATAGCCGCTTCAAGCGTTGCGCGTTTTACCTTGAGCACGCGGGCGCGAGGGGCGGCAGGCTTGGGGGCTTCGGCCTGCGGTGCAGGCTCTTCGGCGTCAAACAGATTGTCTTCTTCGACATCGTCAACCGCTTCGACAGTGTCCATAGCGGCAAGGATATTGCCGTCCATCTCGTCATCGTCGTACGCATCAGCGTTAGGCTCTGCTTCACCAACGGTCAACTCAGCGGAATCGGCTTCACTGTCCAAACGACTCAGAATTGCGGTGATATCGTCGTCTTGGTTTTCGGTATCGTCAAAAGACGCGTCTTCAGCAGTCTCTTGCACTTCGTCCATCTCGTCATCGGCATCCAGTGCGTCTTCGAGATCGCGCAGTGTGTCGGCCAGCATGTCATTGGAGACATCGGCGCTGTCCTCATCATCCGCGAAATCTTCTGCGGAGGGCATTTCAGCCATTGCCGCATTGAGCGTCTGGGCATCGGCGTGCTGGTCTTCGGAATAGTCAGGCGCAGTTTGAGCATCAGTCTGCTGTGAGACCACTGCGCGAATCCGCTTTAGCTTGTCAGCGATGCTGTCGGCGCGGGCACGTTCTTGCGTCGGTTCGTCCACCGCCTCATCGAATTCCTCAACCGAATCCTGCTCTTCTGCGCGCTCTGCGAAGAAAGCTTCGACCTCTGCATTGGGCAGGCTGGGCACGATGTCGGGCTCGTCTACTTTTGCAATTGTTTCGGCTGGCGTGTCTTCGGCTTCTTCAGAAGTTTCATCAGATACGTCGGCAGTATCTTCAACGTCATCTTCATCTTCGATGGAGAATTCATTTACCTCGTCATACGCATCGTCGGCATCTTTGATGGCGTCGTCTTGCATATCATCGGCAACAACGGCGTTCGCTTCGTGCGTCTCAGCAGCAGGCGTGCTGTCTTCGATTTTGGCTTTGGCGACAGTCGCATCCGCCACTGCTGTGGCCACGTCATCCACAACATCAGAAGCAACAAGTGATGCTGTCTGTGCGGTGTCCTTGGCTGACAGTACAATGCGACCTTCGTCCTCGCGGGCCTCTACATGGCGCGAAATCTCGCGTTGGGCGATGCGGGCCAGCATTTGTGCGTCAGGTTGTGGTGGTTCCGCCCCAAAGTATCTGTCATCCGCAGCAAGATCGCGAAAATACTCTGCGATTGCCTTCATGGTCCCAAAGGAATCATCGAACCCTTCAAGTGTGCACGAGAAAGTGCCATAGGATACTGTAAGAATCTTGTTATTATTGATCATCGGATGCTCGTCCTCTGCGTCGTTGTTCCGATATGTTTACCATGTTGTCCAAGACCAAAGCGGCTCCAAACTGTGCAAGCCACGGTATCATTGTGTGGCGTTATTGTGGTCGGTTTCCAATTTCGGCATGAAAGCCCTATGTCACAAGTCATTGTTCACAGTTCCGATCCAATCACACTTCTAGGTGGGGGGCATGCTAACGCAGAAGACCTTGCCGAGGCCTTAATCCTGGCGCCGAAACTTGTTGCCGTTGATGGCGGGCTGGTTACCGCGCAATTGGCAGGCATGCTACCTGATGCGGTCATCGGTGATATGGACAGCGCCCCCCCAGAGGCGCTTGCCCTTGTTCCCAAGGCACAGCAGCACCGTATAAGTGAACAACAATCTACCGATTTCGACAAGGCACTTCGTCATGTAGATACCCCTGTGGTGGTAGGTGTCGGCTTTTGCGGAGGGCGCGTGGATCACCAATTGGCCGCCTTTCACACGCTTCTGGTGCATGCTGACCGCCCCTGTCTTCTGTTGGGAGCGGAGGAAGTCATCCTGCTTGCGCCGCCGAAGCTATCTTTGGGAATGGAACGGGGTGATACTGTTTCATTGTTTCCACTGGTGGAGGTATCAGGCCAGAGCAGCGGGCTGGAGTGGCCGATTGATGGTCTGGCATTTGATCCGACCCGCTTTATCGGCACATCCAATAGGGCTTTGGGCGAAGTGGCGGTGTCTCTTGACGCGCCGGGCATGCTGCTGATCGTGCCGCGCCAGTATCTCAGGGAATTGGTGGGACATTTCGTGCAAGGCGGCGCGCGCTGGCCTGCTCGCGCAGGACAACATACACCCCCGCCGCAACCGTTAGCATAATGCCGAAGCCCGCCAGTGTGTCGGGCCATTCATTGAATATCCAGAACCCTACAGCCGCAGCGACAGGGATTTCGAGATACTGCATGGGCGCAAGCGTGGCGCTGGGCGCAAAGCGCAGCGACCATGTCATCAGCAAATGTGCCAATGTGCCCAGAATGCCGATCGCGACAAGCAGGCTCCACTCAGCGCCCTCTGGCCGGACCATCTGCAACGGGGCGAATTCAAGGTGAATGCCAAGGGCCACAAATGGCAACAGGATCACTACAGCAATCACGCCGCTGACGGCCTGAAGTGCAACGGGGTCTACCTCTTTGGCGATCTGGCGGGTGGTGAGCATGAAAAACGCAAAAATCACCGCCACGCCAAGCGGCAGCAGCGCAATCCAGCCGACTGCAAGAAAATTAGGCTGGATCACAAAAAGCGTCCCGATAAAGCCAACGCCACAGGCCGCGAGCCTGTGTGCGCCAACTTTCTCGTCCAACACGAAGCGGCCTAGCAACAGCATGATGAATGGCATGACGAAGACAATTGCGATGGCATCGGCAAGCGGAAGGTACTTTAAGGCGGTGAACATGCCGCCAATGCCGAAAATATGCAGAACGGTACGCAACACCGCCAAGCGGAAAATGCGCAGCGTCATACGCCATTTCATACCGGAAAGTATGACCAGCGGGATCAGCAATGCCGCTTGTGCAGCAAAACGCACCAACACCAGTTGTCCCAAAGGGATGAACGGGCCAAGCACTTTTGCCCAAGCGTCGCCAAGCGGTGCAAGGACGCAAAATCCTAGCATCAGCAGTATTCCCAAGGTTGGCCTGTCTCTGTTCATGCCACAGGGCTACGGCGAGACCTTTGCGCTGACAAGAGGGAGTGATGAATCGCCGGGGCATACATGCGCCCCGGCGATTGATTTTAGATGAGTTCAAGCAACTTCTTGGCGGCTTCTTCCGAAGAGGCAGGGTTCTGGCCTGTGACCAGCTTGCCATCGGAAGTCACAAAGCTTGCCCAGTCATCACCACGAACATAGACGCCGCCATTGGCCTTGAGCATGTCCTCAACAAGGAACGGCACCACATCGGTCAGGCCGACGCCTTCTTCTTCGCTGTTGGTGAAACCGGTCACCTGCTTGCCGGCCACCAGTGGCTTGTCACCCAATTTGGTGTGCTTGAAGATCGCCGGTGCGTGGCAGACTGCGCCGATTGGCAGGTCTTTGTTGGCGAAGCTTTCGATCAGGCGGATGCTGTCTGCATCTTCGGCCAGATCCCACATAGGACCATGACCGCCCGGATAGAATACGGCGTCATAACCTTCGCCGGTGATCTCGGACAGCTTGTGCGTTGATGCAAGCGCCGCCTGCGCGTCATCGTCAGACTTGAAGCGTTTGGTGGCTTCGGTCTGTGCGTCATCTGTATCGCTTTTCGGATCAAGCGGCGGCTGCCCCCCCTTGGGTGAAGCCAGGGTGATTTCTGCGCCAGCATCCTTGAGGACGTAGTAGGGGGCCGCGAACTCTTCTAGCCAGAAGCCCGTCTTTTCACCGGTGTCGCCAAGTTTGTCATGCGACGTGAGGATCATCAGAATTTTCATGTAGGTATCCTTAAACAGTTCAGGCACGCCAAATGCGCGCAAGTCACATAGTCAACGCCTGAGACATCATCGCGTTCCCACTATTCGAACGTGACCTAAGGTCAGCAGTTTGGAACATTCACGGCCAAGCCGCCTAAGGACGTTTCTTTGTACTTCACGCTCATGTCCGCACCGGTCTGGCGCATTGTCTCGATGCAGGCGTCAAGCGGCACCAGATGGGTGCCATCACCGCGCAGAGCAAGAGACGCAGCCGATACGGCCTTGATCGCGCCGAGACCGTTACGCTCGATGCACGGGACTTGGACGAGGCCGCGCACAGGGTCGCATGTCATGCCCAAATGATGCTCCAAAGCGATTTCTGCGGCGTTCTCTACCTGTTCAGGTGTACCGCCCATGACAGCGCACAGTCCGGCCGCAGACATTGCGGCGGCTGATCCGACTTCCGCCTGACAGCCTGCCTCGGCCCCAGAGATGGAGGCGTTGAATTTCACTAAACCGCCAATGGCAGCGGCGGTGAGCAGGAAGTCTTCAATATGGCTCTCTGATGCGCCGGGGACGTGGTCAAGGTAGTAGCGCAGCGTCGCGGGCATTACGCCGGCTGCACCATTTGTCGGGGCTGTCACCACTTGGCCGCCTGCGGCGTTTTCTTCGTTCACGGCCATGGCATAGACGCTCATCCAGTCGTTGATGGTGTGCGGCGCGGATTGGTTCAGGCCACGCTCTGCCAACAGTGCTTGATGGATGCCTTTGGCGCGACGTTTGACGTTAAGGCCGCCAGGCAGGATGCCGTCAGTCTGCAGTCCGCGATCGATGCAATTGGTCATCACCTGCCAAAGGCGCTTGGAGCCTGCGCGTAAATTATCGGCCCCGCCGCGCGCTTCCTCGTTGGCGCGCTTCATTGCGGCGATGGTTTTGCCGGAGGCGCGGGCCATCTCAAGCATCTCGACGGCGGATTTAAAGGGGTAGGGGACCGGCGTGCCTTCGTCGGTGTCCTTGCCTGCGGCAAGCTCCTCTTCGGTCATCACAAAGCCACCGCCGATGGAGTAATAGACCTGCCGCATTGTAACATCGCCCTGCGCATCCGTGGCCATCAGGATCATACCGTTGGCATGGCCATCAAGCGTGGTGTCATAGTCAAACACCAGATCCTTCTTCGGATTGAAGCTAAGGGGCGGCAGGTCGGGCGCGTGGATAGTGTGCGTTTCATTGACCCCTTTCAGCGTCTCTTCGGCCTTCTCGGCATCGTAGCTTTCTGGCGTGAAACCGGCGAGGCCAAGGATCGTGGCGCGGTCCGTGGCGTGCCCGACGCCGGTGAACGCAAGGCTGCCGTGAAGCGATGCCCGCAGGCCGGCGAAATGGAAGGGCGATGCCCGCATTTGGTCAAGGAACCGGGCCGCAGCAACCATCGGACCCATGGTATGGGAGGAGGAGGGACCAATCCCGACTTTGAACATCTCGAATACAGACAAAAACATCAGGTGGCACTCCCATGAGGCGGGTTAGCGTAAGAAGGTGAGGTGAAGGGCGTAGGCCCCAACCCTTCGGCAGATTGCAGCGCGGCAATGCAGGGTAAACCTTCAACATGCGCTGCCATCTGCATTAGGGCAGGTAGGCGACCTGTCGCAAGCCAGTTTCGTGGCGCGTCAACAGGGTATAGGGCGCACCAGCGCAGGCAAGCTGCAATATAAAAGTCCAATCCCGTTGGCGCGTCTGCCCCCAGCCATGTTGGCCTCTGCAACGCGATGGCCTCAAGCTGGTCGAATGCGGACATGATCTGGTTCTGCAGACCTGTTCGCAATGCCTCTTGATGTGCTTCAACTGTGCCGATGTATTTCTCGGGGTAGAACATCATCCGCAGCGCAGTATGGAGGGTGTTAGCCGTGTAGAACAGCCACTTGAGATAATCTCCCCGCGCTGTGTCCGTAGGTGCGGGCCCAAGTCCGCCATGGGTGTCGCCCAACCATAGCAGGATTGCGCCTGTCTCGAAGATCGGCCCACGCGGGGTTTCAAGCACTGGGATCAGCCCGTTAGGGTTCAGCGCCAGATAGGCCGGTGCGCGCTGGCTTTGGGCGGCGCGATCAACCAACTGCGCGCGATAAGGAAGTCCGCGATGCTCAAGTGCAAGGCGGATGATCAGCGAGGCGTTGTCGGGTGCGTAATGTAGAACATAGGTCATGCTAGCTATCTGCCTGCACGTCGACAAATACGCACGCCTGAAAGCGACCCTGTGGCGCGCGTTTCTGGCAGCGTGTCATCCGCGCAATGCATTGTCTTCAACCTTGATTCGGTGACGCAGCATCAATGCGTTTAGCACGGTCCAAAGTGCTGCAATCCACCATAGCCCCAGAACCATCGGGGCGACGATGATCTCAGCCACCACAAGCATGTAGTTGGGGTGCCGGAAATAGCGGAACGGGCCGCGCGCAACGAGCGTCTCGTCGTCCAGCACGATCACCCGCGTGGTCCAACGTGTGCCAAGGGTGCCAAGTATCCAGATCCGGAACACTTGCAGCACAGCATAAAGCGCCAGCCAGCCCAGATGCACAGGCTGGGTCCAGCCGAATACCACCAGCGCCACGATCCACGCACTATGCATTGCCACCATCACAGGGTAGTGGCCCGCACCGACTTCGTGCGCGCCGCGTGCCATGAGGGCGGCAGTATTACGTTTGGCGATCACCAGCTCACCCAAGCGTTGCAGGATGAGAAAACCTAGAAACAGTCCTGTCAGAAGGGTCATGTAAAATCCTTTACCGTGAAGGGCATGAGGGATGCCGTAAATCCAGGCCCGAGTGCGGCAAGCGCCATCCGGCCAGTATGACCCTGCGCCAGAACATCCTTAAGGACAAACAATACTGTTGGCGCTGACATGTTTCCCGCGGCCTTCAGCACGCGCCGTTCCGCATCAAGTGACCCCATGGGCAATGCCATGGTATCTTCGATCGCCTCAAGCACTTTTGCGCCGCCGGGATGGCAGACAAATCGGCTGATATTTTCCAGCGGCTCACCCGCAGCCTCGAGCACCTTAGTCACGGCAGTGCGGAAATTCTGTTGCACAAATTCAGGGATCGAGCGGTCAAAGACCACGCCAAGGCCCGTGTCATCCACATCCCATCCCATGATCGCCAAGCTCTCTGGCCACATATGCTCGTGCCCTGCGTCAAGTGTGATGGTGCCGCTGCCCGCGCGCAGAACCGCCGCAGCCGCGCCATCTCCGAACAACACCGTGGCGATGATGTCGGCTTTTTGCAGGCGGTCGGTGCGGAAAGACAGGCTGCATGTCTCAACCGCGACCATCAGCACTGTTTTGTCAGGCTCTGCCACAGCAAGCCTGCGCGCGATAGACAGCCCCGTCACGCCGCCAGCGCAGCCAAGACCAAATACCGGCACGCGTGAGATATCCGCGCGAAAACCCATCGCGCGCGCTGCCTGCGCCTCAAGCGTTGGGGTGGCGATGCCAGTGGAGGAGACTGTGACAACGATGTCCACCTGACCAGCACGAAGCCCCGCGTCATCGAGCGCTGCTGTGGCGGCATCCATGAACAACTGCGTGGCGGCGGGCAAATAGGCAGCCATCCGGTCCGCCCATCCGTGATCTTCGGCGTACCATTCCAGCGGCATCACTGCGTGGCGCATATCAACGCCGGCGTTTTCGAACGCAGGCACCAGCCGCCCAAAGGCGGGGTATTTCGGCCCGAGAAGCCTGCGGGCATGCTCCAGCACCGTGTCTTGGGGCAGGGGGTAGGGTGGCAAGGCAGTGCCAAGTCCCAGAAGGGTGACGTCCATCAATGAAGCAATCCATTCATTACTCAACTTTGAATCAACTTAGGCTACTTTCGCGAAGGTAAAGCTAACCTGTGACACCCTGCGCGCGCTTTGCGGCTGGATTGTCAGGCGCAGGTGGTTGACGTCGGCCGCGCGGGACCGGATCGAGATGACGTGATGAATAGAAGATATTTGCCCCTCGCACCCCGCGCACATCTTTCCTATAAGCGCAGAGATACTTCAAAGGGAGCTGCCCCATGTCCGGAGACCTGTCGCCCATCGACAAAGCGAAATTTGTGGCCGCCAAACGCGCTGCCCAGTTTGTAGAAGACGGTATGCGAGTTGGCCTTGGGACCGGTTCAACGTCGGCGTGGCTTGTGCGCTGTCTGGGTGAGATGGTGCGCGATGACGGCTTGAAAATTCGTGGCGTCCCGACCTCCAGCCGCACGGCCCAACTGGCCCGCGAAGTGGGGATTGAGGTAATCTCGCTCGACGAGGCGAAATGGCTTGATATTACCATCGACGGCGCGGACGAATTTGACGGTGACCTGAACCTCATCAAGGGCGGCGGCGGCGCGTTGCTTCAGGAAAAAATCGTGGCCACGGCCAGTGACCAGATGATTGTGATCGCGGATATCGGCAAAGAAGTCGAACATCTGGGCGCGTTCCCGCTGCCAATCGAGGTTATTCCTTTCGGCTGGCAAACAACGCAAGCATTGGTTGAGGAAACGTTGATCTCGATGGATGTGTTGGGACGCAACAGCACTCTGCGCATGAATGGCGGCCGACCTTTCCATACCGACGAGGGTAACTATATCCTTGATCTCCACCTTAACCGTATCGGCAATGCGCGCCAGCTTGCGCTTGCGATCAACCAGATGCCCGGCGTGGTCGAGAACGGCCTGTTCATAGACATCTGTGACACAGTTGTTATTGGCTATGGCGACGGCCGGGTGGAAGTGCGCGATATCAACGATGGCACGATCGACACAGAGCGACTTGATTTCGTTGAGAGTGATAACTTGTTTTCCGACCTGAGTGACTGAGAGGCCAGTATATGAGCGATTTTGATTATGATCTATTTGTCATCGGTGGTGGCTCTGGTGGCGTGCGAGCTGCCCGCGTGGCTGCTGGTGAATATGGCGCACGTGTAGGACTGGCTGAGGAAGACCGCTATGGCGGTACCTGCGTGATCCGTGGCTGTGTGCCAAAAAAACTCATGGTCTTCGCCTCCTCATATCGAGACACGTTTCAGGACGCGCGCAACTATGGCTGGGAAATCAGCGACGGCCCATTCGACTGGCACCTTTTTGCCGGAAAAATGCGCAGTGAGTTGGACCGCCTCGAAGGCATCTACCGCAACCTGCTTGATAACTCCGGTGTTGAAAAATTCGATGCGCGTGCGACCATCAAGGACGCCCATACCGTGACCCTCTCCACCGGCGAGGAAAAGATGGCCAAGCATATCCTCATCGCGACTGGCGGTCGCCCTGTTCGCCCCGAGCTTGAGAACGCAGAGCTGGGCCTTGTGTCGGATGATATCTTCCACATGGACGCGCTGCCGCGATCCATGCTGATTGTGGGCGGCGGTTACATTGCGTGTGAGTTTGCTTGCATCCTGCATGGCATGGGCGTGGACGTCTCCATGTACTATCGCGGCGGTCAAATCCTCAACGGGTTCGACGACGAGGCGCGCGGGCTGGTGGCAGAGCAGATGCGCATGCGCGGTGTCGGCATGCACTCCGGCGCGAGCATTCTTCAAATGGACGAGCGCGAAGGCGGCATCTGCGTTAAGTCGACGCTGGGTAATGAAAAAATCTTCGATAAGGTGTTCTTCGCAACTGGCCGCCGTCCGAACACAGATAACATGGGTCTGGAAGATGTGGGCGTAAAGCTGGGTCGCAATGGCGCGGTCGAGGTTGACCAATACAGCCAGACAGGTGTGCCCTCAATCTATGCGATTGGCGATTCAACAAACCGCGTGAACCTGACACCAGTAGCGATCCGCGAAGGCATGGCCTTTGTCGAAACCGTCTTTGGCGGCAATCCAACCCCAGTCGATCACGAACTCATCCCGTCAGCCATATTCACCCAGCCCGAAATGGGAACTGTGGGCATGACTGAGGAGGCCGCGCGCGAGCAAGAAGAGATCGAGGTCTATGCGACGTCCTTCAAGCCGATGCAAACAGCCTTTGCAGAGCGCGAGGATCGTGTGATGATGAAGCTGGTCGTGTCCAAGAAGAACCGGACTGTTCTGGGCTGTCATATCGTCGCACCACAAGCGGGTGAGATGATCCAACTTGCTGGGATTGCGATCAAGATGGGCGCAACAAAAGAACAGTTTGACCAGACTTGTGCGGTACATCCAACAATGTCCGAAGAGCTGGTAACGATGCGCACACCGGTACGTACATCTTGAATTCAACGTGTAAGCGCCCAGTTTACACATAAGACTACAAGCCTGCTCCGCAACGGGGCGACTTAAAGAAGGAAATAACTATGGCTGGAAACACAGGCGGTCCTTGGGGCGGCGGCGGCAATCAGGGCGGCGGCAACAACGGCGGAGATCCGGGGGGCGGCAATCAAGGCGGCGACCGTGGCAACAAGGGTGGCGGAGAGAAACCACCGATCCCCGAGATCGACGAGTTGGTGAGGAAGGGCCAGGAACGGTTGCGGGTTCTGATGGGTGGCGGTAGCCGCTCAAACGGGACAGGAGGCTCTGGCGGCGGCGGCGGCGAAGGCGGTCCAGCGTTGACGCGTGGCACCATCGGTGTCGGTGTATTGGTTGCAGCGGCGGCATGGCTTTTTGCCTCCACCTACACAGTGCGCCCCGAACAGCAATCCATCGAGCTTTTCCTTGGCAAGTTCTCTGGTATTGGCACCGAAGGTCTGAACTTTGCGCCATGGCCGGTGGTCACAGCCGAAGTGTTTGACGTCACCACCAACCGCACCGAGACGCTAGGCGTAAGCCGGAGCGAGGACGACAACAACGGCCTGATGCTGACCACGGACGAAAACATCGTCGATATCGATTTTCAGGTTGTCTGGAACATCAAGGACGCCGAGCAGTTCAAATTCTCGCTGCGTGCTCCAGATGCTTCCGTGCGGGCGATTTCTGAATCGGCGATGCGCGAAGTCATTGCTCAATCCGAGCTGGCACCAATTCTCAACCGTGACCGTGGTCTGGTGGAAGAGCAGGTCAAAGAGCTCATTCAGACGACGCTTGATAACCGCGAGACGGGCATCAATATCCTGCGTGTGAACGTGAACAAAGTCGATCCGCCGCAAGAGACGGTTGCGGTGACGGACGCAAGCGGTAACACGGCCAACGTATCCGTTGTGGATGCGTTCCGTGATGTGCAAGCTGCCGAGCAGGAGCGGGACCGTCTGGAGCGTCAGGCGGATGCCTACGCCAACCAGAAAACTGCGGAAGCCCGTGGTGAAAGCGCCAAGCTGCTGGAAGCTGCCGAAGGTTACCGTGCACGCGAGGTCAACGGCGCCATTGGTGAGGCATCGCGTTTCGAAGCGGTTTTGACCGAATACACAGCCGCTCCCGATGTAACGCGCAAGCGTTTGTACATCGAGACCATGGAAAAGGTCTTTGGTCAGGTAGACAAGATCATTCTTGAAAACGGCGGCGATGGCGGCGCACAGGGTGTTGTCCCGTATCTGCCACTGAATGAGCTGCGCCGCAGCGGAGGGAATAACTGATGAACAAGACCAGCTTTCTGATACCGATTGTCGCGATCATTGGTGCAGCGCTGCTGTCCTCAATCTTTGTGGTGGACGAGCGTGAAAAGGCACTTGTGCTGCGCTTTGGCCAGATCAAACAGGTGCTAACCGAGCCGGGCATCGGCTTTAAGGTGCCGTTGATCGACGAAGTTGCTCGTTTCGAGGACCGTATTCTGTCCGTACAGACGCCTGTAATCGAAGTCACGCCTGCGGATGACCGCCGCTTGCGGGTCGACGCTTTCGTGCTCTACCGTATCGATGATGTGGTGCAGTACCGTCAGGCTGTCGGTTCCGGCGGTGAAGCTCGCGCGGCCAATGACCTCAGCGGTATTCTGGAATCCCAGATCCGTGCGGTACTTGGTTCGCAGGGCGTGACGTCAAACACGATCCTGTCGCCAGAGCGTTCCGCGCTGATGGACCAGATTCGTGTGCGGGCCGATGCGCGTGCAAATGCACTGGGCCTCAAAGTGGTCGATGTGCGTCTGCGCCAGACCAACCTGCCGGAGCAGAACTTTGACGCAACCTTGCGCCGTATGATCGCTGAGCGTGATCGCGAAGCGACGGACGAGCGGGCGCGGGGCCGTGAAGCTGCCCAGCGTGTGACCGCCCTTGCGGACCGTACATTCGAGGAAATCATCTCCGAGGCGCGCCGCGATGCGCGTATCATCGAGGGTGAAGCAGACGCCGCGCGGAACCGCATTTTTGCGCAGGCCTACTCCAAAGACCCGGAATTCTTCGAATTCTACCGCTCACTGGCAGCGTATGAAGTATCCCTGAAGGGCAGCAATTCCACTATGGTTTTGTCGCCTGACAGCGAGTTCTTCAACTACCTGCGCTCCGATCAGGGCTCACGCTCTGATGAGGGTGAAACGCGCTAAACTGACAGCGTGAAACCAATTCAAAAGGGGCTGCATGAAAATGCGGCCCCTTTTCCTTGTCGATCACTGCGAGGAAGCGGATCAGCCAGTTACCAGATCAATCGCATCCGCGAGCTTTTCGATGATGATGTCGATTTCTTCAGGTGTTGAGGTGAAGCAGGGCGCGAGTAAAACGTGGTCGCCTGACGAGCCGTCCGCACAGCCCTGCGCAGGGTAGCAGATCATGCCCGCATCCATCGCAGCCTGCTGGACCTTGCCCGCCACATTGCGGCTGACGTCAAACGGCGCTTTGGTTGCGCGGTCCGCTACAAGCTCTGTGGTCCAGAATAGTCCGCGCCCACGTATATCGCCCACATGGGGATGCTGGCCGAGCCGTGCGCGCAGACCTGCTTCAAGCTGCGCGCCGCGCTCACGGACCGCGCCCAACAGATCATGGACCTCAATCTCGCGCATGACGGCCATCGCGCCAGCCGTGGCCACTGCGTGGCTCATGTACGTATGACCGTTCCACAGCTTGCCCGAGCCTGCGATGATCGCATCACAGACTTTTTGCGAGGCCATCACCGCCGCGATCGGCTGATAACCTGCTCCAAGCCCCTTGGCCATCGTTGTAATGTCGGCGCAGATGCCTTCCTGCTCCAGCGCAAACAAGCTACCGGTCCGGCCCATTCCGCACATCACCTCATCCGCGATGTAGAGCACGCCGTAAGTGTCACAAATCTCGCGGATACGTTTGAAATATCCGACAGGCGCAGGCTGGGTACCCAGCGACGCGCCCACAACAGGTTCCGCCACAAAAGCGCAGACGGTTTCGGCGCCCAATTCAAGGATTTTGGCTTCAAGCTGGTTGGCCATCCGCAGGCCGAAATCGGTGTCGCTCTCACCCTCGTGCTGCAGGCGATAGTTGTAAGTCGCGTCGATGTGCTGTGTCTCGATCAGCAACGGCGCAAACGGCGCGCGGCGGCCCGCATGCCCGCTGACAGCCAAAGCGCCAAGGGTGTTGCCGTGATAGGAAGGCGCGCGCGCGATGATATGGGCGCGGCCGGTATCACCACGCTCCACATGGTACTGCCGCGCGAGTTTCAGCGCTGCTTCCATCGCCTCAGAGCCGCTGCCCAGATACATCACGCGGCCTTCGCCCGTGCCTTCGGGCGCATGGGCGACCAAATAATCTGACAATTCTTCTGCCCATTGGTTTGTAAATAAACCCGTATGCGCGAATGCCAATGTGTTGACCTGATCACAGATCGCCTTGCGCACTGCCGCGTTGTCATGGCCCAATGAGGACACCGCAGCCCCTCCGCAGGCATCCAGATAACGTTTGCCACTGTCATCAATCAGATAGGCGCCTTCTCCCCCGACAATGCTTGGTTGCGCGGCTGTGAGACTTCGGCGAAGGACATGGCTCATGCTGGAATGCTTTCTTGTGATCGGGTGAGTCTGGACATTTGTGGCATAGGTATAAGGAGAGGGCGCTGGAATTTCACCTCATTGCAACCTGCCTGTCACAGCATTGTTAGCAGCGCTTGAAATCAATCCACGAAGGCACATCTTTAATATTGCGGATGGTGCAGTCACCATGCACTCTGCCGTTAAGTAAAATCGCCCCGAAGAGGGTCAGATTTCGATCAGGAGACGATATATGCAGCCCAAAGTGGTGGCCCGGACACAAGTCAATTCACCCTCACCAGCCCTGCGCGCAGCTATTATTGCGCTTATGGCGCTAACGATGGTGGTGGCACAAACCGTCATGGCGCTGGCAAAGCCGGAAAGCTTGGCACCGCTGGCAGAAAAGATCAGCCCGTCGGTGGTTAACATCACAACATCGACGCTGGTCGAAGGCCGCACAGGCCCGCGCGGCATCGTTCCCGAAGGATCGCCGTTCGAAGATTTCTTCCGTGAATTTCAGGACCGAAACCGCGGTGATGACGATACACCCGCACCGCGGCGCTCCTCTGCGCTGGGGTCGGGTTTTGTCATTTCTGAAGACGGCTATGTGGTGACCAACAATCACGTGATTGAGGGCGCTGACGAGATCACAATCGAATTTTTCTCAGGGGACGAGCTGATTGCCAAGGTGATTGGAACAGACCCCAACACGGACATTGCCCTGCTGAAGGTCGAAGCTGATCGTCCGCTGCCATTCGTGAGCTTCGGCAACAGCGATGCGGCCCGTGTGGGCGACTGGGTAATTGCCATGGGAAACCCGCTGGGTCAGGGCTTTTCCGTCTCGGCCGGCATCGTGAGCGCCCGCAACCGGGCGCTGTCAGGCACCTATGATGACTACATCCAGACCGACGCGGCGATTAACCGTGGTAACTCCGGTGGTCCGCTGTTCAACATGGACGGCGCCGTGATTGGCGTGAACACAGCAATACTGTCGCCAAACGGCGGCTCCATCGGCATCGGGTTTTCAATGGCGTCCAATGTTGTGACCCGCGTTGTGGACCAGCTCAAAGAGTTCGGAGAGACGCGGCGCGGCTGGCTGGGAGTGCGAATTCAGGACGTCACACAGGATGTGGCCGACGCCATGGGCCTCAAAGCTGCCACTGGCGCGCTGATTACTGATGTTCCTGAAGGTCCGGCCAAACAGGCAGGGCTTAAGACTGGCGATGTCATCTTGTCCTTTGATGGCGTGGATGTGGCCGATACGCGCGGTTTGGTGCGTCAGGTTGGCAATAGCCCCGTTGGTGCAACCGTGCGTGTCACCGTGATGCGTGAAGGCAAGAGCCAGACCATTGCTGTAATTTTGGGCCGCCGTGAGGATGCCGACAGCGCAGAGACGCCAGATGCGGAAGAAGAGCCCGATAGTTCGGACGCACCTGAGGTAACATCACTGCTTGGCCTGACCGTGACACCACTGACAGCCGAGATGCGTCAAGAACTTGGTGCAGCGGACGATATGGAAGGTCTGGCTGTAACTGAGGTCGAGGATGGCTCGGAGGCGTTTGAAAAGGGCCTGCGTGCAGGCGACATCATCACAGAAGCCGGCCAGCAGGAGATCAAAACGATCGCTGATCTGAACAGCCGTATTGATGCTGCACGCGAGGCTGGCCGCAAATCTCTTCTGCTTCTGGTGCGGCGCGCTGGTGACCCCCGCTTTGTCGCGCTTACGCTCGACGAAGAGTAATCGCCTAAACCAAGGCAACTTAAGGCGCCCTTTGTGGGCGCCTTTTGCGTTTCTAGGGCATTCCCCAATCCTTCGGTCCTCCGGTTCGTCGTCGCGTCCATAGTGGCCGCTAAAAAATAGAATTAATTTAATGAATTATGGAACCCTACTGGGTCTGACCTGTTGTTATCAGGCACGGACCCTTTCGGGCTGCGTCGCGATGATTTGGTACTACAAATTCGAGGAAACTGGCACATGACAAAAAATCTCATTCTTGGAGGGCTTGCTGTCGTGATTGTCGGCGCAGCCGGCTTCGGGCTTTACGTGTACAAATCCCCCATTGATCCGATCAGCCCCGACCAGACCGCCAGCTTCACACCGGAAGAAGTCGAAAAGGGCCGCATCCTTGCTTCTGCCGGATACTGCGCAACCTGTCACACAGCAGCAGACGGAGAGCCCTACGCAGGGAACTTTGCGATGGAGACAGGGTTCGGGACGCTTTATTCCACCAACCTGACGCCTGATGTGGAGACCGGTATCGGCACCTATTCAAAAGAGGCTTTCCGCCGCGCGATGCACGAAGGCGTCGATCGCGAAGGCCGCCACCTTTTCCCTGCCTTTCCCTATGATCATTTCACCAAGATGACAGATGAAGACGTCGACGCGATCTATGCCTACATCATGGCCGAAGTTGAGCCCGTCAAAACTGTCCAAAAAGAGAACGAGCTGCCGTTCCCTCTGGACCAACGCTTCTTGCAAGCGGGGTGGAAGATGCTCTTTGCTGATCTTGGCCGCTTCGAGCCTGACGAAGAGCATTCCGAGGCATGGAACCGTGGCGCATATTTGGCGGAGGGTCTGACGCACTGTGGCGCGTGCCACACGCCGCGCAACATCGTCGGGGCAGAGAAATCCACTGAGCAATATGCTGGCGCCGAGATCGACAGCTGGATTGCACCAGCCCTGACAGCCGCGAACCAATCGTCAGTGCCGTGGACTGCACCTGAATTCAAATCATACCTCATTGAGGGTGTTACAACCTACCACGGCATCGCCGCAGGTCCCATGGGGCCGGTTGTACATGAAGGTGTCCGCGACCTTCCCGAAAGTGACATCGACTCGCTCGCTATTTATCTGGCCGATCAGGTTGGCGCGACCGAAGACGATCCAAGCCAGAGCGAAATCGTACTCGCCAGCCTGCGCAGCAACCAGCCTGATCCGCAGTACCGCCGCGAATTGGGAGAGCGCTTGTACGCAACTGCCTGCGCCTCGTGTCACTACAACGCCGAGCTGATCAAGGCGGGGCGTCCTGACCTCGGGATCAACTCTGCCACCAACCTTGATACGCCGAACAACCTGATTCACGTCATTCTGGATGGGGTGAATGCCCCTGAAGGCATGGCGGGCGTGGTCATGCCGGGCTTCCGTGGTGCATTGAATGATGAGCAGGTCACGGCCATCGCCGCCTACCTGCGCGACAAGCGTGCCAATCAGCCTGCGTGGCCTAACCTATCTGAGACCGTTGCCGATATCCGTCAAAACGGCCCCACATCGCACTAATACCGAAGGAAATGAACCATGATAAAGTTTGAGATCAACGGACGCAGCGAGAGCGTCGACGCAGATCCCGATACACCACTGCTGTGGGCCATCCGGGACGAGATCGGATTGACGGGCACGAAGTTTGGCTGCGGCATCGGCATGTGCGGGGCGTGTACCGTGCATGTGGGCGGCCGCGCGACGCGGTCGTGCATCACGCCTTTGTCGGATGTCGCCGACACCAAGATCACAACGATCGAAGGTCTCGACGCAGAGGCAAACCACCCCGTTCAAGAAGCATGGCGCAATCTGCGGGTACCGCAGTGTGGTTACTGCCAATCCGGCCAGATCATGCAGGCCGCAGCGCTGTTGCAGGACATTCCCACGCCGACTGACGAAGACATTGATGCGGTAATGACCGGCAATCTGTGCCGCTGCATGACCTATACCCGCATCCGCCAAGCTGTGCGCAATGCGGCTACTGCAATGAACGGAGCACAAGACAATGGGTAACAAATTGCTTTCACGCCTCACCGGCTCCGACAATTCATCCGAGATGAACCGCCGTGGTTTTATGGTCTCAATGACCGCCGCAGGCGTTGCTTTCGGGTTCCCGCGCGCGTCAAGCGCCGCGATGGATCCTGCCGCTGCGGACGGCTTCCCTGTCTCGAGCAACGGGCAGACATTTGAGCCGACGCTGTGGTATTGGATCGACAGTGACGGGCGCGTCAATGTCAACATCATTCGCGCTGAGATGGGCCAGCACGTTGGCACAGCCATCGCGCGCATTCTTGCGGATGAGCTGGAAGTCGCATGGGAAGATGTTCACATCACCCACGTCGACACTGCTGAGAGATGGGGCACCATGGTCACCGGCGGTAGCTGGTCGGTCTGGCAAAGCTGGCCTGTCTACCGTCAGGCGGGCGCTGCGGGCCGCACGGCGCTGATCGAAGCTGCTGCTTCGCAATGGGGCGTCGATGCTGCAACATGCACTGCGCGCAACGGCACTGTCACTGATGGCACGAACTCTATCACCTATGGCGAACTTGTAGGGGCTGGGTTGGAACGCAGCTTTACCGAGGATGAGTTGAAGGCGCTGCCGCTCAAGCCGCATTCGGAACTGCGTCTGGTCGGCAAGGACGTGACCGCGCTTGATATCGAGAACAAGATCAATGGCAAAACGATCTACGGCCTCGACGCCAAGGTCGAGGGGATGGTTTACGCTGTCCCGATGATCCCGCCAACGCGTCTTGGCTCTGCCGTGGCGTCCATCGACGACAGCGGTGCAAAGGGCGTGAAGGGATATCTGCAGACGCTTGCGTTAGAAGATCCTTCAGGCACAGTGCCAGGCTGGGTTGTTGTACTGGGCACATCCCTCGTGGCCGCGAAATGGGCGTCCGAAGCTGTAAAGGTTAGCTGGAATGCAGGCGAAACAGCAGCCGTGTCCGAGGCCGACATCAATAACCGCTCCCGCGAGCTGATCGCAGATGGTACATCCGGCAGTATCCTGCACACGGAAACGCCGGATACGACAGCCGCGTTCGACGGCGCTGCGGAGGTGCTTGAGGCCGAATATGTCACTCAAACTGTGCTGCACTTCCAATTGGAGCCGGTAAATGCGACCGCCTTCCAAAACGAAGAGGGCATCTGGGAAATCCACACTGGCAACCAGTGGCAGTCCTTGATCCTTCCGACATTGTCGGCGGCGTTAGAAGCGCCTGCGGACAAGATTGTGATGCGCACCTATATGTTGGGCGGCGGTTTTGGTCGGCGTCTAAACGGCGACTACACTGTGCCTGCGGCTCTGACATCCAAAGCGTTGGGCGGCAAACCAGTCAAGCTGGTGTTCATGCGTGAAGATGATGCCAAATTCGACAGCCCGCGTTCGCCTAGCGTGCAAAAGTTGCGGATGGCGTTCGACGGTGATAAGAAAGTCCTCGGGATGGAGCATCACGCCGCTGCGGGCTGGCCCACGGCCGTTATGGTGCCTTCCTTCATGCCCAAAGGCGCAAACGGCGAGCCTTACGATCCCTTCGCGGTTGACGGGGCTGACCACTGGTACACTGTCGGCGCGCACCGCGTGCGAGCGATCTTTAATGACCTTGCCAACAAGACCTTCCGCCCCGGATTTCTGCGTTCGGTCGGACCCGGCTGGACCAACTTCGCGGTAGAAAGCTTTATGGATGAGGCGGCGCATAGGGCGGGTGTTGATCCGCTGGAGTTCCGTCTGCAGCACCTCAAGGCAGAAGGCTATAATGCCGGCTCTGCGCCGAATGCTGTTGGCGGCGCATCGCGTCAGGCGGCGGTCTTGGAAAAGGTCGCGAAGATGTCGGGCTATGGCACCACTGATTTGCCCGAGGGTACGGCCATTGGCATTGCCACTACCTTTGGCCAGTCGCGTAGCATGCCGACATGGACTGCTGGTGCTGTGCGATTACATGTAGACCGTGTATCGGGTCAGATTGACGTGCAGAAGATGTGGCTCGCCTTTGATTGCGGCACCGTTGTCGACCCTGACAGTGCCCTTGCCCAATGTGAAGGGGCGGCCCTTTGGGGGCTTTCCATGGCGCTCTATGAAGGCACGAAAATCGAGGACAGTAACGTCGTTGACCGCAACCTTGGCACCTACACGCCGCTTCGCATGATCGATACGCCAGAGATGGACATCTCTTTTGTCGAGAGCACCGAGGTGCCGGTAGGCTTGGGCGAGCCGGGTACAACCGTCATCGCGCCTGCCATTGCCAACGCGATCTACAACGCAGTCGGCGCGCGCCTGCGGCATTTGCCGATCAAGCCTGACGATATCGTGTCAGCTTTGAAGGCCTGATTTTGAAAAATCGAAAGGCGTCCGAAGAAATTCGGGCCCCTTTTTCTTTGATGTTTGCTGCGATGTCAGGGCTTGCGCGGTACAGCCACGATGCCCAACTCCCGTGCAGTTTCAATCGATAACACGTCGCTTGGCAATCCGCGCGCGCTCTGAACCGCGAGCACTGCGCGCCGCGTGGCGTCATCCATGTTTCCGTTGACCGCACCGCTATATAGGCCCCGTGCTTGCAAGGCTCGCTGTAAAGTCGAAACAAACTCAACCGTAAAAGCCGGCGGGCAGGGGATCTCGAACCAGCGGTCGGTGCGCGGGGTCAAGATTTGCTGACGGCTTTCTTCGCGGTAGACGGGCAGGGTGGCGATCGTGCCATCTGCATTCATCTTGGCCGGAGTAACAAGAACCTGCCCCGTCACGGTTTCGATCACAGCAGGCGTCGGAATTTTTCCCCAGCATGTGCCGGGAGGCGCGCCAACTGGCGCCAGCCCGTTTCCAAGGACCATACCGCTTTGAGAGACTGTCTGGGTTTGCAGACAGCCGGACAGCGCGACAGCGCCCATAAGAGCAGCAACGCGCGACGCGGTGTGATGGAAGCGTACCTGTTTCATTGCCCAATGCCTTTTGGGTCTGTGTTGTGTTGCCACATACTAGCGTGATTTGGAGTAATTGCCTAGAACCCCGATCGCTTGTCACAAAAGGGGCTGGCGCGCAGGCAGGGCCTTGCGTAGAAAAGGGAAAATTCATCTGAAAAAGGGCAGCTTTGATGGCCAAGATTACCTTCGTCGAACACAATGGCACCGAACATGTTGTAGAAGTCGCCAACGGCCTCACCGTTATGGAAGGCGCACGCGACAATAACATCCCCGGCATCGAAGCTGATTGCGGGGGCGCTTGCGCCTGCTCGACCTGCCACGTTTATGTGGATGCGGCTTGGGTTGAGAAGATTCCGGCAAAAGACGACATGGAAGAAGACATGCTAGATTTCGCGTATGAGCCCGACGCGGAAAAGTCTCGCCTGACTTGCCAGATCAAAGTGACAGACGCGCTGGACGGTCTGCGCGTGCAGATGCCGGAAAAACAGATCTGATGCGCCAACAGGGCGGGGCATGCTGATGCGGGGCGTTCTGCCAGCGATAAGCGTTTTCTGCCTTGCGCTATTGCCTGCCATCGGAAATGCGCAGGCTCCCGAAACACCGCTTGTCTCGGCAACCTATGCCGAGCCGACTACGCGCTACCCTCACGGTGTGTTGGGGGATGAAATCGAGCACGGCGCGCTGGTGCTTACTTACGAGGGCATCGCCAAGCGCATTGTTTTGCGTCTGCCGGAAGATCGCGTGTTTGAAGACACCGAACCGCGCATATTTGATGTGTACGGTGACGGCCAGCGCGACGTTATTGTCGTGGAAAGCCACCGATCCCAAGGCGCACGATTGGCGATTTACAATGGTGACGGACTGGTCGCGGCCACGCCCTATATCGGGCAGCCCAACCGCTGGCTTGCTCCTGTGGCCGTCGCTGATCTGGATGGCGACGGGTTTGTCGAACTTGCCTATATAGACAGGCCGCATCTGGCCAAGACCCTGCGCGTCTGGCGCTTTGCTGAGGGTCAGTTGACCCAGATCGCAGCGCTTGAGGGGCTGACCAACCACCGCAGCGGAGAGCGTGATATTGCAGGTGGTCTCAGGCTGTGCGGCGCGTCACCCGAAATGGTCGTCGCAAGTGCGGATTGGCAGCGCCTTAAGGCGGTGACGTTCAACGGCACGGCACTGACGGCACGTGATATCGGGCCACACCAAGACCGCAACAGCTTTGCCAATGCGTTGGCGTGTGAATGAAGCGGTCTGCGTTGATATTTCTGCTCGGCCTATCGGCGCTGCCTGCACACGCTCAGGAACAGATGACACCTGACGGGTTTCTTGACCTTGTTCATGGCCGCACGTTGACCTTTTCCAGCATGATCAGGGGCGGTGAGGTCGGTGTAGAACAGTTCTTGCGACGCGATTTGTCCGTATGGGCCGATCGGAGCGGACGCTGCACCTATGGCCGGATCGAAATTCGCGGCCCGCTGCTTTGCTTTGTGTATGAGGACGCGCCGGACCCGAACAATTGCTGGATACCGTTCTACGACAAAGGCAAACTTCTGGTGCTTTCGCAAGGCTCAAGAGAAGTGCAGCGCATTTCAGACATCAGCGACAAGCCGGTCGTCTGCGAAGGCGCTCCGAGCTCTTGAATAGTATTTGCCTGGGTTCTTGACCCGTTTCCGGCAAGTTCAGGTCAGTGCGCGCCAGCCAATGTCACGGCGGCAAAAGCCTTCGGGCCAGTCGATCTTGTCCACAACGGCATAGGCATTCGCCCGCGCTTGCGCCAGCGTCTCGCCCCGCGCGGTGACGTTCAGCACGCGCCCGCCCACAGCAACAATATCGCCATCACGCTCTGCGGTGCCTGCGTGGAACACCATGTTGCTGCTATCCTCTGCCAGACCCTTAAGCCCGCCAATGACCGACCCTTTTTCGTAGTCACCCGGATAGCCGGCTGCGGCCATTACCACTGTCAGGGCATGGTCATCGGCCCAGTGAACCTGCATATCGGCCAACCGCCCTTCGGCTGCGGCATGCATGAGGTCAAATGCCTGCGCACCCAGACGCATCATCAGCACCTGACACTCCGGATCGCCAAAGCGCACGTTGTATTCAACCAGTCGGGGCTTGCCATCCTCAATCATCAGGCCCGCGTAAAGCACGCCCTGATAGGGCATCCCGCGCTTCGCCATCTCGGCCATGGTTGGGCGGATGATTTCGGCCAATGCGCGTTCGGCAATCTCATCTGTCAGCACTGGCGCGGGAGAGTATGCGCCCATGCCGCCGGTATTGGGGCCGGTGTCGCCGTCGCCCACGCGCTTGTGATCTTGGGCTGTCCCGATAGGCATTACGTTCTCGCCGTCGCACAGCACGAAGAATGATGCCTCCTCGCCGCTCATGAACTCCTCGATCACCACTTCGGCGCCAGCTGCACCGAATTGTCCGCCGAACATATCCTCAAGCGCCTCTTCGGCCTGCGCCACGGTCTCTGCAATGATCACGCCTTTGCCTGCGGCCAGCCCGTCGGCCTTCACGACAATCGGTGCGCCTTGTTCTTGCACATAGGCTTTGGCGGCAGCGAGATCGGTGAAGTGGCCGTAGGCGGCAGTGGGGGCGTCGCAAGCGTCGCAGATTTCTTTGGTGAATGCCTTGGATGCTTCCAACGCCGCCGCTGCTTTGGAGGGGCCAAAGACCAGAATGCCCGACTCGCGCAAGCGGTCCGCCACGCCGTTGGCTAGGGGGGCTTCGGGGCCGATGATCACAAAATCCACGTTGTTGCGGGCAACAAACTCGACCACTGTGCCACCATCATTAATGTCAATTGCCGCACAATCAGCGATTTGCGCTATGCCTGCATTGCCCGGTGCCACGATCAGCTTGTCGCATTTGGGGTTCTGCAACACGGCCCAAGCCAGACTGTGCTCACGACCACCGCTGCCCAAGATAAGAATATTCATCGCACGCACTCCCTTGGCCTTACTTGCTGGGCGTTTTATGCTGCACGCGCGCCATGCACAAGGATGCGATAGATGGATCTGTTTGACGACCAGCCCGAAGATGGCCCTGAACAGGGTAACCGCCCCGAATACACGGTGGCTGAGCTCTCTGGTGCGATCAAACGGGTGATCGAGAATGAATTCGGCCACGTGCGTTTGCGCGCCGAAGTTGGCCGTGTGAACCGTCCGCGATCAGGGCATCTGTACCTAGATCTCAAAGATGACAGTGCTGTGATGGCGGGGATCGTCTGGAAGGGCGTCGCCTCAAAGCTCGACACACAGCCCGAAGAGGGGATGGAGGTGATCGTCACAGGGCGCATCACCACGTTCCCGGGACAGTCCAAATACCAGATCATCATTGAAGATATTAAACCTGCCGGCATGGGTGCGCTGATGGCTGTTCTGGAAAAGCGCAAGGCAGCACTGGCCGCTGAAGGCCTGTTTGATCCAGCACGCAAGAAACCCTTGCCCTATCTGCCCGAAATTATCGGCGTGGTGACATCGCCCTCCGGTGCCGTGATCCGCGATATCCTGCACCGTCTGCGGGACCGTTTCCCGCGCAAAGTGTTGATATGGCCGGTGGCCGTGCAGGGTGCGAAATGCGCGCCCGAGGTGGCGAATGCCATTGCCGGGTTCAACCGTCTGACACCGGGCGGGGCCTTGCCGCGCCCCGATTTGATCATCGTTGCTCGTGGTGGTGGCTCCGTTGAGGATTTGTGGGGCTTTAATGAAGAAGTCGTGGTGCGCGCCGCTGCCGCCTCCGATATCCCGCTAATCTCTGCTGTCGGGCATGAGACAGACACAACCTTGATCGACTTTGCCTCTGACAAACGCGCGCCGACCCCCACGGCAGCAGCCGAGCTTGCCGTGCCGGTAAGGGTGGAGCTTATGGCCTATCTCGATCAGCAACACGCCCGGATGAGCCGTGCACTGAGCCAGGGTTTGGTCCAGCGTGGCCAACGCCTGCGCGATATGGCGCGCGCGCTGCCGCGTCCCGATAGCCTGCTTGATAGTCCGCGCCAGCGCCTTGATCGCGCCGGCGACCGCCTTGCCCGTGCCGCAACACTGACCGAAGCGCCAAAACTGCGGCTGGAGCGTGCGGCAGCGCGCCTTGATCCGGCGCTGATGACTGGTGTGCAACGACGCAAGATGCGGCTTGCAGGCATTTCCGGTGGCCTGCGCCCCGCGACCCTGCGCAACAGAATCGCCCAAGAGAAAGAACGCCTTGCAAGCCGGTCCATGCGCCTTGGTCCTGCGCTTACCCGCGAGCGGATGTTGCAACAGGCAAGATTTGACCGTGCAGGCAAATCCCTGTCTGATGTGGCGCGGCGCCAGATCGACAGATGGCGCAACCAGATTGATGCCGCGGAACGCCTGCGGCTCACTCTCGGCTACGAGGCAACCTTGGAACGCGGTTTTGCGGTCGTGCGCAGCGGCGATACCCTTATAACGACCACCCAAGCCGCCCAACAGCACACGTCACTGGAAATCCAGTTCAGAGACGGCAAAATTACCGTTAAACTCTAGCGGTTAATTTTTGTGGAAAATCTCGGGAGATTTTGGCGCTACAAAGGCGGTGCGATTACACCCCGATTTTTGGTCCCAGACAAAGCAGCTCTTCGGTGCTTTCGTTTGCCTCATAAAGCGGGGTGACGGCTGGGTCATTCTCGAACCGGGCGATCAACCCGCGCGCGCCTTGTTCAAAGCTCCAGCATTGCGGGTCGGGATTGTCGTAGTAGGTAAAGCAAATCAAACCGTCCGCCTCGTACCACTCTCCATTCTTGCACTGACCATCCAGAAACGACCACCGCACCCGACGGTTCGGTAGGTAAATCTCGGCACCATAGGGCTCCGGCCCGTTCCCGTAATAAAGTGTCTTGCCACGGGTGTAGGCATCAAACTGCTCTGCGTTCATCAACGATTGCGCAAACGCAGGCAGGGGCAAGGACAACAAAAAGATCAGGGAAAAAGCTCTCATACCGGCATAATGACAGAAGCATTCAGGAGGGGCCAGAGGGACAAAGGTTTCCGATAGGGATCGGCACGGCGCCGCGCACCGCGCAAAGGGCTGCTGAATTGTCGCTTTTCGCCTCAACCTGACGGGCCGGTTTTGCTAAACCAGCGCAATAAACAAGGGGACGTGGCCATGGCGCTGGATTCAGATAAGAACGGGCCGGACAAAGGTGTTTGGAAATCGGGCAAGGGTAAAGGGCGACGCCACACCAAGGGGCGCCAGTTGGACGACACAGCGTGGGCGCAAGTGCGCGACCTGCTGGGGGCCGAGCCACGAGACCGTGATTTGTTGATCGAGCACCTGCATCTCATTCAAGACCGCTTTGGCCATTTGTCCGCCGCGCATTTGCGGGCACTGGCCGAGGAAATGCGCCTGAGCATGGCCGAAGTCTATGAGGTCGCGACATTTTATGCCCATTTCGACGTGGTCAAAGAAGGCGAAGCGCCCCCGCCCGCACTCACCATCCGTGTCTGCGATTCGTTGAGCTGTGAGCTGGCGGGTGCCCAAGCGTTGAAGGCCGCGCTTGAGGATGGTCTAGATCCGGCAGAGGTCCGCGTGCTGCGTGCGCCCTGCATGGGCCGCTGTGATACCGCGCCAGTGTTGGAGCTGGGGCATTCCCACATCGATCATGCGACACCAGAGAAGGTCCATGCTGCAATTGCCGCTGGCCACACGCATGCCCATATCCCCGCGTATGAAAACTATGACGCCTACACCGCAAACGGTGGGTACACGACGCTGGCCGACTTGCGCCAGAACGGTGACTGGGAAGCCGTGCAAGAAAAAGTGCTGGCCTCCGGTCTGCGCGGCCTCGGGGGCGCAGGTTTTCCATCGGGCAAGAAATGGGGCTTTGTGCGCGCCAACGCAGGCCTGCGCTACCTCGCCGTGAACGGCGACGAAGGCGAGCCGGGTACGTTCAAAGATCGCTACCACCTAGAGCGCACGCCGCATCTGTTCCTTGAGGGGATGTTAATCGCCGCGTGGGCCGTCGAGGCAGAGCGTGCCTATATCTATATGCGGGACGAATATCCTGCCGTACTGCACATCCTTGCGCACGAGATCGCCGCGCTCGAGGATGCTGGCATCGTCAAACTGGGCTATATCGAGCTGCGCCGTGGAGCCGGTGCCTACATTTGTGGCGAAGAATCCGCGATGATCGAGAGCATTGAGGGCAAGCGCGGCATGCCGCGCCACCGTCCACCCTTTGTAGCGCAGGTCGGCATCTTTGGCCGCCCGACGCTGGTCCATAATATCGAGACGTTGCACTGGGTTGCCCGCATTTGCCGCGAGGGGCCGGAAATCCTGTCCTCGGTCGAGAAAAACGGCCGCAAGGGATTGCGCAGTTATTCGGTTTCTGGTCGCGTGGCGAAGCCCGGTGTGCATTTGTTGCCCGCAGGCTCCACCATTACCGATATCATCGAGGCCGCAGGCGGCATGGCAGAAGGCCATACGTTCAAAGCTTACCAGCCTGGCGGCCCATCTTCGGGTCTACTGCCAGCCAGCATGAGCGACATCCCGCTTGATTTTGACACCCTACAACCGCACGGCAGCTTTATTGGCTCAGCGGCAGTAGTTGTGCTGTCCCAGAATGACCGCGCGCGCGATGCAGCACTCAACATGCTCCGGTTTTTTGAGGATGAAAGCTGCGGACAATGCACGCCTTGCCGTGTCGGGTGTGGAAAAGCCGTCAAGCTGATGCAGGCGGACCGCTGGGATCAGGGGCTGCTGGAGGAACTCTCAACCGCGATGGTCGATGCGTCTATCTGCGGGCTTGGACAGGCGGCGCCAAACCCCATCCTTATGACAATGAAGCATTTTCCGGACGAAATCTAAGTTTGGGCAGAGCTATTTGTTCTGCACCACAAGGCACGAACACCGTTGGCGCTTAAGGCTTTTGCACAGGTCTTGAGCGCCATCGCGGGTGTTGCGCCCGATGCGGGCAAAGAAGTAGCCCTTTTTGCCTGACACGCGGTTTTTCACATAGATCAGATCCAGCTTTTCGCGGCCCACCTGCGCACGGCAAATGGTGGTTTGTGATTTGATCTTGGCGCGGGCTGCTTTCTGCGAGGTGCCGAACCCAAGCTGAACGCCCCACGGCTTGACCGGAGGAGACGCGGGCTTCGCTTGTTTCATTGGCGTCAGGCGTCGCTTGCGGGCCATGTCACTACAGGCTGCGTAGAAATTCTTGTCCGGTGCGAGACGAAAATCGTGATCCTTGGGCGGTGCGTCACGCCATTGTTCGGCGGGCAGGCCGGTGATGATGGGCACATAGTTGACGGTTTCGGGGGCAAGACCCTTGCCCTCCAGAAATCCTTCTGCACGGCGTTCACCGCCGTTATAGCCAATAGCGGCCATGCCCTCGTTGCCGTAGCGGCGCACCATTTCAGCCAAATATTGCGCGGAATGCTCCAGTGCATCTGCCGGGTTGTAAGGGTTTTTCAGGCCTCGTAGCCGCGCCGTGGAAGGGATGAATTGTGCGATGCCGCGCGCGTTCGCATGGCTGAGCGCGTTGGGGTCGAACCGGCTTTCCTGCCAGATCAGGCGCGCGAAAAACCCGTTGTTCAAACCGTGCCGCTTCGAGAAGACCTCAATCGCGTTGCAGGTGTCGTAAACAAAGTGGTCAGGCCTGATGCATTGCACATGGCCCCACTTGCCGCTGCTACAGTGCCCAGTGCGGGGATCGGCCAGCGCCGAACCCGCCCAAAACAGTGATAATAAGATAACAATAAGGCGCATAACGCTGTGGTGGCGCGCAGTGGCACGCTTGTCAATCGCACACCCTTCCATCCTGTGTCTCAAGGGGTTAGATCAAGTAAGAAGCACAAGCCGGAGACCCTCGCGTGGCGTTTTTCAAAAAGCTCAAAGACCGTCTGTTCAAATCCTCGTCGAAGATCGACGAGGGGCTTGAGGCGATTGTCAGCGATGGCGGCGAAGCCGAAGCTGCTGCCGTGGACGAGGTGATGGACGCCCCTGCACTGGCTCTGCAAGAAATTCCCGAGGCCGTTGAACCTGATCCCGCCGAAGAAGCGCGGCTGCGCGCTGAACACGATGCGGCAGAGCAAGCTGCCCGCCAAGCTCAAGAGGCACGGCGTGCCCATGAGGCAGAAGCCGCAGCGCAGGCCGTAGCGGACGCGCGCGCAAAGGCTGAGGCTGCACGGCAGGCTGAGGTGGCTGCTGCTGCCGCCGAAGAAGATGAAAAACGCGAGGCAGCGCAGGCCGCGCAAAAGGCGCAAGCCGCTGCCGAAGCTGCACAGGCCGAGCAGGACAGTCAAGCGCGCGCAGAAGCGAGCCGCCTAGCTGCTGAAGAAGCCCTTGCTGCACAGCGCGCCGAAGAAGAAGCCGTAAAACGCGCTGAAGAGGAAGCTGCACGGCAGGCAGAGATCGCCGCCGCAGAAAAAACAGCTGAGCCGTTGCGCACCACTTTGACGCCTGTTGCGCCTATGCTAGCGGATGCAGCGCCAGAGCCGGAAGCGCCAAAGCGCGGCATTTTGGGCCGTCTAATGGGCCGTGCTGATGCCGCTCCTGTTGTGCGCCGTGTCCTTGATGATGCCATGCTGGAACAACTTGAAGAGTTGTTGATTGCCTCCGATATGGGCGTGGATACCGCGCTGCGTGTCACTGCAAACATGGCCGAAGGCCGGTTGGGTAAAAAGCTGTCAGTGCAAGAGATCAAAGCCCTGATGAGCGACGAAATTGCCCGCATTATGGAGCCTGTCGCAAAGCCGCTGCCACTTTATGAGAAGACACCTCAGGTGGTGCTGGTGGTAGGGGTGAACGGTTCGGGTAAGACGACGACTATCGGCAAGCTGGCAAGCCAATTCCGCGCTGCGGGCAAGAGGGTTGTGATCGCTGCCGGCGATACATTCCGCGCCGCAGCTGTTGAGCAGTTGCAGGTCTGGGGAGAGCGGGCAGGGGTGCCTGTGCTGACAGCGCCTCAAGGGTCCGATCCGGCCAGCCTTGTCTTTGATGCGATGGGCCGCGCCGAGGCGGACGGTGCCGATCTGTTGCTGATCGATACCGCAGGCCGGTTGCAAAACCGCAGCGACCTCATGGAAGAGTTGGCGAAAATTGTCCGCGTTATTCGTAAGAAGGACCCAGATGCGCCGCACAACACGTTGTTGGTGCTGGATGCGACTACGGGGCAGAATGCGCTGAACCAAGTGAAAGTGTTTCAGGAAATTTCCGACGTCTCCGGCCTTGTGATGACCAAGCTTGACGGCACTGCCAAAGGCGGCGTGCTGGTTGCGTTGGCGGATAAATTTGGTCTGCCAATCCACGCCATCGGCGTCGGCGAGCAGATTGATGACCTACAACCGTTTGACCCCCAAGAATTTGCAGATGCGCTGACAGGGCTGGACCGCTAAGTGCACCGCATATGACCGATTGGCTTTTAAGCATCGAGGGAACTGAGGCAGGGCATAGCGTTGCTTTGGTACTTGCCCTGATGGCAGCGTTCTTGCACGCGGTGTTTGGCGCGCTGCAAAAGGGGCGCCATGACCCTTGGCTGACCCGTGGGGCGATTGACGGATCATACTGCCTGATGGCCGCCCCCTTTGCGCTATTCGTGGTGCCGTGGCCAGAGCCGCATATGTGGCCCATCTTGATAGGCGCATGGATCATTCACTCGCTTTATAAAATCTTACAGGCGGCGGCCTACACCAAGGGCGCCTATACGGTGGTCTATCCCGTCGTGCGCGGTACGGGGCCGCTGTTCACTGTTATCGGGGCGTATTTCCTCTTTGGTGAGGTTTTTAACGGCGCACAATGGTTTGGTGTCGCCGTCCTGATGTCGGGCATCTTCGGGCTGGCTTTGTACAACCTGATGTATCTGGTTTCCGAACGGGAGACGCTGAACCTTGCACTTGGGCTGGCGGTGGTGACGGGGCTGTTTGTGGCGCTTTACACAACGTATGACGCCTACGGCATCCGTGCCACGGCCAATCCCTTTACCTTCCTTGCATGGTTTTTCATGATTGACGGGTTCTTGTTCCCGATCATCGCATTCCGGCGTTGGCGTGCGATGCCGGATGCACCCGCCATAGGCCCTCTTATGCAGCGCGGCGTGTTTGGCGGATTGGTCGCGTTTCTCAGCTTTGGTTCGATTATGTTGGCCACCCGTCTGGATAAGGTCGGCGAGGCCGCCATATTAAGAGAGACTTCAACAGTATTTGCCGCCCTGATCGGGTGGCTGGTGCTTAAAGAAACAGTCGGCCCGCGCCGGATTGCGCTGATGGCGTTGATCGCTGCAGGCGCTGTAATCGTAGAATTCGGAGGCTAGTGATGGCGAACAAGCGTGAGATCAACCCGATCCTGAATCAGGTGCTGGAACTGGGCCCCACGGTGGCGTTCTTTGTCCTATATATCAGGATCAAGGAGGACACGTTCACCATCGGCGGAACAGAATACAGCGGCTTTATCGTGTCTGCTGTGGTCTTTGTCCCGATCCTATTGGTTGCTATGTCCACGCTGTGGGCTCTTACGGGTAAGCTAAGCCGGATGCAGGTGTTCACGGCGTTTATGGTGATCTTCTTTGGCGGACTGACCGCGTGGTTCAACGATGAGCGGTTCTTCAAGATGAAGACAACCATCGTTTATGGCCTCTTGGCGGTGATTCTTGGTATCGGCCTTATGCGCGGGCGGTCTTATCTGGAATTTGTCATGGCAGACATGCTGCCCATGCAGCACGAGGGCTGGATGATCCTGACAAAGCGTCTGACCATGGCGTTTCTGACGCTTGCAGTCGCAAACGAGTTGATCTGGCGCACGATGTCCACAGACGCTTGGGTCAAGATTGAGACGTTCGGCTTTCCGATCGCGCTGATGGCTTTCCTGTTTTGGCAGTTCGCCCAGTTGCAACACTATGTCATCGAAGACAGCGAGGACGCTGCACACTGAGGCAATTCTTCTGCGGAAGTTCGCCCTAGCCGCGTAGTTCGGCGAACAACGCGCGGCCGGCTTGCACGCCTTTGCGCTGTCCCATTAGATCAAGCCAGCGCCCCATGTGGGGTTTGTCTTCCAGTGTTTGCTGCTGGCCTTCCCACAGCGATGCCCACCCCCAGATCGCGAAATCCGCGATTGAGATAAAGTCACCCGCAACATATTCGTTCTGCGCCAACTGACGATCCAAAACGCCGTAAAGCCGCGCAGTTTCCGCGCGGTAGCGGTCTTTGGCGTAGGGTATGTCTTGCGGTGGACTGGCCTTTGGCGCGAATTTTAGAAAATGATGCGCTTGACCGGCCATGGGGCCAAGCCCGCCCATTTGCCACATCAACCACTGGTCCACGGCAATCCGCTCTCGTTCAGTCTCGCCGTAAAAGAGGCCAGTCTTGCGCGCCAGATATTGCAGGATCGCCCCGCTTTCAAAGATCGAGATCGCAGCGCCATCCGGCCCGTTCGGGTCAACGATGGCTGGCATCCGGTTGTTGGGGGCGATCTTCAGGAAATCGGGGGCGAATTGGTCGCCTTTGCCGATGTTGATCAGATGCGTGTTGTAGGGCAGGCCCATTTCCTCAAGGCAAACAGAGACTTTCCAGCCGTTCGGCGTGGGCCAGTAATATAGATCAATTGGTGCGCTCATGTCTGTCGGCCCTTGCTTTGAATACAATCACCACTGTGCCGTTTTTTGCGCACAGGGCAAGAGAGGCGCGCATTGCTTGACCTGCATCGCGCTTTGGCCTAATCCGGCGGTGTGGCGATTTGTTACCGGATTGCGGGCCACGTTAAACATTCCGCTAAAAGGTCAGGATGAAAGCCCCCTTTCGCTTGACCGCGTTTGGGTTTTTTTTGTGCCCGGCCCCTCACCTCGGGCGCACAGAAGGTCGCACTAACGGTGTGCAAAGGAAAATGATCATGGGCAACACTTGGAAACCCGGCACCAAAGCGGTGCACGCAGGCACACGGCGCAGCCAATACGGCGAAGTGTCGGAGGCAATTTTTCTCACGCAGGGCTTTGTCTATGAAAGCGCCGAGCACGCCGAGCAGCGTTTTATCGCGTCCGGTGAGGATGAATTCATCTACGCCCGCTATGGCAACCCGACCGTCAAGATGTTCGAGGAGCGGATTGCCGCACTTGAAGGCGCAGAAGACGCTTTTGCAACGGCTTCTGGCATGGCGGCTGTTTCTGGCGCGCTGACCTCAATGCTGAAGGCGGGGGATCATGTGGTGTCGTCGCGCGCGCTGTTTGGGTCCTGCCTTTATGTGCTGGAGGACATTCTGACCCGTTTCGGTGTCGAGGTGACTTTTGTAGACGGGACCGATCTGGCCAAGTGGGAGGCTGCGATCCGCAGCGATACAAAGGCCGTGTTCTTTGAGTCCATCTCCAACCCCACACTTGAGGTGATTGACATCGAAGCAGTGGCAAAGCTTGCCCATGCAAAAGGCGCGCTTGTGCTGATTGATAACGTATTTGCGACACCTGTTTTCTCACGCGCTTTTGAACAAGGTGCTGATGTGGTGATTTACTCAGCTACCAAACACATAGACGGCCAGGGCCGCGCGCTGGGCGGTGTGATCCTTGGCAGTAAGGAGTTTATTCGCAAAACGGTTGAGCCCTACATGAAGCATACAGGCGGCTCGATGTCGCCGTTTACTGCGTGGATCATGCTCAAAGGTCTGGAAACCATGGGCCTGCGGGTGCGCGCACAGGCAAGCGCGGCTTTGGGCATCGCGAGCGCACTTGCAGGGCATCCTGCGCTGGAGCAGGTGATTTATCCAGGGCTTGACAGTCATCCTCAGAACGCGCTGGTTCAGCGCCAGATGGGGGCAGGGGGCACCGTGCTTGCGATTGATGTCAAAGGCGGCAAGGAAGCGGCGTTCAAATTTCTCAATGCTCTGGAGATTGCGATCATCTCCAATAACCTCGGCGATGCCAAGACAATCGTGACCCATCCTGCCACCACCACTCACCAACGCTTGCCTGATGCGCAGAAGCTTTCATTGGGTATCACGCCCGGTTTGGTGCGGATGAGCGTGGGCCTTGAGGACGAAAGTGATCTGATCGCAGACCTCCTGCAGGCGCTGGACAGCATCAATTAAAGACCACGCAGCAACATTTCCCCGTTTGATGCGAATATTTTTTTGGCAATATGGGTCAGGACGCCTACATATGGCTCATGACCTACAAGGGGGCCGACCCATGAATATCGCAACACCGATCACTCCGACACCGGACCGTTTAGCGGCTGAGGCTGCGCTGGAAACACTGCGCCAATGGGCTGTTTCGGCAGATGCGGTCGATCTGGCGACGCTTGACCCTGCAATTCTGCAACTCCTGAAGGGCGGGGAAGCCTATCCGCTGTTCCAACGCGAATATCCCGCCGATTTCGAGATTGAGCCGGAGTATAAAGCGAGCCTGCCTGACCTGCAAAACGGCCCCTCAAGCCTGATCAAAGGCGCCAACCAGCAGATCCAGCACGTCGGCATCTCCAATTTCCGCCTACCGGTCCGGTATGAGACGCGCGATAATAGTCCGCTCACGCTGGAAACATCGGTGACGGGCACAGTGAGCCTTGATGCGGATAAGAAGGGCATCAACATGTCCCGCATCATGCGCAGCTTTTACAAACACGCAGAGCAGACATTCAGCTTTCAAGTGATAGAAGCAGCTCTCGATGACTACATCACCGATCTGGAAAGCTTTGATGCGCGGATCCAGATGCGGTTTTCCTTCCCGATGAAGATTGCCAGCCTGCGGTCTGGGCTGGAGGGCTACCAATATTACGACGTGGCGCTTGAGTTGGTAGAGCAGGCGGGTGTACGCCAACAGATTATCCACCTTGATTACGTCTATTCCAGCACATGCCCATGCTCGCTGGAACTATCCGAGCACGCGCGCGCTATGCGCAATCAGCTTGCTACGCCGCACTCGCAACGCTCTGTCGCGCGGATTTCTGTGCTGTTGGAAGACGGCGCAAATTGCCTGTGGTTCGAGGATCTGATCGAGGCTTGCCGCCGCGCCGTCCCCACAGAAACCCAAGTAATGGTAAAGCGCGAAGACGAGCAGGCCTTTGCAGAGCTCAACGCCGCCAATCCAATATTTGTCGAGGATGCAGCGCGCTTGTTTTGTGAGCAATTGTTGGCCGATGAACGCATTTCAGACTTCCGTGTTGTGGCCAGCCATCAGGAAAGCCTGCACAGCCACGACGCGGTAAGCGTGTTGACCGAAGGTCCGACGTTCGCGCAGGCCAGCCTTGACCCGAAGCTTTTTAACACGTTGTTTCACGTAGGTTAGATTTCGCAACTCCTTCAAATAACTCTAATGGCTGCTCCCTCAAGGGGCAGCCATTTTCATGTCGGGCTGATCTGACTGAGGAAACGATACAAAAGATGAGTGCAGAAAACGCGCAACGGCTATGCAGTTTTGAAGGTGGTGCTGCGCTGCAGCGAACCCTATCTGATGGAGCAAGGGAATGATCCCTTACTGATTAGAATAACGGAAGGCATATCAAATGACCTATCAATCCGCATCCGAACACTTCGCCGCCCGCATCCCAGCCAGCGGCCAAAGCATTACATCCGCACCATTTTTGACTGCGCGCCGTGGTCTGGATCTGGTCGTCTCCATGTTCACAAGCATTGGCACCGGTCTGGCGAAAGCTGCTGAAGCTTCCTCACGCACACGCCAAGTCGAAGTGCTGCAGTCCAAATCTGACGATGAACTGGCCGCACTCGGCATCAAGCGCGACGACATCGCGTACCACGTGTTCAAGGATCTCTTCTACGTCTGATCCTTGACGCTTTGCTAAAAAGGCCCGTGCACAGATCCCCGAAGGGTGACGTGACGGGTCTTTTGCGTTTTGAGGGCCTTGCGTGCGCGCGGTTGCTTGACACTGACGCCCGGGCGCGCCAACCCTGCGCAATGGACCTGCGCCCTGTTGGATATGTAATTGGCCTGTTGGTGGCTGTGCTGGGCGCGGCGATGCTGGTGCCTTTGCTGGTCGATCTTGCCGAAGGCCGAGAGCAGTGGCCAGTGTTTCTTCAAAGCTCTGTTATCACTATTCTGGGCGGCACCGCGATTGCGCTGGCCTGTGCCAGTGGCGTCAAGGAAGGGCTGACAATCCAGCAGACCTTCTTGCTCACGACTTCTGTTTGGGTGGCGCTGCCGTTGTTTGGCGCGATCCCCTTTATTCTGGGGGAGACAGACGCCCGGTTTGTCGATGCGGTGTTCGAGGCGATGTCCGGGATGACCACCACAGGGGGCACTGTTTTTTCGGGTTTGGACGATCTGCCCAAAGGATTGCTGATCTGGCGCGCCATTCTGCAATGGCTGGGCGGCATCGGTATCATTGTTGTAGCGATGGTTTTCCTGCCTGAACTGCGCGTCGGCGGTATGCAGATTTTCAAATCTGAAAGCTTTGATACCTTCGGGAAAATCCTGCCCCGTGCAGGGCAGATTGCGACCCAGATTTCAGGACTTTATGTGTTGTTCACCCTGATTTGTGCGCTCACCTACCTGTATTTCGGGATGAACGTGTTTGATGCAACAGCGCATGCGATGACGACCATCTCAACCGGCGGATTTGCGAACTATGACGCGTCGTTCGGCGTGTTCTCCGGCCCAATCGAATATGTGGCGTCAATTTTCATGGTTCTCGCAGCGCTGCCGTTCGTGCGCTATGTCCAACTGATCAACGGCAACCCGCTGGCGCTGCACCGTGATCCGCAGGTGCGCGGGTTTGTATTGACCATCCTCGTGTTGGTGCTGTTGCTGATTGTCTTGCTGGAAGAGAGCGTGCATCTGGACAACGAGCAAGCTGTGCGTGAGGCGCTGTTTAACGTGACGTCGATCATCTCGGGCACAGGCTATGCTTCGGTCGATTACATGCAGTGGGGCAGCTTTGCGGTGGCGCTGTTCTTCTTTATGGGGCTGATCGGCGGCTGCGCGGGCTCGACCGCTTGTTCCATCAAGGTGTTCCGCTACCAACTTTTGTTTGCCTCCATCCGCGCACAGCTGCGGCGTATCCGGTCTCCGCACGGGATATTCACGCCGCGCTATGATGGCAGACCCGTAACTGACGAAGTTCTGTCCTCGGTGATGTCGTTCTTTGTGTTCTTTATTCTGACATTGGGTGTGATCTCGGTCGCGCTGTCGATGACGGGGCTTGATTTCGTGACCTCTGTGTCCGGCGCTGCGGCGGCGTTGGCCAATATCGGCCCCGGTCTTGGAGATATCATCGGACCGGCCGGCAACTTTGCCACGCTCAACGATCCTGCCAAGTGGATTTTGACGCTCGCCATGCTGGTTGGCCGTCTGGAGCTTATGGTGGTCTACGTCATTTTTACCGTCAATTTCTGGAGAGCCTGATGCCCGATACGCCAACCCGCCCGCTGGGCGCGCAAATATCCCATATGCTCAAGGCGCGCGGGGTTGATGTGATTTTCGGCATTCCGGGTGTGCATAATCAGGAAATGTACCGCGGCATCGAAGAGGCGGGCATCACCCATGTGTTGGCCCGTCATGAGCAGGGTGCAGGCTTTATGGCCGACGGCTACGCCCGCGCCAGCGGCAAGCCCGGTTTGGCCTACGTGATCACCGGTCCGGGCCTGTGCAACATCATGACGCCTATGGGCCAAGCCTATAGCGATTCCGTCTCAATGTTGGTGATTTCCAGCTGTCTGGACGAGACGTCAGCACGGCGCGGGCAGTTGCACCAGATGAAGGACCAGCGCGCTGCGGCTGATACAGTGTGCGGCTGGTCGCTTGAGGCACGCACGCCGCAGGCTGCATACCAGTTGGTTAATCGCGCCTTTCAGGAAATGAACAGCCAGCGCCGTCGTCCCAAACATATTCAGGTGCCGATCTCGGTTCTGGAAGGGCAGGCCGCGCCCCATGATGGCGGTGATTTGGGACTTAGCGAAGGCGCGGCACAGATCGATCCCGCCCAAGTGCGCGACATTGCGGGGATGCTTTCCAATGCCAAGCGCCCGCTGTTGGTTCTGGGAGGCGGCGCCAAGGAGGCGTCAGAGGAAGTGCGCGCCATGCTAGCACGCTGTCCGGTGCCCGTCTTCACGACCTATGCTGGGCGTGGGATTGTCGGCGCGAATTACCCCTATCTCTACGGCAGCACGCTGGCACGCCGCGATAGTGCGGCGATCTTTGCCCAGTCCGATCTGGTGATCGCTGTCGGGACAGAGCTGGCCGAAGTTGATATTTGGCGCGACACGCTGGGACAAAGCGCAACATTGGTGCGCATTGATATCGACCCTGAGGTTTTGTCGGACACAGCGGGCAATACGCACCGTTACAACGCTGACGCCCGCAGTGTTTTCCGCATTCTAGCGGCTGACACCAGTCTGCCCGAGCGTTTCGAATGGACGGTTGAGGAAGTAACAACAGCACGCGCGCGCTGGCGGGCGGAAACGGATGCAGAGCGTCCGGGTATTGTGCCGCTTTGCGATGCTTTGCGCGTGGCGATCCCTGACGGGACGATGATTTACTCTGATATGACGCAGTTTGCCTATGTCGCCAAAGAGGTCTGGGACATGGACCGCCCTGGTCATTGGCACCACCCCTACGGGTTTGGCACGTTGGGCTATGCCACGCCTGCTGCAATTGGCGGAGCAATCGCGCGCAAGGGCGCGCCGACCATGGCGATCATCGGAGATTACGGATTCCATTATACCATGCAGGAACTGGGCGTCGCCGTAGAGCTGGGCCTGAGCCTGCCGATCATCCTGTGGGACAATGGCAAGCTGGGTGAGATCGAGGACAGCATGGTGCGCGCCCAGATTGCGCCGAATGCTGTGGTCGCCCGCAACCCCGATTTCTGCAAACTGGCAGAGGCTTTTGGTGCAAGGTCCGCTGCGCCACAGACAATCGAAGCGTTCCAAATTGCGGTACGTGATGCGTTTGATGCCGATGGGCCAACGCTGATTTACATCACGCCAGCACTCAAGGCCTGAGAAATACACCCTGAGAAATACATAAAACAGGGGCCGGAATTTTGAGAATTCCGGCCCCTGCTTTTTGAATAATTGGCGCTGTAGCGCTTTGTTATTCCCAGCAGCTGACCAGCACGGTCATGCTACTTGCCATTTCTGAGAGTTGGAACGCGGTGAGGCTTGCCGCACCTTCAGCGGCGGCGGCTGGAAGCTTGATGCCCGCATCTGTGCTTGCCGCAACAACGGTCTCTGCATTGAGGGCGAAGCTGACACCTTCGGGCAGCACCGGGCCACCGTCGGGCTGTGAGGTCAGCATCCCGATCACGGCACCTGTGCGGTCCAGCACCGGCCCGCCCGCATCGCCTGCGCGCACGGTCATGGCAAGGCGGTTGATGTTTGTCTCGCCCTGAAGGCCACGCACATCCGCTAGCGTGCCAAAGCTCATGGAAGGCGCGCTGAGCACGCCCTCAAAGGAATAGCCGGCCAGCGCGATATCGCTTTGCAACCGTGCGGGCTGTGTGGCAAAGCTGGCGACCGCCAGCGGGGCCAGTGCCACCTTTGGTTTCAACAGCGCCACGCCGCGCGTTGTATCGTCTGCAATCACCTCGGCATCGGTATCCCCGTCCAATGTGATCCGTGAACAACTTTGAACAGCGGCGGAAGTGGTAACAACGTCCCCGCCTTGCGTCACGAAAAAGCCTGAGCGGGACATTTTAGGTTTGCGGATCTGCAAGCCGGACAGCAGGTCAATCGACTGCTGAGAGGTATTGCCAGCCGATGGGCTGAGTACGCCAAGCATACGGGTGAAGCTGCTGCGCATCTCCGCCAGCACGCGGCGGCGGCGCTCTTCATCACCTGCGGGCCAGATCAGGGTGAAGCCTTTGATCTCACCGTTTTCTAGCGACGCCTCTGTATAGCTGATCATCCGGCCATTTTCGCCGACCAGTGTGAAGCTGGAATTATTGCGCTCGCGTGGGCCGTCCAGCGGCACGATTTCAAGCGTTTGCATGATCTCGTAAAGGCCGAACAACGTGTTTTGGGTGCCGGATTGGCTGATCAACAGCACCCGTGCGTCGATATCGCCGATCTGCTTGTATTGCGCAAAGGGTGGCTCATAGCGGTCGAACGCAACTACGGCGGTCGGCAACGTCAGCTCGATTCCTGCTTGCGCGTCCCGCACTGTCTGTAAGCCAAGCCCTTGCAGGACAGCATTGTACTGCTTCTTAAGATCGGCGCGCTGTAGGGTTGTCAGGATGCCTGTCTTTTCGAAATTGTTGGCTTCCTGCCATGCGGCCATCGAATTGCGTGTGCCACGCCCGAAAGCGCCATCAATCGCTGCGGAGTAGAAGCCGGCCCACTGCAGCATTTTTTGCAGGTCTTTTTTCTCATCACGGCTCAGGTTGGCTTCGGAGCGTTGGGCCTGAGCGGGTGTCTCGTCTGCGACTTCAGGCTCTGGCTCAGGTTCCGGTGTCGGCGCGACTTCGGCCACTTGCGGAGCTTCCACTTCGGGCGTTGGCGTTTCGGTCTGCTCTGGAACAGTGCCGTCTGGTGCGGCAACGGCACCTGTGCCCAAGATGTTTGCGCCCACAGGCCAATACTGCTGGCGCAACCGGTCAGAGAGCTGAACAAAACTGTCGCGGGGGATCAGGCCGTCATTGCGATATTGCAGCAAAACAAGCTCTGCGTCTGCGCGGCGGTAAGGACCGACCACGATGGCATACCAGCCACCACCCACGGCAAAACCGTTCACATCCTGCAACAACGTTGTGTAGGCGCGCGCGCGATCAGTCGCTCGCGCTAGTGATTGCTGCGCTTCGATCTGGACCCACACCACCTCGTCAGGATCATTGGATTGGGCGTGGGCGGTACTCGTATAGGCCAGAAACAGGGCGGCCAGACAGATCGTCAAAATTCGCAGCATCGGCGGATAAGCTCTCAAAAAATTACATTGCGGCACATAAACAGTATTTTGCTGTGATTCCCATATCTGATGCACGTGTTTCACAGACATTTCAGTTTCGTGGCGCTTCGGCCCCCGTGCTGTGTCGGCACTGATTGACCCTTGGCCGCCTGCACCATAGTAAGAGCGCCAAATGGCAAAGGACACACAGATGGCCGATACACCCCGTTCGTTTCAGGAAATCATTCTGCGGTTGCAGAGCTATTGGGCACGCCACGGCTGCGCGATTCTGCAGCCCTATGACATGGAAGTAGGGGCAGGGACCTTTCACCCCGCCACAACCCTGCGCAGTCTGGGCGACCAACCTTGGGCCGCGGCCTATGTACAGCCCTCGCGCCGCCCCACCGATGGCCGCTATGGTGAGAACCCGAACCGCCTGCAGCACTATTACCAATATCAGGTGCTGATCAAACCAAGCCCGCCCAACCTTCAAGAGCTGTACCTCGGCTCGCTTGAGGCGATTGGGGTGGACATGGCCCTGCATGATATCCGCTTTGTTGAGGATGACTGGGAAAGCCCGACGCTGGGCGCATGGGGCTTGGGCTGGGAAGTCTGGTGCGACGGTATGGAAGTCAGCCAGTTCACCTATTTCCAGCAGGTTGGCGGGCACGACTGCCACCCCGTCTCGGGGGAGCTGACCTATGGTTTGGAACGCTTGGCCATGTATATCCTTGGTGCAGATCACGTGATGGACATGCCGTTCAACGATCCGGACGCGCCGATCCCGCTGAGCTATGGTGATGTGTTCAAGCAGACAGAAGAAGAATACGCCCGCTGGAACTTTGATGTCGCTAATACGGAGGTCCTGCTGCGCCACTTCGAAGAGGCAGAGGCCGAATGCAAAGCCATTATCGAACAGCCCTACGAAGACCCAAAAACCGGCAAGCGGATCGTCATGGCACACCCCGCCTATGACCAAGCCATCAAGGCCAGCCATATGTTCAACCTTCTGGATGCGCGCGGCATTATTTCGGTGACTGAACGTCAGGCCTATATCGGTCGCGTACGTGCGCTGACAAAGATGTGCGCGGACGCGTTTGTGCAAACCCGCGCCGGCGGCTGGCGCGAGGATGCAGCATGAACAAGATGACAGGAACCCGCACATGAGCGGTAAAATAATCGGGATTGTTATTATGGTCTCTGCTCTGACCGCCGGTGCGGCGTTGTACTATTTGCAAATCTACGGTTTCTACCGCGAGGTGGCCGCGCCCGCGGACGGGATAACGCTGATGTCGCTCTTGAGCGGCCAGCCCGAGGTGATCCCGCTTGAAGGGTATCGTGCGATTGACGCTGACAGTTCTCCGATCCGCTACCGCGCCTGTTTCACCACGCCCTACAGTCTTGCCTTGCTGACCGAGACGTTTCAGATGGTCGACGACATAACACCGCGCAACGCTCCGGGTTGGTTTGACTGCTTTGACGCGGAAGCCATCGGTGCCGAGCTTGAAGCAGGCACCGCCCTGACGTTTCTAAGCGCCAAGAACGTGCATTACGGTGTGGACCGCATTGTGGCCATCACCGACGACGGGCGCGGCTATGTCTGGCACGAGCTGAACGACTGCGGCGAGAAGGCCTATGACGGCACCGTGGTGGGCGAGGAATGCCCGCCCGCACCAAGCCAAAATGCGCCAACACAATAACGCCGATCCGGCAAACCAGAGGTATTCCAGTGGCTGATCTGCTGATTGAACTGTTCTCCGAAGAAATCCCCGCCCGCATGCAGGCGCGCGCGGCGGACGACCTGAAAAAGCTTATGACGGATGGCATGGTTGAGGCAGGGCTGACCTATGCCTCCGCTGCTGCATTCGCCACACCGCGCCGTCTGTGCCTGACCGTTGAGGGCCTGCTGGATGCCAGCCCGCGCACCGTGGAAGAACGCAAAGGCCCCAAGGCCGACGCGCCTGAAAAAGCCATCGAAGGGTTTCTTCGCGGCGCGGGTCTGACCCGCGATGATCTGGAAGAACGCGACACGCCCAAGGGCGCGATCCTGTTCGCAAAGATCACCAAGGAAGGGCGTCCGGCCGCCGAGATCATCGCCGAAGTGCTTGAGCAGACCATTCGCAATTTCCCATGGCCAAAATCCATGCGCTGGGGAGAAGGCACACTGAAATGGGTGCGCCCGCTGCATTCCATCCTGTGCATCCTCAGCCGTGAGAACGGCACCGAAGTCGTCCCGATTGAGGTCGACGGGATCGTGTCTGACAACAGTACGCGCGGTCATCGCTTCCTTGCGCCTGATGCGATCACGGTAAACAGCTTTGACGACTACACAGCCAAGCTCAAACGCGCGTTTGTGGTGCTGGACTCGGCTGAGCGGCGCGATGCCATCTGGCATGACGCGACCAACATGGCATTCGCCAGCGGTCTGGAAGTTGTCGAAGATGCAGGCCTTCTGGCCGAGGTCGCAGGTCTGGTCGAATGGCCCGTGGTTCTGATGGGCCGGATCGGGGATGACTTCCTGAACCTGCCGCCAGAGGTCTTGCAGACCTCCATGAAAGAGCACCAGAAATTCTTTTCCGTGCGCAACCCCAAGACAGGCCGGATTGAACGGTTCGTCACGGTCGCCAACCGCACCACCGCCGACGATGGTGCCACGATCCTTGCTGGCAACGAAAAAGTGCTGAGCGCCCGTTTGGCGGACGCCAAGTTCTTCTGGGACAACGATCTGCGGATTGCGAAATCCGAGGCAGGCATGGGCGCATGGGTCGAGAACCTCAAAAACGTGACCTTCCACAACAAGCTGGGCACACAGGCCGAGTTGATCGAACGTATGGCCGTTCTGGCGCGTGAACTGGCCCCGATGGTTGGTGCTGATCCTGATGCCGCCGAGCAGGCCGCGAAAATCGCCAAGGCCGATCTTTCTTCTGAAATGGTCTATGAGTTCCCCGAACTCCAAGGCCTCATGGGCCGCTACTATGCGCAGGCCGCAGGTCTTAGCGATGAAATCGCCGCAGCCAGCGAAGAGCACTACGCGCCGCTTGGGCCGTCAGACGACGTGCCAACTGCACCAGTGTCAGTCGCTGTGGCACTGGCCGAGAAGATCGACAAGCTAACGGGCTTCTGGGCCATTGATGAAAAGCCCACCGGCAGCAAAGACCCGTTTGCGCTGCGCCGCGCCGCGCTGGGCGTTATTCGGGCCGGAAATGAGAACAACCTCAGTGTTCCCTTACTTCAGCTAATAGTTAAGCAGCTTGCAATTCATACTGGTGTGATGCGGGGGAAATTGGGCGCTGAGCAGGATCAAAAAGCGGAAGAGGCCCTTTTAGCTATTGGCATGGATGACGTAGCTGAAGAGATTGAAAAGGTCGGAGCAGAGAAGTACCATTTGAAATTTGGCGATGTCCAATCAATGGCAGTAGCTGAGAGCATCGTAAAAAAGGCGCGAGACCTCCTCGCCTTCCTCCATGACCGCCTTAAGGTCTACCTCAAAGATCAAGGCATCCGTCACGACATCATCGACGCGTGCATTGCGATGGAAGGCAATGATGATCTGACCCTTCTGGTCAAACGCGCCCGTGCGCTGTCGGACACGTTGAAAACCGTCGATGGTGAAAACCTGTTGCAGGCGTTCAAGCGCGCCAACAACATCCTCTCCCAAGCGGAAGATGCGGACGGGGTTGAATACTCCTTCGGTGCGGACGTGAAGTTTGCCGAAACGGATGAGGAACGTGCGCTTTTCGCCGCCCTCGACGCAGCAGAGGCGACGATCACCCCCGCGATGGCCGCGCAGGATTTCACCACGGCCATGTCTGCCATGGCGGGCTTGCGTCCCGCGCTTGATGCGTTCTTTGACGCAGTGCAGATTAACTCCGACAACAGCACCCTGCGTCGCAACCGCCTCAACCTGCTCAGCCGCATCCGCACGCTGTGTACATCTGTCGCGGATTTGACGCGGATCGAGGGCTGATCGAACACGATTTGACGTTACGGCCCGGTTGGTAAGCTAACGCTTGCTCTGGGCCGTATTCGGCCTATGCTGCACCTGAACCAAAGGGATGCCGCATTGCAGAATGATCCAGATACCACCGTTGTAACGCAAAACGCGCCCATCGCTACCGTGACCCACGGCGGGCGTGCGAAGTGTTTGCAACGGCTGGTGCGCCTTGATCTGCCTGTGCCACAAACGGTGGCGCTGTCCTTTGGCACGGTTGAGCGTATCGCGCAGGGCGAATTGCCTGATGTCAGCGGGATCATGGACCAGTTTCCTGAGGATGCGCTGGTGTGTGTGCGTCCTTCCAGTCAGGATCCTGATTGGGGCGGACCGGGGGCCGTGCTGAACATCGGGATGAACGATGCGCGATTTGCCAGCTTTAGCCAGAAGATGGGCGAAGAAGCGGCCGCCGCGATATACAGCCGTTTTATCCAGTCATATGCGGTCAACGTTGCCCGTCTGGACCCCGACATGTTCGACGATGTCGAAGGCGATGGCCGCGCAGCGCTTGCGCAGACGCTCGAAGCTTACGAGCTTGAGACAGACGAAAAGTTCCCGCAATCGCGCAGCATTCAACTGGCCGCTGTCCTACGCTCGATGGCGCGGGCATGGAGCGGGACGTCCGCCCGCCTGCTGCGGCAGGCCAAAGGCGCGCCTGCAGATGCGGGCCTTGGGCTGGTCGTGCAGCAGATGATTTTTGGCGTGGGCGCCGGGGAGTGTGGCTCTGGCGTGCTGCAATTGGTGAACTGTGACACGGGTGCGCCGCAAGTGACGGGTCGTTATCTGAGCCAAAGTCAGGGCCGTGATGCGCTGGAGGGGAACTCGGACGCGCTGTATCTCACCCGTGATCCGCGTGGACCTTCGTTGGAAGAGAAGCTGCCGGAGGCGTTCGAGACGCTCAAGACATACGCCAGCCTGATGCGCCACCGCCTGCGCGCCGAGATGCAGGTGGAATTCGCGATCGATGACGGCGTGGTGCATATCCTTGACGGTGTACGGGTCTCACGATCCTCTCGCGCGGCGGTCCGCATCGCAGTGACGCTGGCGGAGGATGGCATCATCAGCCGCGAAGAGGCGCTGATGCGTGTTCAGCCGCGTTTGCTGACAGAATTGCTGCACCGCCAGATTGATCCATCTGCACGACGTGACATCGTTGGTAAGGGCATCGCTGCCAGTCCCGGTGCCGCCACGGGGCGTTTGGTGTTCGACTCTGCCGAGGCGCAGGCAAGTGCCGCGCGGGGGGAGGCATGTATTCTGGTCCGCCGCGAAACATCATCCGAAGACGTGCGGGGCATGCATGCGGCCAAGGCCGTTTTGACCGAACGCGGTGGCATCACCAGCCACGCTGCCGTGATCGGGCGCGGTATCGGTCTGCCCTGTGTGGTTGGGGCCTCCAGCCTTATCTTCAACCAGCGAGACAAAACGATCACGTCGAAAGACGGCCGCGTGTTCGGCGCTGGTGACGAGATGACGGTAGACGGCTCAACCGGTCAAATCCTTGCCGGTGCTGCAGCGATGCAAGAAGCTGCATTGGACGACTATTTCAAACAGTTGATGGTCTGGGCCACCGATAGTGCAGACATCAAGGTGCGCGCCAACGCAGACACCCCGCAAGATGCGCAGACGGCACGCAACTTCAACGCCGAAGGCATTGGCCTGTGCCGGACCGAGCATATGTTCTTTGATCGTGGTCGCCTGACCGTGATGCGCGAAATGATCTTTGCCGATACCTCGGACGGCCGCCGCGCCGTGTTGGAGCGTTTGCTGCCCATGCAGCGCGATGACTTTACCCAGCTGTTTCAAATCATGCAGGGCCAGCCGGTTTGCATTCGCCTGTTCGATCCGCCCTTGCATGAATTCCTGCCGATGGACGCCAGCGGCCAGCGGGAGCTTGCAGAGGCGCTTGGTCTACCACGCTCTGACGTGACGCGGCGGATTGAGGCGATGCGCGAATACAATCCGATGCTGGGCCTACGCGGCGTGCGTTTGGGTATCACGGTGCCTGAAATTTATGAAATGCAGGCCCGTGCGATTTTTGAAGCGATTGTGGATGCCGGACAGAATGGCGATCCGGTCATGGCAGAGATCATGATCCCGCTTGTGTCTGCGCGCCGCGAAGTCGAGCTGGTCAAAACCGCCATTGATGCAGTTGCCCAAGCCGTGCGTCAGGAGCGCGGCGTGGATTTTGCATACCGCCTTGGCGTAATGGTCGAGACTCCGCGGGCCGCCTTGCGCGCGGGCGAAATTGCGCCCTATTGCTCGTTCCTGAGCTTCGGGACCAATGACCTCACACAGATGACCTACGGTCTGTCGCGCGATGACGCAGGACGCTTTATGTCCGATTATGTACAAAAAGGCGTTTTTGACGAAGATCCGTTCCACACGCTTGACCATGACGGCGTCGGAGAGCTGCTGACCCTCGGCGCGCAGCGTGGCCGCGCGGCACAGCCCGACATCACGCTTTCGGTCTGCGGAGAGCACGGCGGCAACCCCGAATCGATAGCTTTTTGCCGCGCAGCGGGCTTTGACTACGTTTCGTGCTCGCCATTTCGCGTTCCGGTTGCACGGCTCGCTGCGGCTCAGCTGGCAATCGCCGACAAGATACAGTGATATTTCGGGTGTTTAGCTACAGTATGTGGACACCTTAGGCGGTAGCTTGCCCAAAAGGGGCGGCGCGGGTTGTTGCATTAGTGCAATCAGGCTAGGCGCGGCATCGGAATAACGATGCCGGAGAAATCGACCATGTGGTCATTGAAATATCTACGTTCAACGAAATTCGCCCTTGCAGCATGCCTGATTGCTGGGCTGCCTGTCGGTGCTATGGCGAACAACACCGCCCAGAACCTCGCCAAGATTGAAGCGCGCGGTTTGGCCTCTGTCGGTGCTGAACGTATGGCAAGCCTTGCGTCCCCCGCGGCGGTGCTGACACCTGCGTCGGCTCGTAAGGGAACCGTTCCGGATGTTGTCTTTTCCCGCGCATGGCTTGCGAGCCAGCCCAAGGCCACCGGCTCTTCCGAATTCAATTGCCTCGCTGAAGCGCTCTACTTTGAGGCGCGCGGCGAAACTGTCAAAGGTCAGTTCGCGGTCGCCGAAGTGATCCGTAATCGGGTCAAATCCAGCCGCTTCCCGAATTCCTACTGTGCGGTTATCAATCAGGGCACCGGCAAAAAGCACCAGTGCCAGTTCAGCTATACCTGTGATGGTCGCGCCGAAGTCATCGCCGAGCCTGCCGCCTATGTGCGCGTGGCAAAAGTGGCGCGTGCCACCATGGACGGCAGATCGCCCGATATCACCAGTGGCGCCACCTTTTATCACACCACTGCCGTACGTCCCAGCTGGGCCCGTAAATTCACAAATACCGCGCGTTTTGGTGTTCACCTGTTCTACAGTCGTGGCGTTCGTACCGCGAGTAACTGACGCAAAGCGCCGCCTTTAGGGCGCATGCGACCCTCGACGCGGGGGAAACAGCAGTATAAACGCGCCAGTACCAGATCAGACGGGAGCGCGCCCATGTCATCCGAAACCCGACTTGCCTTTGCCCACCCGTCCGAAAGGGCGGCGGCAACTTCGACGTCTGATACGTTGGACCGTATCTCGGTCCGGGATCACACCGTCGAGGTTGAGATCGGGGCTTTTCAGGCCGAGCGGGGCGTAAGGCAACGCATCTGTTTTAATATCGTTGTCGAAGTGCAGCCTCTGAAGGGGCCGATTGACGACGATGTGGACCGCATTCTTTCTTATGACCGAGTGACCGAAGCCATTCAGGCGGAACTGTCGGTCGAACGTCTGGCCTTGCTTGAGACATTGGCAGAACGGGTGGCAGAACGCATTCTGCTTGAACCGCAAGCGATGCGGGTTTTTGTTCGTATCGAAAAGCTGGACCGTGGACCCGGCGCGCTGGGTGTCGAGATCGTGCGGGCCCGTGATGGTGCCCCGCCAGCCGAAGTGGCACCTGAGACCACACCACATCCGGAACTGGTGTTTCTGAGTAATGCCGCGATAGCGTCTCCGCTTCTGAACGGCTGGCTTGATCAATTGCATGCGCAAGGAAGTCCGCTGGTGCTGTGTGTTGGCGCATCCGATGTGCCTGCGCCGCAGGTTGCGCATAAGATGGCGCAACGCCGGATTGATCTTTTGGCGATTGAACAAAACGCATGGGTGCTTGCCGCGCGTGATGATCGCTGCGTAGTCGTAGAAACCCGGACCGAGCTCGATTGGGCGATGAAGAATGGTCAGACCTGTGTTTGGGCCCCCTCGAAAATCGTGCTCGACAGTGTGGATTCCCTGTTTGCGCAACCGCGTGACGCAGTGGCGCTGGCGGCGTGGTTTGCAGGAACCTTTGAAGCGCGTGAGATGCTGGTCATTGGCGCGGATGTGCCGCAGGACGCCTGCGTGCCATTGCGCGCGGTGTCATTGGACACCGAGACACTCTGACCATGACAAGAATCTATTACCGTCCTATCGTGAGCTGTGATGTCGCGCGCCCTGAGAGTGCTATGACGCTTGCTGGCGGGTGGGGGTGGTTCTCTGACGTTGAAGTGTTGCGGCGTGGGGAAACGCCGATTGTTGTTCCGGCAAGCCAACTGCCCGACAGCGCGGCGCAATCGCTTGTTGCACCACGCCCGCAGCATCTTCACCAACCGCGCATTATGGGGATCGTGAACACGACGCCTGACAGTTTTTCTGATGGCGGGCTGCACGCAGCGACTGACGATGCGATTGCTGGCGGACTGGCTATGGCACTGGCTGGCGCTGATATCCTTGATATAGGCGGCGAAAGCACGCGGCCTGGCGCGCAAACCGTGGCGCACGGGGAAGAGATCGCGCGCACAGCACCAGTCATTGCGGGCCTGCGAGCCGCCGGTTTTAGCGGTGTGATCTCGGTTGATACGCGCAAAGCGGTGGTTGCGGCGGCGGCACTGGAAGCGGGCGCTGATCTGGTGAATGATGTATCCGGCTTTACCTATGATCCCGAACTGGCTGGAGTGGCGGCAGATGCCGGCGTGCCGGTTTGCGTCATGCATGGGCCGGATGATCCGGCGACAATGCAAAACGACCCGCGATATGATGACGTGCTTCTGGATGTCTATGATTTTCTGGAAGAGCGTATCACCGCACTTGAGGCCCGAGGCATCGCGCGTGATCTCATCATCGCAGATCCCGGCATTGGCTTTGGAAAGACACAAAATCACAATCTGACGCTATTGGCGCGGCTTAGCTTGTTTCACAGTTTGGGGGTGTCGGTATTGCTGGGCGCATCGCGCAAACGATTTATCGGAACGATTGGAAATGCACCGCAAGCGCGTGACCGCGCGCCCGGTTCAATTGCTGTCGCTATTGCAGCTTTCGCGCAGGGCGTGCAGATTGCACGGGTGCATGATGTGGGCGAGACAGCCCAGGCGCTTGCCCTTTGGCGGGCGAGCATCGGAGAAATTTAAGATGACAAAACTTTTCGGGACCGATGGCGTGCGCGGACGCGCCAATGTCCATCCTATGACCGCTGAAATGGCGCTGCGCATTGGTGCGGCGGTTGGGCGCTACTTCCGGCGCGAGGGCGAATCCTCGGTGCACCGTGTGGTGATTGGCAAGGACACGCGCCTGTCGGGTTATATGTTCGAGAACGCTCTAACGGCGGGTCTGACCTCTACGGGGATGAATGTGCTGTTGCTGGGGCCAGTGCCAACACCTGCTGTCGGGCTTCTTACACGCTCCATGCGTGCCGATCTGGGGGTCATGATTTCAGCCAGTCATAATCCTGCGCAGGACAACGGGATCAAGTTTTTTGGACCCAACGGTTTCAAGCTTTCCGATCAGGTAGAGGCGGAAATCGAAGCACTGGTGGCCGCTGGGGTGGAGCCAACGGCAGCACCTGAAATCGGGCGGGCTAAACGGATTGATGACAGCCGCTTTCGTTATATCGAGCGGGTAAAATCCAGCTTCCCGCGCCAGATGCGTCTGGATGGGCTGAAGGTGGTGATCGACTGTGCCAATGGCGCCGCGCACCATGTCGCGCCCATGACTTTGTGGGAACTGGGGGCAACGGTTATCCCTGTCGGCGTGTCACCCAACGGACACAATATCAACGAAGGCTGTGGTTCGACCCAGCCCCAAATCGCGGCTGAGACCGTCGTCTCACATGGCGCGGATGTAGGCATCTGTCTGGATGGCGACGCAGACCGCGTGATCTTGCTGGATGAAAACGGCCGGATCGGGGACGGCGATCAGTTTATGGCGCTGATGGCCGCACGCTGGAAAGCCGAAGAGTGGCTGAAGGGCAATGCGCTGGTGGCGACAGTGATGAGCAATCTCGGACTGGAGCATTTCCTTGCGGATCGCGGCGTTCGGCTTGAGCGGACCAATGTTGGCGACCGATATGTGGTAGAGCGGATGCGCGAAGGCGGCTTCAATCTTGGCGGAGAGCAGTCTGGCCACATCGTGATGACCGATTATGCCACGACTGGTGACGGTTTGATGGCGGGGATGCAGTTTCTGGCAGAGATGATCCGTGCGGGAAAACCAGCTTCAGAGTTGATGCACCAGTTTGAACCCGTGCCGCAGTTGCTGGAAAATGTCCGCTTTGCTGCGGGGCAGACACCGCTGGAGGATGCGCAGGTGCAGGCCGCGATTGCTCAGGCCGAGAGTGATCTGGCAGGTGGTGGGCGTCTATTAATTCGCAAGTCTGGAACAGAACCTTTGGTGCGCGTCATGGCCGAGCATGAAGATGCAGGCCTGATGCAGCGCGCCGTGAGTAGCGTGCTCGCTGCCGTTGAGGATGCCGTCAAGACCTGACCACACGGTGCAGGCTATGCCTGCACGCCATGTTTCAGGGCGCGCGGGTGTCATCCTTGCGCGCCGGAGGCTGCCTTAGCGGGTGAAGAGCCGTCGCAGGGCGCCATATTGGCTAAGGCCCACACCAATCAGGATCAGCGTCATTGCCAAGAGCAAGGATTTCGGCAGGGTCTCTCCGAGGATCAAGGCGCCCAAAATCACGGACCAGGCTGGCACCTGATAGTTGACCAGCGACATGAAGACCGGCCCCGCGCTGCGCACCACAAGCACGCGGAGGAAGTTCGCACCCGCCGTTGGCACAAGCCCGAGGAATATCAGAACCCCCAGAATGTGGGGCGAGGGTACGGGGGGCGGTCCCTCGACGACTAAGGCGACAGGAATGGTTAAACTAGCGCCGACAATCAGCAAGACCGTAGCCAAGCCAATGGGATGGGCGGCGGGCAGTCGGCGTAACAGGATAGACCCGATCGCATAGCAGCTTGCCGCCAGCACACAGGCGATGCGCCCTGCGGTCTCAAAGGCGGCACCGGTGGTTTGAAAGGCCTGCGCTCCGATCAGGATCACGACACCGACAAAACCGATCAGAAAGCCTGCAGTCCTGCGCCGCGTCATCTGTTCGCCTGGTACGGTGAAGTGGGCCAGAGGCAATATGATCAAGGCGACAGACGCCATCGACACACCGGCAAATCCCGAAGTGACATATTGCTGGCCCCACGCCAGCAGAGAAAACGGAATTGCGGAGCTCAGCGCGCCGATGATCACCAGATTGCGTTTGTCCGCAGTTGTCGTGCGCTCTTCAAAAAGCGGGCGACCCATGTAGATCCAGATTGCACTCATCAGCAAAGCGGCAAAACCGACACGTGAAGCCGCGAGCCAGAACGGCGGCATGCCACCGGCCAGCGCGACCTCGGTCACCATAAACGTGCCACCCCAAACCAGACCGAGGATTGCGATCATGAGCCAACTGAGCGGGGTAATCTGGGGGGATGTATTCATATGGTCAGATAGGGGCAAAGCCACAGGAGGGGCAAGGGCCGTCGCAAAACAAGAAAGGTGGGCGGGAATGGAACTGATCCGGCGCATCCGCTCGTCGTTAGACAGGTAGATCGTATATTTGGACAGTTCTCACGGAGCGAACACAACCTTCATGGGTGAAGTGAATAGGCGTCCTCTTCATCACTCTGTCCTAAAATCAGCGTCCAGAATGGTCACCGTCAAGGAGGCGGACTCGTGACGCAAAAAAAAGGCCCGAGGATTATCCTCGGGCCTTTCGCATACTTCAGGTCAATTTAGTTCTTTGTTTTGTCGACCATTTTGCCTGCGGAGATCCAAGGCATCATGTCACGCAGCTTACCACCAACGATTTCGATCTGGTGCTCGTCGTTTGCACGGCGGGACGCTTTGAGCGTTGGCTGGCCAACAGCGTTTTCGAGCATGAAGTCGCGCACGAATTTGCCAGATTGAATGTCGCTAAGCACGGCTTTCATGTTTGCCTTGGTTTCTTCGTAAGGCAAGATGCGTGGGCCGGAAACATACTGACCGTATTCAGCTGTGTTGGAGATGGAGTAGTCCATGTTGGCGATGCCGCCTTCATAGATCAGGTCAACGATCAGCTTGGTTTCGTGCAGGCATTCGAAATAGGCCATCTCTGGCTCGTAGCCAGCTTCGACCAGTGTCTCAAAGCCCATGCGGATCAGTTCAACGATACCGCCACACAGAACAGCCTGCTCACCGAACAGGTCGGTTTCGCACTCTTCGCGGAAGTCGGTTTCGATGATGCCGGAGCGGCCACCACCGATGGCGGAGCAATAGGACAGGCCGATTTCCAGCGCTTTGCCGGATGCGTTCTGGTTCACAGCAACAAGGCAAGGCACGCCGCCGCCTTTGGTGTATTCGCCGCGCACGGTGTGACCCGGGCCTTTTGGCGCCATCATGATCACGTCAACGCCTTCTTTCGGCTCAATCAGGCCGAAGTGTACGTTCAGGCCGTGGGCGAATGCGATGGCCGCACCTTCACGGATGTTGTCGTGCACGTATTTTTTGTATGTGTCCGCCTGCAGTTCGTCGGGCATGGTGAACATGATCACGTCAGCCCATGCAGCTGCTTCAGCGATGCCCATAACCTTCAGGCCTTCGCCTTCGGCTTTTGCAGCGGAAGGGGAGCCTTCGCGCAGAGCAACAACAAGGTTCTTCGCACCGGAGTCGCGCAGGTTGAGGGCGTGGGCATGGCCTTGTGAGCCGTAGCCGAGGATCGCCACTTTGGCGTCCTTGATGAGGTTTACGTCGCAGTCACGGTCATAATAAACGCGCATGATTTTATCCTTTGAGTTTGTTCTGAGGGTCACCATAAGGAAAACTGCGCCATTTGCTATTGGTTGGAGCTGGTATTAGAAGGCATATTAGAGAATTTAATGCGCGATACTAAATATATGTGAGAAATCAATGCTTGATGATGCGGATCGGAGATTGTTGCGGTACTGGCAGGCAGAGCCAAGTCTTAGTCAGGGCGAACTGGCAGAGCGCGCAGGCATGACCACAGGACGGGCCGTGCGGCGGATTGCGCGGATGCAAGAGCTGGGGATCGTGCGCGGTGTCGGTGCCGTGATTGACTGGGCTGCGCTTGGCTATGCGGTGGAAGTGTCGCTGAGGATCACGCTGGATAAGACCCAAGGCAACGCCTTTGACGCTTTCATGGCTGAGGCCCGCAAAGTGCCCGAAGTGATCGAACTGCAGACGTTTCTGGGCCGTGTGGATGTGCGCCTCTCGATCATTGCGCGGGACATGGCGCATTATCAGCAGATCTACCGCGCCTCCATCCTGACGCTGCCGCATATCTCGGAGATCGAGGCGTTGATGCATGTCGCACGGATCAAGGCGAGCGAGGGGTTGCCGCTGTGATCGAGATGGATGAGACAGACCGCCGCCTGTTGAAAGCGCTCGTGCGGGACGCCGGGCAGAGCACCGGAGTTTTGGGGAAACGCCTTGGACTGAGCCAGCCTGCAACGTGGCGGCGCATCAAGCGGCTTGAGGAAGCGGGGGTTATCCGCGGTCGGCAGTTGCGTCTGGATGCCGAAAAGCTGGGGTTTGGCGTGACCGTCTTTCTGGGGGTTAAGCTGGCCCTTCGTGGGCGCGTCAGCCTCGATGACTTTGAGCGTGCAGTCACAGCGATCCCCGAAGTGCAGACTGTAGAGCATGTGCTGGGGCTTTATGACTACCGGCTGCGGGTGGTCGCGCGGGACTTGCCGGACTTTGAGCGGGTATTGCGGCGGCGGATCATGACGCTCCCCGGGGCAGGGGAGGTTGAGGCCAACGTCTTGCTCAGTGAGGAACGTCTGGCCGGACCACTTTGACCTAAAGGAAACTTTTGTGCGCCACTGGCAGGGTGAAGGCGGGAAAATTCGCTTTTTTCTGCCCAGATAGACTTTGCCATCGGCGGGCGCAGTTTCTATGCAATAGTTAAATGATCCGATGGAGGACGAAGAATGGCGTTGCTTGATACAGTTGACCCGACAGGGTTGGAAGAATTCTCGGTAGTTTTCACGGACCGCTCGCTCAATTCCATGAGCGCGGCGTTCCAGCAGGTGATGCGCGATATCCACGCGATGTTGTGCGAAGTTTACGGCGCTGAGTCCGCTGTGATTATCCCCGGTGGCGGCTCCTACGGGATGGAAGCCGTAGCGCGGCAGTTTGCACGCGGGAATGATGTGCTTGTGGTGCGCAATGGCTGGTTCTCCTACCGCTGGAGCCAGATCATCGAGACGGGTGGCCTGACCGCCAACACAACCGTGATGAAAGCGTGCCCGCAGGGCAACGCCGCTCCCGCACCCTATGCGCCAGCTCCGATCGAAGATATAGTTACCGCGATCCGTGAGCAAAAGCCGCAGGTCGTTTTTGCCCCGCATGTCGAGACTTCGGCCGGCGTGATCCTGCCCGATGACTATATTAAGGCAATGGCCGCCGCCGCCCATGAAGTAGGGGCGTTGTTGGTGTTGGATTGCATCGCTTCGGGTTGTGCTTGGGTCGATATGAAGGCGCTTGGCGTTGATGTGCTGATCTCTGCCCCGCAAAAAGGCTGGAGCGCGCAACCCTGTGCCGGTCTGGTAATGCTGTCAGAGCGCGGCGTGGCGCGGCTTGCCGAAACAACGTCGGACAGTTTCGCCATTGATCTGGGTAAATGGCACGCGATCATGCAAGCCTACCTGAACGGCGGCCACGCGTATCACGCAACCATGCCAACAGATGCGCTGCGGGTCTTCCGCGACACGATGGTTGAGACCAAGGAATACGGTTTCAAGCGCCTGAAAGAAGCGCAGTGGCGGCTCGGCGATGGCGTTCGTGCAATGATGGCGGAAAAGGGCGTGAAGCCTGTAGCCGCAGACGGCTACGGCGCGCCGGGCGTGGTGGTTTGCTACACCGATGATCCGGACGTGAAAACCGGCAAAGCGTTTGCCGCCGAAGGCATGCAGATCGCCGCAGGTGTGCCGCTGCAAGTGGGAGAGCCCGACAGCTTCAGCACCTTCCGCATCGGGCTGTTCGGGTTGGACAAGCTGTATGACGTGGACGGCACATTGGCGCGGCTGAAAGCTGTGATTGATAAGGTTCTTTAACACAGATTGGGAATGTGAAATTGGGCGCCCCCTTTGTTGGGGGGCCTCTCTTTAAGAAAGTAATCGTCCTGTAAGGAAAGGTCTGCTATGCGCGGTGATTTCAACGGGTCGACGCAACACTTTAATCTTTAGCCAAAGATGGAGTGATGAACGTGAAGTATCGCCGCCACATATTTCTTACGGACAAACAGAAGTCAGAGATCTGGGACAGATGGCAACGCGGAGAGTCGATGAGCTCGATTGGTCGGGTGTTTGATCGGGGGTCATCATCAATTTTACCGCTGTTAGGGCGCACTGGCGGCATCCGTCCGCGGGACCGCATTAGGTCACGGCTTTCTCTGACCTTGATCGACCGAGAAGAGATATCGAGAGGCCTGCGGGCGCAGATGTCCCTGCGATCCATCGCGCGCACCTTGAAGCGAC
>NZ_JBALVJ010000075.1:0-14968 GCF_036961165.1 Sulfitobacter sp. | reverse complement strand
TTCGGGTTGGATACATCTTAGCACGCTGTCCAATTTTGCCGGACCACTTCAAACATCAACGCCTTTGCTGCCATCGCATTGCGCGTCTTCAAATCTGCATAGAAAGCTGGCACATCCTGCCACGCCATCGCTTTATGGGGTGCTGTCAGACAAATGCGAACCAGTCTCAGTTCTTCAGCAACCTCGATCTGTCAGACCGCGCAGAGGCCGCGCCACTCGGCCAGAGCAGCGGCACGGTTCAGCTTGAAGTTTGATCGGTTGTAGAGATGGCGCTCCTGGTTGAAATGGTTGTGGACTGAGGCGTGGACGGCAGCGAATTTCTGTAAACTTCGCATCAGCCTGAAGCGTAGCATGGCGCGTTCTCTTCGTCTAAATGGCTGGTGTGAATTCTCGGCTCTATTGTTGATCCAGCGGCCGGTTTCCTGTTTGTCCACATTACCGATGAACTTCATTGCCGCGCTGTAGGAACGTAACTTGTCGGTGACGAAGATATGTGGGCGACCATGGCGTTTCATGGTTTTTCTTAGGAAGTTCAATGCTGCCTTGCGATCCCGGCGCTTTGTAACGAAGCTTTCCAGGACTTCCCCTTCGTCATCCACAGCCCGCCAAAGGTAGTGGGTCTCGCCGTTAATCTTCACGAACACCTCGTCCAAGTGCCACTGCCAATTTGAATATGCGCGCATCTGGCTGACCCTTTTCTTGCGGATCTCTGCTGCAAACAGCGGCCCAAATCTGTTCCACCAAAATCGAACCGTTTCGTGGCTGATGTCGATACCGCGTTCATGCAATATATCTTCCACGTTCCTAAGCGAAAGCGGAAACCGAACATACATCATGACGGATGATCTCTGGGCTCGTCTTGAAGTCGCAAAAGGGGGAGGGTTTTGTCATCCGACGAAGCTACAAAACCTCCCTGCTCGCCTCAACCAGTTTTCTTCTGACAGTGCCCAGCCACGTAAGGACTGATTTTTTTCCGAGCGGCCTAAATATCAGCCGAAACTCTGCACCGCAACGAGCCGCTTGCGGATACGGTGCAGTCAGTTACTCTTTTTTCGCGTAGTTTCTTGCTGTGAACCAAGCGACCAACAAAGCCGCAAAGGCCACCATCATGCCCATGCCTTCACGCGCGGTTTCAGTGACCCACCAAACCTCTGTTTGCCAAAAACCGGGGGTCTTGGGGAAATACCAGACCACCCCAATTGCACCCAAAGCAAGACACATAACCAACAGGCGACGCCCCCAACCTTCCAAAATCAGTGCGGGGCGAAAGGCTGCCAAGCCACAGAAAAGTGCAACGATCCCATAGATCAATGCCCAATGCAGTACGTCCGGGTCATTAAATTGCACAGCTGCAAATAGGAGCATTATGAGACAGAAGATTCCGGAAACAATGCGCATGGCAGACTCTTTTCAGTTGGGCTTGAGTTTACTCAGATCTCCACCTAAGCTTCAGTGTGCCCAGAGGTCAAGCACTTCAGGATGGTAGGGTATGGGAGAAGAATGCTATGGAACTAGAGGCTGTCCCGACTATGCAAAACGAAGAGCGTGATGATGTCTTCTGGCAGAAGTTTTCCGTTCCATTTCAATATCCTGTTGCTTTTGTGCGTGGGCTGTTCGACCCCGCGAAGTCATTGTTCGCAGATGTTGTGGCGGGAGAGGAAACAGATAAGCGGCATCGGTGTTTCTTTATCATCGACGAGGGTTTGGCGCATCTGGGTCTGGAAAAGATCATCGGGACGTATTTTGACGCCCATTCCGATCGTTTAGAGATGATAGGGCCCCCCATGCAGGTTCCTGGGGGCGAGATCGTAAAGAAGGATTTGGCCCATGTCGAATGCATGCAAAACGCGATTCATACACGCGCGATTGATCGCCATTCCTATGTGATTGCCATTGGCGGGGGGGCAGTACTGGATGCCGCCGGGCTTGCCGCGGCTACCTCACATCGGGGCGTGCGCCACATCCGTATCCCAACAACCATTCTGTCGCAGAATGACAGCGGTGTCGGGGTCAAGAACGCAGTCAACTTCAAAGGCATCAAGAATTACATCGGCACCTTTGCCCCCCCTTGGGCGGTCCTGAATGATTTCGATTTTCTGGCGCACCTGCCTACCCGAGAGCGGATTGCGGGCCTGTCTGAAGCTGTCAAAGTTGCGTTGATCCGGGACCCGGGATTTTACCTGTGGCTGGAAGAAAACGCCGATGCGCTGGCCACGTTTGAACCCAAGGCTGAGGAATTCATGGTGCGCCGATCCGCGCAGTTGCACATGCGCCAGATTGCTCATGGCGGGGATCCCTTTGAGATGGGGTCCGCAAGACCGCTAGATTTTGGCCATTGGTCAGCGCACAAGCTTGAGGCGCTCACCAATCACCACGTCCGCCACGGAGAGGCCGTTGCCATGGGCATCGCGCTGGACGCGCGTTATTCGGTGTTGGCAGGGCTGCTGCCCGAGGGGCAGGATGAGCGGATTGTTGTCTTGCTGGAAACGCTCGGCCTACGGATCTGGCATTCAGCGCTTGAAAGCCGGGATGCGTCAGGACGGTTGTCACTGCTGGTTGGGCTTGATGAGTTTCAGGAGCATTTGGGCGGTGCCCTAACGATCACGCTTCTACGCGACCTTGGTGTTGGTGTGGAAGTGAACGAAATGGATGCGACCTTGGTAGAAAGCTCGCTGAACTGGCTTAAGGCGCGGGCGCGTTCAGAATGAAGTTACCCAATGATTTGGGTCATCTGACCTATTGCCTCAACATTCACGCCACCCAGACATGGGCAGATGTGCGCGCCGCACTTGAAGGACCTGTTTCCGCTGTTAAGGCTGCCGTCAGCCCGGATGCTCCTTTTGCAATTGGGTTGCGGTTTTCCGGTGAGGCATTGGCTGAACTGGCGGACCCGGCGAAACGTCAGGCGTTGAAAACCCTGATGGAACAGCATGACTTTCATGGGATCACCGTCAACGGATTTCCCTATGGCCAATTTCACGGCACACGGGTCAAGGAAGAGGTCTATCAACCCGATTGGCGCAGTGCTGAACGGGTGCGGTATACCAACACATTGGCAGACCTCATGGCCGAAATCGCCCCAAAGGGCGAGATTATCAGCCTGTCTACCGTGCCCGGCACGATCAAGCCTTTGGCGACTGGTGCGATGGACGCTATGGCAGAGAACTATCTGCAAAGTGTCGCGCATGTGATTGGCTTGCAGGGACGCACAGGTGTCACCGTCGCTTTGGCGATTGAGCCAGAGCCCTATTGCATCCTTGAGACCATCGCAGAGACGGTCGATTTCTTCACTGATTTTCTGTTTAGCGACGCGGCCGTCGCCCGGATTTCAGAGCTGACCGGGCTTAGCAAGGCGGATGCCGCAGCAGCCCTGCCGCGCCATATCGGGCTGTGCTATGATGTCTGCCACGCAGCCGTTGAATACGAAGACCCCGCAGGTAGTATAGCCGCTTTGCGGGCGGCAGGCATTCCGGTGCACAAGCTACAGCTGAGTGCCGCCTTACGTGTCCCATCAATGGGGGCTGAACAACGCACAGCACTCGCGTTTTTCGATGAACCGACCTACCTGCATCAGGTAATCCGGCGCACCTCAAAAGGCATGATCTTCCACGTTGATCTGCCAGAGGCGTTGGCCCTGGGGGCGGACACCGACGGCGAAGAATGGCGTGTGCATTTTCATGTGCCGGTGTTCATCGACACGCTTGGTGCATTTTCATCAACCAGAGATTTTCTGGAAGAGATTCTGGCGCTGCACAAAGCCGACCCCATCTCGCCCCATCTGGAGATTGAGACCTATACTTGGGACGTGCTGCCTGCACAGTTGCGCAGTACGACAATGGACAAGGACATTCAGCGAGAGCTGCGCTGGGTGCAGGAGCAACTGACATGAGCTTGCAAACATTTCTCAAACTGGGGCGGGTATCGAACCTGCCAACGGTCTGGACCAACGCCGTGGCCGGGGCCGTCTTGGCCGGACAGCCATCGTTCGGGGCAATCCTGATCATCGGCATTGCTTTGACGCTGTTTTACACCGGCGGGATGTGGCTGAACGATGCCTTTGATGCCGAGATCGATGCGCAAGAACGCAAGAACCGGCCCATTCCCATGGGGGAGATCGCTGTTACCACTGTCTTTGCGGTTGGCTATGGTATGTTGATGCTGGGCGTGGTGCTGGCCTTTACCTTTGGGGCCATGGCGGGTCTTGCGGGGGTCGCGCTGGCCATTGCGGTGATCCTGTATGACTGGCTGCACAAACGCACTGTCCTCAGCCCGATCATCATGGGAGCCACGCGGTTTTTTTGCTATGTTCTGGCGGCCTTTGCCGTAGCCAAAGTAACAGGCTCGGTGATCTTTGGCGCCTTGGGGCTGCTGGCCTATATTGTCGGTCTGACCTATGCGGCCAAGCAAGAGGCCTATGACCGGTTGGACAACGCATGGCCTTTGGTGGTACTGGCAATCCCAATGATCTACGCGCTGTCACAGGCCATCGGGAGCACAGTTGCTTTACTGATCTGGGTTGGGTTGGGCGTTGTTGTGTTTATCGCTCTGCGCCTGCTGTTTCGTCGCAACAAGGGGGATGTGCCCCGCGCGGTGGTCACAATGATTGCGGGTATCTGCCTATATGACGCGGTGCTGATTGCCGGACAGGGACAGGCAGCTTTGGCGTTGCTTGCGGTTGCCGGTTTTGCCCTGACGCTGGCTTTGCAGCGGATCGTTTCCGGCACCTGATCGCTCAGGTGAAAATGTGATCCAGCACCAGCGCTTTGAAGTCGGTGGCATCAACAGCGGCCTCCGGCAACAGACCAGGTTCTGAGGAAATTACCAGCGGGCCAAAATTGGGATCATCGGTGATGCGGCCATGGGTGCCTTGCACCAATTGCGTGTCTTTCAGCGAGATGATGTCGAGCAACTGACGCTGCCCCAACTTGCGCTTGGCCAGCTTTAGCCCTGCTGCAAGTTTTGGATACTTGATGGCCGGGTCCACAAACAGCTCAACCGGATCATACCCCGGCTTGCGGTGGATATCGACGGTGCGGGCAAAATCTGGCGCTTTGTCATCGTCCAGCCAGTAGTAATAGCTGAACCAGCGATCCGCCTCGCTGACCGCAACCAGCTCTCCCGAGCGGGGGTGATCGAGGCCGTTTGCCCGTTTGCCGTCCTCGCCCCAAACGCTTTCGACACCATCCAGTGATGCGACCACCTTGGCAACTTCAGCCACACGGTCAGGGTTCTTAACGTAGATATGTGCGATCTGGTGATCCGCCATGGCAAAAGCTTCGCTGGCGCCGGTATCCAGAATTTCGCGTCCATGTTCCTCTGGCCGCACAGCGATCAGCCCCGCCTCACGCAGGGCGCGGTTGATGTGCACCGCGTCCGTGGCTTTAGTGATCCCGTATTCAGAAACCACAATCACGCGCTGTCCGGTTTGGTCGGCGTGCTCAATCAATTCGCCGCAGAGGTCATCAATCTCGCGCAGGTCTTTTTGCAAACGAGGGTGGTCCAAATCAGGGCCAAGGCGTTGCAGGTTGTAATCCAGATGCGGAAGATAAGTGAGCGTGAGGGTGGGGGTGCGCGTCTCCATCACGTGCAGTGTCGATTTTGTGATCCAGTCGGAAGAGGTGATATCCGCCAACGGTCCCCAGAATTTGAACAGGGGAAATTGGCCCAGCTTTGCATCGAGTTCATCATGTAATTCCGGGGGATAGGCATAGTGATCGGGTATCTTGCGCCCATCTGCGGGATACATCGGACGCGGTGTCGCGGACCAATCGGCGGTGGAATACATGTTGTACCACCAGAACATCTTGGCGCAGGTGAATTCAGGATTGCGTAGCTTGCCCGCATCCCAGATCTTCTCGCCATGGACCAATTGGTTGGGCTGACGCCACAACAGCACCTCTGATAAATCTCGAAAGAACCAGCCATTGCCCACAATGCCATGACCCGACGGCAACAGGCCCGTCACGAGCGTTGATTGTGCCGTGCAAGTTACCGCCGGAGTCACCGTGTTCAGCGGGCGCAGACCACCGCGCTTGGCAAGTTTGGCAAGGTGTGGTGTGTGCTTGCCAACCAAATGGGGCGCAAGGCCAACAACAAGAATGACGAGGGTTCTCTGCATGGGTGATCCTTGCGCGTTACGGGACAAGTTTGAAGACTTTACCGGTTGTCCCAAAAGGGCCCAGAGCGTCATTGGTCAGGATATAGAGTTCGCCGCTTGCATCAGCGTCGAGGCTGATGATCCGGGTTTCCAGAAGCTCAAGTCGCTCAAAGGGCCACAGATCGCCATAGCCTTGTGCAGGGCTTGCCAGAAACAATTGCCCGGAAGGAGTGCGGAAATCCGCGCTCCAGTCTGCAAAGATCAGCTTGCCCGTCAGTTCGGGCAGTGCCGTCCCCCGATAGAAGCGCGCGCCGACAACGGCGGTACCAACGCCAACCGCATCCACCTTGGTTGCCGGGTCCATGACCTGCATGTTGGGGTATTCGACCACCGGGTCTTTGATCCGATAGCCGTTTGGCCCAAGGCGGCTGCAGGCCTGCGGCGGGTCGCGCGGTTTGGTGCGATCTACGCAATGGGTGCCTTCGCGCAGGGGCCAGCCAAAGTTGCCTGGCGCATCGATCAGATAGACAGATTCCCAAAGCGTTTCCGCTATTGCGGTCACAAGGATTGCGCCGGTCTGTTGGTCAACGCCAAGCCGGTATGGGTTTCGAAACCCCCAAGCGTAAATCTCATCGCGACCCGGTTTGCCAACAAAGGGATTGGTGGGCGGAATGCCGTATCCGGGAAACCCCTGATCCACATCGATGCGTAAAATTGAACCAAACAGAGAGGTTACATCCTGCGCCAGACGGTCCCAATAGAGTTGGTTTTCGGGCACATCAAAGGCTGACCAGATCACCTGCGGCCCCACCCCGTGCGCACCGCCGCCATCGCCGATGCCAAGATACAGATACCCGTCCGGCCCAAAGGCCAGCCCGCCGCCATTGTGTTTGCGGCTGGGCCAATCCAGCGCGATCAAAACGCGCTCTGAGCTGGGCTCAATTGTATTGACACCCGGCGCGAGGGTGAACTCAGATATCTTACGGGTATAGTTCCACCCCTCAGGGGCCGTAGGGCGCAAAGGCGCGGAATAGCTGGCATAGACCCGGCCATTGCGGGCAAAATCTGGATGCAGTGCAAACCCCAAAAGTCCGCGTTCCTCAAACCCGTCTTCCAGCTCTAACAACTTTTCCCGCAAGTCCAGCAAAGGTACCCCAAGATTGCCCGAAGGCTCCAACACCTGAATTATGCCTTGCTGTTCCTGTACGAATAGGCGACCGGTTCCATCATCCGGATCAGCGATCCCGATGGGCGCGGTCAGTCCCTCAACCATAAGCCGCAGATCAGCCGCATCCGCGCGCATCGCGCCGAAAAGCAATGCCAAAACCAGTGCTACCCGTATGAGTCCCATATCGTACCCCAACAATGAACCCTCAATGTAGATGCTGGATGTCGACTTAACAATCATTGAGTGCGCGGGCAGTTGTGCTGGTGTTGAGAGCGGTTGTCCGGTTAAGATGGATCAAAGATGGTCGGGGAGAGATACATGTCAGAATCACCATCAGAACTGCTGAAACGCTGGGTCCTCACGCAATGTCCGGATCAAGCGAATTGGGTGATATCCTCATTAGACACAATTGCAGAAGGATCGCCCGAAAAAGACCTGCATGTCTTTCTGGGTTATGCGCCGCGCAAGCTGGGCAAAGCCGATCTGGCGTTAAGTGCTGAGGATCTGGCAGCTGCGGATGCCGCACATCCCGGCTGGAACCCTTCGGGGTGGAGCGTTGATGGGGCCGCACGTGTCGCGGCCTTGCTGGCAACCGCAGGCAACAGACCCTTTTCGGAAAGGTTCAAAGATTTGCGGCGCACGGCAGATGTAGCTGAAATGATTGCGCTCTATCGGGGCCTGCCGTTATATCCGGACCCTGAAAAGCTGCATTTTGAAGTGGGTGAGGGCCTGCGTTCAAACATTCGCGCGGTGTTTGAGGCGATTGCGCATCACAACCCCTATCCTCGCGACCATTTCGATGAGCACCGCTGGAACCACATGATCCTGAAAGCGCTTTTTGTGGACAGTACCTTGTCCCCCATTGTCGGGTTGAAAGACCGTGCCAACCCCGAACTGGCGCGGATCTTAGTGGATTATGCGCAGGAACGCTGGGCGGCCGGCCGCCCCGTCACTCCGGAGCTTTGGATACCTGTCAAGCCCTTCCGCACCGATCCTGCCATTGCCGACCAACTTTCCAAAGCAATCAGCGATGGACACCTAACTGAGGAGGCACTGTCATGATGCTGATTGACCCCCATGCCCATATGATTAGCCGCACGACCGATGATTATGAGGCGATGGCCAACGCCGGTGTTGTGGCGATGATTGAACCTGCATTCTGGATTGGCCAGCCACGCACCTATGTCGGCACCTATGTGGATTACCTTTCCACCATTGTCGGTTGGGAACGCTTCCGCGCCAGCCAGTTTGGCATCCGGCATTACTGCACAGTTGGGCTGAACTCCAAGGAAGCCAACAACGAGGAACTTGCCGAAGGTGTCATGGAGTGGCTGCCCCGCTTTGCGCTCAAGGAAGGCGTCGTGGCGATTGGTGAAATTGGCTATGATGAGCAAACCCCGCTGGAGGACAAATACTTCCGACTGCAGTTAGATCTGGCCAAGGAATTGCACCTGCCTGTGATGGTGCACACCCCACACCGCGACAAGAAACGCGGCACCTCTCGGTCGATGGATGTTTGTGAGGAAATGGGTGTGGACCCCTCCATGGTGATCATTGATCACAACAACGAAGAAACCGTGGCCGAGACATTACAGCGCGGCTACTGGGCGGGGTTTTCGATCTATCCCTCTACCAAGATGGGCAATGTGCGCATGGTTGAACTGCTCAAACAATACGGTGGTGAACGTATCATCGTGGACAGTGCCTGCGACTGGGGCATATCGGATTGTTTGGGCGTGGCGAAAACCGCCAAGCTGGCACTGGAAAGCGGGATCCCGCAAGAAACCGTGCACAAGGTCTGTTACCAGAACGCGCTGGATGCCTATGGGCAGTCGGGGCAGATGAATGAACAAGATTGGCTGAACCCATCCCCCATTGATCAGCGCACGCTGTTTGAGGGTAACTCTATCCTGCGCGGTGGACGGGAACCCAAAATCGAAGCGCCAGGGGAGCGTCGCGCCGGGCAGATGATCATCGAATAGCATGTTCCGTTTGCTGCTCATCGTTTTTGCTTTGGTCGCACTCAGCTTTGTGCCTTTCCTGATTTGGGGCGGGCAGCTGGAACAAGACCTGACACGGCTTGGCGCTGCAGGCTGGATGCAAAGCTTTGGCAATTGGGCATGGGTTGCGGGGATTGGGCTGATCGCCTCTGATATCGTATTACCGGTGCCCTCATCCGCTGTGATGGGTGCTTTGGGTATCATCTACGGGCCATTGTTGGGCGGTGCGATTTCAGCTTTGGGGGCTGTGATCGCGGGCCTACTGGGCTATGGTATCTGCCGGTTGATCGGACCCGCAAGAGCGGAACGGCTGGCGGGGGCAGAAGGCCTTGCGCAGGCGCGCCAGTTGTTTGAGCGCTGGGGCGGATGGCTGGTAGCGGGATCACGCTGGTTACCCATTTTTCCAGAAACGGTTTCGTTTCTGGCCGGTCTGACCGGCATGCGATTTGCAGGTTATCTGGGGGCGCTGGCCTGCGGGGCTATCCCTCTTGGCTTTACCTTTGCGGCATTAGGTCATTTTGGCGCTGACTACGCCTTGCCGACGCTTTTTCTCTGTGCGGTCGCACCATTGCTTTTGTGGCTTTTGGTGCGACCCTTTTTAAACCGCCAGTCGGGGATTTAGAATTCAGGGCGCGAAGCCCTGTCCCTTGATGTAGGCAACAACCTGACGGACTTCGTCGATGGTATAGACCTCATTCCATGCGGGCATCTTTTTGAACCCTTTGTAGACCCGTTTAAAGACAAACTCCGGTTTATATTTGGCGGGCTTCAGCTTGGGTGCTTTGCCGGGATAGGCCTTGTAACCGTGACAATGTGTGCATTGGGCAAACCAGACATCCTTACCGGCTGCAAAGTTTGCCGGGTCTTCCAAAAACTCCGCTGTAAAGACTTGATCGGCGATAATTTCATCGATCGTGCGGGTTTCAGCGGGTGTTTCGGGTGCTGTAGTATCTGCCGCCTCTGCGGTCACCGCAGTTGTCAGATAGGCCACAACATCCAGCCTGTCTTGCTCTTTCTTGAGCTTGAAAGACATCGCCGAGCGGGCGCTATTATCGTCGAGATAGGCGCGCATGTATTTGGTGGGGTCTTCGAGATAGTTGGCCAGCTCTTCCGTCGACCAGACCAACCCTTTTTCACCTGCAGCCAGAATACTGTCACCGTATTTGAAGTCTTCAACAGAACCAGCTGCCCGGCCAACCAAATCGTTTAGCGTGGGCCCCAATTTGTTTTCGGCGTTAGGACCAATCTGGTGACAGGCCTTACACTTTTTGAACACGGCTGCTCCGGCTTCGGCGTTCTGTGCCGACGCGGCACCTGCTGATATGAACAATCCAAGAGCGGCGATCAACGACACAAGTTTCAGCATGTTTTTCCTATCTTCCTAAGTATGGGCCGATAAGACCCCAGTCAATCAAAGACGCCGCAAGCTGGCAAGCCTGCGACGCCCCGTTTTAAATCAAGCCGATTAGTTAGCTGGCTTGATGTGGTAGATCGTATCCAAAGTACCGTTTGGACCGGTTGTTACAGAGGTCAGCGCATAGACTTCACCCGCAGCGTCCTGAGCAAAGGCCAGGATGTAAGGTGTATTGCCATCCATGTTGGTGATCTTGGCAGTTTCCATGGACCAGGTGCCATCAGCGGCCTCTGTCCCGATGAAAATCTGACCGTCCATTGCAGCAAACCCTTTAGACCAGTCACCAAAGATGTACTTACCAGCCCAGGCTTCGTTGCTGCCACGATACACATAGCCACCCGTGTTGGAGATACCCAGACAGCCATCAGGCTGCGCGGTGCAGTTCTTGTACTCCAAGATCGGGTCGATCATGCCTTCGGCTTCGCAAGACGCAGGGTGGTTATCAGGTGCTTGGTAATCAAAGCAATGGGTTGCTTCCTTCACACGCCAGCCGTAGTTTCCGCCCGCTGTGATGATGTCGATCTCTTCAAAGCTGTTTTGCTGCACGTCGCCACAAAACAGACGACCGTCGGCCATATCGAACGAACAGCGCCAAGGGTTGCGCAAACCGTAGGCATAGATTTCCGGTGCCGCTTCATCGTTGTCGACAAACGGGTTGTCGGCCGGAATCGCATAGTTCTGGTCGCCGTCGGTGCTGTTAACGTCGATCCGCAGGATCTTGCCGTGCTCAACACTTAGGTCCTGGCCGTTGCCTTCGGTCACGTTGTGACCAATGCCCCAGTCGTTCGCATAACCGCCATCACCAGTAGAGATATACAGCATGCCGTCAGGACCAAAATCAATCCAGTGACCGTTATGGTTGAACTGTGGCCAGCTCATGGAGTGGATGATGCGGCCCGAGTTCGGGTTTGCCACGTTCGGATCGTCGGCAGACATCGTGTATTCTTCGACCACGTTGGAGTGATCCCACCAGAACAGTTGACCCAAGTCGCCTTGGGTGTTGATCGGGGCGGAGTAAGCCACGTAGAACTTGCCATTGGTTGCAAAGTCAGGGTGGAACGTCAGGCCCAGCAATCCGCGCTCATCAAAGTCATGGAACTGCGTAACAATCTTGTTGCGAATATCCAAAACCGGCTGTGGTGATAGATTTCCGTCCGCGTCAATCATGCGCACGCGGCCAAATTGCTCGATTACAAATTTACGGGCATCCCCAGCAGGCTGCACCATCGCAAGCGGCGTATTGATTCCGGTGACATATGGCACCAATTCAATGTCTGCCGCCTGAGCGCCTGAAACGGCCCCCAACGTCAAACAGGTTGATGTCAGCAGTCCCATTAAAAATTTCATTTTCATCGCCATGTCTTTCTCACTCCCTATCATTGCCACTTTTAATTGCCTTAGTGGACAGTTTAACGACGTCTTCGCGTCTGGCTATTTGTTTCTGAAAACAAATTTTGATCGAGGGGTTGAAATGCCAACTACCACGATCTGAAGCCTTAAGCCGGAGTGGACACGGTTACTGGTGCGGTGCCAATCAGGTCTTATCTGCCAGCGGATTCTGCGTAACCATGAAAAATCCGCTCTCGTCCCTTGTGGATATGTGCGCGCATCGCGTCTTGCGCGATCTGTGGGTCCTTGGTCAGAATGGAATTGATGATGTCTAAATGCTCTTCCTGAGAAAGATCGTAGTGCCGCTGTTGTGCGCGGTTGGTCAGCATTTTAGAGATGTTCATTGCAAACAGCATATGAGGGCGCAACGTATTCATGGTGGCGATGAAAAACCGATTGCGCGAAAACCATGCCAGCTGAATGTGAAACTCTGCATCTTCTGCAGAATTTTGATTTGGATTCCCTTCTTCCGCTGCATCCAAGATGGCGCGTTGATTGTGTAGGAATGCGGATACCTCTTCTGTCAGATTTCCAGCAAGGCATCCGGCAATCGACGGCTCTATTGCCAGTCGGCATGCATAGCAGTCCTTCAGCGCTGGCAACTGAGCGTCCCGATTAAGTTTTGCAAGCGCCTTTGGATCAAAGGAGGCAACAACTGTGCCGGACCCTTGACGCGATTGCACCAAGCCTTGGTTCTTCAATTGCTCCAGCGCTGAGCGCACAATGGTGCGTGAAACCCCATAATCACGGGCGAGACTAGTTTCGGGCGGTAACCTGCTTTGCGGCGGATAATCCCCCATTAAGATTCCAGCAAGAACATCCAGATACAGCCCATCTGACACTCGGCTGAAATCTGGTTCGCTCATACATATCATGCGCAAGTGTCATTCGATCTTTTCATAGATGTCAAGGGCAACGCCCTCATTCCTCCTATGTAATCGGTTCCCATTTCTAAGTGTAGCAATAGGAGAAAGGGTCGGAACACCTAGTAAAGTTGAACGAATTCTTTTTGAAATCAAACATGATTTCCCATTGCCTGCTCAATCCTGAGCCTTGTCGATGCCTATCTCAAAGTGCCTGCGCGATGAAAATGGTGCCTGCAAAGGACAGATTCAGCCGGGGCGCCGCCCCGTCAATTATGGGCAATCTGTGCTAAACCGCGCCAACCGGGTTTCCGTCGCAATCTCATCAAAGGTAACGTTGCAATCTCCGTTTGGCGACGAAAGGGATTCACCAATCTTGAGAGACTGTTTCTGGCCAAGGAACTTCACTTCGATGGTGTAGCCTCTCAACTTCAAGACCTTAAAGACAAAGGCCCCATCCAGCAGTTCGGCGCTGTTACGTTCTCTGACAACAATAGTACGATGCTTTGTTTCGGCATCCGTGATGGACGGAAATGCAACAAGAAGCACTGCGAAGGCCGCAGGCAACAGCATGTTTAAGAACTTTGAAAAATTCATCACCCTAATTATATGCGAGATCCAGCTTGCCGTCGCAAGGGTGTTCCGCAATACCCACCAAAAAACATAAGCGCGAGGCAGCACAGCTTGTGACGGCTCGCGGTGTCAGTGTAGCGAAAGCGGCTAAAGATCTGGATGTGCATACGACCGCGCTGCGCAATGCTCTGCCGGACAGTGGATCGAAAGCTTCTTCTCATCGTCAGGGTACATACCGTGTTGGTCGCGGATCTTGTAAGGATTCTAGGTAATTTGCTATCTCAACCAGCTTAATCGGCACTAAGGTGGGCAAACCGTTTCCAGTATCAAATTCAACCATGTTGTCGTCGAGAAAACCTTCGAAAATGGGCATGTCCTCGCGCGGGTTGGAGGCTTTTAGATAACCATCCAGAATCGACATGACCTCAAGCATCGGCCAGACGCCATCCCGTCTTGCGGCAATCTGTGTCAGGTCTGCCGGTGCTGTCCCCAAACGCGCTGAAAGTGGGCCGTCGCCTTGGCCAGTGACACCATGGCAGGAGACGCAATTCTTCTTGAACAAAAGCTCCCCTACACTTTGGGCTTCAACCGAAGCTCCAACAACAAGAAAAGGAACCATAAGTAAAAAACGCTTCATGTAGAACCTGCCATTTCTGCATTCGTTTGAAGTTTGAGTATTTGGCTGAGGAAGGTGTTGATGTCCATCAAGTACGGTGTTTGCCAGACAACGACATCAAACGGTAATCCTCCCGTTTTGTGGAGCACATTCTTAAAACAAGCGCGACAATTTTTCAAACCGGTCTGTTACTCATTCTGTTTGCTTAGGCCCTTCTTTAATGGGATTGCTCCGATCATCAATGGGCATATCATGCCTGGGCATTGTCAGATTAAACCGATCTGCTAGAGTAAACTTTAGGAATTTCGGCTGACCGATGCAGAATATTTAACCTTAGCATTGGCGTGGGTGCTGTCAGACGAATGCGAACCAGTCTCTGTTCTCCAGCGATCTCAATCTGTTAGGCTGCGCAGAGGCCGCGCCACTCGGCCAGAGCAGCGGCACGGTTCAGCTTGAAATTTGATCGGCTGTAGAGGTGGCGCTCCGCGTTGAAATGGTTGTGGACTGAGCCGTGTACGGCGACGAATTTCTGTAAAGTTTGCATTCGCCTGAAGCGAAGCATGGCCCGCTCTCTTCGTCTAAATGGCTGGTGTGAGTTTTCGGCTCGATTGTTGAGCCAACGGCCCGTTTCCTGTTTGTCGACATTGCCGATGACCTTCATCGCCGCGCCGTAGGAACGTAGCTTATCGGTGACAAAGATATGTGGTCGACCATGACGTTTCATTGTTTTCCTGAGAAATTTCAATGTTGCCTTGCGATCACGGCGCTTTGTGACAAAGCTTTCCAGGACTTCCCCTGAAGTGGTCCGGCAAAATTGGACAGCGTGCTAAGATGTATCCAACCCGAAC
>NZ_JBALVJ010000074.1:0-15014 GCF_036961165.1 Sulfitobacter sp. | reverse complement strand
GTGGCGCACTTTCTCTCCGGCGATTGGTGCAGTTTTAGTCCGGCGTTGACACTTTGCCAAGCAGCTGCCGATCTGGAACGGGCATTGAAGGCGAAGGCCAAAAGCCATCCGATCACGCGACGTTTAATGACAATCCCCGGCGTTGGCCCAATCGTATCACTCAGCTTCGTCGCCTTGGTCGACGATCCGACCAGGTTCAGTAAGACCTCTGACGTGGGCGCTTTCCTCGGTTTAACACCGAAGCGACACCAATCCGGCGAAATGGATTGGTCTGGCCGCGTATCAAAATGTGGCGATGCCGCCATGCGCGGACTTCTGTTCGAGGCGGCGTCCTGCGTCATCTCACAAGTAAAACGTTTCTCTGCGCTCAAATCTTGGGCCGTTCGGTTGGCCGGGCGACGCGGGTTCCGCAAAGCGGCAGTCGCCACCGCCCACAAAATCGCCGTGCTCATGCTGACGCTTTGGAAAACCGAAACCGATTATCAATGGACACAGGAGGCCACTGCCTGAACTGTATTCTCGCCGGACGGGCGGGAAGCGAAGTCCCGAAGGGACGGAGGTTGATCGATCTCGTAAAAACAGTTGGGACGCGGCTCTTGCCGCGCAACCCGCTAACGACATTGGAGACGATCCACCACCGAAAACCATCGTGAGGCGCATCACGCGACCTCGGAGAGAACCATGACCCCGGACGGACATATCGCAACCCCGCTTGACAAGGCCGCAATCAGAGAACAGTATTTTGAATACTCTTGCCCAACAGCTTCCTTTCCGAAGTTTTGACAAGAGCGCTCACGACGCAGAAACCATATTGGCTTGTTGACGCATTTACGAAGGCCCAATCCGCAAGAAATCTAAAAAAGGCTCATGCGCGGCTTTCACCACCCAGAGATCTTGTCCTAATCGCACGAAAACAGGCCATTATTATAGTGCAAAAACAAAAGGTTGCCGAAAATTATTTCAGCAACCCTCACTGTCAATGTCCTATAAGTGAGAATGCGTCAGCCCGAAGGCGACCCCGATTAATGTCAAAAAGCGGTTGGGCTTAGCCCACCAGCTCCAGACCGGAGAAGAAATACGCGATTTCGATTTCGGCTGTTTCTGGCGCGTCGGAACCATGAACAGAGTTTTCGCCAACAGATTCTGCAAATTCCGCACGGATTGTGCCGGCTTCTGCGTCTGCAGGGTTTGTAGCGCCCATGACTTCGCGGTTTTTCGCGATGGCGTTTTCGCCTTCCAGAACCTGGCAAACGATTGGCGCGGAGGCCATGAATTCGCACAGTTCGTCATAGAAAGGACGCTCTGCGTGCACTTTGTAGAACTCGCCCGCTTGGGCTTTTGTCAGGTGAATACGCTTGGATGCGACAATGCGCAGGCCTGCGTCTTCGAATTTCTTTGCAATCGCGCCTGTCAGGTTGCGGCGTGTTGCGTCTGGTTTGATGATCGAAAATGTGCGCTCAAGAGCCATGGGTCGTCTCCTATAGGGTGTTGAATTGCGCGCTCCCTAGCATGGCCCCTGCCACATGAAAAGCGGCGATTGACGCCGCGCCCTACATCGGTCACACCGCGCGCATGTTACGTATATCAGAGATCAATTATTCCGTCGAAGGTCGCCCCCTCTTTGAAGAGGCCAGCGCCGTCATCCCGGAGGGCCATAAAGTGGGCCTCGTGGGCCGCAATGGTGCGGGCAAGACAACGCTGTTCCGCATCATCCGCGGAGAGCTTGGCCTCGACGCAGGCGAGATCAGCCTACCCAGCCGTGCCAAGATCGGCGGCGTGGCACAGGAGGTGCCCTCCTCTGATGTCTCGCTCATCGACACGGTGCTGGCCGCCGATGTCGAACGCGCAAGCCTGATGATTGAGGCTGAAAGCGCAAAAGACCCCGGCCGCATCGCCGATATTCAGGCCCGTTTGGCCGATATTGATGCATGGTCCGCCGAAGGCCGTGCCGCGAGCATCCTTAAGGGTCTGGGTTTCGACGACGAAGACCAGCAGCAGCCCTGCTCTGCCTTTTCAGGTGGCTGGCGGATGCGTGTGGCCCTTGCCGGTGTCCTATTCGCACAACCTGACCTGCTACTGCTCGATGAGCCGACCAACTATCTCGACCTTGAGGGCGCGCTTTGGCTTGAGAACTACCTCGCCAAATACCCGCACACGGTCATCATCATCAGCCACGACCGTGGCCTGCTGAACCGTGCCGTGGGCGGCATCCTGCACCTTGAGGATAAAAAACTTACCTATTATCAGGGCAACTACGACCAATTCGCAAAAATGCGTGCCGAGAAACGTGCGCAGTTAACCGCACAGGCCAAGAAACAGCAGGCCCACAAAGCGCACATGCAGGCATTTGTGGACCGCTTCAAAGCTAAAGCCTCCAAAGCGAAACAGGCACAGTCGCGGATGAAAGCCATCGAAAAGATGGTCACCATCACGCCGCCGGAAGAAGCCGCGCGCAAGGTCTTTACCTTCCCGCAGCCTGATGAACTGTCCCCGCCAATCATCTCGATCGAAGGCGGCTCAACCGGTTATACAGAAGGCCAGCCCGTGCTGTCGCGCCTGAACCTGCGTATTGACCAGGACGACCGCATCGCCCTGCTGGGTAAAAACGGTCAGGGTAAATCGACGCTGTCGAAACTGCTGTCGAACCGTCTAGTTTTGTTTGAAGGCAAACAGGTCAACTCCAACAAGCTGCGCATCGGCTTTTTTGCGCAGCATCAGGTGGATGAGCTGATCATCGACGAAACGCCACTACAACACATGATCGCAGCGCGTCCCGGTGTGATGCAGTCCAAACTGCGCGCGCAGCTGGCGGGCTTTGGCCTTGGTCCTGATCAAGCGGATACCGCTGTCGGCCGCCTGTCGGGCGGGCAAAAAGCGCGTCTGTCCCTTCTGCTGGCCACGCTGGATGCCCCGCACCTGCTAATCCTCGATGAGCCGACCAACCACCTTGACATCGAAAGCCGCGAAGCACTGGTTGAGGCGCTTACGCGCTATTCTGGCGCGGTCATTCTGGTCAGCCACGACATGCACTTGCTGTCGATGGTGGCAGACCGGCTCTGGCTTGTCTCGGACGGCACGGTGAAGCCTTACGAAGACGATCTGGAAGCCTACCGCAAGATGCTTCTGACCGTAGAGAAGCCGGTCAGCAGAAATGCCAAGCCGAAAGAAGCGCCCAAGCCCAAGCGCGCCAGCCGCGAAGACGTATTGGCGCTGCGGGGCGAAGTCCGCACGTCCGAGGCGCGCGTCGCCAAGATCAACGAGATGCGCGATAAGCTGGCCAAGAAACTTGCCGATCCGGCGCTTTACGAAAAAGACAAAGTCGGCGAGCTTGAGGTCTGGAACAAGAAGTACGCCGAAGTGATGCAAGCGCTGGAACGTGCTGAAGGCATTTGGATGGCCGCCCTCGAGAAGTTGGAGAAAGCCGAAGCATGATGATCGATACCGCCTATATGATCACAGCTTTTGTGACCTTGTTGGTGGTAATCGACCCTGTTGCTATTGCGCCTATTTTTCTCGCGCTGACTCCGAACATGACACCCAAGCAACGCTCCAACATCGCGCTTCGGGCGGTGCTGGTGGCGGGGTTGGTGCTGGCGCTGTTTGCTTTCTTCGGCAAGGCCGTGTTGGATTTCGTCGGAATTTCCATGGCCGCCTTCCGCGTGGCGGGTGGCATTCTGCTGTTTCTCACTGCCATGGACATGCTGTTTGAGCGGCGCACAAAGCGCCGCGAAGACAGCTCGGAAACTGACGAGACTGAACATCACGATCCATCCGTCTTTCCCATCGCCATCCCGCTGGTGGCAGGACCGGGTGCTATCGCCTCTGTGATCCTCCTGGTGGGTGAAAAGCCCGGCGGCGAAGGTCTGGTGGCGATCCTTGGCATCACCGCAGTGATCCTACTGATCATGTATGTCATGCTGCGCCTGTCAAGCAGGCTTGAGAAAGCCATGGGTAAAGTGGTGATCAACGTCATCACCCGTATCCTTGGTATGCTGCTGGCCGCACTCTCGGTGCAGTTTGTCCTGGATGGTCTGGCCGAGTACGGATTTGTCGCAGCGCTTGGATAATCGCGCCCTGCACCTATATTGAACGCAAGCGATAGGAGCTTTTGATGACCTCTGATGATACCGCAAGCCTCATCTATCTTGCCCTGCTTGCCTGTGCCGTGGGTGGCTGGTTCATCGTGCAAAACCGTGGCGGCATGGCAAAGATGCTGCAACAAGGGATGATCTGGGGATTTCTGTTTTTGGGTGTGATCGCGGCCTATGGGCTATGGAACGACGTGCAGCGTCAGACGATGAACAACCAGATGCTCCAGATGGGCAACGGCCAGATATCGGTCCCGCGTCAACTGGACGGGCATTACTACCTCACCCTTGCGATCAACGGCGAAAACATCCGCTTTGTCGTGGATACCGGCGCTACAGATATGGTGCTGACCCGCGAGGATGCCCACCGCGCGGGTCTGGATGTAGACACGCACAATTTCATTGGCACGGCCAATACCGCAAATGGACAGGTCCGCACCGCGCCCGTGCGCCTTAATACGGTGCGTCTGGGCGATATCACCGATACGGATGTCTACGCTTCGGTCAACGGCGGCGAGATGGACGGATCGCTACTCGGGATGGGGTATCTTGAAAAATGGGGCCGGATCGAGATTTCCGGCGGTGAGCTTCGGTTGACGCGCTAAATCCAGTCATTGGGGTATAAGGAATACACAAAATTCTAGAGTGGTTGTTTGGTCCGGTCATGGCTATGGCCATCGTTTTTCAGGCTGACAACGACATCAGCGCGACCAGCCTTTCCTTCGCCGAAGATGCGAACGTCTGCCTGCGCAGCGCCTATGATGAATGCCGGACCTCTAGATGCAAAAGTATCAACGAGGGCCAACTGGCACTGGATGTGGAAACATCATCTGCTAGCCACAGCTTTATCATTTCCAATCAGATCCTAGTGTCAGACGCAAAGGTTGAGAAATCAGTACAAATGCTTCCGCAATGCGTATCGCTAGCCAAGGGATCCGTTGTCCGGTTCCAAAAGTCAGATGAGCGCCGACACACAGTTTGGCTTGGTCTGGCAATTGCTGACGGCAAATAACTAGACCAGCGCCATCCGCTCTGCCCGCTCCGCATCGGGGAACGGACGGTAAAGCGCGACATCAACTTCCCCTACCATCTGGTGCACGGTGGTATGAAGCCGCTCTACCTGTTCGCCGCCATTTGCAGTAAAGCGGAAGGCTTGATCCAGTTGTGTGAGGTTTTCCACCTCGACCTCCAACAGAAAGTCCCGTGCACGTGGCGCGCCAAAGCCCAGCTTACGACGGCACAAGCGCCACGACAAAATCACACCGCCAGATTTGAGATGATCCATCCAGACCTCAACCGCCGCCGCAAAGGCCAGTGCCTTTGAGTCGTCGCGAAGATCAATTGAACAGTGGTAGAGATTCATACACGCCCCCGAAATACTTCTGAGCCATGTTTTGCAGAGGAAAGCTACCAAACCGTTAAGGCGCGAACGTCCTACGCTTCCGCCTTCTTGAGCCAGCGGCCGCCCTCTTCGGCCCAATACTGCGCCTTGACGCCCGCGCCGGTAAGCGCCTTCCATTGGCCGCGTGCGTGGGTCAGTTGCATGTCATCGTAGCCATCAAACAGGATGCAGACCCGCTCCATCGCGGCGACATCTTCCGCGCTGACATCGGCGGCATGCACCGCCATCAAACATTGCGGAGCATTGGCCGGCGCGGCGCCAGTGCCCAGAAGCACTGGCTGCAACGCATCATGTACACCGCCCTCCAGACCGTGGGGCAAAAAACCGTCCTCGGGCCCGAGCCAGAGCGCGGCGTCCAGCGCCTCCAACCCTCCCTGATGGGTGCCGCGCACCGCAACACGCCAGCCCGCAGACAGCGATTTGTCCACCAGCATGCGCAGCGTGTCCACCAGTGTCTTTTCCCGAAGCTGATAGAACATCGCCACGCTCATTAGGTTCACTTCGCCTCGTAATTATCTGCAATAAAACGATTAAGAGAAGCCACACCCCAACCTGTCGCGCCAACGGGCGCAAGTGCTGTCTCTGACTTGACCGAAGCAACACCCGCTATATCAAGGTGGATCCACGGGCAATCTTCTTTCACGAACCGCTGCAAGAACTGCGCCGCTGTGATGCTACCTGCCGCGCGTCCGCCCACGTTCTTCATATCAGCGATCCGGCTTTTCAGCAGATCGTCATAGGCCTGCCCCAGTGGCATCCGCCATGCACCCTCGCCTTCGGCCTCTGCCGCCTTGAGGAAATCGTTGCAAAACGAGGTGTTGTTAGAGAACACGCCCGCGTTCTCATGACCAAGACCAATGATGATCGCACCTGTCAGCGTTGCCAGATCAATCATTGCGGCGGGCTTATACTTCTCCTGCGCGTACCACATCACGTCACACAGCACCAAACGGCCTTCGGCGTCCGTGTTGATGTTCTCAACCGTGTCGCCCTTCATGGTCTTAATCACGTCGCCGGGGCGCGTGGCCTTGCCCGAGGGCATGTTCTCCACGATGCCGACAAGGCCGACAACATTCGCCTTTGCCCCCCGCAGTGCCAGCGTGCGCATCACACCGGCCACCACGGCAGAGCCGCCCATGTCCATGGTCATGTCTTCCATACCGGCGCCGGGTTTAAGGGAAATCCCGCCAGTGTCGAAAACAACGCCCTTACCGACCAGCGCCAATGGCGCATCGCCTTTTTCGCCGCCATCCCAATGCATCGCAACGACATAGGATGGGCTGTCAGACCCCTGACCAACGGACAAAAGCGTTCTCATGCCAAGCTTTACCAGCGCCTTCTCATCCAAAACTTCAACCTTCAATCCAAGGTTTTCCATCGCTTTGAGCCGCTCGGCATAGTTAGTGGTGGTCAACACATTAGCAGGCTCGTTCGTCAAGTCGCGAGTCAGATGCGCGCCGTCAGCCACGGCCATCAAAGGCGCGGCAGCCGCTTCGAGTTCGGTCGGTTTGCTGTGCATGACCTTGAGCGCGCCACTGCGAGTGCTCTCGGCCGATTTGTGATCCTCAAACACATAGTCGCGCATGGCAAAACCGAACACGACCTCTTCGGCGCGGCGTAGCGAGGCACACAGCATCAACGTATCAGCCTTGCCACCGCGTGCTTTCGCGAGTGTCGCCCCTGCTTTGCGCGCGGCCTCCCCCTTTGCGTTACGCTCAAGTCGGACCACGTCCACCGCGTCTGCCTGCATGCCAGCAGGATAGCCAAGGCTCACGGCCTCGCCCTCTTTCATCTTTTCCCAGCGCGTGCTCTCGATAAGCCGCGCAACGGCACCTTTGGTCAGGCGGTTCACGCGACGCGCAGCCAAATCCATCTTGCCTTCTGCGTCTACAAAAATGGCGACGCGCCCCTCATGTGCTGCGATGGCATCAAGGTCGGTTTCGGCATAGGTGATGGCGGTGAGGTTGGTCATGCGATGTCCCTTTGAATTTCTGCTTTGCCCAGACCTAGCGCGCCAGGCAGCGCAAGACCAGATATGAGTTTTATGCCTCACCGGTTTGGGCTAAGATCAGCGAAATCGATGTCAGAGCATGACACAGGAGGGAATCGGGTGGCCAAGTTCGACCGCTATATGCTGTCACAGCTGCTGGTTCTGTTTGGATTTTTCGCGCTGGTTCTGGTTGCGATTTTCTGGATCAACCGCGCTGTGGTACTGTTTGACCGCCTCATCGGAGACGGACAGAACTCACTTGTTTTTCTTGAGTTTACCGCCCTCGGTCTGCCTGGCCTGATCGCCACCGTCTTGCCTATCGCCACCTTTGCTGCCGCTGTCTATGTGACCAACCGCATGTCCACCGACAGCGAGCTGTCCGTGCTTCAGGCAACCGGCAGCGGCCCGTGGCGACTGGCGCGTCCAGTTCTGGTCTTTGGGCTGTGCGTTGCCTTATCCTTGACGGTGCTCAGCAACTTTCTGGTCCCTATGGCACAGGCGCAGCTAAAAGAACGCGAGCAGGAGATCGCCCAGAACGTTACCGCCCGGCTGCTGACAGAGGGTACGTTTCTGCACCCCACACGACATGTGACTTTCTATACTCGTATCATTGATGCCGATGGCGTTTTGCGTGACGTTTTTGTCTCTGATCGCCGCAATCCCGATCAAGGGTTTATCTACACCGCCGCCGAGGCCTATTTGCTGCGCAGCGGCAACGCGACCACCCTGATCATGGTGGATGGTCTGGCCCAACGGTTGGAGCAAGAAGGGCAGCGGCTGGCGACAGCAAAGTTCGCAGACTTCTCTTTTGACATCTCCTCGCTTGTACGCACCGAAAAAGCCGAGACTGCAAACATCAGGAACAACACCACGCCTGCCCTGCTTGCAAACTGGGACAGTATCTTGGCGCAGCCAGACCGCAGCGCCGGAGAGCTGACAGAAGAGCTTCATTCTCGCATTGCAGGTCCGTTTTTTTGCATCATTGCGGCACTTATCGGCTTCAGCACGCTACTGATTGGCGGCTTTTCGCGCTTTGGCGTCTGGCGCGAGATTGTTCTATCTTTCGGCTTGCTCATCTTGTTGGACGGCGCACGCGGCACCCTGTCGTCGCAAGTCAGCGGCAACGCAGCGCTTTGGCCGCTGGTTTACCTGCCGACGTTTGTCGGCGCTCTTATCATTGTTGCGATGCTATGGCATGCCGCAAACCCCGCATGGCGCAGCCGGTTGATCCGGCGAAAGGCGGCCACATGATCCTGCATCTGTACTTCGCACGCCGCTTCGCAATGAGTTTTCTGTTCATTACATTGATCCTGTTCATTCTGGTGGCGCTAATCGGCCTGCTGGAGGAATCCCGACGCAGCTTCGCTGAGAACGTCAGCTTTGGCGATCTGGTCACGCTGACGCTTCTGGACACGCCGCAAAAGATCAACCTGATCCTGCCGCTCAACATGGTGCTTGCCACGGTTGTCCTTTTTTTGAGCATGGCCCGCTCATCCGAGATGGTGGTCACCCGCGCATCCGGGCGCTCTGCGCTGAGTACTTTGAAGTCTCCTCTGGTGGTGGCCTTTCTGATCGGGCTGATGGTGGTCGGCTTGTTCAACCCGATCGTGGCCGCCACCTCAAAGCAGTACGAGCTTCTTTCGGACAGGTACCGCAATGGTAGCGCTTCGGCGCTATCGATCTCGGACGAAGGATTGTGGCTGCGTCAGGGGTCTGATCAGGGACAGACCGTGATCAGGGCATGGCGTTCCAACAATGACGGCTCAGTGCTGTATGACGTTACCTTTGTCTCTTACGCGCCCGAAGGCGGCCCGATCCGCCGGATCGAGGCGCAAAGTGCAGCGCTGGGGCCTGATGGCTGGGAGCTGCGTAATGCCAAATCATGGCCGTTGGAGACTGGCGTAAATGCCGAAGGCAACGCAGAGACCTTCGAAACACTTGACCTGCCTTCGACACTGACCCTCGACAGTATCCGCGACAGCTTTGGCAAGGCCGGAGCAATCTCGATCTATGACCTGCCAGCCTTTATCCGCCAGCTGGAGTATTCCGGCTTTTCCCCCCGCCGCCACAAGGTCTGGCTCCAGTCAGAACTGGCACGTCCGCTGTTCCTGATCGCGATGGTTCTGGTTGCGAGCGCGTTCACCATGCGCCATACCAGATCGGGAGGGACTGGCATTGCTGTCCTCTCTGCAGTTTTGTTGGGGTTCGGTTTGTATTTCATCCGCAGTTTTGCACAAATCCTAGGCGAAAATGGGCAGATACCCGTTCTTTTGGCGGCTTGGGCACCGCCCGTTGCCGCGATCATGCTGGCCATGGGCCTGCTGCTCCACCGCGAGGATGGTTAAGTGCTGCGTCTGCTGATCCTCCTCACTGCGGTACTGCTGCCGCTGCGCGCCATCGCTCAGGATGCGGCCCTGCTGGTTGCTGACCAGCTCTATATCACCCGCGAACGCGAGCTGGTGGCCCAAGGCAATGTCGAAGCATTCCAAAACGGTATCCGCCTGCGCGCGCACGAAATTCGCTATAATCAGGGCACTGGTGCGCTCAGCATCGAGGGTCCGATCACACTGACCGAAGAAGACGGCACCATCATTATGGCCAACGCGGCCGAACTGGACGCGGGGCTGCGCAACGGCATCCTCAAAGGCGCCCGATTGGTGCTGAACCAGCAATTGCAGCTGGCCGCCGTGCAGATCGACCGTGTGGATGGCCGCTATAACCAGCTGTACAAGACCGCTGTGACGTCTTGCCGTGTCTGCGATGACGGACGCCCGCCCCTTTGGCAAATCCGGGCCAAGCGGGTCATTCATGACGAAGTCGAACAGCAGCTTTACTTTGACGAGGCACAGTTTCGCATCGGCAACATGCCCGTCTTCTGGCTGCCCCGCTTGCGCCTGCCTGGCCCCAAGGTAAAGCGCGCCACCGGTTTTCTGCTGCCCTCCATCCGCTCGACGTCTGCCTTGGGCGTAGGGTTGAAGATCCCCTACTTCATCAAGCTGAGTGAAAAGCGCGACCTGACACTGACGCCGTATCTGTCAAGCTCCACCAGCACGCTTGAGCTGCGCTACCGTCAGGCCTACCGCAACGGACGCGTTCAGTTCGACGCCGCAGTGACCCGCGATGATCTGCAACCGGGGGAAACCCGCGGCTACCTTTTCGGGCGCGGCCTGTTTGCGCTGCCCAAAGACTTTGTGCTTAACTTCGCGATCGAGACAGTCAGCGATGACGGATATCTAGATGCATACGGCTACTCAGACGCGGACCGGCTCAAATCCGAACTGACAGTCAGCCGTGCGCGCCGCGATGAATACATCCGCGGTAGCTTTTACAATTTCAAATCCCTGCGCGATGATGAAGACAACGACACCGTGCCTACCCTTGTGCTGGACGGCGAATATGAACGCCGCTTCTTTCCCAACGCCCTTGGCGGTGAAGTCCGCGCGAAGGTGGTTGCGCATAGCCATTACCGGATTTCCGATCTGGCCGTGGACAGCGTCGATGATGATGACATCGTGGATGGCCGCGATGTGGCCCGCCTTAACGTCAAGGTAGACTGGCTGCGCAGCTTTACACTGCCCGGTGGTTTGCGCGCAGATACCCGTTTGGGCGCTGCGATCAACGCCTTCAACATCATGCAGGACGACACCACCCTCACCGACCAGAGCGAGCTGACGCCCGATGCCGCAATCACGCTGCGCTATCCGCTGGCGAAAACCAATGCGGCCGGTATCAGCCACGTTCTGGAGCCTGTCGTGCAGCTCAGCTGGACCGGAGGCAGCCGTCTGGATGTCCCGAATGAAGAGAGCACGCTGGTGGAGTTCGATCAGGGCAACCTTTTGAGCATGTCCCGCTTTCCTCGTGCCGACCGGCGCGAGCGTGGCGCTATGGCGGCGATCGGCCTTGGTTGGTCACGCTTCAATCCCGAAGGCTGGGACGCACAGTTGAGCGTGGGACAGGTGTTCCGCGAAGACAACGACACCTCGTTTTCCACGACTTCCGGCCTCAACGGGTTGTCCTCTGATATCCTTCTTGCCGGTCAGATCAGCTCTGGCACAGGCATCTATCTGACCAGCCGGAGCCTGTTCGAGAACAATCTCTCCCTGTCAAAGGCAGAGCTGCGCGGCGACTACGCTTTCAAGCGTGGCACCGTCGGCGGCTCATACGTCTGGTTGCAAGAAGACGCTGACGAAAACCGCGACACCGAGGTCTCCGAGTTCACGGTAGACGGCAGCTATAAGATCAGCCCGTTCTGGACCGCTTCGGCCAACTGGCGCTATGATGTCGCCTCTGACCGTGCCGCCACGGCGGGACTTGGCTTGCGCTACGAAAACGAGTGTGTGACCCTCGAACTTCAGATCGAACGCAGCTATAACTCCTCAACAAGCGTTGAACCCTCAACCGATTTTGGATTTAATATCGGTCTGCGGGGTTTTTCCGCCAATACCGGAACAGAAAGATACGTCCGCTCATGTTCAAACTAAAGCCCGCCCTTGCCGCTTTTGGCCTGATTGCAGCCCTTGCAGCCCCTGTTGCAGCGCAAAATATGTTTGCCTCGGTGGCCACTGTCAATGACAGCGTGGTAACGGAATTCGAAGTGCAGCAACGCGTGCAGTTCTTGCAAATCCTCAACGCCCGCGGCGCAACCCGCAAGGCCGCAATACAAAGCCTCATTGATGAGCGTCTGCGCGGCGAAGCCATTCGCGAAGCGGGCCTAACGCTTACCGATGAAGGCATGAACGAAGCGCTTGAGGAATTCGCCAGCCGCGCCAATCTGAGCCGTGCCGAGTTCACCACAGCCCTTGGTCGCGCAGGGGTCGAGCCCGAGACCTACCGCGACTTTGTCCTGAGTGGTGTCGCATGGCGTGATCTGATCCGCGCGCGATATGGTTCTCGGGTCAGCGTTTCGGAAGCCGAGATCGACCGCGCGCTTGCGTCTCAACGGTCGGGCGGGTCCAACATCCGCGTGCTGGTATCAGAGATCATCATCCCAGCGCCACCACCACAGGCTGCCCGCGTCGCGACCATCGCAGAAGAAATTGCACAAACCAACTCCGCCACCGAGTTTTCGAATTACGCACGCCAGTATTCCGCCACAGCCAGCCGTGGGGCTGGTGGCCGCTTGCCGTGGCAGGACCTCAGCAACCTGCCGCCCGTTTTGCAGCCACTTATTCTGGCGCTGGCACCGGGTGAAGTGACCCAACCGCTGAATATTCCGAACGCTGTGGCCTTGTTCCAGCTGCGTGATATCGAAGAAACCAGCGCGCCGGTCAAAAATTATTCCGCCATCGAATACGCCGCCTACTACATGGTCGGCGGCCGCTCAGAGCAGACATTGCAGCAGGCCACAAACCTCAAGGCGCAGGTAGATGTTTGTGATGATCTCTATGCTTTTGCCAAGGGCCAGCCAGAAAGCGTGCTGGAGCGCGAAACCCGCGTCCCCGCCGAAGTGCCAAAGGATTTCGCCATCGAGCTGAGCAAGCTTGACCCAGGTGAAGTGTCCACCACGCTGACACGGTCTGACGGCCAGGCACTGGTATTCTTGATGCTGTGCGGACGCACTGCCGAGCAGAATGCCGAAGTCAGCCGCGAAGACGTGGGCGCCTCGATCCGCCAGCGCCGCCTGTCCAGCTTTGCCGACAGCCTGCTGGCAGAACTGCGCTCCGAAGCCCGCATCAGCGTGAAATGAAACCTGTTGTACTGACCTGTGGCGAACCTGCAGGCATCGGACCCGAAATTGCAGCGCGGGCATGGGCAACCCTTGCCGCGCAGATTCCAATGATGTGGCTGGGCGATCCCCGCCACCTGCCCGATGGCACTCCACATGAGATCATCAGCACGCCGTCAGAAGCCGCACAAGTCAGCGCACACGCCTTGCCCGTGCTCCCTCATGCCTTTGCCGCGCCCAGCACAGCAGGCATCCCTGATCCCACAAACGCGATTGGCGTGATCGACGTGATTGCCCGTGCCGTTGATCTGGTTCAATCGGGCGAGGCCAGCGCAGTCTGCACCGCGCCGATCCACAAAAAAGCCCTCAAGGATGGCGCGGATTTCGCTTATCCCGGTCACACAGAATACCTCGCGGCTTTGGCGGGTGGCTGTGATGTGGTGATGATGCTTGCTTCTGAACAGTTGCGCGTTGTCCCGGCCACGATCCATATCGCGCTTGCGGACGTACCAAAGGCGCTCACGCCTGCCCTGCTGCGCCGCACAATCGAGATCACGCATGACGGTCTTATCCGCCAGTTTGGCATCACTGAGCCGCGCATCGCACTCAGCGGTCTCAACCCCCACGCTGGCGAAGGTGGGGCCATGGGTCGCGAAGAACTCGACTGGATTGCGCCGCTAATCGCGCAAATGAACACCGAAGGCTACACGCTGCAAGGGCCGCTGCCTGCGGACACGATGTTCCATGCAGCCGCACGTGAACGTTACGACGCGGCGATTGCCATGTACCACGATCAGGCGCTGATCCCGATCAAGACGCTCGATTTTGATCGCGGCGTAAACGTAACGCTGGGCTTACCGTTTATCCGCACGTCCCCCGACCATGGCACCGCCTTTGACATCGCAGGCAAAGGCATCGCCAACCCTTCAAGCATGATAGAGGCGATCCGCATGGCGCACCGTATGGCGACAGCATGAGCGCGATTGATCAACTTCCCCCGCTGCGGCAGGTCATCACCGATCACGGGCTTCAGGCCCGTAAATCGCTAGGCCAGAACTTTCTGCTGGATCTGAACCTCACCGCAAAGATCGCCCGTCAGGCGGGTGATCTGACCCAATGTGACGTGCTTGAGATCGGCCCTGGCCCCGGCGGGTTGACCCGTGGGCTGCTGTCCGAAGGTGCGCGCCGTGTGCTGGCCATCGAAAAAGACAGCCGTTGCATCCCTGCCCTGAACGAAATTGCCGCCGCCTATGACGGGCGCTTGCAAATCATCGAAGGCGACGCGCTAGAGGTCAATCCGCTGACCTACCTAACGCCCCCTATCCGCGTGGCGGCCAACCTACCCTATAACATCGGCACCGAGCTTTTGGTGCGCTGGCTTACACCGCCGGAATGGCCGCCGTTCTGGCAAAGCCTCACTCTGATGTTCCAGCGCGAAGTAGCAGAGCGGATCGTGGCCACCCCCGGCTCCAAGGCCTACGGGCGTTTGGCCTTGTTGGCCCAGTGGCGTTCCGAGGCAAAGATCGTGCTACACCTGCCGCCAGAGGCCTTCACCCCGCCACCCAAAGTCTCAAGCGCCGTGGTCCACCTGACTGCACTGCCTGAACCACGCTTCCCCGCTGATGCCGCAATCCTGTCGCGCACTGTGGCTGCTGCCTTTAACCAGCGCCGCAAGATGCTGCGCTCAGCACTCAAAGGCACCGCGCCCGATATCGAGGACCGCCTGATCGCCGCTGGTATCAAACCCACCGACCGCGCCGAGCAGATTTCACTAGAAGGATTCTGTGCCCTCGCCTGCGAGATCGCCAAACCCTGACACCTGAAGTGGTCCGGCAAAATTGGACAGCGTGCTAAGATGTATCCAACCCG
>NZ_JBALVJ010000073.1:0-15169 GCF_036961165.1 Sulfitobacter sp. | reverse complement strand
GCGACGATCAGCGTTGAATTTGTGCGGCATATACAGCATCCTCAAGAAGACAGGCAGCAAGCGGTATCAGTGGAGTGGGGGTCCATGCAACAACGCCCTTCTGCACGCGGATAGTCTGCAAGCGCTTGCGCCAGCCGAGTTAGTCCTTCGGTGAGATTAACAGATAGACCGCCACCCACACCCAACCGGATGTGATTGGGCTGCTCATAGGCGCTGCCGGGTAGCAGGAAGGTGCGGTAAGGATCAGCAAGCAGAAAGCGCGCGAAGGCCTCACTGTCGAAGCCCTCTGGCAGATGTGCCAGACCGATCAGCCCTGCGCGCGGGCTAATCCAATGCAACCCCTCTTGCTGTGCGATCCAGTCGTTGATCTGCGCCAGATGGGCCAGCCCCTCGGTTCGCGCCTTGCCAAGGGCGGGGTCGTAGCGTTCGGGGCGCAAGGCGATCTCTGCGATCACTTCGCCCATGATGTTCATGATCTCGGAGGAATTTTCGCGCAGGATTACCGCGTCGCGGATCAGCCCCGCGTCAGGGCAGATGATCCAACCGGTACGCAGCCCTTGTAGCCCTAGTGCTTTGCTCACCGATCCCGTTGTGATCCCGCGCGCGTACATGCCTGCGATACTGGGCGCGCGCGGCCCATCCCATTCAAGACCGGCATAGACTTCGTCCACCAGCAGCCAGGCACCGACCCGGTCTGCGATCTGCACGATCTCTGCCAGCTCGGACGCATCCAACATATCGCCAGTCGGGTTGTTGGGGTTGGTCAGGAAAATCATCCGCGTGCGGACGGTTACAGCTTCGGCAAGCTGGTCGAGCGGCAAACGCCAGCCATCAGTCTCGCGCCGCGTGACCCTGACCACCTTCGCGCCGATGGCCTTCGCCAACACCTCTGCCTGCGGCCAACCGGGGGTTTCGATCACAATCTCATCGTCCGTTTGCAAGAGCTGCATGATCGACAGATAGTTCGCCTCAGCCGCGCCTGCTGTGATGAGCACATCAGCAGGCGCGCAAACCCCCGTCAGCCCCGCCTGCCGCAGCACATGGTCCTTCAGCTCTGGCAGACCGCTGAAATCACGGCTGTTCCAGTCCAGCGGCAGATCCGGATCAAGATCTGCCAAAAAATCCCCCAAGCGGGGCGACTGCGCCAGCGAGAATCCGACAATCGCCTCCGGTTCAGCTTGCGTCGTTTCGAGAAGATATTGAAACAACGTGTGTATCTTGACTTTCATGCCGCGCCCCCGTTTGCTTGGCCCATGAAAAACCATACGCAGCTAAAGGGCAAACCCATTCGTCTGGCGGTGTTGGATTACGGGCTGTTTCAGGTCCACGCCAACGGCCGGATCATCGGTATTTGCGGCTTTGTCATACAGACCGACACGGATGAAACCGTGCTGATCGACACCGGATTTCCCCCGAAATATGCGGTGGACGCCGATGCTGCTACGCTTGAGGATGATCTGGGCAGCTTTGGCCGCGTGCTGTCGGTCACACCCGACAATATGCCTGCCGCGCAACTATCCAAGCTCGGGATTTATCCGCGCGACATAACCCTGATGATCCAGAGCCATACCCACATCGATCACGTCGGCCACATGGACCTCTGCCCCCAAGCGCCTATCATGATTTCAGCCGCCGAACGCGCCCTGCCCCGCCCGCTTTATTGGTCGGGCAAGCAGGCGATGGAATGGCCGGAGGCCAACTACCTGCTGGTGGAGCAGGATTTCACCTTGGGCGAAGGATTTGAGGTGCTGCTCTGTCCCGGTCACGCGCCCGGCCAACTGGCGTTTATGATTGATCTGCCGCAAACGGGTGCGATGCTGCTCACCTCTGACGCGATCAGCCGCGCGTCCGAGATTGACGAAGACTTTGCCGGCTCATGGGACGTGCCGCTGGCCATCCACCACGGCGACCGTCTGATGAAGCTGGCAGCGGATCGGGATGCTCTGGTGATCTTTGGCCATTCACCCGAACAATGGCCAACCCTTAGAAAAGCACCCCATTGGTTCGAGTAACCTTTGTCAGCAAAAGGCCCTCACCGCACGTCCCGTCCCTGATTGAGAATGATCACATTCCCGCTTGAGACATCACCCGCAGGCGAAACGAGAAAACCCACCCATGCCGCTATCTCGGAGGGTTGCATGGCGCGACCGTGGGGCATTTGCGCGATGGCATTAGCCAACACCTCTTTGCTGACCACACCGAACAGCGGCGTCTCCGTCATCGCAGGCGCGATGGAGTTCACCGCGATCTTTTCGCGCGCATAGCGGCGGGCAAGGTCCTTGGTCAGCGTATCAAGGGCAGCTTTCGACGCGCGGTAATGCGGCGGATCGAAAGCATCGAAGTTATAGGCGCCATTGGAAGAGATGTTCACAATCTTGCGCACGCCATCGCGCCCTGTCATCAACTTGATTGCCGCCTGACAGCAATGGAAGGCGCCTGAGAAATTCAGCGCCATCTGGCGTTCGAACTCATCTTCGGGAATGTCAGGAAATTCGGACATAAAGCATGTACCGGCGTTGTTCACCAGCACATCAACGCCACCAAAATCCGCTGCGATCTGGTCAAACGCAGCTGCGATTGCGGTCTTTTGCATCAGGTCCGTGACAATGCCGGTGAAGGCCGGATCGGCAGCCATCTCCTCCAGCCCTGCTGCGTCCACGTCAAGGCCGACCACCGCCATGCCGTCCGCAATGAACTGCGCGACGATTGCGCGACCCATGCCGCCCGCCGCTCCTGTGACTACTGCTATTTTTTGCATCTCTGATCCCTATTTACCCGCGCAACACATCGAACAGACGCGCCACATGTTCCATCGTTGTGATTACACCGGGCGACAGGCGCAAGATACTGCCCCGCGCATCCGTATAGATGCCCTGCCCGCGCAGTTCGGCAACTCGCGCGGCAGCATCCTCAAGGTGCAACATGACAGAACCGCTGCGCTGCCCCTCGCCGCGCGGTGTGGTGATCCGTATCCCCGCTGCATCGGCTTGCTCGATGATCGCGCCAGTCAGCGCACGGTTATGGACCAGCAGCCCGCTTTGCCCGGCGTGCCAGCGCAGCGCGGGGACCGAGCCGACACAGGCCATGATCGACGGCGTCCCGTGTTCAAACCGCCGCGCGTCAGGGGCGTAGGCAAAGGCATCAAGGTCCCACGAGAACGGATTGTCTTGAGAGAACCAGCCACGCAGCTCTGGCGTCACGTCCTCGATCAAGTCCGCGCGCATCTGCACGATCCCCGCACCCGGCGTGCCGCACAGCCATTTCAACGTGGTCGAGACCACAAAATCTACCGGAGTTTTCTTCAGCGAAAACGGGATGATTCCCACCCCCTGCGTCAAGTCCACCCCCACGAGCGATCCCATCGCCTGCCCATGCGCAAGCAGCCGCGACAAATCAGGCCGATGCGAGGCCGTCGAGGTCACAAAGGTCAGCAAGGCCAGCCCGACATCAGACCCCCACGCCGCCAGCATATCGTCGTCTTCGACCCAGAAAGACCCGTGGCGCAACGGCACCGTATCCAGCGTGAACCCCATGCGCGGCGCCAGCCCCGTCAGCAGAAAATGCAGCGAGGGAAAGCAATCCGCCGCGATCAGCACCCGTTTGCCGCGCAGCCGATCACCCAAGCCGCCCATCACGGAATAAAGCGCCGTGGTGACATTGTCGGCTGAGGTGAGAGTCCCCTCCTCCGCATCGATCAGCTCTGACCACAGTTGCAGGAACTCTGCCCGCGCAGTCAGCATCTTGGGCCATTGCGCATCATCATAAGCGCCCCAGACATCCGTGAAATGCCCAAGTGCTGCGGCCATCTGCTCGGCTTTGCCGGGGTATTGGCCAATGGAATGATAGAGAAAATAAGCAGGGTCAGTCATCGTGCGCTCCGTTTGCGTAAAGCCTAGAGCCTGCGCGCGGGTTCTTGAACCCCTGTTGCGCAGACATTAAGTGTTGCTGATGACAAAACACCTCCCCTCCCGACAAATCATCCTGCGCGGCGCCCATAACGTCCGCGATCTGGGTGGTTATGTAACAGCGCAAGGTGGCACTGTTCCGTGGCGCCGGTTCTTGCGTGGCGACTGCCTGCACCGCTTGGACGAGGGGGAGCCGGAGCGCTTGCATTTTGAGGGACTGCGTATGGTCGTTGATCTGCGCACCGCGCGCGAGGTGCAAGAAGCGCCCAGCCGTCTGGACCGGATGCGCGGCGTCGAATGGGTGAACCTGCCGTTGTTTGATGCGCTCTCCCCCTCTGCGTTGGCCGAGGTGGACGTGCCAGATGGCCACCCGTTGCTGGCCATGTATGTCACCGCGATTGAAACACGCGGGCAGGCCATTGCCGCCATCCTCAACCGTATCGCGCAAGTGCGCGACGGGGCGGTACTATTCAACTGCACCGCAGGCAAGGACCGCACCGGCATCATCGCCGCCCTTCTGCTGGGACTGGCTGGCGTATCGCACACCGATATCATCGCCGATTATGCCCTGACTGAAACCTTGATCCCCGAACTGGTGACCGAATTCCTGAGCCGGTCACGGGCGCGCGGCGGTGATGTGGAGGCTTACGCCACCTTGCTGGAAAGTCCTGCCAGCGCTATGGCCGGATTGCTGGGGCACCTGGATGCGAAATACGGCTCTGTTATGGGGTATTTTGACCATATCGAGATCCCCACACAGACGCTGTCACGGCTCCAGGTCCGCATGGGCGTTACAGGATAACGCGGTGTTCGCGTTGGCCTTTGGACTGCGTCTGGATCACGAAAGTCTTGCCGTCCTCCGGTCCTGCGCGGTCACCCATGCCCATGGCGGCAGAGGTGACGTAAAGCTGGTCAAGACCGGCACCGCCGAAAGCGGGGCAACTGGCCTGACGCGCTGGTACGTTCACCGCACCCATAAACGCGCCGTCTGTGTCATAGCGCGCAACGCGCGAGCGGCCCCAATGCGCGACCCACAGGCAGCCTTCGGCATCCACTACGGCCCCGTCGGGAAAGAATCCGTCGGATCGGGTATCGACAAAAACCTCTGGCGCGGCCTTGGGCCAACCTTCGCTGTCCAGTGCCACGCGCATCACTTGCTGCGTGTGGGTGTCGGTGAAGTGGGCAAAGCGTTTGTCAGGTGAAAAGCAGATCGCATTGGACACAGTGATGTCGCGGTAAAGCGTCTCGACAGTGCCGCGATAATAGCGGTGGATGGCCCCTGCCCCCTTTTCCGTATTTTTGCCCATGGACCCAATCCAGAACCCACCAAACGGGTCCGCCCGCCCGTCGTTAGAGCGGGTCACAGCGTTATCGGCTTCAAGCGGTACCACATGTTTCTGCGCGCCAGTCTCAAGGTGGTAGGTGAACAACTGTGTCTCGGAAGCGACGAACAAGCTGTCGTGGTCCAACCATCCGGCGGCGGATACGCATTCATCGAACTGATGCACACGCCCCTCGCCGTAAAGGCGCATGTTCACGATATCAAACCAGAATAGCGATTGCCGTTCGGGGTGCCATAGCGGCCCTTCGCCGAGGGTGCAAATGGTCGGGTCAAAAACGCTCATCAGAAATTCTCCCTTCGGGCACCTCCTGCCCGCTCCTGTTCGGCAACCTAGCCGCTGTGCGCGACCATGCCCACGGCGAAATTTTGCGCGGTAAAAGCCGATCAAGGCAGGGCGGTGCTTGCCCTCTTGCGCGATAGGCTTCAAAGTCGGCGCGAACTCAGGAAGGGCCCCGCCATGACACAAACCACCCTGCGCCAGCACCTACAGGCAAAAAGCACCGACACGGATCTGATGATCCTGATGGAGGACATCGCCACCGCCTGCCGCATTATTGCGGACCGCGTGCGCCATGGCGCTTTTGCCGGCGTGTTGGGTGCGGCCGAGACCGAGAATGTGCAGGGCGAGACGCAAAAAGAGCTCGACGTAATCTCGGACGAGGTGTTCCAGCAGATCGTCGGCGGCAATCCGTCGCTGGCCGCGCTGGTGTCCGAGGAAGTGGACGAGGTCAATTGGCGCAAGGACGCGCCGCAGGTCGGCGATTTTGTGGTCTATTACGATCCGCTCGATGGCTCCTCCAATCTGGATGTGAACCTTTCGGTCGGCACGATCTTTTCGATCGTGCGGCTGGAGGCAGCGATCACGCCGCAGGCGGATGCGGTGCAGATCAAAGGCACAGAACAGGTCGCTGCAGGTTACGCGATTTACGGACCTTCCACGGGGCTGGTGATCACCATAGGTCAAGGTGTGGACGGGTTCACGCATCACCCAGGCTCGGGTGAGTTTTTGTTGACCCAGCCTGAAATGACCATCCCGCCGCAGACACAGGAATTTGCGATCAACGCCTCGCGCTATGATCTGTGGGAGACGCCTGTGCGCGCATATATCGACGATTGCTTGCGCGGTACAAACGGCCCGCGCGGCAAGAAATTCAACATGCGCTGGTGTGCTTCAATGGTGGCCGATGTGCACCGCATCCTGACGCGCGGCGGTGTGTTTTTGTACCCGCAAGACGCAGGCAATGCCGCGCAGGGTGGCAAACTGCGCCTGATGTATGAGGCGAACCCGATGGGCATGTTGGTGGAACAGGCTGGCGGCGCGTCTTCCACCGGACGTGGCCGTATTCTGGAGGTCGCGCCCACAGGCCACCACCAGCGGGTGCCAGTGATCCTCGGCTCACGCGATGAGGTGGCTCTGATCGAAGACTATCATCGGAAGTAGAGCCTAACCCGCCTCTTCGAGACCTTGTGCGATGTGCGCGTGGCCTTGCAGGATGTCATTATGAATGGCCTCTCCGACGGCCTCATAGTCGCCATCGCGCAGCGCCTGAATGGCGACCTCATGCATGTCGGGCAACGGATCGGTTTGCGCTTGTTTCACCATCCCCCGCAGCGACGGGCCAACGCGCAGCCAATGTGACGCGGCTGTCGCCATCAGAATTTCCGCCTCTGAATGGGCATAAAGCGTCCAGTGAAAGCGGTGATTGTGGCGCAGGTAGGCGCGAATGTCGCCACCCGCCAGCGCCGCGTTGACCTCTGCATCGATCTGCTCAAGCGCGTCGATATCCGCAGGCTCAATCCCAACGGCGGCCAACCGTGCGATCTGCGGCTCAATCCCGGTACGGGCATAGGTCAGTTCTTGGAGCTGCTCTAACGTCAACTCAGGCACCATCAGGCGGCGGTTATCGCTGGCGCGCAGTGCCCCTTCTGCCGTGAGACGGCGGATCGCTTCACGCGCAGGGGTGATCCCTGTGCCTAGGCGGTCGACGATGCCTTGAATGGTCACGGCTGCGCCCGGCAACAGCTCGCCGAACAGGATCAGGTCGCGGGCCTTGCGGTAGGTCACTTCGTGGTCGGGCAGCGGCGCGGTGGTGGAGGTCATCAGACAGCCTATGCGTTACGTTGTTGATATACCATCATTGCAAGGTTTGCCTGCCTTTACCATAAGCATCAGGCGCTAAGTGTCGCCTGCACTGCCCTACGCCACGCCGCATAGTGTGTTGCGCGATCTTCCTCTTGCATCGTGGGGGTAAAGGTACGCTCCAACGCCCAGTTTTCCGCAAAGCCTGCCATGTCGGGGTAAAGCCCCGCACGCTGTCCGGCCAGCCACGCTGCGCCAAGGGCGGTTGTCTCTGTCACCTGCGGTCGGTCAACTGGCGCGCCCAGAATGTCCGACAGAAACTGCCTTTTGCTGCTTGCCCGCCGGTCTTTGCGGCCGTTGCGGATTGAATACGTCCCGCCGCTTTAGAGTTCATAGCTTTCGTTTTCGACATCCTGTCTTCCTTTCGTGTTTGAGGATGTCTTAGATTTGCCGAATTTATGCTGCGCTTTCAAAGGACAAGGTGGGGACACGAGCCGGATATTTTACATCAACGAGAGTGAGTGCGGCTAATCACTTGATTGTTGAGGTAAGAAATGTGCCGGACCCACAGTATTGCCAAGCCTGGTACATCGCATATTGCAGCCGTCAGTGCGCATCACAGTATCGACTGCGTGCTGCGTCGACCGCCAATGGCCGCTTTCGAGAACAATCGGTTCCAGACCAAAGTGGTTCACATACAGCGACTGTCGCTGAAATCATGCGTGGCAAGTCGTTCTCCATCTTCGGAACAAATACTACAGCCTACTATACAGTTCTTCATAGTAATCTGCGGGCTCTGATGAAAATTCGACAAAGCTATTTGCATTACTGTCGATTCGAAAGCTAGAGACGGTGACAACCTATTGGGGTGAGCTAGCATACCTCCACAATATCTTGCGTTAAGCTACTTGGAACGCTTTATCTTTCATAATAACAAAGCGTTACAGGGAATGATTGAGTGCCCACTTTAACTTGCCACTCCTAGCTAAAGGTATATCACCGCAAAAATTTGTTGCCTGGGGATAACTTGCGTGTCATGAGTTCAGTTGTCGCAAGCTGACGCAAATCACGCTGTTTAGCGACGAAACACAGGCGGCCGGCTAAGAGGTCGTGAGGGCAGAATGAATTCGAACATGAAAACTGTAGTTACCAGTTCCATCGCAGCATCCATTGCATCGAACGCTGCCCGCCTGTCGGAAGCGCTAAACAACCATATGCGAAATAGCTTCCAGCCCGATAGTCGAAAAGCGCTGCGCAAGTTTCATCCTGCTGAAGTATCAGAGCTTACTGGCATCAGCATGTCCAACCTCAGGACACGTCATCAGGAAGGCGATTTCCCTGATGTAGAGACGGATTCTCGAGGTCGCAGACTATACACTGCCCAAGAGATTGACCAAATCCGCCACGTGATGGCGAAAACTGGTCGGAATGGTGAAACATATCTTCCTGGACGTCGCGAGAACGACGCCCTTCAGGTTATTTCCATCGTCAACTTCAAAGGCGGCTCAAGCAAAACGACCAGTGCGATCCACTTGGCGCAACGCTACGCCTTGCGTGGCTATAGGGTTCTCGCAATTGACATGGACCCCCAAGCCAGCTTGACCACAATGTTTGGATACCGTCCCGAGATCGAATTTGCTGAGAGCGGGACGATCTATGACGCACTAAAATACGAAGACCCGGCTCCGTTGAGCCAAGTCATCCGAAATACCTATTTTCACAACCTCGATCTCGCTCCTGCGGGCCTGTTGTTATCGGAGTATGAGACCGAAACGGCCTATGCGCTTCAGCACAAGATCGACCCGCCATTCACACAGCGCCTTGCGATCGCTCTTGACGAGATCGAAGCAGACTACGATCTCGTCATCATTGATTGCCCGCCACAGCTTGGTTTTACAACGATGACCGCTCTGCTGGCATCAACAGGCCTTCTGATCACGGTCGTTCCCAGCATGTTGGATGTCGCCTCAATGGCGCAATTCCTTGAAATGGCTGGCGAAACTGTTCAAACTCTTGAAGAGGCGGCGGGCCCCATCGACTGGAACTTCCTTAAGTTCTTGATCGCTCGATATGAGCCCACGGACGTACCCCAGTCACAAATGGCGGGTTTCTTGCGTTCCATTCTCCTCGATCAGGTTTTGACCACACCGATGCTCAAATCTACAGCGATCTCCGACGCTGGGATGACGCAGCAAACCATCTATGAGCTGGATCCCTCGCAAGTCGTAAAGAAGACACTAACCCGCATACTAGAGTCCGTTAACGGCGTAGCGGATGAGTTTGAAAAGACGATCCAGCAAGCTTGGGGAAGGGAAACTGACTAATGGCCCGTAGAAACCTTTTCCAGCCCCCTCCCCCGCCCGATGCGGCCAGCACTGCGGCACCGGCCGGAGAACAAAAGGCACGTTTCCCAAATACGGGCGCAATGAGCGGCGTGAAGTCCACTTTGAAAGATGTCGCGAGCAACGCGGTGAGAGAAATCTCCGTTGATGTCATTGAAGAGAACGGTCCCAAGGACCGTCTCTCTTTCTCCGATGCCGATGTCGTAACGCTAGCTGAGAGCATCAAGGCGCACGGCCAACAAGTACCGATTATGGTGCGCCCCATCGCTGACAAACCCGGACACTACAAAATCGTCTATGGTCGCCGCAGATTGCGGGCCTTGCGATCGCTTGGCATCCCCGCAAAGGCACTTGTCAGGTCTCTTTCCGACGAAGAGGCAATTCTCGCCCAGGGGCAAGAGAACACCCAGCGTCTGGACCCCAGTTTTATTGAAAAAGCGCTTTTTGCGGCTGAACTGGCCGCAAGTGGCTATGAGCAGGCAATCATTCTCGATGCCCTTGCTGTGGACAAACCAATGCTTTCCCGCATGACCAAAGTTGCGCGCTCTATTCCAAAGTCAGTCATTGAGCAGATTGGGTCCGCCCATGGCATTGGACGCAGACGTTGGGAAGAGCTCGCGGACCAGTCGCGCAGCGATAGCGTCGATCTTGAACAGATCACCGCGACACTTCAGTTTAATGCTGCCAAGAGCTCAGACGACCGCTTTAGCATGGTCAGTGACGCCATTACTCAGGCGCTGAAATCTAAAGCCCCAGACAACCCAGCCGCACCCCCTACCCTCTCCATCAAACTTAGTGATGGGACGGCTTTGGCAGAAGTGAAAGAAACGGCCCGTGCTTTGACATTCAAGCTGTCGAAGTCTGATGCCCCAGAATTTGCCCAGTGGATGCGTAACAACGCAGAAGCTGAGCTTACGCGTCTCTATGAGGCGTGGCAGTCAGAGCAAATGCCTGACTGATGTCGACCGAGCAGTAAAACTTAAAAGAGGAGCACGACCAACAACCCAAAAAAGAAAGAGCCCCCCAAGGTTTCCCTAGGAGAGCCCAATCTGTTCTTTGCACTTTCAGATTTACCAGCTTTTCCTCGTCAGTCAACAACAACCGATTCGGTTGCCGAAGATTTGCGGCCTTTTTTCTGATTTTCAGAGATTTTGGTGCCTTTCACATCAGGTTGTCGTGAAAAAACATGGCATTTACACAAGCAACTGCACCCACCGGGCTGCGGACCAGTGAAGTATTGTCCGCGGACAATTACATTCCAGAGCGTCACATCGTCGTAGCAACGCTCCGCAACGCGGCTCCGCATCTCGGTCTCAGCGCATCAGTGATTTCGACCTTAGACGCGATGCTTTCGTGCCTGGCGCCAAAGCGCAACCACCACACAGTGTTTGCATCGAACGCAACACTCACATTTCGACGCAACGGCATCTCAGACAGAACAATCAGACGTCACGCGGCAACGTTGCAAGAGATTGGTCTACTGGTGCGCCGTGACAGCCCAAATCGCAAGCGCTTCACCAAGCACAACAACTACGAGGGCAAGGCTCTTCGGTTTGGCTTTGACCTTTCACCACTCTTTGCCCGTCTACATGAAATTGCTGCAATGGCTGCCGAGGTCCTGAGGGAACGGGAGCAGATTGATTACCTGCGCACCAAAATCCGCGCAGCGGCCAATGCCAGCCTCACAGCCAACCCAAACGATGACACGGCCCTCAGCATCTTCCGTATCCTTCGCCGCAAATTATCACTCCGGGACTGCGAACAGATCCTCTTAGACCTTCCAGCCACTGAAGTTGAAGCCGAGGCAACAGATGATCAAACTCCTAATTTGACGACAACTATGACCGCCAGTGACGGTCAATTTGTCCGGCACTATCATAAGTCAAATAAAGAACATATTGATAAAGAGAGGGTTGCTCTAAAAAAAGAACCGCCTCTTAAAATTTCCGATGCTCCTATCACGATCCCAGAATTGCTATCAGCTTGTCCAAGGGCAGCCGAATTTTCGCTTAAAAGGATTAAGACAATCCATGATGTCGTAGCTCACGCTCGAACGCTTGCACCGATGATAGGGATTACTAATCAAAGCTATGAAGCAGCACACGAACGGCTTGGTCCTCTAAGGGCCGCAGCGACAGTATGGGCAATCATGCAGTTCCATGACAAAATCAAAGCGGTAGGTGCATACTTTCGCTCAATCACTACTGGCTCAAAGAGTGAAGGCTTTAGTCCTGAGAAATTAATACGGCGTCTTGCTACGGCTCAGAACTATGCAGCTTGAACCAGCAATTGTCCGCGGACAATTTTCTTCCAACGAGGCCGTTGAAGGAGCTTCCATTACCAAACCGGCGCAGAGAAAGTCACAGAGATCAGAGCCCGGCAGCCTTCGTCAGGTTGACGCGGAACCGATCCCGGCGCCGTTGATACCGCCGCGTCATCTCAACGGATGCATGACCCAGTTGCTTTTGAATGTAGCGCTCGTCGACGTCAGCGCTCGAAGCCAGCCCAGCCCGCAAGCTGTGCCCGGAGAACAGGGCAAGGCGATCTTTCTCGGACAACTCGCTGCGGATACCAGCATCCAATACAGTTTGTTTGATCAACCGCGCCACGTGTTTATCAGAGAGGCGCGCATCGAGGGCGCGCTTGTTGTCACGGCTGATACGTCGGAAGAGCGGACCAAAGTCAATCTTGGCGAAGTGCAGCCAGTGTTCCAGCGCATGCACAGGGCAGGTTTGGTCGGTGGAGCCGCGGCCAATCTCGACCTCGCGCCATCCGGTTTTGCCGCGCAGAAACAGCACTGCGCCGTCGTCCTCTATCTGCACCCAACCAGCGCTGTCAGGGGTATCGTCCTTGCCGTGGTCCAGGCTGACAATCTCGGACCGACGCAGACCGCCCGCATATCCGATCAGCAAAATCGCGCGATCCCGCAAGCCACGGAGATCGAAGGGCAGAGTGGCGATCATCGCGCAGATATCCTCCGCCAATACCGCTTCTTTTCGAACGGGCGGCCGCGCGTGCCTACGCCGGATACCAGCGAAAACAGTCGCGATGTGCCGGTCCTTACGGTCAAGTGCAAAGCCGCGCTGCTGGTAGTGCCAGGCGAGGCCAGACAGGCGGCGTTCGATGGTCGATACCGAGAGGGCAGGGGCCTTGGTGTCGGGCGCTGCACAGTTCGCAATGTAGAGCCCGATCAGTTCCGGGCTTGGAGGCAACGCGTTCGCCCCCCGTCTGCGACACCAACTCGAAAAGTGCACCCAGTCTTTGGCATAAGCCTTTGTCGTGTTCTCAGCCGTCGCATGACGTGCGTAGTCGCGAGCTGTATGTACGAGGCGGTCGAGAGAGCCCGATCCAGCGACATGGTCGGGAACGCCTGTGCCCTCGGTATATGAAGCATCGCTTTCGCCGTCTTCGTTGAGGGAAGGTGCATTTGCTGGTCCTGAGGATAATTTCTCGTTCATTTTTGACATGGCGCTGAGCATATGTACCTATGTCCGATAAGGCAAACTTATTGGACATAGAAAAGAGCTGTAAGGTGGGGCGGTTAGATATCTAAATGGTAGCTTAAAGCGCCGTTGTCAGATAAGTTGATTTGTATGAACCAGTTGCTAAATCAGGATCATGATCCTGACACCTTCCCGAAACCCATTCTGCCGTCTTGGGTCTTCGATCAACAAGCACCAGATTGCCTTGAAGACGCTGCGTTTTCTAGTGGGGCCGCGCTTTCTTTGCTGCATGTGTTGCTCAATGATCAAAACAACGGCGTACCGATCGATCTCCTTAGGACCAGGCTTGCGCTGCGCGCAGCCGTCCATGGCAGCAAGATTGAGGGCAGGGCGGTGACTGAGGTCGAGTTGCGCGATGCCTATCTCCTGACCGTCCCAGGCGATGCGATGGGTCCTGACGGAGACATGTTGGCGTTCTGGCGCGAAGGCACCGCGATCTCCCTTCGCCATCCCGGATGGAAAAAACGACTGCAGGCTTTGCTGCCGGAAGACATGCAAGAGTATCTGCCGGATTGGATCGTTCGCGCTGAGGATGCGAGTGCCAGTCCTGTCGCTAGATCGGTCTTGATCCTCACCGACATTGTTCAGGCCTTCCCGCGAAAAGAAGAGGTCGCCCTTGTGTGCGCTGACATTATTCTTGCGCAGACCTTGGGATGGGAACGGCCACTTCCTCTTTTTGGACTAAATGTGAACCGCAAGACGTTGCGCGCGGCCAGCGATGGCGAGGACGTCCGGGTCGACTGTTACATCGCGATTGCGCGTGCTGCGCAGGACGCCGTGCGATTGGCCCATGACCTCGCCCGCCGTGCGGCGCGGCTTCGCGCCGTCGCGCCAAAGCTGCGGTCGAAGGGATCAGACGAGGCAGTTCAGCTATTCCTGTCTGAAGACGCGGTGCTGCCGTCCACCATGTTGTCACCCACCATTCTTGGAACGAGCAACTTGATGACACCGCGTTCGGCAAGACGGCTCTGCGAACGTCTGATCGAGCTCGGCGTTGTCCGTGAATTGACCGGTCGGCCTACGTTCCGGCTGTATGGGGTTGCGTGATGGTGGCCGCGCGCAAACAAGACGAAAACCTCGAGGTACTGGATCGTGAGCTTGACGATCTGCCTGATGAGTTGAGATGGCGCGAGTGGATGAACCGCATCGAGGCGGTGATCTTTGCCAGCAGCAAACCGGTGGAGCGAGAAGCCTTATTACTCGTGGTGGGGAAGGGGGCGAACATCGATCTGTTGATTGACGACATCCAGGCCGACCTGAAAGCCAAACCTTATGAGATTGTGCCTGTGGCGGGGGGCTGGATGTTCCGGACACGGCCGCACTATGCCACAGCCATCCGAACCGCCGCTGACGTTGGCGAGCAGCAACACAACTTTTCTGAAGAAGAGATGGGGGTGCTCTGCGCCGTCGCCTATCACCAACCCATCGACAGGGCCGGGCTGGCCGACATCTTTGGCAAGGAGATCAACCGCGATCTGCTCAGCCGGTTGCGCTACAAGGGTCTCATCGGCAATGGTCCGAAAAGTCCGCGGCCCGGCGCGCCACATACGTTTGTGACAACGCCCGAGTTCCTGGCGACGTTTGATCTGCATAGCCTGCGGGATCTTCCTGACCTGGGGCAGCTCGAAAATGACAGGACTGATTGTGATGATGGGGTCGCGTCAATGGGGTGATCCAAGTTGAAGACCTTAGACTGCATAGTAAATTTAGGAGAGCTACATATGAACGAGCAGGAAATGAAAATTGCCAATTTGCTCTTCAACGAATTGGCGTTCGAGGGCGCGACAAAACATTTTGGGGAGCGGCCGCCTGATTTGGATATGGACCTGTTTGAGCAGATCCGGCGTTTGGGAATCCCGCTAAAATACAATGGACACATAGAAGCCTATGATGAGGCTATCATTGAGTTTGATGAAAACCGTAGTGTTTTTGAGAACTGCTACCGTTTGTAAAACGCACAGCAATAATGGGCCGCAGAAACGGCTGCGACATAGCGC